>MIBE01000063.1:105306-140262 GCA_001829415.1 Spirochaetes bacterium GWF1_51_8
GACGCCTGTCGCCATCATGCATAGGTCCGCCGACGGGAAATGGTTCTTTGTCCGCGGGCCCCAGACCGAGGGCTGGATCGAATCCTCGAAGGTCGCGGTCTGTTCGGTGAAACAGCTCAACAACTACCAGACCGCCGACCCGTTCGTCGTAGTGACTTCGTTGAAGGCCGATCTCTATTGGGACAAGACGCTCACCCAGCCGTTCGAGTTCGTGCGGATGGGATTACGCCTGCCGCTTCTGGGCGAGGCGTCGGCGGGGGTGTGGAAAGTGCTGCTCCCCGTGAAAAAGAAAAACGGCGGGTTCGACACCGCCGCCGCGTATATAAAAAAGTCCGATTGTCACAAGGGCTACTTGCCGTACACTCCGAGGGTTATCCTCGATCAGGCGTTCAAACTCCTGCACACCCCCTACGGATGGGGCGATATGTGGGCGGAACAGGACTGCTCGCGGTTCATCTGGCAGATTTTCGCGTGTGTCGGGCTGAACTTCCCCCGGAACACCTCCGAGCAGATCCTTTGCGGGAAAACGTTATATGCCTTCGAAAAAGACACTCCCGAGACCGACAAGCTCCCAGCGCTTCTCAAACTGCCGTCCGCGACATCCCTGCTGTATAAGAAGGGGCATATCATGCTCTACCTCGGTAAGGTGAACAACATCCCCTACATCATGCACGACACATGGGGCTACGCCGACACAAACCAAGTGACCCACATTATCGGCGGGGTGACCATTTCGGATATCTGGCTCAACAAGGACTCCACCAACGGCTCGATCCTGAAGGAACTGAGGTCGGCAATACAGGTCGTGATGCCTTAAACACTGAACTTTGTTTTTATCATTACTTATTTGCTCTTGACTTCCTAGAAGAAATCAATATACTTTCAAAGTAAATACTTCCTATTCTCAATTATAAAGTATTTATTTTGGGGGAAGAAAATGAGCATATCAACTCTGACAATAAAAAGACTTTGGGGACGTTCTGGAAATAGATGTGCTTTCCCTGATTGTAGAACCGAATTATTCTTTGATGATCCAAATAATTCTTGTTCTTCCAATACAGGTGATATAGCACATATGTCGGCAAGAGAACCGGGTGGTCCTCGATGGGATTCTAATTTAGCCGATGAAGAAAGAGACGCATACGATAATTTAATGCTATTATGTCAAAAACATCACAGACTCGTTGACCAAAATCCCAATAAATTTTCTGTTGATTTATTAAGAGAATACAAAAAAAAACATGAAGCTTGGGTAAAGGACAATTTATCACTTGATTTTGATAAACAAGATACAGATGAGATATATTCAACATACATTGATGAAATCTGTAGATTAGCTGATTTTAATGATTGGCAAAATTGGGCTTCTTCTCTAGTTAGCGATGGCCAACCAAGTATTAATAAAGATTCTTTCGAGAGACTCAAAAAGCTTAGTTTAGTGTTATTAGGTATGGTATGGCCAAAAAGGAATCAAAATCGAGAGATTGAATCATCTATTAAAAATTTTAATTTTGTATTAAAAGATTTAATTTTTGTTTTTTCAAAGTATAAAATCGGTTATTTTAATTCTTACATAACAGAAAAAATATATAAAATTTATGACGGGAATCCAGAACTATATAATAAATTAGGAAAATTATTTGATTTTCATGTTGATTTAGTTGAAGATTTAGCATTAGAATTAACAAGAGCCGGAAACTTTCTTTCAGATCAAGTAAGAAAATATCTAAATCCGTTCTTTAGAATAAAGGAAGGGCTTCTACTTATTACTTCAGGTCCCAATATGGATAAGTATTTATCAATAATAACCCATCGAGTTGAGTATTCAGAAAAAGACATTAAAGATGGCTTATACAAAAGTTTGGAAGATTTTATGATAAATAGAGTAAATAGAGATTTGCATTTCGGAGAAGGTGTTAATGGAGATTATGATTAAAACAGATCAAGTATCCCCTACATCATGCACGACACATGGGGCTACGCCGACACAAATCAAGTGACGCACATTATTGGCGGAGTGACCATTTCGGATATCTGGCTCAACAAAGACTCCACCAACGGCTCGATCCTGAAGGAACTCAGGTCGGCTATACAGGTCGTCATGCCGTATTGATCGTTATTCCAATCCCAGCGCCTTGCGGATATCGCCTTCGATCGATTCGGGTGTCGTCTGCGGGGAATAACGTTTGATGAACTCGCCGTTACGGCCGAATAAGAATTTCGTGAAATTCCACTTAATCGCCTTCGTACCGAGGAATCCGCGCGCGGTCGTCGTCAGCCATTGGTAGAGAGGGTGCGCCCCGGAGCCGTTCACCTCGATCTTTGAAAACATCTGGAACTCCACCCCGTACTTCTCGCGCGTGAATTTTAATATTTCCTCATCGGTGCCCGGTTCCTGATTGTCGAATTGGTTGCAGGGAAAACCGATGATCTCGAGGCCGTCCGCACGGTGTTTCCGGTAAAGCTCCTGTAGTCCGGCGTACTGCGGGGTAAATCCGCACAGGCTCGCCGTATTCACGATCATCAGCACCTTCCCTTTGTATTCGGAAAGGCTTTTCATTTCTCCGGTGATCGTTTTCGCCGAGAAAGCGTAAACACTGCCGGAATCGTTAACTTCCTGATTTATCATAGATTTCTCCTATGATTAAATTACCCTTTGCTCATTCAATCGTCAAATATTCACGGATACTTTTTTAGAAATATTTTTGAATCCTACTTGATATTTCGAGGTTTCCGATAAATAATAATGTAGGGGCTGAAGATGGAGAATGTATATTCCAAAACGATAAAAACCAAAAACTTCATTGTTCGTTCCGCGATCCTTTTACAGAGTATCGGATTTGGACTGATCATCGCCCTCATATGGATGAATGAAGTTTTCGATCTACCTCACTATCTTTTCGGCGCCCCAAAAACCCCGATAAACTATACCGAAAGCATTTTCGAGACATGTGTGATCATGGCAATAACCGCGGTCTCGATTTTCTTCACCGTCATATTTATCCGCAGGATACGTTATCTCGAGGGCTTCCTTCCGGTCTGCTCGTTCTGTAAAAAGATCAGGATAAATGACCGTTGGATACCGATTGATGACTACCTGATGAAACACTCTGAAACGATTCTTTCGCACAGTCTCTGTCCGGACTGCGCCATAGAGCATTATCCGCAGTATATGGACGACACTAAACCGTGATTTCAATCCTGTTCCCCTCCGGATCGAGGACGACCGCCTCGTAGTACCCGTCGCCGGTCTGACGCGGGGCGCTTTCGATTGTATATCCGTCCGCTCTTAGCCTCCCCGTCATTCGATCGACGATTTCGTTGCTCCCGACGGAAACAGCTAAATGAGCATAACCGTATTCCGGCCGTGCCCCTGCTGTTCCTTCCATCATGCCTGAGTTCATCAGTTCGAGCGCGGTTTCGCCGTTAAAACTGAGAAAATACGACTGAAATCGTTTTAACGGATTGATGTATTTCTCCGAAGCAGTACAGTCGAAATAACTAACATAAAAATCTTTCATCGCCTCGATGTCCTTCACCCATATCGCGATATGATGAATCCGCACTTTGCCTCCTAAAAATCCGTTTTCCGCAGGCAGAACATGTTGCCTGTTTTCCATCCCTGTTTCGAGTAAAACTCGATCGCGGGCGTGTTGTTCTTATCCGCGAGAAGCTGAAGCCGTACCGCGCCCTTCTTTTTACCCCATTCGGCAACAGCGGAAATGAGCTTGTGCCCGATCCCCTGCCCCCGGTAAGCCTCGGTGACGATCATATCTTCGATCCAGAGCGACCATCCGCCCTCGACTGTCGATACGCTTAATTGCCCCGCGCACATCCCGATTACCTTTCCGCCGTCCTCAGCGGCCATGATCGTCCGTTCGCCGGGGAAGTCGAGCATCATCGCAAGGCCTTTCTCATGCTTCCGGTAATCGACGGTAAAGTCCTTCTCGATGGAAAATAGTTCGCCTAAAAGCAACGCGAGTGCGGGGACATCCGAACGATTTGCCGGCCGAATTGTCATTTTTTTCTCCATTTCCGTTTTTAAGATTATGCGGTTCCGCCTTTCTACCGAAAATGATATAATCCTTTCTGAAAGCGCAGCATAAATTTTGCCAAACATGATGATTTATGTTAGCATATAAAAGAGTTATTTGGAATAAAATAAGGGATTTGGAGGATAGAAATGAAAAAGTTTAGCGTATTTTTGGGCTTAGTCATGCTTTTCGCGGGTATCAAACCGCTGGGTGCGGCGGATATCTGGGAAGCCCTGACAAATAATGACTTGCCGACCGTGAAAAATTATGTCGAGAAGGTCGGGTTCGATCTGAAGACCCAACCCGTTCTCGCGTATTACTTCGCGTTCGGGGAAAAATGGTCGCAGCCCCTGCTCGATTACCTCATCCTCAATAAAGCCAATGTCAACCTGAAATACAAAGGAATGACCGCGATGCACTACGTCGCGATGAAATGGGATCAGAGCGCGGTGAACTTCCTGCTGACCACCGTCCCGAAACCCGCCGACCAGAAGAAACTGATCAACGTCGCGGCCGACGATAAGACAACCCCGTTATACCAGGCGGTGAAGTATAAGAAGATCGAAATGGTGCGATACCTGCTCCAGCTCGGTGCTGCTCCCGCGACCGCCGACAGCACGGGTGTGACTCCGCTCCATCTCGCGGTGCAGAACCAGGATATCCCCATGATCCAGCTCTTGATGGGACAAAAGGGTGTTACCGCCGATGCGAAAATCAAGGTACCGGTCGCGTTACCGTCGTATTATATCGTCACGGTGGAGTATAAGGAAGGCGCGAGCAAGCTCACGAAGGACTTCGTCTTCCGGGGTGTGTTCGATCCGGCGAAATACCCTATCGGCACTAAACTCGCAGACCTTTCGCAGTTCGACACGAGTATCCCCGGTATCAGCGATATCGTGATTAAGCTTGTTTCGGTAAACACTCCCGTGCTCGTCACCCCGATCGATTTCGCGATCGCTACCGACGCTAAATTAGTCGACGCATTACTCTCGAAGGGCGCAACTCTTAAGAATAATATCTCGGTCAATGCTCAAATATACGCGAAGGCCGGAGCGAAACCGGCGGCGAAAAAACTTACGATGAATCCCATCGAATTCGCATATCTCCTTTGGAATAACGATAACAGCGCGAAGGACGCGCCGCCCCAGATGGAAGAATGGAAGCGCATCAAGATTATCCGCACCCTGCTGAAATACAACCAGATGCAGGCGAAGAATAAACAGCTCAAGGTCAAGAACGCCGACTTCGTTCTCGAAGACGATGTCAATGTCCTGATGACGAAGATCAAGGCCGGCGAAAGCGGCGGTGCGTATCTCGAAAAAGCGGTCATTATGGAAAGCACGAATATCCTCTCGCACATCATCGGACTGGGGCTTGTCGACGACACGAAGGTCGGCGAGATCCTCGCGATGGCGATGGAACGCGACTATTACGACGTCTTCACCCTCATTATCGGTAAGGGCAACGTCGACGTCAATATCGAACGCAATGGAAAAACGCCGCTTTATTACGGTATCGAACGCGAGAACCTCGATATGATCAAGAAACTTGTCGAAAGCGGCGCGAATGTCAATGGCGGGTTTAACCTGAACGAAGCCCGTTATACTCCCCTATTCTATGCAGTCCAAAAAGGCAACCTCGATATCATCAAGTTCCTGATCGAAAAAGGCGCGGACCTCAAGGCAAAGATTAAGCTCGCGGGCAGCACCTACGACCCGTTCAGCCTCGCGATGGTGATCGGAAATATGAATACGGTCACATACCTTCTTGAGAACGGGGGGGACGTCAATGTCAAGTTCTCCTACGTCGGTGAAAACTTTACCCCGCTCGGCTACGCAATCGTCAAGGACAATATGGACCTATTCAAACTCCTGCTCTCCAAGGGCGCGGATGCGGCAATCAGCTTCGAGTCGATGGGCAAGCCTTATTCGGCTCTCGGCTATGTGATGGAAAAGGATAACCTCGACCTCATCAAAGCGATTATCGAAAAGGGCGCGGATATCGATACTGTCGCTGTAATGTCCCAGAAAGCGTTAACCCCCCTCGGCTACGCTATGGTCAAAGACAACATCGAGTTTATGAAGGCTATCCTCGATAAAAAGGCCGATATCAACAAAAAGTTCAAATTAGGCGAAATGGAATACACTCCGCTTGCGTACGCGATGGAAAAGGGCAAGACCGAAATGATCTCGCTCCTCATGTCCAAGGGTGCGTCCGGGGATGCTAAGTTCCAGTTCGGCGGGAAAGAGTATACCCCGCTCGGCTATGCTATCGAGAAGGGCGATAAATCGATGCTCGAGATGCTGTTAAGCCAGGGCGCGGATATCAACAGCACCTTCAAGGTGGGCGAAAAGGAGTATTCCCCGCTCGGATACTCTATCGAGAAGGGCGATATCCCTCTCGCGAAAAGCCTGATCGAGAAAGGCGCCAATGTCAACGCTAAGTTCAAATCCGGCGAACTCGACTATTCCCCGTTGTCCTACGCGATGGAGAAAGAGAACAAGGAACTGATGAACCTGCTGATCGAAAAGGGCGCGAGTGTCAATATCGTCTTCAACCTCAAAGGGAAGGAATACACTCCGCTCGGCTACGCTATCGAAAAGGGCGATATGCCGTTGTTCAATCTCCTGATCTCAAAGGGCGCGGATGTCAATTCGAAGTTCAAGCTCGGCGAGAAGGAATACACTCCGCTGGGATACGCACTCGATAAGGGTAATTCCGCTCTGCTCGATCTCCTAATCGAGAAAAAGGTCGATCTGAACGCAAAATTCTCTATCGGCGATAACTCGTACACCCCGCTCGGTTTCGTTATCGAGAAGGGTAATTCCGACATGGTCAACCTGCTGATCGACAAGGGTGTCAATATCAACGGGATTTTTACGATCTCCGACCGCGAATACTCGCCTGTCAGCTACTCGATAGAAAAGGGAAATTCCGCGATGCTGAACCTTCTGATCTCCAAGAAAGCCGACCTGAGCGTCAAGTTTATCTACAACAACGCCGAATACACGGCGTTGGGTATGGTGCTCGAAAAGGGCAATACCGACCTCCTGAAGACGCTTGTCGCGGCGGGAGCGAATATCAACGAGAAGTCGATGGGAGACAAGTCCCCGCTCGGTTTCGCGATTGAAAAGAAAAATCCCGACCTGATGAAGACGTTAGTGGAAAGCGGCGCCGATGTCAATAAAGAATGCTACTGGAAACACACCCCGCTCACCTTCGCGATAGTGAACGAGAGTCTGACAATGTCCTCGTTCCTGATCGAGAAGGGCGCTAATGTCAACCAGGCCGCGAAAAGCGGATGTACGCCATTGGGCTACGCTATCGAAAAGGGCAATCCCGATATCGTCGATCTCCTGATGAAGAATAACGTAAATGTCAATATGCAGTTCGAGATCACCGGGAAGACCTATACCCCGCTCCAGCGCGCGAACCTGCTGAAAGACGATAAGACTAAATCGTCGCTGTACCTGTCGATCATCGACAAGCTCAAGAAGGCCGGAGCGAAATAAGTGAAAAGTTACAGTTAATGGTTCGACCAGCTCACCATGACATAATCAGGATTTTAACTACAGCCGTCCGCGAGGGCGGCTTTTTTTATTTCAAATATCCCCTATCACGATGAGTACCGTATATATGAATATGCTATATTGAAACGTATAATAGTGAAAACACTGCTTCAAAAGGTGGAAGGTATGAAAGGGATAGTGAAACGTTTCAGACTTGCCAAAATATGCCGGGAATGTTATATTATTATCCCACAAAACAAAAGGATTTTTCTATGAAAGTAGTGATAGCTTCCGACCACGCGGCCTATCTGACTAAGGAGCAGATCAAGCTCTACCTCGATGATAAGAAGATCGAGACCGTCGATTTCGGCACTCACAGCATCGACAGCATGGACTATCCCGACACTATCGCCCCCGCCGCGCGCGCTGTCGCGAAGGGCGATTTCGATTTCGGGATCGTGCTGTGCGGCTCGGGTATCGGGGCGTCGATTGTCGCAAATAAAGTGCGCGGAGTCCGCGCCGCGCTGGTGCTCGACGAGTACTCCGCGGAATACTCACGCAGGCACAACAATGCCAACGTCATCGTCCTCGCGGGCAGACGGCGGACTATGGACGACATCGGGCGTTATCTCGATATCTGGTTTGAAACTCCTTATGACGGAGGAAGGCATGACCGCCGGATCGAGAAGATCGCACGGCTCGAACAGGAGGAATGCGGTGATTAATTCCTCTACCTCGGTCTATTGCATCATCGGGAATCCGGTCCGTCATTCGTTCTCGCCCCTCATGCACAACAAGGGTTTCGAGACGCTCGGGGTCAACTCGGTCTATACGGCCTTCGAGGTATCCGATGTCGGGAAGTCGGTCGAGGGTATCCGCGCGCTGGGTATCAAAGGCGCGAGCGTGACCATTCCGCACAAGATCGCGGTCATGGAGTACCTCGACGAGATCGAGGATATCGCCGCGATGATCGGATCGGTCAACACCATCCAGAACCGCGAGGGTATCCTGATCGGGACGAACACCGATGTTTACGGATTTTACCGTGCGCTCAGCGAAAAAACCGAGATCGCGAATAAGAAGATCGCGCTGATCGGTTCGGGGGGCGCCGCGCGTGCCATCGGGTTCGGACTGTTTTACTTCTCGCGTCCCGCGAAGCTCGTCATAGCTGTCCGTCACGACGACCTCGATGCCGCGAACGAACTCCGCGCTTCGCTTGTCGTGCATCTCGGAATCGAACGCGGTGATGTGGAAGTCATCCTGCTCACCGATTGGGAGAAGTCCGGCGGGGATATCGATATCATAATCAATTCCACGCCGCTTGGGATGAACCCGAACACAAACATTTCCCCGCTCAGGAAAAACCAGATTCCCGAGGGGATCACGGTGATGGATATCGTGTATCATCCGAACGAAACCCTGCTGATCAAGTATGCCATCGAGAAGGGATGCCGGATAGTCTACGGGATCGATATGCTGTTCTACCAGGGCGTGAAGCAGTTCGAGCTCTGGACAGGCTTAAAAGCGCCCGAGGCTGAAATGCGGAGCGTCCTGACCGAGCATCTCGCGAAAAATCAATAAAGATTTTTTTGACATTTTTCCCCGCCTGCGATATAATAATTGCTCTCAAATATGGGAGAGGTTTTCGCCCCTTTCGTCTAGTGGTTAGGACACAGGGTTTTCATCCCTGCAGCGGGGGTTCGATTCCCCCAAGGGGTACATCAAGACGCCGGAATTATCCGGCGTTATTTTTTGCAAAAAAATAACCGACAGTTCGCAGATTTCTCTTTGAACTGCCGGTTTCTATAGAAGAAAGGGGGGATTCGAATTTGATACTCTATTATAACCCTTTTTCTTTCCATTAACAATCAGGAATACCCTGAATTTTCGTTACGAAATCCCTGATTATACCGTGATCTTTTCCCACTGGGCATATTCGATCAATTCGCCCAAACTCTTGATTTCCAGCTTATTCATCAAATGAACGATCTTGTTTCTCAGATCGCCGATCTCGATGTTCATCCTGTCCGAAATCTCATCGACCGTGCATTTCTCGGAAAGGTAATTCAACATCATCTTTTCCTTTTCCGAAAGTATCGTATCTTCTGAGTTCATTTCCATTATTTCTGTACGGTCACTGTCGAGCATATCCTGTATTTCCAATGTCAGGAATAACTTGCCCTGCATAACCGTGTGAATCGCGTCGATCAATGTCTCAATCGGCGAGTCCTTCGGGACGAACCCGGATGCTCCGGCGGCTAAGGCTTTTTTGATAATGCGTTTGTCGGAGTACATAGAGAAAGCGATCACCTTAATATCCGGAAACAGTTTCAGGAGGTCGCGTGTGGCGTCGATCCCGTTGACACGCGGCATCGATATATCCATGACTATGACATCAGGATTGAGCTTTCTTGCTTCATCGCAGGTCTCTTTTCCATCCACGGCTTCGCCGATAACATCGATATCGTTTTCCTTTCTCAGGTATTCGATGATTGATTTCCTTACCATGCGGTGGTCGTCAGCAACAATTATCCGGATTTTCTTAGGCATCCCGAACACCCCGATATTTTTATTAATTTATTGTGACATATTTCTGTTAATTCGGGTATCGGTAAAAACCTGATTTTCGCATTCGAAAAACCTGATATTCTATTCTAATGATGTGAGGCCTTCCCTGATCGCGAGTTTTGTCAGTTCGGCGATGCTATGCGTCCCAAGCTTCGTCATGATCTGCTGACGGTGCGTTTCGACTGTCTTCACGCTCAGGAAGAGCTGGGATGCGATATCCTTCGTGCTTTTTCCTTCGACAAGCAACTGCATCACCTCGCGTTCGCGCGGCGAGAGTATCCCGAATACCGACTGATCTTTCTTCTTGAGGTATTCGACATAATCGGTGACCACGATATCCGCGATCCCTTTACTCAGATAGGTCTTCCCGTTCATCACCGTCCTGACGGCCTCGACAAGCTCCTCCGCGGCGCAATCCTTGAGCAGGAAACCCCTCGCCCCGCTCTCGAGCATGTTCGCGACAAACCGTTTGTCGTGATGCATGGACAACGCGATTACACGGGTGTTGGGAGATTCATTATCGATCATCCTTGTCGCTTCCATACCGTTTAGATTCGGCATGGAGATATCCATGATGATGATATTCGGTGAAAGCTTCCTGACAAGCTCGACGGCCTCGTTGCCGTTATTCGCCTCGCCGATTACTTCGATGTCGGACTCGTTCTCCAGAAGGGCTTTCAGACCTTCACGGACTATCGGATGATCGTCCGCGAGCGCAACTTTGATTTTCATACGATTCCCCCTCCATTATTTTCTAAATGTAAAATCAGCGATACCGAAGTCCCCATCCCGGGATGAGACACTATTTTCATATCTCCCCCGAAAAAGAGCAATCTCTCCCGGACATTGAACAGACCGAACCCGGAGTATATATCGGTTTTAGTGTCGAGTTCTTTGATGTCGAACCCCTTCCCTTTATCCTGTACAACAATTTCGAGCATGTTTTCATCAGTCTTTTTAATAATCAGTTTCGCGGCCATACTCCCGGAATGCTTGACCACGTTCATCAAGAGCTCCCGGACAATCTGGAAGAGAGCGACGCTCATATCCTGAGTAATCGAAAGGGACTCGATATTCTTCTGCACAGCTATCTTGACACGGAACTTGTTTTCCATCTGCTCGGTCAGCCATTCCAGTCCCGCGATCAATCCGAACTCGTAGAGAATCGGGGGACTGAGTTCGAACACAAGCGAACGGGACGTCCGGATCGATTCATCGACAAGCTGGTAGACCTTTTCGACCGAATCGCGCACAGGGGAGTCGCCTACCTGCTTTTTTATCATACTGAGTGTAATCTTCGAGAGCGCGAGATTCTGCACGATTGAATCGTGAAGCTCGGTAGCGAGACGCCTCTTCTCGCGTTCCTCGGTCAACGAGAGTGTATGCGAGAGGTCGCGCAGTCTTACCTGATAATCCAAAATCTTGTCCTCGGACTCCTTCCGCGGTGAAACATCTCTCAGCGTCATCTTCACGAAGTTTTTATTGGAGTAACGTATTCTGTTGAGAGTAAGATCGATAAAAAGTACGTGCTGTTTTCTCCGCCAGAGAACTTCCTTAACCATTCCCTCGGAGTACTCGTTATTGACAATCTTCCTGTAAAACAGCGCCAACTCATGAAAAAACTCCCTGTTCACATCGTCAGGTTTGATATTGAGGAGATTTACCGAATGCAGGACTGGGAAATCCGATCCGAGGATATCCTCGGTCTTTTTATTCATCTCGAGGAGATTTCCTTCTACATCATAGATCAGGATACCGTCGATGGCTTGGTTGACAAACATACGGTATTTCTGTTCGGAGTCTTCGAGGGCGCGGGTCAGTTTTTCCCTGACTTGTCTGAGCCTGATATTCAGGATCGCATTGGCAAGGTTCTGGGAAATTTCCTCGATAAACCTGACCTCGGCTTCCGGGAAATTGTCCTTTTGTGTAGAGAACAGAGCGATCACCCCTACAGGAACTTTTTCCGATACCATCGGTACGAAGATACACGAAGTGATCCCCCTGAAATTCGCGGCGTTTCTCCAACGGACAATCGCGGCATCGATTAACAGGTCGTGAATCACTATCGTCTTTCTCTCGCGGAACGCCACAAGCGAGGGATCGTCCCCGAAGTTCAATCCGATCTCGATCATTTTCACAAGCCCGCCGTCGTCGCCAAAATGGGAGATCAGTTTGATACTATTCTCACCCCCTTCGGGCGATATCCCTATCCACGCGATCCGGTAACCGCCGCGCTCGATAAAAATCTGGCATGTCCGGTACATCAGGAGCGCCTCGTCCTGGTGATAAACAATTGCCTGCGACGTCTCGAGCATCATATGCAGGGAACGGTTTGTCCCGAGCAGTTCGTTCATGACCTTGATTTTTTCGGAGATATTCCGCATGAAAACGAACAATTCAGCCTTACTGGGATAGATATCCACTTCGAGGAAAAAACGTTCGTTGTCGATCAACAAACTTTCCACGGAGGTAGAAAACTTTCCGGATTGAAAGCATTCGGAGAACTTCTCGAAAAAGGTTTCATCCCAGTATTTCGAGAGGATTTCAGTAATCGACGAGCCGACAAGGTTCTTCCGGCTGATCCTGAAAAATTGCTTAGTCGATTTATTGAGGTATCTGATATCGAGGTCCTTATCGATCACGAAAAAGATCTCGGTGATGCTTTCAGCGAGTTCTTTGAACCGCTCCTTACTTTCGATCAACGCGTCGGCGGTTTTCGCTGTCTCGGTAACATCCACACTGGTAAAGAGATAACCGGATATCTTGCCGCCCTCTTCGGAAACGGGCGAGAGATTCCAGTCCCAGATTCCGCCGTCCTTCGAATGATCGCCGATCAGTTTTCTCTGTTCACGAATTCCGTAATACGCGGTGCCGGTGCGGGCGGTACGGCCGAAAATCTCCTTGACCTCGTCGTCTTCAATCAGGTTGAGCAGACTCGTCCCCTGCACCGTGGATATCCCTTTGTTCAATAACCTATAGAAAATTTCATTACCCTTGACAATCCTGAAGTCGCAGTCTAAAAACACGAGCGGGAACGGGATCGATGCGAAGATCAGTTCGAGGAAATTGTTCGTGCGGTCGAGTTCCTCGCGGACTTGATGCTCCTGTGAGATATCCTTTACAATTCCCAGGTAACGAAAGACCCCCCCGGATTTTGAACGCCCGAGAACTTTTCCCGACGCGGAGACCCATATCCATGTTCCGTCCTTCTTCCTGATACGGACTTCTACCGACGACTGGTTTTTACCCTTCATAAGTACGCTCAGCGCTTTTTCCACTATCCCTCTGTCTTCGGGGTGAACCAGATCGATATAGGCCGGGATGCTCGACGGGATCTCGTTACGTTCATACCCGACTATCTTGTAGAAATAATCGCTGACAAAAACCTCGCCGGTGATATAATTAAACTCGAAAAGGCCTTGATCTGCCGCATCCATCGCGAGTGTCAAACGCTGTTCGCTCTCTGTTAAGAGTCTCTGGGAGATGACCTTTTCATGAATGTTATGCACTGTCAGGTATACCGGCCCGCTTGTCTCGCCGTTCACTGTATTCAGAAACAGCTCGACATACCGTCGATCCCCGTTTTTCAGGTAATGCTCCAACTGCGGAACATGGAAATGACCGGTCTTCACCGTTTTGTCCATGTTCGCACGGATCATGCTCAATTCCAGTCCGCAGATATCCGTTATTCTCAGTTTAACAAATTCGTCCCGAGTGTACCCGTAGAAATCGACCGCGCTCCGATTTGCGTCTATGATATCGAGGGTATCGGGATGGATTGCAAGAATGACGCTTTCGTTGTTTATAAATAAAGAGTTGTAATAATCCTTCCGGTCGCTTTTCATTTTTTTGGAAAGCTGACTGACATTAAGATGAACTACATAATCGTCGATTGCGTTCTCCAACTCAATAACATGTCTCAATTCAGCATCAGGAATACCGCTTTCACCAAGATAAGTATCCCGGATCGCACGTTTCAGGCTATCGCGGTAAAGGTCAATGCGGCGCCATTCTTCCGCGGGTAATAGAAATTTCCCCGTTTCCGACTTCGGATTACTAAGGTACTCGACTGCACGATTAAGAAGCAAATGTATATTCTGGAGAACAGACGATTTGATTGAGGAATCGGGATGTCTCTCCGCGGACCCAAAAAAACACTCGAGCGCGCGGGACAGGATTATTTCGTTGAGACCGGTAAATGATTGAATAAGCGCCTGATTCAAAACAGTACCCTCTTTCTTCTTGACATACCATTTTACAGGCTAACGCGATAATTTTCAATTATTCGCTCTATTGGATTTCATCTGTCGCTGGTGTCTCACTTCCGGAAAGAACGAACGTATACGACATATCGTTTATTCAAATACGAATCGCTTGCAGGTAATGTCCCGCGTATAATTCCTCTCTGCTATAACTGCCCGTTAACCTGAAGGAAAATCGAGAGATCGTTGAAATACGGAATCGATTTTGTATCGGCGGCATCCAGTTTGAGAGCATACTGCACGCCGAGTTTATACTTCAGACTTCCTGAAATAAAGTACACATATGCCCCCGGCCTGTCGGTCAGTGCGTAGTTATCCGAGAGCAGAAAACTGTTTTCTATTCCGAATCCGAAATCTTCAATTTTCAGTCCGAGCGCAAGAAAGACATCTAAATCCCCTGTGGTATTTTCCTTATATTGATTGTAATATGAAGGACGCGAGAAAAGCGAAAGAGTCTGCTCAAATATTCCGGAAATTAGATGTTCGGTGACATTGATGTAGAGTGAATCGAAAAAGATGATATCCGTGAAAAGAGTATCTGAGGAATAAACGCTGATCATAAAATCGAGCTTATCGAAAAGCGTTTCTATTTGGATACCGAACCTTTTGTATGCCGAACCGTTGAATAAAGCAATCCCGCCGTAGATTTCAAACTTATAGTCGTCCGTCTTTACTATCAGCAAGGCGTCGATATTCAGCTGGTTTGTAGCGGGGTAGAAAATCGATGGCGCGGAATAAATAAAGATATGGGGTTCGAAGATTTCGTCCCAGAACGAACGGTAGATTTCTATACCCGAGCCGCGTATCTCTTTATAACCGATATATTCAAGATTGGTCTGATTATGAAATTGAAAGCCCTGGTAACCTATCTGGCTGTACCCGAGGGTTTGGTTCTTGCCGATAAATATTCCGAGATTGAACAGGTTGAAGGGGGTCGTAAAAAGTTTGAGGGAGTCGAGCATCAGCATATTGGAATTGATCGAACTGATATGGTAATTCCTCAATCCAAAGCCGATTTTCACCCCGTACTTGATTCCGGTATCGATCAGCATATCGATCCGGTAAGAAGTGGTAATCGTTCCCCCGGTGTTAGCCTCGGAATAAATCCAAAATTCAGGAAACATAATAGTGACAGGATGCGCGAAAGATAATGGCAGAAACATGATCATTAATACGATTATTTTTTTCATACACAACCTCCCCGGTTAGCATAATATCCCATTCCCATGGTTATATAATTATACCTTCTAATTCCTTATTTTTCAATGATTATTTTACTACATTTTTCTCTATTTTTAGACGCCGTTCAAATCCTGTTTTATCTATTCTATTCTGCATATTTATTTAAAAAACTTTTCCGATATTCTGGCCGGGAACAGACAAATCTAAGCTCTCCGCTTCCGATTTATTATTCAACGCATTTCTTTTGATTACAATAAGATAGGATATTATAAGAATATAAATATGAAAATAACTGCCTAAAGGAAAGTATCAACTAATTTCCAAAAGGATAGGATTTCTTGACAACGCGCTCCTATCCATTATAATTGTTCGCGATAAAAGGAGATTACTGATGAAAATTTTGGTTTATACCTATGCGGAAAGCTATACACTTCAATTGGCCATCGAGATGATTCCTAAAGGTATCGAACCTATCGAAACAAAATCTAAAGAAGACGCATTGCAGTTATTAAAAAGCCAGGAAGACATCCATATCGTCGTCTCCGAATCCCCTGAGATCGATTTTCTTCAGCAGGTCAAGGACACCCGGAAAGACCTACACGTCCTGTTACTGTTCCATCAAAACCTGAAACCGAAGGACTTAATGAGTATGATGTCACTCGGGATAACCGCGCTTGTAGAATATAATCCTTCCGCCGCGATAGTTGCCGACGGTATCATTCAGAATATTCTCAAATTCGGGCTGAGGACGCCGGAACGGCGCGCGCATCTGCGTGTTCAGCCGTCGAATATCGAGAACGCGGTCGGCGCGGTATATCTGCGCGATGCGGCGAAGTTTATCCGCGGGAACCTGATCGATATTAGCGCGGGCGGCGCCGCTATAGCGTTCTACGACTCCATCGAGTCGAGTATGCTGTTGCAGAACCACGTCTACGATCCGGTCCTTTTACAGATGCGCGGTCTGGAGATCAAGACGATTGCGCGCCTCAAGGGGAAGCGTGACAGTACCGCGGGCTTCCAGTTTGAAAATGTGGAAGAGCGCGAGATGAACAAAATCGCAACCTATGTCCATTATAAAATGAATGAAGGTTCGGAAGATTTTTACGAAACTATTCTCCGTTCCAGCAGTAAATAGCAGGAGACAGGCATGAAAACGGTTCTTCCTTTTTTACTCTTAGCGATTCTGCTCCCGGTTTCATGTGATGGAAATAACGGCGGGTATTCAACAAACCATTCTATCGTGAACGAGCCGGTATCGGTCGAGAAAAGAACCGTTCCGCCGTTTAAGAGCGTTTCCTTCAATGGTGTCGGTTCGGTCAAGATTAAAAAAGGGAAATCGGATTTTATTGTCGTCAAGGCCGATCCCGGTATTATCGATAAAGTAAAGACCGAGGTGAAGGGCGATACTCTCGAAATCGGCCTCGATAACATTTTTGATACATTTAATCACTCGATCGAGATAGAAATCCGGATGCCGAGTATAGAAGAGATTTCTCTCTTAGGCGCGGGCAGTATCTTTATGGAAGAACAAATGACCTCCGAATATCTCAGGGTGATTATGAGCGGTACCGGGATCATCAGTATCAACTGCCAGTCTCAGACCATCGACGCTGAGATCCGCGGCGCGGGAAATATTTATTTTAAAGGGACGACCGATCTTTTAAAAATCCTCCATACCGGTCTCGGCCGCGTGGACGCATTCGACCTGCTGGCGCAGCGTGTTCAATGTTCGCTGATGGGCGCAGGGGAATGCCAGCTCAATGTGGTGAAAACCCTCAATATTCAACTGACCGGACTCGGGAAAGTGACCTACAAGGGGAAACCAGAAGTCACCCAGCAGATCACCGGGCTCGGCAGTATCCAAAATATCGAATAAACATTTTCAGGAACTTGCGTTTTCGCCCGCTTTATGTTAAAATATTCCGCTTAAGTGGAGAGGTGCCGGAGTGGCCGATCGGGGCACCCTGCTAAGGTGTTGTACCTTATGGTACCGAGGGTTCGAATCCCTCCCTCTCCGATTTTCCCATCCCCGCTGAATTCGGGATACTTCGGCTTCGCTCAGTATCCGTTACTTTCAATACACCCAAACCGACCCGCTGTCGGTACCTTTATCGTCGTCGCACGGAGCGCCTACGACCGTTTTTCCGCCGTTCGCCGATATTCCCACCGAGAAACCGTAGCCGTCCGTAGCCGTTCGATCGCTTGCGTTGGTTTTACTTTGAACCCATGCGCTTCCGTTCCATGTATAATAATAAATATAGCTTGCCTGCGCATTTAAATAACCGGGTGCTCCCACTACTACTTTATTCCCATCATGCGTGGTAGCAGCCGAGTATCCGAAGTAGTCTCCGTTTACCCCGTCGGAAGCTGAAATTTTTAGCTCATCCCATGATACGCCATTCCATTTGTATTCATAAAAACATCCTTTTTTATTATTGTCAATCGGAGAACCCACTATATATCTATTTCCATCCCCCGATATAGAAACACAATTTCCAAATTTATAATTAGCGCTTGATTCACCTCCGAACGAATCTTTTTTAATATAATCCTCAATCCAAGCGCTTCCGTTCCATTGGTAAAGGAAAGCGTATGTATATGGCGCTATAGGATTAGCAGCAGGACTTCCTACTACAATATTGTTCCCATTTGACGATAATGAAACCGAATACCCAAAACCCTGCATACTACCTGCTCCCCAGAATTCTGGATCAAGTCTATAACCATCTATTCCGCACTCGAAGGTATTTGTCCAAAGATTTTCCGTATAATCATATATAGACACAAAATAAACAGGATCTTCTGATAAACGACTTTGGATTCCTCTTGATAGTATTATTCTATTTCCTTCCCAATTGATATCAAGCCCGCTAATTCCTCTATAGTAAGTCTCAACATAGGCTTCATTCCAACTTAATCCATCCCATTTATAAACATAAAAGTAGTAATAGGCCCCGAAATTGCTAAAATCCCAAATACTATAGGAGCTATCATTTTCTCGAAAAGTCCCTACTACTATTGTGTTTCCGTCTCCTGAAATTGCAATTTGATGCCCGAAATGCAGATAATTCGTATCATAAGATGGAATGAGTTTATCAATAATCCATCCGTTCCCTTCGCCGATATCCCGGTAAACATAAACCGCGCCGCTATCTGTTGCGATATCGTCGTCGTTTGGAGAACCGATTATAATAATTTTCCCATCCCCTGAAATATCCGTGGATTTTCCGAAATAATCTCCTGCGCCTCCATCGGCGGGAACCAGCTTATTTTTAACTATTATCAGATAGGTATTCGTAATAGATGTTTTACCGCTGTTATCCTTCCCGTAAACCTTCAATGTGTTTACACCGGCGACGCCATTGGTTAATTTCAGGTCTTTTGTATTCCAGCGGGTCATCCCGCCGATATTCGTAACCGACGCATTTGAAAACGCTTTTCCGTTGATCGAAACCTTGATATTCGTTATCGTCGATGAAGAAGTGGCGTATCCCCAGAAAACGCTGTGGTTGCTGGTTATAATGAAATTATCTTTGAATGGAAAACAGGGAGTTACCATCGGGTTTACCGTATTCAGGATAACGATATGATTTGAGACAATATTGGTTTTAAATTCAGCGGAAACAGCCATCACCGATATTCTGTTGGTTCCGCACCAAAGCGCAATATTCGCATACCATGATTTAGTTCCAAATACGTTTTCCCAAGGGGTATTATTCACTTTGATTTTTACTGTCTGAATAGATGAAGGTTCCGCGATATCCGCTCCGCCATGGACGGTAAGGGAAGACGCCACAGCCACAGTCCCGGATACCGGAGAGGAGATATATACCGACGGAACCGGATAATAGATAATCGAGTATCCGGAGATAATATTAGTCTTACCCTTCGTGGAAACCGCGAGAACCGAAATCGTGTTTGAACCGAGATTTAACGATACCTCGTTCGACCAGGATTCCGTTCCTTCCGCTTCTTTCCAAATACCGCCGTTCAGACTTATTCTTGCGGTCTGTATTTCAGCGGGTAAACCGACCGAAGCCGTTCCGCTTATCCACACATTTCCATTCGTAATCCAAGCGCCGTTTGCGGGGGAAAGAATCGCGACAAAAGGAACCGGGCTGTTATTCTCAAAAATAATGGTGTGATTGGAGAGATAGTTAGTAAAACTCAAACTGGAGACCGCCATAACGGAAATTGTATTCGTCCCGGCCGGAAGCCCAATCGAAATCCCCCAAACCGACGTCCCGGAAGCGTTCTGCCATTCGCCGGAGTTCAGCTTGACTTTAACGTTTAGGATTGTCACAGGGGAAGAGACCGACGCGCTCCCCACGATAGTGACCGCTCCGTTAGTCGTTACAGTATTGTTCGACGGCGAAGCTACCGTGATAACCGGAATATAATTCGGGATAGGATTGTTCCCGGGATTCCCGTTATTTCCGGGTGTAATACTGCAGGAAACGATTAACGCCAGAATAGCGGAATAGAAGGACAAGAAAACCCCTTTTCTTCTCATGATAGCTCTCCTATATGGATATACGTTATTTTAACGAGTCATCGTGCGCGTGTCAACACATTTCCGGGAAATATTAAAACTTTTCGCTTAATTCGGGATATTAGGGATAGTTTTTCCCTTCTTTTTTCGCATTTTTCTATACTCCCCTTCGGCTCTGCTTATCATATCCTATTATTAAGCCAATCCGCCGGGTGTTTTTCTTACGCTTTTTACTGTTTCCATGCCGCTGAATTTCCCTTGTGGACGTATTAAGGCTTTACCACTCCGAAACGAATTTATACACTTTATCGCCATACACCCAAACATTCTTTCCGTCGGGACTGCATGCCACACTTTGTCCGAAACCGGTCATGGAGGTGAGATAAGGGTTGATGATATTTGTCGTCCATGAACTGCCGTTCCAATGGAAACGATAGACATTCCCGTAGGAAAGTAAGACCGTGTTGCCGTCCGCGGAGATGGCACAATCGTAACCTACCATAATCATACTATATTTAAAATCATGAGGAGTCAACGGGGTAGCTGTCCAAGTACTCCCGTTCCAACGATAGTAATATGCAGTTTGGGACGAGAACTGTACAACCACAAACGCGTTTCCGCTATCGGATAATTTAACCTGATAACTGAACCCTGTTCCTCCAGCGATAATATTCGTCTCTATCCATGAGCTATTGGTATAACGAAAAACATAAACTTTATTCGCCCCCCCTGAGTTTTCAATATACGAACCCACAAGAAATATATTTCCGTCTGCAGATAAACTGACACAACTTCCAAATCGTCCGTTAGCTTCGACATCCGATGCAATAAACTTGTTTGTTTCCCAATTCATTCCGTTCTTCCTAAAGAAATAAACTGCGCCACCCCAACCATAGACCTCACCATCCCAGCAACTCCCGATAAGTAAAGCTTTTCCATCCGCGGAAATATCGACACTGCACCCATATCCGGGGTTATAGTTCCTGTTTGTCGGTAAAAACAGGTTTGTTACCCAATTTGTCCCATCATATGTTTGTAAATATGCGTATCCTACATTTGCCCCGCCATTTGTACCGTTTTGGTCTCCAATTAGAATATCGTTTCCGTTAGAAGATAAAGCTATTGCCATACCGAAATAGGTACTATTAGGTATATAAATTGGGGCAAAGTAATTTGTTACCCAAATACTCCCGTTCCAATGAATGCGAACTACTTTGTTACCGATATTTATTACGCCGGCAAAAGTGTTTCCATCAGAGGAAATATCAAAACAGTTCCTAAATCCAATACTTATAAAATTAGTAGGCTTACTATTATAATACGGGACGAACTCCTGCACCGTAAAATCCTTACGGAGTATGACGGTCTGATTGGTCGCAGAAATGTTATAAAACCTATCGTAGGCGTAATACTTCCAGATATGCGCGATCAGTGTGCTTTCCGAAACATTCGTTATCCAGTACGGCGATGAGTAAATCATCGGGAGATTGGTGCGGTTGTTGAGCTGAAGCATGACATTGCTCACCCCGGATATGGCGTCATTATACACCAACTGAAGCTGATAGGTTTGAGAAAACACCTTTTGGTAATCGGTATAGTTCACGGATACGAAGACAGGCGGCGTTAAATCATTAGAGATATAAAAATAGCCTGAATCAGCAGTCAATGGTGTGTTTCCAAATACCTTTGCGATAATTGCATTGTACCCCTCGCTCAGAACAGAGGGACAGTACCAAGATGTCCAGTCGCCGGAATTGTTGATCGCCTCTATCCATATTCCCCCGTTCACCTGAACCGAGATATTGGTAATTATAGCGGGTGAATCGATGGATGCCACTCCGTAAATAACGATATTTGTTGTATTAGTGAGAGTTCCTGACATAAGATTTGTAATCTGTACAGAAGGAATCTGGACACGTTTGATGCTGTTGGTAATAATTTTCGAAAAATTGGAAGATTTATCCTCAGCATAAACATAATAAGTATGAACCGCATAGGCATATCCAATATCCACTTGAAATGCCCATGTATTTCCGGAGACGAGTGCCTTTTCAAAACTGCCGGTATCTTTTTTTATCCACACATTAAAAACCCCTCTTCCAACATCACTGACGTTGCCGCCAAGAGTATAATACCTCCCGACAGGCTGATTATTTGTGTGGCTGGTTAGTGTTATCACGGGCGGGATATCGTCCTTGACCAGAAGCATGATGTCCTTCGGTTCGATCAGTTCGTCGCAGGAAATGATTAACTGAATTACCGGGAGCAGTAGAAATAATAGAGCAAATGTTTTTTTCATAGTAATCCCCCTATTCTTTCCTATTAATACAATTATACCTCGAATTATAAAATAATCAAGTATTCAATTAAAGATTCTAAAAATATTCGGGTGTTTATTGATATATTATAACGCTTTTTAATTGAGGAAACTGCCAACTGAAATTTAGCCCATTAAAAAAGTAACACTTTTTGAGCCCGGCTCTGTTTAATAGGCAGAAAGCAATTCCAAAGGAGGAAAAAGTGAAAAAGGCGTTACTATTGTCATTTGTTATGGGCATGATCGTGTCGGTGTCGTGGGCGGCGGATATCACACGGAGTACCAACTCCGCGGAACTGACGCAGGATGAAGCGGATATCAACAATCTCGCATGGCGCGCGAATCTCGTTCTTCTCGACACTGCATTCCTCAAAGAACAGCAGACGCTTTTGGGCGATATGACTATCCCTGTGGGGGGATACGGCGGTCCCAGTTTCATGTTCACTACGGTGAATAATCAATTCTCGATGATGATGGGCGGCGGCGGCGGAATGCTTCTCTGGCACCGTCTCATCCTCGGCGGAATGGGCGCCGGTATGACTACCGCTATCCCCGTGTCGCATATCTCCGGCGCGACCACCAACAGTGGAAATCTGACAGTCGGTTACGGCGGGTTTATGCTCGGCTACATCTTCTTCCCCGAATCGCTCGTCCATTTCTCGCTCTACGGCGTAATCGGCGGCGGCGCGGTCATGATCACTCCCAGTACCGTTAACGGTATCGTGATCGATCCCAACGCCAAGCAGACGATCTTTCCGTTCGGGTCGTACATGATCGGAGCGGATGTCGAACTCAATATCGGCAAGATGCTCCGGGTTAAGGTCGGCGGGGGATACAGGATTGTTTCCGGCGTGGATACCTACAACATCTCGGGTGTGACCGATAGCTCGCTCTCCGGTGCCTACGGCGCGCTTTCGATCTCGATGGGCTGTTTCTAAGAATTAGCACTAAACTATTAGGCCCCGCTTAATCAGGCGGGGCTATTTTATTTACTATTCGTTGAAATAATCACTAAGACCTTACCGCGGAGACGCGGAGGAAACAGCCGAGGGGAAAGAGCGGAGTGGTTGTAGAATATGACATATACCTGCCGGGTTCGATAGAAGGAAATGGAGAGTTGAATGGAATCACCAACAGCGTTTTTGAACTGTTTGCTTCCGTCTCTCGACATAGCCTATCTTCTACCGAAAGTAGCCGAACAATGACAAAGCTTTTTCTGATCAATGCCCTTTTCCTAGCCCCCTTCCCGCTGTGTCCTCTGCCAGCCCTCACGTAGGGGGGGGTGTCTCAGCGTCTCCACAGTATGGCTTTTCCTATTTCCGCTTCCATTCCGAGGGGCGGTTTTTATTTCTACAATTTATCCCCGGTGATATCCGCGTAATCTTTCAGCATATTCTTCGCCTTCGCGGGAAGGTTCTGCGGGACATCGACCACCACTTCGTAGTAGATATTCCCCCTTCGTCCGGTGTCGAGATTGGGAATCGCCTCGCCTTGAAGCTGGATTCGATGCCCGGGCTGCACACCGGCTGGGATATTCACCTTACGCTTGCCCTCGAGCGTATCGACTTCCATCGAGCCTCCGAAGACCGCGCGCGGGAAACTGATCCTGAGCTTCGCGAACAGATCGTCGGCGTTCCGTTCGAAATGGGTATTGTTGCGGATATTGAGTTTGACATAAAGGTCGCCGCGCGGCCCGCCGTTTTTGCCGGCATTGCCTTCGCCGTTGACCAGAAGCATCTGGCCGTCCTGCACCCCGGCGGGAATCCGCACCATGATCTCGATATCCTTCTCGGACATTCCGGAACCCCTGCAGGTTTTACATGGGTTCGAGATGATCTTGCCCTCGCCGTGACAGGTGGGACAGGTGGTCTGGATAGTGAAGAATCCCTGCGTGGTACGGACAGCGCCCGCGCCTCCGCATGTCGGACAGGTCTTGCTCCCTCCGCCGCTCTGGCTCCCGGTGCCGTGACAAACATCGCATTCTTCGTCGCGTTTCAGTTTAAGTTTGACCTTTTTTGGTTTGAGGATATCGCCCAGTTCGAGCGAAATATCCGCGCGGATATCCCGGCCTTTTGCCGGACGGGGCCCGGTTTCGGCTCGTTTCGAACGCTTACCCCCGAAGATAGAGGAAAAGATATCGTCGAAATCGAAACCGCCCATTCCGCCGAATATATCGTCGAAATTCATGCCGCCGCGCCCGAATCCCCCGGCGCCCGGCCCGCCCTGGCTGAACGCCGAATGCCCGTACTGGTCGTAAAGCTGGCGCTTCTGGGCATCGGACAAAACAGCATAGGCCTCGGTGGCCTCTTTGAACTTTTCTTCCGCTACCTTGTTTCCCGGGTTGCGGTCGGGGTGATGCTGCATCGCAAGTTTTCGATATGCCTTTTTAATTTCATCTACAGACGCGTTCTTCGCTACGCCCAATAACTCGTAATAATCTTTTTCAGTCGCCATCTTTTTCCCCTCGTAATACACAAAAGGCGATGGAGTTCATCGCCGATCATGGATATAAAAAAGAAGGGGTAATCTGCATTACCCCTTCCCTATGAAATTTACTTTTCGTCGTCGTTGATTACTTCGGCGTCCACCACTCTTTCCTGGGGCTGTTCCTGCGCGGGTTCGTCACTGTGAGGCGGTGCTCCGGCCTGATCGCCCTGTCCTCCGCCCTGACGGTAGATGTCCTGCGAGACTTTATGCATCAGCTTCTCGAGGTCTTCCATCGCGGACTTGATATTCCCCTCGTTCTCCGATGCTATCGCGTCCTTGACGGTTTTGACCTTTTCCTCTGCCGCTGTTTTATCGGCGGGATTGATCTTGTCGCCGTATTCCTTTAACGCCTGCTCGGTCGAGAAAACAATGCCGTCGGCGCGGTTTTTCAGTTCGATTATTTCGCGGGCTTTGCGGTCTTCTTCCGCGTGCTTCTCCGCGTCTTCCTGCATCTTCTTGATCTCGTCGTCGCTTAATCCGCTCGAAGATTCGATTCTAATCTTATGCTCTTTTGCCGTCCCGAGGTCCTTCGCGGTCACATGAAGAATACCGTTAGCGTCGATATCGAAGGTGACTTCGATTTGAGGTACTCCGCGCGGTGCGGGCGGTATTCCCTCGAGGTTGAACATCCCGAGTGTCCGGTTATCCGATGAACGGGGCCGTTCGCCCTGGAGCACATGGATCGTCACGACGGTCTGGTTGTTTTCGGCGGTCGAGAATATCTGCGACTTCTTTGTAGGGATAGTCGTATTTCTCGGAATCAGCACCGTATTCACTCCGCCGAGGGTTTCGATACCCAGCGACAATGGAGTAACATCGAGAAGGAGAAGGTCCTTGACATCACCCGCGATCACACCGGCCTGGATAGCCGCGCCCATCGCGACGACTTCGTCGGGGTTCACGCCCTTCGACGGGTCTTTCCCGAATATGTTTTTCACAAGGTTCGACACTAACGGCATACGGGTCTGGCCGCCGACAAGAATGACCTCGTCGATCTGGCTCTTATCGATCCCGGCGTCCTTCATCACATTGATACACGGGTCTATCGAACGCTCGACAATCGGGCGGGCGATATTCTCAAGCTGAGCGCGTGTCAATGTCATCTGGAGGTGCTTAGGGCCGGACGCGTCAACCGTGATATAAGCGAGGTTGATCTGCGATTCGAGTTTCGAGGAAAGTTCGATCTTCGACTTCTCGGCCTGATCCTTCAAACGCTGGACAGCCATCGCGTCCTTCGTAAGGTCAATCCCGGTGTCCTTGCGGTATTCCGCGATCATATATTCCATAATAGCGTGATCGAGGTCGTCGCCGCCGAGATGTGTATCCCCGTTGGTGGCCTTTACTTCGAAAACGCCGTCGCCGATTTCGAGTATGGAGATATCGAATGTACCTCCGCCGAAGTCGTAAACCGCGACAATACCTTCTTTCTTCTTATCGAGGCCGTATGCCAATGCGGCGGCGGTGGGTTCATTGACGATGCGGTCTACGGTGAGACCAGCGATCGTACCCGCGTCCTTAGTGGCCTGCCGCTGGCTGTCGTTAAAATAGGCGGGAACCGTGATCACAGCGTGATCGACTTTCTCTCCGAGATAGTCTTCCGCCGCCTGTTTCAGCTTCATCAGCACGCGTGAAGAGATTTCCTGGGGGCTGAAGTCGCCCGCGCGTGTTTGGAAACGCACATCGTCGTGCGGACCGGCTTTAATATTGAACGAGACTAATTTCTTCTCACGGTCGATTTCACCGAAACGCCGCCCGATAAAACGCTTGGCGGAGTAAATCGTATTCTCATGGTTAGTGACCATCTGGTTTTTGGCGGGATGTCCCACAACAGTCTCGCCCTTTTCGGTAAACGCTACGATCGAAGGAGTGGTGCGGGCGCCTTCCTGATTCTCGATCACTTTAGGCGTTCCGTTCTCCATGATGCACACTACCGAATTTGTCGTTCCTAAATCAATTCCGATTATTTTACCCGGCATACCTTTATACCTCTCTTGATTATAAACTTAGTTGTCTTTCGCGGTATCGGCGGGACGTTTCTTTCTGCCCACTTTTACCTTGCTATGCTTTACCACGATATCGCCCATTATGTATCCTTTCTCGAATTCTTCGAGCACGACCATATCCAGCTCGATATCGTCCCGTTCTTCCATCATGATCGCCTCATGGAGATTTGGATCGAATTCCTTGCCGACCGACTCTATAGGACAAACATTGAAACGTTCGAAGATCGAATGGAGCCCCTCGATGGTAATGTGAATTCCTTTCAGGAGGCCGTCGAAATCCTTCGTCTGTTCAGCGACCTTCAAACCTCTCTCGAAATTATCGATCAAAGGAAAGATTTCCATTACCAAATTTCTATTCGCCATGACGCGATGTTTCTCTTTTTCGTCAATAATTCTCTTTTTGTAGTTCTCGAACTCGGCCGCCTTTCTCTGGAACAAGTCCTCGAAATGCGTCGCCTTCTCTTTCAATTCACCGAGTTCCTTCATCACATCCTCCGAACAACAATCGCTTTCACACCCGCAATCGGAAGCCTCCCCTTGGGGATTTTTCATTTCTTCCGGGGTGTCATGCTTGTGCTTCTTGGACATCCATCTCCTCCAATCCGGGGTTATTTATTGAGAAATTTAATCAATCGCGTTCATTTCGTCAAGCAGGTTTTGAGTTTAAAAAAAGATGGTATACTAATATAATCAACATTTTTTTCATTCTTCCGAAAATAAATACAGACAAGAAGGAGATTTCTATGAGAACCCTCATTACCGTATTCATTCTTTTCACTGTCAATATAATCCCCGCGTTCGCCGAAACAAACACTTTCGCCCAGCAGGCCGTGCTCGAACAGTGGGAGAAAACGATGAAATTCGGCATTTCTCAGCAGCGCCTCGATGTCATTAAGGCGATAGAGAAGAACAAGTCGAAAGAAGCCTACAAGCTGATCGAGAACGCGCTTGTTAACGACAACAACGACGGGGTGAAAAAGGAAGCGGCATACGCCCTGATCCGTCTCGCGATCAGCAACCAGACGGTATGGATGGCCGCGCTCAATAACGAAAAAAGCACCGATGTGCTCCGCGCTGTCGTTTTCGGGGTATCGGAGATGAATGTCGTTCAGGCCGGGCCGAAACTCTACGAGCTCCTCACAAACACCCTGCCGAAAGAAAAAGAGGGCTTTCTCACCGCGAATATTATCCGCGCGATAGGCGAGATCAAATACGCCAAGGCGAATGTCCTGATCTTTTCGATTCTGACTAATTATATGTATTCTGAAGAAATACGCGGCGCGTCCGCCATCGCTATCGGCGATATCGGAACGAAAGAGCACATCAAACAGCTTGAATTTCTGGTCAAGAATCCCGGCGAGATGAAAAGCGTCCGAATGTACGCGGCGTTCGCGATGGGTAAAAGCGGGGATCCCTCGATGATCGATATCCTCATTCCTATTATCGAGGATGAAAAGAACGATATCAATATCCGGGTCTATGCCATCGCGGGTTTGGCATATATCAAAGACGCGAAGATTGTCGATAAAATGATGCAGCTTGCCAATGTCGATACCGTCCGTATCAGGATCGAAGCGGTCAAGGCGCTCGGTAAACTGAAGGACGCGAAGGCAAAAGAACTTTTAATCTTCAAGGCGTTCAACGATCCCGATTATACGGTGAAGAAAGAGGCGAAACTCGCTTTGCAGGCGATGGGCGAAGACCTTGTGAAGCTCGGCCTCGAGAAAGCCCCTCCCGAACCTACCCCCAACCAGGTATTGCCCGGATCGCAGACTTCGCCCCAAGTGACTCCCGCCCCGAAAAGCAATCCGCAGGTCACCCCCGCGCCGAAGGACAATTCAAAGGCGGCGGAACCCGGCAACAACTCGATCACTCTCGCTCCGCAGGTAATGCCCGCGGTGACCGCGCCTGCCGCGGAAACGGACGACACAAAAAAACTCGATTTTTAACCTTCGATTTCTTGCGACATTTCACGTTATTCTTTAAAATTTTACGCTTCTTTTATTGATATTCTGTGAAAGAGAAAGCGCATAAATGTTTAAAACTGTTTTATCATAATGTCACCGATTCTGGAGGAAAAATGGCCGGCAAGACAGCGAACAAAAAACTAACGACATGGATCGACGAAATCGCCGCGATGTGTCAGCCCGATGAAGTTTATATCTGCGACGGTTCGCAGGAAGAATACGACCGTCTGGCGAAAATAGCCGTGGACAACGGTACCTATATCCCGCTCAATCCAAAACTCAGGCCCAACAGCTACCTTGTTCGTTCGGACGTCGGCGATGTTGCCCGTGTGGAAGACCGCACCTTCATCTGCTCGAACAGGCAGGAAGACGCGGGCCCCACGAACAACTGGAAGGACCCCGCTGAGATGAAATCCACGCTCCGAGGTCTGTACAAGGGCTGTATGAAGGGCAGAACGCTTTATGTCATCCCGTTCAGCATGGGCCCTATCGGCTCGCCTATTTCTCTGATCGGCGTCGAAATCACCGACTCGGAGTATGTGGTCAACAATATGCGGATTATGACACGTATCGGGCAGAAGGTGCTGGATGTACTCGGCGACAACGGCGACTTTGTTCCGTGTCTCCATTCGGTCGGTAAACCGCTTGCCGGGGGCGAGAAGGACGTTCCATGGCCCTGCAACGCGACCAACAAATATATCACCCATTACCCCGAAACCCGCGAGATTTGGTCGTTCGGAAGCGGGTACGGCGGTAACGCGCTCTTGGGCAAGAAATGCCTCGCGCTCCGTATCGCCTCTGTGATGGCGCGCGACGAAGGCTGGCTCGCCGAGCATATGCTGATCCTCGGTATCACATCTCCTGAAGGTGTTAAGAAATATATCGCCGCAGCCTTCCCGAGCGCGTGCGGAAAAACCAACCTCGCGATGCTCATCCCGACTATCCCCGGCTGGAAAGTCGAATGTGTCGGCGACGATATCGCGTGGATGAAGTTCGGCACGGACGGCAGGCTCTACGCGATCAATCCGGAAGCCGGTTTCTTCGGCGTCGCTCCGGGGACTTCCATGAAGTCGAATCCCAACGCGATGCTTTCTCTCAAAGCGAACAGTATCTTTACGAACGTCGCACAGACTCCCGATAACGATGTGTGGTGGGAAGAGATGACCGACACCCCGCCCGCGAAACTCATAGACTGGAACGGTAACGAGTGGACACCCGGCGGCGAGAAGAAGGCTGCGCATCCCAATGCCCGTTTCACGGCGCCCGCGTCGCAGTGCCCTGTAATCGATCCCGAATGGGAAAGTCCCAAGGGCGTACCGATCTCGGCGATCCTTTTCGGCGGCAGGCGTTCGTCGGTGATCCCGCTTGTTCATGAGTCGTTCGACTGGAACCACGGTGTTTTCCTCGGCTCGATCATGTCGAGCGAGACCACGGCCGCCGCGGCCGGTCAGGTCGGAAAGCTCCGCCGCGACCCCTTCGCGATGCTCCCGTTCTGCGGGTATCATATGGGCGACTATTTCAAGCATTGGATATCGATCGGTAAAAAATCTTCGACCGATAAATTGCCTAAGATGTTCTATGTCAACTGGTTCCGAAAATCGCCCGAGGGCAAATGGTTCTGGCCTGGCTACGGCGAGAATAGCCGGGTACTGAAATGGGTCTTCGAGCGGGTGCAGGGCGGCGGCAAAGCGGACAAGACAGCTATCGGCTATGTCCCCGCGCGCGACAGCCTTACCCTCGACGGTCTCGACATCCCGGGCGAAAATCTGTCTCAGCTTCTCAATGTCGACAACGGCGAGTGGAAAAACGAGATTCCCGGCATCGAGGAGCATTATGCCACGTTCGGGGACAATATTCCCCCGGAACTGAAGGAACAGTTGGACGGCTTGAAAAAGCGGCTCGGTCATTAAATTTTTGGCGCGATGCGTTATGGCTTCGCACACAGTTCTGTTCATACTTAAACGAATAGCCCCGCGTAAAAGGGGTTGTTGACGAGCTTGAAATTTACGCTGTTTTTTGTCACTGCGAGGAGCAAAGCGACAAAGCAGTCTGTTTAATTCATATTCCAGTAATCATATAGATTGCTTCGGCATATGCCTCGCAACGACAATGCAAGTTCATCATCAATCCCAAAACGGGGGCTTTTTTTTATTAACGCTATGTGTTATTCAATCGAATGCCTCTACGGCACTTCACGAAATTATTGTAGCGCGGTACCGAATGACGCATCATCTATCCAGATAGAATCTATTCTTGCGGGCTGTAATAATATTCGCTTCTCCGATAATCCGCGATTTGCGGAATATCATGTTTTCCTTTATAATATGTGCCATTAAATCTAAGGAAGACATATGATTCAGCTCGATTATTCCAAGATGGACGGACTGGTCACGGCGGTGACGGTCGACGCGGAGACCGGCGAAGTACTGATGGTCGCGTTCATGAACGAAGAAGCGTTCACAAAAACTCTCGAGACCGGAAAGGTACATTATTTCTCCCGTTCGCGCGGCAAGCTGTGGCTGAAAGGCGAAAGTTCCGGCAATTTCCAGGAAGTCCGCGAGATACTGGTCGATTGCGATCAGGACGCCGTAGTGGTAAAAGTCAAACAGAGCGGCCCCGCCTGCCATGAAGGATATAAAAGCTGTTTCTTCCGCAAGATAGAAGACGGCGGACTGAAAATCGTCCTGCCGAGACTGGAAGACCCCGAAAAAATGTACGGGAAGAAATAATGAACTATATTAAACTCGGTATCCCCAAGGGAAGCCTCGAAGAGGCGACGGTCGAAGTTTTTAAAAAGGCCGGGTATGTCGTCTCCATCTCCAGCAGAAGTTATTACCCGTCAATAGACGACCCGGAAATTCAGTGCCAGCTCCTGCGCCCGCAGGAAATGGCGCGTTATGTAGAAAAAGGGTTGCTCGACGCGGCGATCACCGGGCTCGACTGGGTAGTCGAGAACGGCGCGGACGTCGTCCGTGTCGCAGAACTGGTCTATTCCAAACAGAGCTTCAACCCGGTGAAATGGGTTGTCGCGGTTCCGAACGACTCGCCGATCCAAACGGTAAAGGACCTCGAGGGCAAACGGATCGCGACCGAGGCGGTCGGCCTCGCGAAACAGTACCTTGCCAAGCACGGCGTCTCGGCGGAAGTCGAGTTCTCATGGGGCGCAACCGAAGTCAAGCCGCCGCACCTCGCCGACGCCATTATCGAAATCACCGAGACCGGGAGTTCCCTCCGCGCGAACAATCTCAGAATTGTCGATGAGATCATGAAATCCACGACACAGTTTATCGCGAATAAAGATTCTTATCAGGATATATGGAAGAAATCGAAAATAGACCGACTCGCCATGCTGTTGAAGTCCGTGATCATCGCAAGCGGAAAAGTGGGGCTGATCCTCAATGTACCCGAAAGCAGTCTCGATAAAGTAGTCGCTCTGCTTCCTTCCATGAAAGCGCCCACCGTGTCGCACCTGAAAACCGAGGGGTGGTATGCGATCAATACGATTGTCGACGAAAAGGTCGTCCGTGAGATCATCCCCAAGCTGAAAGAATCCGGCGCCGAGGATATCGTGGAGTTCCCGCTCAATAAAGTAGTCGAATAGTTATCCGGCCGCTCTCATCATTCGTTAATTGATCTGAGTACCTTCGGTCTTCATTATCGATACCCAACGCGCCGAGATAGGCGATATTCCTCACCCGGCTCAGAAATTCTTTGATTAATAATTCCGGGATATTCGAAACGAATACGAAAAAGATGATAAACCCGATCAGCAGTATGGAAAGATGAATTGTTCCGGCAATTTTAACGCCGCAACTTAAAAAACCTGATTTTCAATCTCACCTTCCCGATACATCATAATATACTTTTATTATATTATGATGTCATATTTTTCAAAGGCCCAATCGCGACTTGCTGACATTGATGATGACCATGATCACCTTCAGGACCAAGCCGAACATGAGGCCCGATACGACTGCGGCAATAAGATCGGTTCGAACAGCGCTTTCTTCTTCTTTCTTCATCGATAGCGCGAATAATTCGATGAGGATGATCGTCACAAGGACGATACCCGCAATCGCGATAATCACGTAAATCTGCCCGAAACTCTCCATCCACTTATAAAGCGAGTCCGAGATAAAAAACACGAACGCCGAAAGAAGTCCGCGCTGAACCGATTTGATATACACCTTATTGTTCACTTTTCGCATCAGGATAGGGATAAGTAGGATAAAAACCAGGAAAACGATCGTCCCGATCGAAATTCCCGCGACAAGCTCAATTCCCATACTCTGCTCGGTCGTCGCGATTTTCTGTTCGAGGAATTTCAACGGTTCGTCGAAAAGATGCCATTGCACCTGGAGAAAATAGAGCACCGCGCCGATTATCCCGAAAATCAGGATCGTCACAATCAGTCTGACCAAAAAAGTTTTCAGCTCTCGTCTCATAGCCATACCGGCCCCCGAAAATTTATTTCTTCTTGGACAAAGTTTCTTTCAAAACGATATTTGTCATGATCTCATGAAACTTCTTCGGCTCCTCGAACATCGGAAAATGCGCGGATTCATCGAATACAATGAGCTTTTTAACCTGAGCTTTCATCTTCAGGAAGTATTTCTTCACCACCGAAAGAAATGCCTGGCAGTCGTATTGCCCGTGGATCAAGTAAACTGGAACATTGATTTTAGCGCTTTGAGCATTGATATCGATAGCCAACGCCTGCTCCCAGAGATACCTGAGGGAAAAATCGGTTCCCATCAGGTATCTGAACTTGTCCTCCATCGTGTAGACTCCGGAAAAAAGCAGAATTTTCGAGAGTATCGCGATCGCGGACTGCCCCTTGATTGTCCCGCCGAGTTCCTGCACCCATTTACGCTCGATTATCAGAGAATCGACACCTCCGGCATAGAACCCGTTCGTAGGCGCGCCGATCATTTTCAGTTCTTGAACGGCCTTCATATCGCCTGAGGCAATAGCGTTGGAAAGGACCCACCTGTATCCTAACAATTCACTTTCCTGTTGACCGACCGGCGTCCCGGTTCCGATAAACGCATAAAAGTCCCCGGGGTAGCGCGCGGCACACATCAGACCGATCAGCGATCCCCACGAATGGCCTGTCAGGTATATTTTTTCCTTCATGAAACGTTTTTTCAGGTACGCGGTCAGCTCATGAACATCCTCGACAAACGTATCGGGTTTCATCATGTCCGGGACGACGTTTTTCGTGAACGATTTCCCCGCCCCCCTCTGCTCCCAGAGTACCACGACAAAATCCTCGGTCAGCGACAGGTTATACTCGAGGAACCACGCCGTTTCCGGCATTCCGGGGCCGCCATGAAGAAATAACAGTACAGGTTTGGATATATCCCGCCCGAGAATCGCAATCCACTGGTCTACTCCGCCGATCTTGATATACTCCATGGATGAGATTTCGGATGTCTTGATTTTATCAGAAAGGGTGACTATTTTCGGCAGGACAGGCGGCAGCAAAGCGAAGACAGAAAATCCCAGAAATAGCAGGCTTGCCAGCACAACACCGGTTAGAACAATATAGTATACGGCTCGTTTCATCATAGGTATTAGTTTAACACTTTCCTCCGATTTTGTCCATGACTGATTTGAATCTTCCAAAAAGAATGATATATTCTTATGGGCATTTTTTTAACAGCCGTTCCCCGGCGCCTGCTTGTTGCCCCTTGAGCTGATTGATTGAACAAACAACATTATATTTTAATATTATTACGAGCTTTTGAACAGCCTTTAATAGGGAAATCGATACATACTTGACATGAATCGCCGCGCTGTTTAGAATTGAATTACTAAGTTATGGGGGTTTTCATGCCCGAGGATAAAAAATTTAAAGTCGAGATCCATGTAAAAAACCTGTCTCCGGGAATGGTTTTCCCTTATAACGCCGTCGACGAGGAAGATAATCCTATCATTCCCAGGCAGACCACGTTATCCCGTGAGAAGATACATGAATTAAAAAACAAGGATATCCATAAGCTCTATTACGTCCGCGATTTTCATTCTATCCTCAATCCGGGACCCAATTCCCCGATCATTAAGGAAACGGCTGAAAAGGCCGTATCCGTCCTCACAGATATCCGAAAAGCAATGATCCACAATACTGCCGCG
>MIBE01000063.1:140282-160920 GCA_001829415.1 Spirochaetes bacterium GWF1_51_8
CGAGCTCGCGGGTATGCTGTTCAAGGATCTCAGCGATTATAATAAAGGCTCGCTTTCGCTGTTCGACTCGGAAACCCCCGAGGAATACTATATTACCCATGCCGTCAACGTTTCCATTCTCTCGATGATGACTTCGATCCTCATGAAACAGGAAGAATTCCGGATCAGGAAGATCGGAATCGGCGGTCTGCTTTTCGATATCGGGAAATTCTTACTGCCGCAGGAGATCATCGAAAAAAAGGGCGAGCTTAACGAAGAGGAATGGAAGATCGTCAAGCAGCACCCCATCCTCTCCTACAACTACCTGAAGAATGAAAAGAATATCGACGCGTATATCCTGAACGCAGTCCTGTTCCATCACGAATGGTATTCCGGGGGCGGATACCCATTCGGCGTGACATATGAGAAGAGCAACGAACTTGCGCAAATGATCACGTTATGCGATGTTTTCGATGCCGGGACTTCGCTCCGTCCGTACCATCCCCCGCGGCATTCGTCGGAAATATTCAGCTTCATCCTGAAATACGCCGGTATCCGTTTTAACCCGAGGCAGGACAGATCGTTCCTCTTCTATATCTCGAAACGGCTGGGTGAAGTCCCCGTTTTCCCGATCGACTCCTATGTGGTGCTCGATTCCGGCGAGATCGGCGTGGTGACAGGCCATTCTCACGACCCATACACGCTTCGCCCCGTTGTCAGTGTATTTATCAATACTCACAAACAGGAAAAGGTGCTAAAATACGAAGTGCCGGTCGACCTCGAACAGGATTACGACAGGAAAGTAGTGGAAAGGATTATCGAGCCGCAGTTTGTGAACAACTTGGACAAGATCAGGGACCGGTACAAGAATTCCGGCGAAACAATCATGCCGTAGGGTCAGAACTCGACTTCTTCGCGCTTGTAGAGTAACGGCGACCCGAAGAAGAAGAGCGCCGCGAACGCCGAAGTATAAACCGCCTCGCCGAGCATTTTCAGGAAGAAATTGATATCGAGAAGTCCCGCTTTTTGGAAGATCAGGTAGAATATCGTAAAGAAGATGTATTTGAGCAATGTCGCGACCACGATATAGATGATGAAGCCTACGATCTCGGAAGCCTGGATGTATTTCTTGTACACAGCGACAAACCATGCGATAAAGACGTACACAAACGCGGACAAGCCGAACAGCCCACCGGACATCGTATCGACCAGTAAGCCCATGAAAAATCCGAATATCACCCCTTTCGTTTCCCCGAAGTAAATACTATGCAGGATGACGACGATCATTATCATATCCGGGATCACCGTCACGATGGCGAAAATCTGCGTGGTCTGGATAGACAACAGGATAGCGATGATAACACCGTAGATGATGTCTTTTATTAAATTACTGTTCATAGGTATTCTCGATGATTTTACTTGCCTCTGCGCCCGGACGCCAATCGAGGATAAACACTTCCTTCAGCGCGGAGTACTTAAATCCCGGCGCGATATATACTCTCTGGAAAAATTCTTCCATCACGCTCTTACTCACCCCCGCGACATGTCCGACCATCAGGCCGTAAGGAAAGATATCGCTTTCACCCGATGTCACCACGCGGTCGCCGATCTCGGGATCGGCCTCTGACGGAATATAATCCGCATTGCAGTTCTGGTTCCACGAGCCTTGTCCGCTCAGGATACCGACATATCCGCTGGCTTGGAGTGAAATACCGAGGTAGAAACTCTTCGCGGTAATAATCTTCACTTTCGAAGCGTTCAGGCTGACCTCGGATATCTTACCGACCAGATAAATATTCCCGTTCGTATCGAACGACACCACCGGCATATTGTCACGGATATCGTCCATAGCGCCTTTGTTGATAATATAGTAGTCACCCATCAGGGTGGGATCGCGGAAGATGATACGGGCGTATACTGTTTCGTATTGCAGGTTCTCTTTTATTGAAAGGACTATTTTCAGGTGCGTGTTCTCTTCGACAAGCTGGGAGTACAGGAGCATCTTCTCCTGATAGTTGATGAGTCTTTCCTGGGCGATCTGGAGCTCTTTTTCAAGCTCGTTGATTCGTGTAATGCCGTTGAACAGGTTGTCGAAGAATCCGCCGATTCCGGAAATCCCGCGTTCTATCGGGATGACGATCACAGAGAAGACCTGGCGGATATTGATGCTGATATTGATGTTCAGCACCATGAGGAGGGTAGAGACCGCGAGAAGGACGAGGAAGACCAAAAAGGAGCGGTTTCTGAATATAAAAATATTGTCCATATTTTCCGTTTAACCGACGTACTGGTGCTCGTACTTCTTCAGCTGTTCGAGAAACTTGCCGGAACCGATCACCACGCAGGTGAGGGGATTTTCGGCGAGGAAGACAGGCACGCCGGTATTCTTCGCGATAAACTTCGGGAGGCCGCGCAGGAGCGATCCGCCGCCGGTCATCACGATACCGCGGTCGATAATATCCGAGGCCAATTCAGGCGGGGTCTGGTCGAGAGTCGTGCGGACCGCGTCGAGAACCTTGTTCACCGTGTCCTGTAAGGCTTCGCGGACTTCGACACTGTCGATCTTCAATGTGCGCGGAAGGCCGCTGATCGCGTCGCGTCCCTTGATCTCGATCGTCTCGACAGTCTTTAACGGATACGCGCTTCCGATCTTTATCTTGAGTTCTTCGGCGGTTTTTTCGCCGACAATCAGGTTGTGGTATTTCTTGAGGTGGCTCATAATCGAATCGTCGAACTTATCGCCGCCCGTGCGGATAGATGTCGAGATCACGATACCGCCGAGGGAGAGCACCGACACTTCGGTCGTACCGCCTCCTATGTCGACTACCATATGCCCGGCGGGTTCCTCGATAGGAATACCGGCTCCGAGAGCCGCCGCACGGGATTCCTCGATCAGGTAAATCTTGGTTGCGCCGGCCTGGCTTGCCGCCTCGCGTACCGCGCGGCGTTCCACTTCGGTGACACCCGACGGAACTCCGATCACGACACGGGGATGCACCAGTTTGCGGCGGGGCTGACATTTGCTGATGAAATACTTCATCATCTTACCGACCATTTCGAAGTCGGCGATGACCCCTTCTCTCATCGGGCGTTTCGCGACGATATCCCCCGGGGTTTTCCCGAGCATATTTTTCGCCTCACGGCCTACCGCGATCACTTTACCGGAACTGGTCTGTATGGCTACTACCGACGGCTCTGAGAGCACAATCCCGCGTCCCTTGACGAAGATCAATGTGTTCGCCGTCCCCAGATCGATTGCGATATCGTTTACAAACAACTCTTTTATGGAATTAATAAAACTCATTTCCGCCTCCCGCGACACATCCGTAAAATTTTAGTGATATATTGTAATGAACTTCCGAAAATTACTCAAGAAACAACCGCATCGGTTTAATGAGGCTATCGATCCATTTCTTGCTATTTCCCGGCGCGCGAAATATCATAATACATCCATTGCGGAGGTGCGTATGAGGCTGAAAGACCTGCATGAAAACGATATCAACAAGCTCGCCGACGAGATCGGGAAGCTTCTCCTTTTCAAACACATGACTATCGGGGAAAAACGTCAGTTCATCGGCTATGCCCAGCAGATCGATTTCGATAAAGGCGATGCCGTGATCACGGAAGGACAGGTCGAACCGTATCTTTATATCGTGCTGAAAGGCTCGTTCCAGGTAATGAAGAAGCGCGAGGGCAAGGATGTCTACATCTCGACTCTCGGCGAAGGCGACCTGTTCGGCGAGGCATCCATCTTCGTGAAACTCCCCCGCACCGCGGATATCATCGCCGGCGACACTCCGTCCGCGCTCAGGATCGACCGCAGGAATCTCCTCAACTTCCTATTCTCGCACTCCGAATCCGGGATGAAGTTCCTGATGATTATGATCTACGGCCTTCTGGAGAAGCTCCACCAGGCGAACACCGACCTCTCGTTCGACAGGAAATCGTTCATCTCGCAGGAGAATGTCGATCAGCTCTTAGCGGATATCGGCAATAAATAGTTACTGTTTCGCTATGCTACATCAGTTATTAGGAGTGCTTATAATTCTTCCCTTTGAGGCAAATCCTTTCGGAAGTTTTTATCTATTAGGATTTTTAATAGATGCTGAAAAACGACCCATCTGTAAATCGTTTGATTGACATTTAATTCCTTAAAAAACGGTGACAAATAAGGTCATCACTGATATCATTTATTATATTAGTTTTTGTAGGCATTTTTCTCCCCTGATTTTGTCTATTATAATACCTTTCAGTAGAATAGGTTAAGAATCAATTTTCTAATTTAAAAAAACGTAAGAAATCGCCGGGATGGATGGGGGAATCAATAGGAACAATTTTCTTTCTTTCCAGCATGGTAAAGAAAGAAACAAAGAAAGGATGCCGCGCAGGTTAAAGCTTCCGGGAAGAGCCGGGAAATCCAAATCGGGCGTAACACGATACGAAATATTCGATGATTTCAAGCCGAACACCCGAACTTACGCCCTTATTTGGATATCCCGGGAGAAAGATGCGCTTTAAAAAGCGCGGAGAAACGGCCAAAAAGACAAAGAAACACCGGCTTCGATATCCTTGTCTTCCCTCTCCCTTTGGTCGCGGGACAAGTCGCTCGGTACTTCCTTCTTGATTGTAAACCATCATCTGGGATCGCAACCAAAAGCAAATACAAAAAAGACGAAAATGGGGGTGTTTCCCTTGTCCTTTCCTCTTTTTTTCCTCCCCCGCCGCTATACCGCAAATAAAACCCGATATAATTTTCTTTTCAGCCTTCCCGCGAAACGATAAAAAACGCCGTTGTCCGAAGCCTCCATCTCTCACACTCCTGTGTGCACCTCACACGGCAAGTTACGGCGTTTTCGTTTCGCTATTCGAATTAAAATTCCGCGAGAAGGAAAAAATGCGGTATCAGGCGGGGCGGGCTTTCTTTACATCCTTTCTTTCCCCCGTTGGAAAGAAAGGATGAATAAAATAATAAAAATTCTTCACCTACTGTTTCGCGAGCGGTTTCGGGAAGCATTCCAACGTGTAGACCGCTTTTTCTTTATAGTTCTTGTGCGCGAAAACCTCGATTTTCACCTTATCCACCTTCAGCCCGTCGAACCCGAAGACGTTATCGATCCACCCGAAAACGCGTTCGTTATAAACAATATAATCGCTGGGTACTAACGAGTTATAGTACGTCCCGAGGTTCTTATCCTTGTTCGTCATGGTGATGGACGCGGTCACGCCGTAGTTGCTGTCGAACTTGAAACGGTATTCCTGCTCGCCGGAAGTCAGCGAGACTTCGAAACGCATGTTCTGGTTCGCGCCTACTCCCCATAGTCCGCCCGTAAAATGAATGTCGAAATAGAATTTCCCCTTATCCATACCCATCTTCACGGCCTTAGCGTCCAGGTCGCCGTTCTTCAGCTGATCCATTTTCTCAAGAATAAACAGATCGGATGGGATTTTCACGAAGTCGTGTTTTTTATCGAACGAAAGAATGTATTCGCGGAAATCGGCATAGAAATCCGAGTATTCGATCCCGAGATTTGTCAGGATATTTTCTTCCGGCGAATAGACCATCATATCGCGGATAAGCGCCATCTTCTTCTCGGGGCCGTATTTGTTATTGATATAGTCCACCGCGAGGAAGGACAGGTTGTAGATGTAATGGGTCATGTAGGTGTAGTAGTCGGTCACGCCGAAGTAAAGAAAGGTTTCCTCCGTCGGGAATTTTTTCGTGAACTGATAGACCTTCAATACCTGCGCGAGCGCGACGGCGAGATTGTTGGTGTACGGGTACTTATCGGGATACAGCTTCCCGAGCACGCGGAACTGGGTCTCGTCGGCATGGCCTTCCAATAGCCAGTACATCGTATTGTGATACGGGATTTCTTCCACACGCTGAATGAAATAATGCGCGAACTCGTGGGGGAACAGGTAGGCGAAATCTTCCGGCATGCGGAAGAAACCCGGGGGCACGAGCAGACTAAGCCCGTTCACCGGGAGAAATGTCAGCGGCCGTCCCCATATTTTCTTGGAGACTTCACTGCCCAGTATCTTTTCGATCACCTCCGCGTAGTTCGTGATGCGGGAGAAGACGAAAATATTGATATGATTGGTGGGACGCACGACCCCATCCTCTGCCAGCACTTCATAGAGGTCGTTCAGGAGAACGATTTTATCATCAGCCTTCACACGGTTCGTATCGATGTTCGTCGAGAGATAAAAACTGACATTGAATTCCGGGCATTCTACCGGCGTGAAAAAGGCGTCCGTGGTCATTGTGTAGACGTTTTCCGTCTTGACGAGCTTTCCTTTCTCATTGTAGATTTTATTTACCTTATACGATACTTCCTGCGCGCTCATTACTACGGTGAAAAGAAGTATCATCAAAACGGCGGTCTTTTTCAAAATTCCTCCCTAACCCTGTCCCAAATTCGAATCGACAATTTCCTTGAGACGCGTTTCGTACCCGTTGACCGTATCCTCGTCGGGACTCGATCCGCACTCGATTGTGAACTCGTCGCGGATGTGCCAGCCGACCGTATCGATCAGCGCGTTCAGAATGTTGATCCCGCTGACCGCAAGGTAACGGCAGATATCATACAGCAGGGCCGGACGGTCGCTTCCGGATACCGTGATCAGGAGCTGGTTCTTCTCCTTGACAATGATCGACACTTCGGCCTTTCGCCTGAAGACTTCCGGCACGCCCTTGATCTTCTGCTTGAGCGCGACAATCCTGCCGTCGAGCTTCGCCTCGTTGTTCAGGTACTCGCCGATACTCTCGTTCAGCCGTTCTATCCAATGATCCAATTCGTTTTTCATCGTTTCGAGCGAAAGGTTCGCGTTGAAGATTTCCGTGACATAGAAAAAGTCCAGCGCGGCTTTGTCGTAGGTGTAGATATTCGCCTTCACGATGTTCGCGCCGTTCAGCAGGAGAATACCCGCGAGCCTACCGAACAACCCAAGCTCATCCGGCGAGAAAATCTTCACCAGAAGGTGCTCGTTATACTTCCGCACCGAGACCCGGGTTTCGCCGTCCTTGAGCGCGGTGACCGTTTTCAGGTCTTCGATAATCTCTTCCTCGGTATGACGATTCAGGTATTCCTCGCCGAGAGTTTCGAGGATTTTATCGATCCCGCCCTTCGGGAAAGCCTTCGACACATTCGCGCGTTTCGCCCGGATCATGACACTCCATTGCTCCTCGTCCATATCGCCCGATATCACGAGACGGCTTTTTTCAAAAATATGGAAGAGAAGCGACGAGAAATATCCGGTATAGTTGTTGGGATTTGTCGCAACGATATCCGAATAAGTCAGCAGAAACAAGAAATCGAGGTATTCCACCGGATATGCCGAAAGGATGAAGCGCTGGGAAAAGTCGAGAATGGTCTTGAGGTTGTAGACATCCGAACGGCGCGATACTTCCGACAGGACGAGATGGTTCTCGATCAGGAAGAAGACGATTTCGCGGTAACGGTTCGCGAGGGGCATCTCGCGGAATACGATTTCCGCCACCCCGACCCCGTTTTTGCAATGGTCGCCGGGGAACGCCTTCCCGATATCGTGCAGGAGCAGGGTGATTTTGATGATCCAAAGGGCGTCCTTTTTATCCGCCGCCAGGTTGGCGAGCGCGCGCACTTTACCCCGTTCGATGTCGCTGAACTTGCCGGTCAGCAGTTCTTCCAGCATCCGGATCGCCTCGACCGAATGCTCGTCCACAGTGTACTTATGGAATGGATTATAGATTATGTAATGCCTGATCTTTTCGAACTCCGGGATATAACGGTAAAGAAAATCCGATATCTTCATGAGGTTGAGCGCTTCCGAGGAGTTCTCGAGCCCAAGGATGTCGATAAACCGGTAAAATATCAGCTTGGACTGCCTATGCTCCGGGGTGAGCTTTGTCCCGGCTTTTTGCAGAAACGAGATCAGTGTATAGGACGGGCGGTAACGTTTCGAGGCGCAGAGATATACAAGTTCGAAGGCCTCCTCCGGCGCGGGCACGACTTGATCGGAGACAAAAAGCTCCTGCTGGATCGTATAGTACTTTTCGTCGATTACTTTTTTCTTCTTGGAGTAGAACTCCGCGTAAAGCGAGTCGATCACCGACCAAGACAGCAGGAAAAGCTTCATCGCGCGGTCGTAGTAGTCGCGCATAAACGACGTCACCCGTTCGAGATCCTCGCCCTCGAAACCGAGGTATTGCGAAATGGGAAGATGATAATCGATCAGCAGATTGTCCTCTTTGCGGCCGTTCAGGAAATGGAGCATATTCCGGAGATAGAGGATATAGTCGTAGGACATTTTCAGCTCGGCGAACTTCTCCCCCCCCAGCAGACTCTGAAGGCCGTCCATCCCGGGCTTGGACGACACCGCGAAGTTCAGCCATTCGGCGTAATGAACGCTCCGTAAGCCCCCGGCGTTCTCCTTCAGGTTCGGTTCCTTGAGGAGCACGGTCGTCCCGACTTTCCGGTAGATGTTATAGATATCTTCCAGTTTGGTCTTAAAGTATTCCTCGCGGAAACCGTTGAGAACGTTCGTGATCGCCTTATACATCTCGTCAACCAGCTTCGAATCGCCCGACAGGAGCCGCGACTCGAAAAGAGAGGTCAGGAGGGTGATATCCTCACGGCTATGCGAGACCACGTTTTTGATGGAGCGGACACTGTTTCCGAGCTTCAGCCCGATATCCCAAAGGATGTAAAGGAATTGATTGATGAACTCGGTGGGCAGATTATCGTCGCGGTGCAGGATCAGGATATCGACATCGGAATACGGCGACATCTCGCCCCGTCCGTATCCCCCGACAGCGAGAAGCGCGAGTCCCTTGGGAAGCCCCCCGCAGTACTCCATCGCCTTCATAAGCAGGGTATCGCGAAGAATCGTCAGATCGGCGGATATCCTCAGACCCATGCCGTTTTCCCAACGCCCGAAATTATCGGACTTCAGGGCTTCCTGCGCGGTCTTATCCGCGTCCTTTAGCTCCTGGAGAAATACGGACCTTTCCTGCCCCAACGAAATCCCGTTCAGTTTGTCTATGATTTGCCTGAAACTCATTCGTACCTTCCGTATGAACCGGCTCTTATTGTATATCGGATCGATGGGATTTGCAACTTTGTGCTCCAAATTTCAAACAGCATTCCGCTTGATATTCCGTTACTTTATGTTAAAATATAGCGTAAATTTTTGCGACTTCAAGGAGAAGAAGATGAAAAAAGTTTTAATTGTTCTCGGCGTAATCATTCTCGTATTGGGTGCGGCGTGGGGTCTTTTCATGCTCCGTTTCGACCAGTTGAGAGTTTATTTAGTCACCGAGTTCCCGAGGGTGACTAATGTCGATATGACACAGGTCGCGGACGGGGTGTATAACGGCAAAGCCGGAGATTTCGTCTGCACAGTCGATCTCGACGTAACGGTGAAGGACCAGAAGATCGCCGGTGTCAAGATTAACGATCAGATGTGCGGCGGGCCGCAGTATGACGCAAAAGACATGACGAACCGGATAGTCGCGGCGCAGTCGCCTAAAACCGACGCTGTCAGCGGAGCAACCGGCAGTTCGAAAGTCATCATGATCGCCGTCTACGACGCCTTGACAAAGAAGAAGTAAAAATTAGGATTACTGAGTATCGGAAAACTCTGCTACTGACAGGGTAACCGCATGCAGATAACCAACACTTTCATTACAAACATCGCCGCTCAGGGTATTGGTACGGATTGGCCGAATATTATCCTGAGCGCGCTTACTTTTCTCGCGGGACTGACAACCGCGATCGCGATGGTGCTCCTCGCGAAGTATTCCAAGGGGCAGAAAGAGCTCAACGAGCGGATGATCCGGCTCGAAGAGGAACGTCACATCGAGGAAAACAGCGGCAATATCGTCCTCGACGATTTCGAGTTTAATAAGCTCGAGGAGCAGAAGGAAGACCGGGATAAAATGGTCGGCCTTCTCAATCTCCGGTACTCAATCCGGAATATCGGGAGGAAAGAGGCGCTGAATGTCCGCCTCAATGTCAGTTTTACCCATCAAGGTCAGAAGCATCACAAGAACTACCGGATCGCATGTATCTCGCCCGCGTCGAACAGGCATTACTTCGACAAGATCGTGATCGCCTCCGCCGTTTCCCAGACCGATAAGGAATGGCTCCAGCGTTTCTCCGAGGCTTACAACAAGGGGAAATCCTCGTTCAAGGAATCGGAGTTCGCGGTAAACCTGTTCCAGCTTTTTCCGGAGATCGACAAACGGGACGCTTTGCGCGGCCTGAAAGAGGAAATCCTCATCGAGATCAAAATTTCATACAGCAGTAATCACACGCAGACCGGAAAAACTTACCGGATCAGTTACCATCTCGGCAAGAATATCGCTTCGATCGACGGCTCGCCCTGATCGAAAAAAAAGCCCCGCTTCGAGGGGTGTTTGACGAAGTCATTTTGTCATGGCGAGGCGTCATGGTGAGCAGGCCGAACCACAGCCGAGGCAATCTATTTCATTATTGAATATTGGCAGTTCCAAAAACTCGGAAATAATGGAGAAAAACTTAAAACTTGAAAATTAAGCTTGTCATTGCGAGCGTAAGTGAAGCAATCTATTTTACAGTCTCATAATAAATTACACAGACTGATTCGCCACTCAGTTCCCTATCTACCTTCGGTAGCCCGCCTTCCGCCTTCGTCAGAAGGTGGACAGGAAGGCAGGCTCGCAGTGACAAAAAACCATGTGTTATATTAGTTTGTCAACAAGCCCTTTGAGCCAAGCATTTGTTATAGCTAACCGTTTATTTCTGGGTTCCTTGTTTGTACAACTGCATCACGTTATACCTGTCGTACACGAACTCAAACTTACCCTTCGCGAGTTCGAAGTATTTCTTGTATCCGGCGCCGCTTCCCGCGATGTAATACAGCTTGATGGGCTTATCGTCCTTCAGCTGGATCACCTCGCCCGGCTTGAATGTTTTCTTCTCGGTGTTCTTGTCAGACCAGCCGCTTCCGAAATTCTTGTTCTTATCGATATAGAATGTTACGTCCTTATCGACATTATTGAGGATTTCGATATTGTGCTTCATCTGCTTCTGGTCGGTCTTGTCGTCGGCGATGACCACTTTATCGATTTCCACTTTACCGGATTTCTTGAGCGCGGGCATAGAATAAGCCTTGGGATGCTGTCCGGTGATCCCCTTTTTTTTCAGGTCTTTCAGGTCGTTCTGGCTTAACGCGCCGACCTTGACCATATAGTCGAATTTCTCCTGGGTCTTCTTGGCAGACTGATCGTGGACTTCTTTCCATGTCGTCTTAGGGTCTTGAATCAGGGTTTCGACGACAAGCGAGTAAGTATAGCTTCCGCCCTCGCCGCCGCCCCATGCGTATTCGCCTTCGCTCGCACCGGTAGCATAGAGCAGGCCTTCGTAGTTCAGGAAGAGGTTTTTATACATTTCCTTGATCGCGGCTTCCCTGTCCTCGTCGGGATCGGCCGCGAGCTTCTTCATCGATTTCAGCGCGTCGATAGAACTGCTGCAAGCGTCGGTAAACACAAGTTTCAGCCGCACGGGGATCGCCTTCACCAATTTTTCCATATCGTCGCGGTAGAGGTATTTATCGTCGGCGGTCGCGAGGAACGTCTTACCGCCAGTCATCCCGCCGTGTCCGGCGAAATGAACGAGCACGACATCGTCCTTGTCCACGCCCTTAGTCAAACCGTTGAGGGCGTCGACAATTCCCTGATAGGTCGCATCGCTTCCCTTCACGACGATCTTTTTCACCTTCAGGATTCCCATCCCGGCGAGTATATCGACAAACTTTTCCATGTTTTCATAGTCGACCCTGACACTGTCCGCGATATTATTAAGATAGGCGTTATCGTAGTCGTCCTCGCAGATCAATACGGCGTGAAGAGTGGCCGCTCCGGCTGTCGCGGGCAACGCCGCGCCGAGAAGCAGTACACTTAATAAAAAACACACACCCATAATCGTTCTTTTCATAATTGCCCTCCGATCGAAAATAACTACTTTATTATACCCTCAAATATGCAATGTTTAAAGTCCGTCCGGCGATTTATTCGCCGAAATGGATCGCCTCGCCGTCGAACATCATCGCCGTCTCACGGATCGCTTCCGAGAAAGAAGGATGCGCGTGGATGGTTTTCACGATGTTGTCCGCTGTCATATCGTGGCGGATAGCGAACGTGATCTCGTGGATCATCTCGGGAGCGCCCGGGCCGACAATAGCCGCGCCCATCACGCGACCGTTATTGCTGTCACAGTAGAGTTTTACAAAACCGCGCCGTTCGCCGTATGCCGCGGATTTCCCTATCGCCGCGAACGGGAACTTGAGGGTTTTGGCCTCCACGCCCTTTTGATTGACATTGCCGTATGCCGCGCCGACCACCGCGATCTCCGGGTGCGAGAACACCGCCCACGGCACGGCCGAGTAGTCGAGGGATGAGTCCATCCCCATCGCGTTCTCAGCGGCGGTTTCACCCTGCATCGATGCCACATGAGCGAGCTGGAAGACGTTCGTCACATCGCCGATAGCGTAAACACCCTTCCTGCTCGTCCGCATACCGTGATCGACCGCAATCGCTTTCCGGTCGGGATGGAAAACGAGGTTCATCTGTTTGGCATCGATCCCGTCGAGATTGGGCTTTCTCCCGGCGGCGACTATGATTTTGTCGGCTTCGACCGTTTTTTCCTCTCCGCCGATAGTGAATACCGTCCTGATTTTATCTCCGGCCTTTTCGAACTTCGCGACCTTGGCCTGGCAAAAGAGGCCGATTTTATTCCGGTTTGCGCTGTCGGCTATTTCCGCCGAGATGTCGATGTCAAGTAAAGGAAGCGGCCTGTCGAGAACTTCGATCACCGTGACCTGTACGCCGAGCGCCGCGAAGAGAAACGCGAACTCTATCCCGATGACACCCGCGCCGATGATGACGAGACTGCCCGGGAGCTCTTTCAGTTCGAGCGCTCCGGTGCTGGTCATTACGCCGTCGATATCGATGCCGGGGATATTCGGAAGCGCGGTCTTCGCGCCAGTCGCGATAATCAGTTTTTTTGTTTCGATAGCCGTGAAATCGTTACCGGAACCCGCCGACACCAGATCGGGCGCGGAAACCTTACCCTCACCCGCGATCACCGTGATCTGCTTTTTGGCGAGAAGCCCCTCGATCCCCTTACGGAGAGTGGTCACGACACGGGCCTTCCGGGACTGCGCCTGCGACCAGTCGAACACCGCGCCTGTGATATTACAGCCGAAGTTTTTCGATTCCGTCACCGTCCGGTAAATATCAGCCGAGCGAATAAGAGCCTTGGTAGGGATACAGCCGTAATTGAGGCAAGTGCCGCCGATCAGGTCGCGTTCCACGAGCGCGACATTCGCGCCGAGCTGTGCCGCGCGTATCGCAGCGACATACCCGCCGGGGCCGCCTCCGAGTACAGTTACATCCGCTTTCAAGTGTTTTTCAGGCATTTTAGTTCCTACTTTTTGTTTTTCTCTTCCATGGCCGGAAAACCGGATAAGGGCGTTGTAATATCCCATGTCTTCTATAAATATTTGGAAAAATATGAATTTTCAATCCCAAACGGTCGTCTTACCAAATGAGGATATTAAAGCGACTATAATTTATTACCGTTTCTATCTTTCCCGTCCCAAAAGCTTATCTTTATTCAAGGAAAAAGTCAAGAGAATATTTCCTTCACGGCTTGACTTTTATATATCATAATATTATTATTTATCAGTTCGTAAGGAGGTTATTATGGAGTTTTTGACATCGGGTACGTTCAAGGAAAAGGTGTTCGATTTCGAGAAGAACAGCGAATGGAAATTTGCAGGGGAACTTCCGTGTATCATCGATTTTTATGCGGACTGGTGTGGGCCGTGTAAAATGGTCAGCCCGATCCTCGAAGAGCTTTCCAACGACTACAAGGGGAAACTGAATGTCTACAAGGTGAACACCGACGAGGAACAGGAAGTAGCAGGCGCGTTCGGTATCCAGAGCATACCGAGCATCCTCTTTATTCCGAAGGAAGGCCAGCCTCAGATGGCGGTAGGAGCTATGCCGAAAGAAGGCTTTGTCAAGGCGATCCAGACCGTCCTGAAAGTGGAATAATCAGAGTTCTGACTTGCCTTAACGGTATCATTTTTTTATGGTCACTTCCCTGTTATTTGGGAAGTGACCCAACCCTAATATAGCCCGTTTACTGTTTTCCGTCTCGCGCTTCGATCTTCGTCCGGAGTTCGTCATAGGCTTTTTTATCGATAGGGTAAAACGCGAGGACGATATTCCCGGCGACAAAGAAAAGCGCGGTGACCGGCCCCACGAGGAGCATGATACCGAAAATGCTCGTATCGCTCTGGGGGACGTTCGGCACGTACTTGAACAAGTCAAGTATCACGCCCATCAGGAAACCCGCGAGCGCCTGACCGAGCTTGATTCCGAATGTCCACAGTCCGTAGAACACCCCTTCCCTGCGGATTCCGTGCTCGGCGTAATCGTGTTCGACCGTATCGGGGATGATCGACCACGGCATGACGTAGTTCGCCGAAAGCCCTATTCCCGCGAAGACCATCGTGATATAAGTCCCGATATCGTTAAACTGCCTGCCGAAAAAGAACATCACGAGCACCACCGCCGCGAAGAACGACATCCCGCCGATATAAGTATTCCGCTTGCCGAACTTTTTCGACAGCAGTACCATGAGCGGCATCGAGCCCATCGCGCTGACCAAGAGGACAAGCATCGCGATATCCATGCTCACGTCCATCTTTACATAATCGAAATAATACTTCAGCGTTGCGGTCAGGACAGTGACGCCGATCATGAACAGGATCCACGGGACAAGAATCAGCTTGAACGGCTTATTCTTCAATGCCGCGATATAAGACTTGAAGATGTTTTCGGAATTGACCTTTTCCGGTAACGGCGGCTCCTTTACCGCGAAGAACGCGATGATCGCAGTAACGGCCATGATACCGCCGAAAACCGCGCCCATGAATGTGAATCCCGCTGTCTGATCGGCCGAGCCTTCTGGGGTGACTATCCCGACAAGCGTCATCGCGAGCCCTGCCCCGAGAAGCGTCCCCACCACCGAAAAGGCGTTGCGGAACCCGTTGAGCGACGTCCGCTCGTTATAGCTCTTCGTCAGTTCCGGTGTCAACGCGTTATAAGGTATGTTCACGCATGTATATACTGTGCAGGCAAGGCTGTACGCCAATGCCGCCCAGATAAAAAGGAGATTCTGATCGGCAATCCTCGGATTGGTGAAGAGGAATGTTACCGCGAACGCAAGCGGGATCGCGGCGATAAAAAACCACGGTCGCCTTCTCCCCCAACGGGTCCTCGTGCGGTCGGAGAGGTATCCGGCGACAGGATCGGTGACCGCGTCGACCAATTTCCCGATCAGAATCGCGGTACCGGCAAGCGTAGCCGGGAGCTTCGCGACGTCGGTCAGGAAGAACATGAGCCAGAACGCGATGATCGTAAAAAACAGGTTCCCGCCCAGATCGCCCACTCCGTACCCGAGTTTTACCCCGATTGACAGTTTATCGTTCGATGCCATGCCGCTCTCCTTACCGTTTTATTTATCATATATCCGATTTTTATTTTCCGCTACAAGATTTTTATTCCAGCGAGTCGATAAAAGCCGCGATGTTGCTGACAAACTTTTGAGGTTCCTCGATCATCGGAGAATGCGCCGATTCGTTGAAAACCACGAGCGTCTTCTGCGACGACACCGTGCCCGTGAGAATAAGCGCATTCGACCCGAGCGCCGCCGGGACAATCCCGTCATATGCGCCCCATAGATACAGCGCAGGGATAGAGATATTCGACAGTTCCACGGTCAGGTCGATCCCCGTGACGTCGAACTTTTCCGAAACGAGGATATCGTTCATATAGGTAGCGATGAGGCTCGCCGGAGAAAAAAACGCCATATCGCCGAAGAGGAGCCTGAGATACGCCTGTTCGATATCGGGGCTATGGAAATATCCGCCCATCTTGCCCACCCACCCGGCGTGGGTTCCGAGATCGGAGTTGCCGAGCACGGGATGCGCGGAATACCATTCGAGCGCCGTCCGCCACATATCCTTCTCATTCTCGCTTACCCCGGCGGCGGAAATCCGCAGGTTGGCGTAATCGATCACCTTGAGGCGCGAGAGTTCGAGGGTCAGCGGGAAGTCGTACACACCGTCGGCCATCATCCAGCCGTTCACCTTTGCCTGCCTGTTCGTATCCGCGAGGAACGCCGCCCCGAGCGCGCCGCCCCAGCTATGCCCGAAAAGCACGAGTCTCGCCGGGTGATACATGTACTCGACCGTGTCGGTCGTTATCTCGAGGTCTTCGACAAACTGCGCGAGATTGAGGGTTTCGGGAGGACAGTTCCCCTGCGCGCTCCCCGACGCCCTCTGCTCCCAGTACACCACGGCGTACTTCTTCTCGAGCTCGCGGAACGACTCCATCCAGACATACTGGAACGAGGTGTCGCCCGGACCGCCGTGCAGGATAAGGATATATGTTCCGGAAAAGGTGTTTCCCCTGACCCAGACCGGCATATCCGCGCCCTTATTGCGGATGAAGAAAAAGTCGCCCTCGATATAGTACGGCGAGCAGGAAAATAATAGAAGCGCGGCTATGGCCCAAACAGATTGTTTCATTCGCCCTCCCCGAAATACCACGCAATTCCCGCCTCGATCGCGGGATGCGGGAGAAGCATGTTCTCGAAAGGGTACTCGATGAGTACGCCCGCGCCGATAAAGAACCGCGCCGGAAGCCCTGCATTCACCCGGAAGTCGTAACCGATTTCGATGAAGACTGGGATAACGAGATTCGCCTCGCCGTAATCGACGATCTGCACGGGAATCCCGCCCGACATCTCATAGACCGGCCCGCCCGCGAACGTGTGCAGATAGCCGAGCCCGCCGTGCACTCCGAACGTCCCCCCGAAAACGAAACTCGCCCGGAAACCTGTCTCGGCAGTGAGGAATATCCCGGTATGGTTGCGCGGATGGACATAGAAGCCCAATGTTCCCGAGGCGAACCATAAGAACCACTCGCCGCCGGAAATCGTCCATTCGCTCCCGGCGAAAAAGCCCGGGTGGGTGAATGTCTCGCCGAAATAAGCGACCTCGATATTGTCGAACAGCGCTTCTTCCGGATCAGCGGGATAGCCAAGAGAGGGAATCGATATCAGAATCAAAAGGATCGCGGCGGTTTTCTTCATCAGGCATTCTATCACATGCGCGGAAAAAAAGAAAGCGAGCGCCAAGATAAAAACGGTTCGCGGTCTATCCTTGATTCTTTTTTCCTACTCTATTATAATTAGGGCTGTTAAACAAGCCTGTGGAACTAGTATCAGGTATTGTTGTTAATAATGGAAAGATTTGCCCAATGGGCACTTCACTGCCGCCGGGGATCGGCGGTTATTAGAAGTGCCCGTATGCATTCATGAATACAGCCAAGGAGCACCGATGCGTCTGTCTGCGTTATTTCTGTTTATTACGATAACTCTATTATCCTGCGGAAGTTCCGGGTTAATGACCAAATCCGAACTTAACGCGCTCTCGCCCAAGTTTATTATGGAAAAGGGCGTGGAACGTTATATCAACTATGACAACAAGGGCGCGCTCTACTACTATAACTCGATCATCGAGCTGTACGGCGAGAATGAAAGCGCCCAGGAATATGTGGCATGGGCTCATTACGAAGTGGGATTCATCAATTACATGGAGAACCGGAAACCCGAAGCGGTCGCGAGTCTTCAAAAAGTGCTTCAAACCCTTTCGCCGTCGAAGGCTCCTCATGTTCTCGCGGCCAAACTGCTGAAAAAAATCGAATCGGAACAGAAAAAGAACGAGCCACCCGCCGTTGTCACCAATTCCAGCGCGCCCCTGACGAATACTCCCGCAAATTAATTTCAAAAATAGAGGTCATTTTTGGGCAGAAGGAAAGTCGGATTTTTTGAGCGTATCGGTTACATTCTGGAATACATCATCGTTGTCCCGTTGGCGAAACTCCTGAGCCTGATCCCGTTCGCGTGGATCAAGGGACTCTCGCGTTTCCTCGGCTGGATTTTCTTTCATGTCAACACCCGCGATAAGAAATGGGCTTACATGAACCTCGGCATCATCTACAAAGACAACCCGCTTTCCAAAGAAGAACAGGATAAAATAGTCCGTCAGCTTTACCGCAATATCGTCCGTTTCGGGCTGGAATACCTCAAGCTCGGACAAATCACCGCGAAGAATTACCAAAAGTTTGCGCGTTTCGATAACTTCGAGGCCGTGATGAATACCCAGGCCACGGGAAAAGGCGGTATCGTCATGACGCTTCATCTCGGAAACTGGGAATACATGGGAAGCGTTGCGGCGAAAATTGGCTGCAATCTTGCGGTGATCATTAACCGCCAGTTCAATCCCTATACCGACCTTTGGCTGAAAAGGCTTCGCGAGAAAAAGGGCAAAGTCAAATGCTTCTACAACGAGATCGCGGACACGAAGGGTCTCGCGAAACACCTTCGGGGGGGTGGAACAATCGCGCTTGTCGCCGACCAGACATTTTACTTTCAGCCGATCTTCGTCCCGTTCTTCGGAATGCCCAGCGCGACCGCGAACGGCCCCGCCAAGCTCCATACCAAGTTCGGCTCGCCCATCGTCATGGGACACTGCTACCGCGACACCGACGACAAGTATGTTTTCAAGTTCGAAGACCCGTGGACATATACCCCGACCGGCGATCAGGAAAAGGACAACGCCGCGATCATGACATATATCAATTCGCGTTATGAAGAATATATCCGCAAGTATCCCGAGCAATGGTTCTCGCTCCTGCACCCGCGTTGGGAGAAGACCCGGCCGGAAGACTTCGAGAACATCGATTTCGACCCGTTTTAGACCCGATCCGCCATGGGGATGTTGACAAACTATAAAATACATCGTTTTTGTCACTGCGAGACGCGAAGCGGCAAAGCAGTCCGTATAACATTATATAAGATATTAAAATAGATTGCTTCTACCGCGCTTCAAGAAATCTTCATAGCGCGGCCTCGCAATGACAAAATGAGTTCGTCACCGATCCGCCCTTGACGATTTCGCTTTTTATAATTATATTTAACTCTAAAAATAACAATGAACGGAGGAGATAATGTCAGTCAAACCTTTGGGAAACAGGGTTTTAATCAAGATGGAAGAGAAGAAAACGAAAACCCAGAGCGGTATCATTATCCCCGAAACCGCGAACCAGGAAAAGACCACTGAGGGAATCGTCGACGCGATCGGTACGGACGAAGCGATTACTGTCAAGAAAGGCGACAAGGTCATCTACGACAAGTACGCCGGAACCCAGATCAAGATCGACGACAAGGACTTCCTTTTGCTCTCTATGGACGACATCCTCGCGGTGGTGGAATAACCCTACTGTCTTTGTATGACAAAAAACCCCGGCTTCGGCCGGGTTTTTTTATGCTCACCACTGAATACTTTATTCGAGAAAGCGGAAAATGGGCTCCAAATTCTAACAATGTCTACCACTTGTTGAAAATAACTAGGATAGTTGAACCCTAATATCTATAACGAGTACTTCCTGAAGAACTCGGCGATCAGTTCATCCTGTTTCTTCATCATCGCTTCTTCCTCTTCCGGCGAAATCTCGTGATCGAGGCCTAAGAGATGTAACGCGCCGTGAACGGAAAGGCGCACGAGTTCCTCCTCGAGGGGGACGTTGTACTCCACAGCCTGCCGCCCGGCGGTATCCACCGAGATCATCACATCGCCCATCTCCACCGGAACCTCGCCTATACTGTCGTCATCGCCGTCCCAGAGCACCTCGCCCTCTTCCATCGAGAACGACAGCACGTCGGTCGGCTTGTCGAACCCGCGGTAGTCGCGGTTCAGGTCGCGGATAAACCCGTCGTCGCACAGCACGATATTCATCACACGTCCGCCGCGCCCGAAATCCTTCAGCACTTCCTCGATAAACTCGGATATTTCCTGAAGGATCATAGTGTTTTTAAACTTAGGATATTGGTTGACGATATTTACCATAGCTCACCACCGCTCCGAAAGATATACATGCTCTATGCTGACTATCTCGCCGTTATCGAGCGAGATGTATCCGTAGTCGTTATCGGTCAACGCGCCGGGGTTGAAGTACATGATGTCGTCCTCGATCTCGAGGTACTTCTCATGCGTATGCCCGAACAGGACTAAATTCGCCCCGAGTTTTTTCGCCTGTTTCTTCAGGAAGATCAGTGTCGATTTGACGCTGTAACGGTGCCCGTGAGTCACGAAGACCTTTACCCCGTCGAGCTCGACCAGTACTTCATACGGCGTGTTGTCGCGCGAAAGCCCGGTCGACTGCCCCTCGATATTTCCCTTGACGGATATCAGGTTCCCGATATTTTCCTGAAGCGAGAGGATATCGTAGCTTCTATCGCCCAAATGAATCAGGTATTCATATTGCTTGTCGTATTTCCGGATCAGGTCGTCGAGCTTCCCGACATTGCCGTGGGTGTCGCTCACGATTAGCAGTCTGGTCAATTTTCCTCCCGTTAACTACAAAATGATAATGCGTTATAATACAAAAGTCAAGCGTAAATAAAATGCAAACAAATCCCAACCACATATTTTCAGTATTAACGGAATCATATTGTTTTACCCCAATAGCACACGGATTACACGGATTACGCTGATTCTC
>MIBE01000063.1:160932-161484 GCA_001829415.1 Spirochaetes bacterium GWF1_51_8
ATGATCACATTGAGAAAAAATGGAGTCCATTAGAAATATCCGGAGCTTACGCACTAAAGTACGTAAGCTCTAACTTTAATCTTATCCATAGAACTGATATCAAAAACAATGTTTCTCATTATTTGCGAACTGGACAATGATAATGAAAATGAGTATGAAAAAACTATTTAAGTAATGTAGAGGAATAGATAGAGTGAACTAGGAAATCTTTTCTTTAACTCTAGTTGCTGCACGGCCTTTTTTAGCTCTCAGGTAGTAAAGCTTTGCCTTTCGTACGCGGCCTTTTCTAACAATAGTTAACTGTGTGATATTCGGAGAGTATATGGGAAATATTCTTTCAACACCAATGTTATCCGCACCGATCTTGCGTACGGTAAAAGTCTTTGAAATACCCTTGCCATTCATAGCAATAACAATGCCTTCATAAGGTTGTATTCTTGTTTTTTCGCCTTCTATGATCTTATAGCTCACCCGAACTGTATCTCCAGGGCTAAAGTCGGGCATTTTCTGTTTTTCGTCGTTCGTATTCGACATACTGAGAGAGATTATCAA
>MIBE01000064.1:0-35896 GCA_001829415.1 Spirochaetes bacterium GWF1_51_8
TTTCTTCGTTTTTCCTTGCATTATTCTAAGGCGAATCTTAAAATATTTCATTATATATCAATGAGTTATTCGTTTTTCAGCAAGCCCTAATTAACACATTATTAACCGAAAACTAATTTAATACTTGCGAGAATATAAAAAAGGGGCTATAATAATCAAAATTCTTTTTGGAGGACATTATGAGAAAGATCTTGGCCTTGGTTTTGGGCATCACTATGGGTCTTGTTATGGTAAGCTGCGGCGGAAAGACCGCTACCGCTACCAATGCGGCTCCCGTTGTTACCAACGCGGCGGTTGTCGACACTAACGCTGCTGCTGCTCCCGCTGCTGACACTAACGTCGCTAAGCCCGCTCCCGCTCCTGTTAACGCGGATGCCGGTCAGACTAAGGGTCTCGAATAAGGTTAAAACCCCTTATACTTGCCTGTGGACCCAATCCACAGGCTTTTTTGTCTTTATAAAATTATGAAATATTATTTTTTCGCTCTCCTGTTTCTTATTTCCCTTTCGGCTTGCGGAGATGTCAGCGACCTGAGTATTCTTCAGGGTCAATGGTACGTGTCCCACGTGGAATTCACGAACGGCACATCCACGAACTACGGCATCACAAACACCATCGCGAAGTATACATTTGGCGCGAGGGAAGTCATCTCCTATAATTACGGGTTTACTACCAATATCACTACGAACGATTTCCTGATCCGCGAGGGCCTTTCCCGTATCTCGCTGGATATGAACGGCACGAACGTCTATATTTTCTATACATTCACCGGAACGACCAACATGAAATGGACATTGATGACCAACATAAAATCCGGCGCCGTTAAAGTCGGCGGTAAGAGTCAGTATACTTACTGGATACTGAACTGGGCTGGTAACTAATCCCGTGAAGATCATGATGAGCGGGGGCGGCACGGGCGGACATCTCATCCCCGGGATCGCGCTGTATGAGGAACTCGTTTCGCGCGGCGTCGAATGCCGTTATGTACTCCGTTCGAACGACATGAAGTATACGGTCGCGTCAAGGATAGCCGAGGCTGACCGGATTTTCGTCGAGATACAGGGTATCAGCCGGAAGCTCTCCATCAAAACCCCGATCTACATCCTGAAATTAGTCCGCGCGTTCTTCTCGGTCTTCCGGACAATAAAAAAATGGAACCCGGACGCCGTCCTCATCACGGGCGGTTACGTTTCAAACCCGGTCGCGTTTTCAGCGAGGCTTCTCGGCAAGCCATTGTTCATCGCCGAGCAAAACAGCGCCGCTGGTGTCACGAACCGTTACTATTCCAAAAAAGCTGAAACCGTCTATACCACTTTCCCACAAACCGCGAAACTGCGGACTGATAAAACGATCCATACCGGCAACCCGTCAATATTCAAGGACCGTTCGCCGCGCGCGGAAGCCCTGAAGTTCTTCGGGCTGGCCGGGTACAAGCATATTGTCGGGATCACAGGCGGAAGCCAGGGCGCGCTGAAGGTCAATTCCGCGATGGCGGAAATTCTGCCGGAACTGCTGGATAAAAAGATCGGTGTGATCTGGAGTATGGGCACGGTGGATTACGACCGGATGGAGAAAGAAGGTAAACTCGCCGAGATCGGCGCGAAGTATCCCAATGTCAAACCGTACAAGTTCATCGATCGGATGGATTTGTTTTTCTCATGCGCGGACTGCGCGGTATCGCGGGCGGGCGCGACTTCGATCGCCGAGTTTATCCACTTCGGTACGCCGGCTTTGCTTATCCCGATCAAGAACTCGCCGGACAACCATCAGTACCTCAACGCGGATTACCTGGCGTCGAATCACGCGGGTCTCCTGCTGACCGAAGACCACATCACTCCCTCAATCCTGCTGGGATTGATCGATACGCTCATCAAGAACAAAGATTCCTATATTAAAAACCTTTCATCGCTTAAAAAAGAGAACCCGGCGAAAACTATTGTCGGCCATATCCTCGCACAGCTTACTCCCCGATAACCTTCAATAAGTCCTGTCCCTTCTTGCTCCACTCGCTGTTCGGATACTTCTGAATCAGTAGATTGAGGATCGGCACGGCCTCTTTATTGTTTTTCATCTGGTACGAACAATACGCGAACCAGTATAAAGACGGCTCGTAGAGCGCCTGAAACTTATAGACATAGAATATCCCGCCGTAATAATCGATAGCCTCGGAATATTTCCCCTGCCCGCGGTAATACTCGCCGAGCTCGAAGCTCGCCTGCGCGGCCTCGCTTCCTGTCGTCTTGCTCTTCACCTCTTCGAGCATCACGAGCGCCTTCGCGTACTGCTGGACACGCATATAGTACTGCCCGAGATGAAGCTGTGCGATAGCCTTCGCCTGCGCGGATTTAGCCTGATTGATCAGTTCGAGCAGGTAGGCTTCCTCGTTGCCCTTCGCCTCTTCCTTCAGCTTGATCTCGGCGAGCTTGATCTGCGCCTTATCGGCCTGGAGCGACGACGGGTAGTCCGAGATCAGTTTCTGGTAATAGTATCTCGCCTTGGAGAGGTTGTTAAGCGTATAGTACATATCGGCGATATAGTAGTTTGCGTCCGACGCGAAATAGCCCGTGGGATACTTCGCGATATAGCTCTCGAAGTAATCGAGCGATTTATCCTTCGAGCCGAGGTAGTAATAGCACCATGCGATCCAGTACAGCGAATTGCTCGCGAGCTCGCTCGTCCCGTAGTCCGAAAGGATCTGGTTGAAGCGCTGGATCGCCTCGTTGTAACGGCCGTCGCCGTAATAGTAGGTCGCGAGCTTATAGAGCGCCTCTACAGTGTACGGATTGTCCTTGTACTCCGCGACGATCTTATTGAAGATATCGATCGCCTTGCTTTCCTCGCCGCTCTCGATATAGCTCCATGCCATATCCGACATGACCGCCGGAATATCCTTGGTTATTCCGTATTCTTTAGCCGTGACAATATACTTCTCGTACGTCTCGATAGCCTTCAGGACGTCTTTCGAGTTGAAGTAAGACTTCGCGATATAGAGGATCGATTCGAGCTTGCGGTTCTTGTCCTGCGAGGTCACGGCGCTTTTTTCGAAATACTCGATAGCCTTGGTATAGTCCTTTTTACCGAAATAGCACCATCCGAGCAGGTGGTAAATCTCCGACTTCTGCTCGTCGGACTGGGCCTTGCCGACATACGCCGTGAGATACCCGATAGCCTGATCGTAACGCTGGTCTTTCATATAGAGCCACGAGAACTTGATCGCGGCGTCGACCGCGTAAGGCGAACTGCCGTACTGGTCGACCACCTTGCGGAAGTACTTTTCGGCTTCGGGGTAATTTTTCAGGTTATAGTTGATAATGCCCATACTGTAATACGCGCGCGGAACAAGGGCATGCGAAGGGTACTTCTTAATCAGCTCGTTCAGGAACTCAAGCGCGCGGGGATATTCTTCTTTCTGGATGTATACCCACGCTATCGCGTTCAACGCGAGCGGAGCGTTCTCGTTTTTTTTCGAAAGGACGGCGTTATAGTTCTTCAGCGCCTGATCGTACTTGCCGATCTTCGCGCTGGCGTTGCCGATAAAGAGATATATCTCGTCGGACATATCGGTGGTGGGATAACGGACCAGGTAGTCCTCGAACACCTTCACCGCCTGATCGTACTTACCGAGCTCGACAAGGCTCTTGCCCTTCCAGTAAAGCGCGTCGCGCCCGTATTCGGTATTCCCGAATTTAGCGAGTATCTGCTCGAAGTATGCGACGGCTTGGGTGTAGTCCTTCTGGAGAAATTTCAATTCGCCGAGCTTGAGCATCGAGATCGCCTCGCCTTCCCCGCCGGAAGCCGCGATCTTCTTGTACACATCGACCGCCGTCCCGAAATCGTCGGTAAGGATATAGCACGCCGCGAGCTCGGTCATCCCTTTCTGGTAGTAACGCGACCCGGGGCCGAATATCTTCACAAGGTCGTTCAGCATCGAGATCGCCTCGGGGTACTTCTTCTGGAGCTTGTAGATCAGCCCGAGCTTGTACAACGCTTCTTCCTTGTACTCGTCGGCGACGGACTGGGACGCAAGCGGCGCGAGATACTTTTCGGCCTCGATATAGTTCTTCTGCTTGATGAAAATGAGCGAGCAGTAATAGATCGCCTGTATCTGGTATTCGAAGTCCTTCTTCTTAGACAGTTCGGTAAAATACCTCAGAGCGTCGTTGTCCTTGTCGGACTGGAAATAGCTCTTCCCAAGGAAGAACTCGCCCTCGGCGCGGTATTTGGAATTGGGGTACTGCGAGATAAAATCGCCGAGCGTCTTGACGGCCTGAGCGAAGTTGTTATCGTAGAGGTACGCCTGCCCGAGACGCAGGGTGCATTCCTCGGCGATATCCGAGTTGGGATAGGTTTTGATGATATACTGGTACTCTTCCACAGCCGACGAAAACTTGTTGCCGAGGAGCAAGGCGAACGCGATGATATAATGCGACTTCGGCTTCAGCTGGGAATCGGGATACTCCTTGTTGAATATCCTCAGGTTCTGCACGGCGGTGTCGTACTTCTTCATCTTATAGTACGAGTTCGCGATCAGGAACTGCGCCTTCTCTTTATAGAGCGTGCCGGAGTATTCCTTGATCAAGTCCTTGAACGACTGGATCGCGATCTCGAACTTCTGCGACTGGTAATAGCAGAGCCCGATATAGTACATCGCATCGTCGGCGTAATCGCCCTTTGGGTCTTCCGCGATGACGTCGTTGAAATACCCGAGCGCGAGGGTGTAGACACCGTTGTTGTACGCGTCGAGCGCCTTTTTATATTTCTCGTCGGCGGCCCCGTAGAGCGCGGCGGCGCAAAGGATTACCGCGAAAAAGACTACCCCTTTTCTCATGGCTGTCTCCCGATTTTATGATGATTATTATATATACGGAGCGGGAAAATGACAAGGATATAAAGGGTTGAAATACCGCAAACCCGGCAATTTCCGGTCGGAAACAGCCGGGTGCCGCCGGATTTTTTGTCTGGGAAAATCTTCGCTCTTTCGGGAAATCTACTTCTTCTTGATATCCATCATGATATCGTTCGACGCTACATTCGTCACGCCGTTCGACACGGTGAGGAAACGGATATTCGTCATTCCCTCGAGCTGGATCGTGACCGACTGCAGCGCCTTGCCGTCGACCACAGTGACTGTCATCTGCCCCTGCGCCTGCATCTGTGTCTGCTGCTGGGTGATGTACTGGTACTCGTTGATCTCCTTCGGCGCGGTGAAATACCCGAGCGCGAATCCGCCCCCGAGGCCGAGGATTAGCAGGATCACCACAGTCACCGGATCGCATTTCAGCAGCGTCCGCATTCTCTCTCCAGCCGGAATTTTCTCCATATAGACCCCTTCGTTATATTTTTAATCCAATATCTAACTGACCTTCCCGAACTTATCCCGCGCGTATTTTAAAGTCTCGTCGAACCCGCGCATCTCTCCGCCGTAGTATCCCCAACGTCCCTTTTTCCCGCGCAGGTCGAGATGAAAACCGGGATAGTTCCAATCTGGGTATAACCCCCACCCCGTGCTGTCCGCGAGATTTACTTCCTCGAGGAATTGCCGTACCAGTTCATACGCGGAAAGAAAACCGCATCCTGTGAGATGGAAATCGCATGCGATTCCGGTGTAATGCTTCGAGTTGGCCGTGTGGCCGCTTTTTTCCCAGAGGCAATGGATCACGACTTTCAACTCGCCGTGATGCTTCAAAAACTCCTGCAAGCCGTCGATCAGCCGGGCAATCGAAACCTTCGTGCTCGCCATGACCTGCGGAGTCATCAGCACCTGTCCCCTGTAATCCTTCGTGAAAACACCGGGGTTCTTCAACGTATCGAATTCCGCCCGGGTCATCGGTCGCCTTCCTTTGTCTCTCCGGACGGACGCGCGAACTTCTTGATGCCGATCACCGCCGCGGTAAAAAGGAGAAAGTTCAGGTCTACCGCCTGACCGTTCGCGTAGTAGCACACAAGAATCGCCGCCCATGTCATGAACGACAGGCTGAGAGCATTGTACATCGTTCGTTTCAATCTGTCAATAATCCATCCTTTTCCGGTTTTCATCAAGCCTCCTTGCTTACATGTTTTTCGGGAACGACTGAATAATCCTCTGCACCAGATACGTCATCGGGATCAATACCGCGCCAGCCACCCCGGCGGCCGTCAGCAGGAACAGCATCCATTCGCGGATACGGTCGCGCCTGCGCTCGGGGCGGAGTTCGTCGAGCCGTCGGGTCACATCGGCCCGGCAGTTTGTCTGACGGTCTTCGATTTTCATCATCCGCTTCTCGAGATCGTTATTCACCTTGTTCTGCTCCGCCTTGTAGTCGTCCAGTTTCTGTACTAAGACGTCCAGCTTCTGCGTCATTTCGACCAGTCTTTCCAAAACTTCTTTTACTGTCGGCATGCTACACCTCTAGGTCCGGATGATATAATTGATTGATACATTCTTCGGGCGGGATTCGCTCGATACCCTCGGCGTGCCGTTCGTCCCGTCGGCGATAGGCTGGCGCGTCGAATTGGTCGAAATGTTGTCGGCGTCCCCGCCCCCGTCGGACTTAAACCCTATTCGGATGGTCGCACCGCCGTTATAGCTGTTCATCTCCTTATGGTAATGCCCCTGGAACGCGTCAGTCTGGTACGAACCGACATTGTCGCCCGCCGCCCCGCCGGTCTTGAGCGCGGTGCGCGTCGTCCTGTTCGGGTCGACTCCCGCGCCGCCGTCGCGTCCCCTCAGGAACATTCCACGCAGGTCTGGAACATTGAAATGCGTGCCGTCCGCCGCTCCGAAACTTGTCCCGATCACCGCGAACAACCCGGGATAGGCGGAACGCAGATAGGATGCGCCGTCGCAGAGAAGGAAGCCCGCCGGCGCGGAAGCTCCGCCGTAAGGGATCACCGCCCCAGACGGTATGGCGAGCCCGAGCGGTGCACACACCGGCGCGACAGGCGATTCGTTCGCCCCCGCGAATGTCCAGCTCAGGGAACTTTCCTTCACCCCCGTATACTCGAACTGCCCCGTTCCCAACGAGCATTTCGAGAGGATGACAAACACCGCCGCGTCATGCACGAAGATATCCCCAGGACGGACGTTCTCCTGCCCGCTCCTGACACGCGCGACCCGGTTTTTCGACATCGCCTTATTGAGTACCCGCGCCTTCTGGGTACTGTCTACCGCCGACGGTATGACATGCCCGTAGTCGGCGTTGACAGTGAAGCGGCCGCCTGTTTCTCCGGAGTACGCCGGACTGTCGAAAAAAGTCTCTTTCTTAAAGTCGCTCACTATGCTGAACTGCGCGAGATTGCGGGCGTCGGCGCGCCGTAACGGGAGCGCGAAGTACAATCCGCCGTCGGTGAATACCGTGTACCACAGCGATGTCCCGAACACGGGTTCTTCCAGGAACGAACGGAATCTGAACGAGTAACTCGCGGTGTCCGTGAAGTTCGTCCCGATATCCATTCCCGTCGCTGACGCGAGTCCCGCGATAGTCCGGGCATCGGTGTTTAACGGAAAGGACGTAAAGTAGCCCGCGAGCTTGGAGCGGCCGTAGTAGTACCGCTGGTCCTTCAGCGCCGAACCGTCATAGATCCTCGACTGGATGAGGCGCGTCAGCGTGTTGCCGTCGATATCCGAGAGCGATACTTCGGGGTAGTCTCGTGTTTCGTAGAGCTGAAGGATCAGCTCGGGAACAGGCCTCGCTTCTATTTCAGGGCAGATAAACCGCATCGTAACTCTCCTTTTTGCATGCCGTTCTGTCCGGCATTCTAACGTACCACCCACTCGTTATCGATATTGTTGAATTCTATCGAGCCTTCGATAGGCGAGTTTTCCAGCCCCTTCTGTGTCGAATAGTCCTTGAACAGGTTTCTCAACCCGTCCGCGATGTTCGCCTTTTCCCATATCTGAAAACAGCGCCGTACCGTATAGACTGTACCGAAATAGATATCCGAGACGTACGCAGTGTAAAGGACGTTCGCCATATAGACGAAGACCGCCTGATTACCCGAGGCGTCTTCCGCCAGGATCAGGAAATTCTCGTCGGACTGGAAATCGTACAGGTTCGTACACCCGGCTTCGTTGTAGAACATGAAGTTCTTGATATACTTTTGCGTACCGGTCAGGTCGTGCTCGAAATCTTCGCGCCGGACAATAAACACCCAGCCGTCGCCGAACCCGTTTTTCAACTCGTCCGCCACTTCGGAATTGACGAATTTCATACTATAGTACAGCTTCGTACCCAGTCCGTAGAACGTCGTATCCGGAATATAACGCGCCGAGAACTCCGCGGTCTGGCTGATAAAATCATTCCAATTCACCTCCTGCCAATCGATGGTATCGTAAACAGACGGGAAGATTGCCGGGTATTCCTCGAACGGCACGAGTGTGTAGTTCGATAGGGCGTTCAGGCCGTAGATGCTGAAATCCTTAGAGTGGATATAAGTATATCCCGGCAGTCCGGTGACGCCCGGGAAGCCCGCCGCGCCGTCTATATAAGCGTTCGAGAAGTTCACGTTCGCCGGGTTGGCGTCCATCTCCGCGACAAAATCGCCCTTCCCCCTGAAATTAGTGATCGCAAGGGACGCGCTGCTGATATTAATTAACAGCATCCTGACGCCCGTTCCGTCCTCCCGCTCGAAGACGACATTCGTCCATGTACAGGACTCGGTGAAGTAGAGTTTGAGCCCGTCCCACACATCCGTCCTGAGATAGACGTTTGTCAGAGTCAGGTTGGTATGAATACCGATGTCGCCGCCGAAGTCGGAGAGGTGCAGAGCGGAATAATAGGCTTTCCAGTTGTAGATAGCGGTCGGCGGCAGTAACGGATAGGTGAAATCGATTAACCGCGCCCAATAGACCGACAGCTTGGCATAATCGCCGTTCTGAGTACCGAACGCGAACTTGATGGTATTGAACGGGCTGACCGGCTGGCCGGACGAGTTAAGCACTAATCCGGTGACGATCACAGAGGTATGGGGAGCGAGATCGGCGGTGTCTATCCTATCATACCCGCCGACCTCATAAATGCTGGTCGCGTCGGGCGCCGTCCAGTTTCCCCCGACAGTCGCGATCTTTGTCGTGCCGTTATACCCGGTGATAATATTGTACTGCCCGCTGCCGGTACCTCCGGTGATCCGAACGACCATCCCTTTATAGAAGTCGTTCACAGACGATGCGCCCGAGTTCAGTTTGATCGAGTTGGTGCCACCCCCCGCCTGCGCGGACGCCGTTTCCGGGGTATCGAGAGAGGCGGGCGGGCATGTCCTCCACACACAGATATACGCCCCCGCTATCGCGCCGCTGAGATAGGTCAATCCGCCCTTAGAGGGGATATCGTACACCGTGTGCGTTCCCAGTAATGACGAGTATTCGGCGAGAATCTGCCAGAAGTGCGGCATAATATTGTTGCGGATCAGTTTCTTTTTCCTGAATGGGAAAAGCTTCAGGCTCTTTCCGTTTATCATAAAAACCTCCTTGACATTAGTCCCGAACTCCCGGGAGCGTCAGTACCCGCCGGTAGCCGAAGAAATCTGCTTAGCGATCTGCTCTCCCGCCTGCGCTCCGGTCATCCCGAAATTGGTTTGGCTGATATTGATTACTCCGGCGGCCGATGCGCGTGATACTCCGAATTTCTGGAGCTCGGCGGCAAGCGCCGTCCCGTTATAGTCGAGCCGGGATAACTGTCCCGCAAGAGATCCCGCCTCCCCGACATTCTGGACATCGATAAGCCCGAGCGAAATCTTCCGCTGGATATCGTCCAATTGGCTCCGCCGTCTCGCCTCCGCGAGAGCCGCGAGCTCCTTTTCCTTCTCCACACTCTGTCGGTAAAGCTTTTCTTCGACATCCTTGATCTTGATCGCGAGATCGAGTCTCTGCTCCTCCGAAAGCCGCATCGCGTTCTGGTTATCCTGCTGGAGTTTCAACGCCTTCAGCTCTTCGTCGAGGGTCATTTTCCCGGCGCGGACTTTCTTGTCCATGATCGTCCACGACTTCTCGACCGCGATACCGATCTGTTCGAATACATCGTCCACCGCGTCGAGCTGTTCCTGCCATTTATCGCCCAGACCGAGCACATCGGAGATCGCCTCGCCGACCGTCTGTATAGCCGAAACAATCCCGCCGACAATATCGCCCGTCGCGAAACGCGCGAGAGATGTGAGCGCGCCGGAGATCGCCTCCGTCCAGTCGCGGGTTTCGGGCGCCAGCTTGCCGAATTGCTCGAGAAGGCTATTTGTCACATCAAGGCTGTCGGACAGGATTCTCTTTTGCCCGGCGGTCAGCGCGTTCTGAGTCTCGATCCTGCTGTTGATCTTCATATGCCCCGTTTCGGCTTCGGCCGTCTTGCCGTTCAGCACATCCCACCTCACGGCGAGTTCGTTCAGGGCGGAGTCCGTCTCGCGGACGATATCCATGTAGTTTCTCGCTTCATCGAGCGTTACCGGCATACTTTCCTCCTTTGAGCGTTTTTCAAGCCTTCGACCGCGTCCCTGTCGATAGGCCGGTCGTCGTTCATGGGATTCACCCGCTCGATCACCCCCACCGTCTCCGCGGGCAAGTGGATCAACCCCGCAAGGAGAGTCCATTCGTTCGCCTTCAGGCGTTCGTTCTCACGGATAATCGCGTCGATCTCCTCGGGAAAAAGCGCGAGCGTCTCGTCTTTCGAGAAGCCGAACTCCCGCCCGAAGTATGCGATCAGTTTCGCGATCCTGTCGGGGTCTGCGGGTCTTCCGCCTCCCCTCGTCCGAACATCGGAATTGAGCAGGAGTGCCGCCCGGAGAATCTTCTGCCGGTCGCTTCGGGTGAGAAAACGCCTGCGCCCATCCGTTACGCGCCGCGCCAGTTCGGCTTCAGCCTCCGCGCCGCCGGATACAAGATAGCTGTCGTACGCGATCACAAACTCGGCGCGTTCCCCCAACGGAAGTCTCCGCACCCGCGCCTTTCTCCCGAAACTGATCCCGGTTTCTATCGTCAATTCGATCCCGTCGAATATTCCCATATAGCCTCCGAAAAATAAAGACGTATTCCGTACAACGCGGCCGGACTAAGCTTCCGGCCGCGATAACGGGTATAAAAACTCTAAGCCGCGGCGGTCGTGAAACGGGCGATGTACGGCGTGCTCATCGCGTTGTCTGAAATGTCCCGGAGCCCGTTCACGATCACCTCATAGACCGTGGAGTTAGAAAGGTTCGACGCCGGATCGAGTGTGACCTGATGCAGAGCCGAGTCGTACACTATCGCGCAGTTGATCGCCGTGGTGCCGTTGTCCGCCTTGAGGATGAAGTGCGATGCGCCGACCGTCGTTTCCTTGAGCGCCTCGCTGAATGTCAGTTTGATCACAGTATCGATATCGACATCCGCCGCGCCCGCGATATCCGTCTCCACTCCGTCCACCTCGGCCTTCCCGGCGGTCACCGACGGCGGCAGGGTGTCCTCGCCGCTCACCTCGGGGTCGCCGATCAGGAAAAGATACTTGCCCGCGTCCTTCGTGAGATCGGGAAAAATCGCCATCGCCACACGGTAGACACGCGGCTGGCTGGGCGAAAACGGTATCTCGACCGCGCCGGTATTCCCGGCTTTCCAGATCGTGAAGTCGTCGTCGATATAGCTCTCGTCGTCCGTCCCGCCCGTCCCCCGGGTATTAATCGGGTGCACCTTGAGTTTCAGCGTCCGTTCGAGAAGGTCGCCGCCCGTGTTCACCCCGACACCCATCGCGCGGTCGGAGCCGGAGACGTAGATCGTGCCGAACGGGATGGCGAGCTTGAGCTTGTCGAGGCCGCTTTCCGCGATCCCGAACGATACCCCGGCGGATTCGCCCTGAAGCATCTTCTTCACCACCGTCTCGCCCAACTGGTCGATTTTCAGGTCGTAGTACTGCGGAAGGTAGCTGATCACCGCGCCGCCGACTGTCGAGCCGATCCCGACCCAGTCCTCGTCCCAGTACCATATTTTACATGCCCCGAGGGAAATCGCCCCGGGATTCATCTCGTAAGCCATGAAACCTCCTTTTAGTCGCCGTTCTCGAAACGCGCGAATTCGTAATAGAGCTCGCGGACTCTCCGCCACTTGTTGGTGTGCCCTTCGCCGCCCGCGCTCTCGACCGAAACAGCCTCCCGCAGGAGACGTCCGGCGGTCACCAGTCCGCCGAGCAGTTTGTCCGCCGCGAGCTTTCCGCGTACTTTCTTCGCGAGCGCGATAGCGTTCATCACCGCCTTTTCGGCGAACGGATCGGCGGCGGCCGAACCCGCCCGGATACGAACATGGAACGCGTGCCGTTTGATGTTGCCGGAATACTCGTAGGTCTCGGCGGGGTCGTCCTCACGGACTATCACGAATGCCGCCGCGCTCGCTGGGATATCGCGGGTGTTCTCGCCGATCACGACAGTCCCGGCTTCGGGGATTTCAGCGATCAGTTCCTTGATCTTAGCAAGCACATCATCCATCGCCGTCCTCCATCCCGAAGAAGCGCGCCGTCTCGCCCGACACCGCGGGCGCGGAGCAGGCGGCCAATTCCGCGCCGTCGAGCGAAATCCGCCGTTCCTCGATTCCTTTCAGGAGCCATTCGGCTTCCCTTTCGAGGTAGTCGAACTCGCCGTTGTTCCTGCCGAACTCCTGGGCGAGCATCTCGAACGCGGTCTTCAGGCGGCAGATACGCTTCAGCACGCCCGGAACCTGCGTCACCGGAACGATGTAGCACCTTCCGATCCGGACGTCGATAACATTCGCGCCGATCTCGTCGATCAGCGCCGCGATATCCGCATCGCTCCATTTCCCTTCGGGCGCGAGAAGCCGCGTGACCGATTTGACGCTCTTGACGTCGTCCAGAGTACAGTATGCCATATCACGCCTCGATATATCTGCCGGAGTCCTTCGCGAGAAGTTTCCGGAAGAGTTCGCGGTCGGCCACTTCGAACACCCTATCGCAGCGGGTATCCAATACATACATTTTGCCGGTTTTCTTCATAATCTCGGGCCCTTCGTTATTCCGTTTTGTTTCGGGCATCGTTTTCCTCCTTGAATAATAGAGGACAGGGAACCGGAGTTCCCTGTCCGGGTAGGGAGGGGGCGCTATGAGTTGACGACCTTGATGGCGAGTTCAGGGAAGGAATACCCCACATTCCCGGTAGCGTCCGCGCCGATAGTGAGCGACTTGTTGTCGAAGGTCGAATCCTTGACCGCGACATTCACACCGCCGAGCGAAACGAAAAGTACCGGTTTGATAAACTCGTTGGAAGCGATAAAGTACCAGTCGGATACATCGGTGAGGCGCGCGTCGACCACGTATTCGAGCGAACCGAAGTGCACGTTGTCGGAACCGTCGCGGAGCTTAGCCCGTGTGATCTCCATAAATTTGATCTCAAGTTCGGGCGGAATCACCGCGAGGTCGCCGGTAATGTTCAGGGTTCTTCCCTGATCGTCCTTGAATTTTTTCATGGCGGAACGGCATTTCTCGATATCGGCGATCAGGTTGTCGGTGGACGTCCCCGCGCCGTCGATCAGGTTGACATTGGCGCGGCCTGTGTTCGCGAAGAAAGCCACGTTGTCGTAGGCGAGATTGGTATCGCCGTTCTCGAGAGCCTGCACCACTATCTCGGAGGGATAGTCCTTGCGGAACTGGGTTCCGAGCTGGGAGACGCGCTGGCGGACAAACATCGCGAGCTGGGTTTTCGAGCTTTCCCAGAACTTGCGGTAGGGTATGCGGATTGTCAGTTCCCAGTCGCGCTTTTTGATCGTGTAGTCGTAGTTGCGCATATCCTCGATATGGCGCGCCCCGATCCATTCACGCACACGGGGCAGAGCGCCGATCCATTCGAACGGAGTGATCGATTCCGTGTCGATGATCTCGGAAGTGAAAAGCTGGTAGCTGACAGGAGCCTGAGCGAACGCCCCTCCAAACTCGTCTTTCACCAGTTTTTCGATCTGGTTCATTTCAGCGATATCAATAGGCATCTTTTCCTCCTTTTTGAACTAAGCCTTCGCGAGGATCAGGAAATTGATCTTCTTCGAGGCGAGAGCGGCGCGCGCCGCGCCGGTCGTGGCATAGACTGTGAACTTTCCGGAAGCGCAGACGACGTCCGATAACGCCTGATTCGAGCCGGGGTCTTCCGCGAGAGTGACCATTACGATGCCGTCGGCGGACATCCCCGCCACTGCGACCTCTCCGCTCGCGTCGGTGTCAGTCTGCCCCCATGCGGGAGCGCCCGCGAGCAAAGGATCGATCCACCAGCCGGAGCCCGCTTCCGCGTCGACTATCCGTCCGGCGGCGATACGGTTTACCGAGGTCTTAGCGAGAGTACCCGCGCCGGAAATATAGACCTCGTCCCCGATATCCGCCAGCGCGGCGGTAACTGCGGGATAGAAGAACGGACTGCCGTAGTCGAACTCGGCATTCTCTCCCGCCTCGGCGCTATGCTTCGCGATCCCGGCGAAAACGCACCCGGCGGTATCGCCGGCTTCTTCGAGGGCACCGGACGCGTTGAACATCGCGATCGTTCCCCTCGATAACGACTTTTCCGCCGCGACAGTTCCGTTACCGATCCGTTCGACTCCCTGATCTTTGAACTTTTCGATGAGAGCCATTTAATCCTCCTTGAAAATTCGATAATTCGTCAATGACTGGTCGGGTCGAACGCGCCGTTCGTCCCGGAAACAACCCCTTTACCCGCGAGGCGCAGTAGCGGTACACTCGGGGCGGTATGGAGCGCGGCGCGCGAGGTGAATATCTCCCTCAGGCACTCGATCGCGCCGTCATGGCCGGAAAGCCTCCGCACGCCTTCGTAGACCGTTTCGAGCCGTTCCCGCAATCCCGGGATGAATACGTCCCCGCCGCAGATCGATTCGAAAAACACATCCTTGACCTTCCCCTCCGCGGGTGTGCCGGGTTCTTCCTGAGACCGGGGCCGGACTGCCTCCATGCCGCTTTTCAGCCTCGCGTACTCCTCCACTTCGAGTTCCACCTTCACTGTGTCCGAGGCGAGGCTCTGTGCGAACTGCCTGAACAAACCCGCGTGAGAAGACTCGAACAGCGGCGCAAGCGCATGCTCGGCGGGAAGACCCACCCCGAACACGATCCCCGTTATCACCTGTTTGAGCGAGATGCCGTTAGACAAAGTGAACCCGCAGGCGACCTCGATCGAACGGTCGTCGGGGATAGCGCCGTTCTTCATCTTCTCGAACACGTCTTCTGACATGAGGATATCCCCGATCAGCGAATCCCCGATATGCCTGATCTCCGAAATCACCCCCGACACCTCCGCGTTCTCATGGGAATCGCCGACCTTCGCCTTGGGTTTCAGTCCGTCCGCCATCGCCATGAGAGTATCGCGGTAAATCCGGGCGACCTTTTTCGACGTCACATACCGGCCGTCGTTGGTCGGGCCCGCGCGGAGCATTTCGATGTTCCTGAGCGTTAACATCCGTTTTACCTCCTCGTTTCGTTCTCCTATATATATAGCCAATCGTGAGGTCGATTTTTTTACGCTTTTTTATTCCGGTATCAAAAAACCGGAAGGATATTATTGAAAAATTGGACATTTTTCTTTTCAAGTAATAGAATTACATAACAGCGGGGAAAATTATTAACGATTTTTTTGAATCCTTTTCTCGAATGAAAAAGAGGAAGAGGGTAGTATGGGGAAAGTTTACAACCGGGTAAGACGGATCGTTTCCGAACAGCTTCACGTACCGAGGCGGGAGATAGATATGTTCTCCTATTTGATCCACGACCTCGGCGCGAGCGATTCCGACCTGATCGAAATCTATGTCAATGTCGAAAGCTCGTTCGACACGAATATCCCGCTCTCCATTTCCGACGAACAACTCACGGTCGGGCATCTGGTGGCGTGCGCGCGAAACCGCGACGGCCAGCGATAGGGCATTATTCAGACACCAATCGTGCACAACTACTCCATAAGGAAGGAAACATGAAACTATTTTCTATTATAGCAATAGGTATTTTCGCGGCGGCGATCCCGGTATTCCCCGGACAAGTCGGGCAGAACACTCCTAACGGATACGAGCCCGGAGCGAAAGTCCTTCTTTACGGCGATAAAGTCAATGTCCGCGATCAGGCATCGCCTGCCGGAAAGGTAACCGCACAGCTTGCGATTGGCACGGAAGTCGCGATTATCGAGAAGGACGATGCGAAGTTCGAACAGAACGGGTATTCCGAAAACTGGTACAAGGTCTCTTATAAAGAAAATTCCGGGAAATCCGGCAGCGGCTATATCTGGGGCGGCTTGATCTCGAAAACAGCGTACACCGGCGATATCCTGAACGACGGGGTGATGGATACCGTCCTTTTCGGGGTCTCGGGGTTTGGGAAAGAAAGTCTCATGTTCAAAGCCCGCCTTCTCCAGAACGGGAAACTCGTTTCGGAATCTCCCGACATGCCGGGTTTCCAAAATGTGCTCGGGATGGGTGCCGGTGTCGAATATGATGTACTGATCGACCTTCAGCAGAAGATAGGTTTTAAAAACCCGGCGGATGCTATCCATATCGTGTTCCAGTATGACGCATGCGACGTCTTGAACGGCGAGATCTTCCTGCTCTGCGACGGCAAGAAGCTCTATTATGTCGCGACATTGGACAGCTTCGGAAACGAGCTCTGCTCCATCGATTATAAGATCGTCCTGCCCGCACAGGGTAAGAAGGAAACCAAGATCACGGTGACTAAGGATGAAGAATTGATTAACGAGGAAACCGGCGAGAGCGAGTTGTCGCGGGTCACCGAGGTGTATGTCTGGGATGGGAAGACCGTAAAGAAATCGAAATAGTTCTAACCGAAGATTTTGTTGAGTTTTTCCTCTAAGTCCTGTGTGGTAAACGGTTTCTGTAGGAAGCTGACACCGTTGTCAAGGACACCGTGATGGGCGATCACATTATCGGTATAGCCGGACATATATAAGACTTTTATACCCGGCCGGACTTCGTTCACCATCTTGTACAGTTCCACACCCGTCATCTGCGGCATGATCACATCGGTCAGCAGAAGGTCGAAAGCGGAGTTCGAGGCGATCTCCAGCGCGTTCCGGGCGGAATCCGCCGCCTCGACATGATAACCCATCCTTTTCAGCAGTTCCGCAGTCATCTCCCGGACCGTAGTGTTGTCTTCAGCAAGCAAAACACGCTTGTCCTTCTTACCCGATACCTCTGCGGGCTTGGGTTTCGGTTTATCGAGTACGTCCTTGTCCACCAACGGGAAATATATCTTCATCGTCGTGCCCTTGCCGGGCTCGCTGTACATCCAGAGATGCCCGTTGTGCTGTTTGATAATCCCGTAGACCGTCGACAAACCCAACCCCGTCCCTTCCCCCTTCCGTTTTGTGGTGAAAAACGGTTCGAAGACCTGCTCCTGAATATCGGTGGGAATTCCCTGCCCTGTATCGCTGATACAAAGCATCACATAATTACCGGGAACGACATCCTTATGGGTTTGAGCGTACATTTCGTCAAGATAGACATTTTTCGTTTCGATAACGATTATCCCGCCGCCGGGCATCGCATCCTGAGAGTTGATCGAGAGATTGAGAACGACCTGTTCGATCTGCGCGACATCGCATTCGATATTCTTGAGGTCTTTAGCAAAATGGGTCTTGATCGTGATGTTCTCCCGGAGCATCCTGTCCAGTATCTTGATAAAATTTTCGACGACGTTGTTAATACAGACCACTTCCATCTGGAGCGTCTGTTTCCGCCCGAAAGCCAGCAACTGCTGGGTGAGCGATTTCGCGCGTTCGGCCGCTTCCATAATGTTTTTCACGATCTCATAGATAGGATTGTCCGCCGCGAGTTCGGCAGTCAGAAGGAGATCGGAATACCCGAGGATGGGAGTCAGGAGGTTGTTGAGGTCGTGGGCGATACCCCCTGCGAGACGCCCGATCGATTCCAGCTTCTGTGACTGCCGAAGCTGTTCCTCGCTTTGTTTCAACGCCGTCTCCATTTTCTTGCGGTCGGTGACATCGCGGAGGATAGCGAGTACATAGAATTCCCCGTACAGTTCATATCTGCTCAAAGATACCTCAGTGTTGATCAATTTACCATTCGGTTTCGAATGAATCCACTCGAAATACTGGGCTTCGCCTGTGAGTGACTCGCTGATAAAAGCATGGGCCTTCTCGACCGAATCCATCCCGTCAGGCTGTTTCGCCGGAGAGAACTCCTCGGGAGCATGACCGATAATTTCGCTTCTCGGCCTCCCGAGGATTTCGCTGAACCGTTTGTTGCATTCGGCAAAGTAGTTTCCGGTGATGATCGCGATACCGTCGCTCGCGGATTCGAAGAGTTGTTTGTAGCGCTGTTCGCTTTCACGTAACGAGTCCTGTGTGAGTTTGAGATCGGTGATATCCGGGAACACGATCAACGCCGCAAGCTGATCGCCTTTCTCGTCAAATATCGGGATTCCGTCAACCATCGCCCAACGTTCCGCGCCGTCCTTACACACAATTCGGATGATCTCCTTTTCGGTGCGAGTGCCCCGGAGCGCCTTCGATAACGGGTGATCGTTCAACGGGATGGGATTCCCGTCGATATAATAATCCATCCACGACTTTTGGATTGAGTTGAGGGTCAATCCGATAAAGGAAGGTTCGTCTTCGACGCCGAGAATTGTCCTGCACGCGTCGTTAGAGCGGATAATCACGCCGTCCGGATAGTTCGCGATCAGCATCGGGGTGGAATCATGCTCGAATACGCCCTCGAGCAGTCTGCCGATATATTTCAATTCTTCCTGCTGTCTGACATTGGCGGTAGTATCCATCAAGACCAGCATTCCGGCGACGGGCGTTTTATCTTCCGCGCGGATCGGCACCCCGGAGATACGGACATTGACCCGTTTTCCCTGAGCCTTCTCGACTATATAGTCCATCCATTCCAGCGTCTCGCCCTGAATAAAAACACGATGCTGGGGGAATTCCGACGGTTCGAGGAGACGGCCGGTACTATCGTAAATCTTTATGTTCGCGAACACGGAATTGGACTTGTCGCCGAGGCCGTCATGGGACACCGTGTGCCCGATAAAGTCGACCCCGAATATCCGCTTGGCCTCTTTGTTGATATACCCGATCCGCCATTTCCCGTCACTTCTGTCTGCGATAATAATCCCGCTGGGGTTTTGGTCGATCACCGATTCAAGGAGATTCTTGGTATAACCCATTTCCTCTTCGATCCTTTTCCGCTCGCTGATCTCGAGGAACATGACGGCGGTGTGGTTCGGAAGAGTGCGGAACGCGAACACCTCGAACGCGCCATCGATCTTGTCGTCCTTATATTCGACGGACTCGGTTTTCCAAATCCCGCCTTCCTTCGCGATCTTCCGGTAGATATCCGGAATTTCCGTTCCGGCCAGGTTTGGGAACGCCTCTTCGATCGTTTTACCGATATACCGGCTATGATCGAGTTTGAGCATTTTATCCGCGGCGGGATTCCCCCCGATAAACACCAGCCGTCCGTCCCCGCGGAGGATGTAAAGATGAAATCCCATCGGGGATGCGTTGAGGACATTCCTGAACGCGTCCAGTCTATGATTGCTGATGAAGGATGACGCGCTGCCGTGCGATGTCTCGTGGAATTCCAGCACATAAAGCAATTCCGCGCCCGTTCCGATCTCGTTGACCTGATAATATCCGCTCAGGAAATTGAAGCCTTCTTCGTATTCAAACGGGATTGCACTGCCGGAATCGGAATGGAGGAAATTCGCGAGACTTTCCGCATCGTGAAAGGAATTGAACAAAGCCTTCAATCCGGTATCGAAAACACTTTTTTGCAGGGTTTTTTCGGGCAGGCATTTGAATAAAGCGCCGAATGACGGATTTATCAGGAAAACCGACATATCGGGAGAAAGAACTAATACGGGATATGCAAGATTCTCAAAGAACAGCTTAAAAAAATCAGGTCTTTCGACCGATTTCATAACGCCCCCGAAATAGACAACTGCCCCTCACAAGAATGAACTGGCATCCGGATTCATATCGAACGATATGCAATTCAAACCGGGCCGGTTATTCTTCGAGATCGTCCTCATCCCAATCTTCGTCTTCCTCTTCTTCATCGTCTTCTTCATACAGGTCGTCCAAGGAATCCGCGTCCGCATCTTCATCGAGTTCATCGTCAAAATAATCGTCTTCCTCGAATTCGTCCGCGTCGTTATCGAAGTCGTTATCGTAATCGTCGTCCATATCTCCGAGGAGATTCCAATCGAAATGCTTTATTTTAGATAAATCGGATACCTTATTTTTCATTAGTAAAACCGTAAACAAGTATAACCATTCTTTTGATAAGTAGTGCATAGTTTTCTCCTCAATTCAAATTCTGCGCCCAACTGCTTAGTTCGGTCTACTGATTTTATAAATTCTTTTCGATTTTGTCAATAGGATGCGTTATTTTTTCGTCTTCTCTTCGATAAAATCATGGATTACCTGTACGGCGTCGTCAAGTTTTTCAGCCATCTCGAATATTTCCATCAGTTCGATCGCGACAAACATCCTGTGCACGATAGGGCTGAGCTCGCAGATGATCATTTTCCCTTCGATATCGTTCAGAAGCCGCATCGTGGTGACAAACACACGGATTCCGCTGCTCGAAAGATGACTGACCGCCCCCAGGTGAAAGATAAAATGCTTATAAGACTTCTGGAGGTAATCCTCGATCAGCTTTTCAAGCTGTAGGCTATTCATAATTTCAAGTGTTCCGCCCAGGTAGAAGATGATGATCGGCCCTCGTTCCTCTACCTTGATGCTGATAGATACATCGGAATCCATTCCTTCCATTCAGTCGCTCCAAAAACAGCATTTATTTTCTGACTAACATTATATCTATTTTTTATAATCTGTAAAGTCCCAAACGGTTTTTCTTAAAATTTATACTCTTTTTCTCAGATTCCCGCCCGTCCAATCGTAGTAAACAGGCACTCCCGTCGGCAGTTCGAGCTTCAGCACCTCTTCGTTCGATAGTTTATCGAGATACATGATGATCGAACGCAGGCTGTTTCCGTGCGCGCTGACAAGAACGCGTTTACCTTTTTCTATCTCGGGAAGGATCGTTTCGGTAAAAAACGGGATTGTCCGTTCGGCGGTGTTCTTGAGCGCTTCCCCGTTGGGCGGGGGGACATCGTAGCTCCTTCGCCATATCTTCACCTGTTCGTCGCCGAACTTCTTCGCGGTCGCCGCCTTGTTCAGCCCCTGCAGTTCGCCGTAGTAACGCTCGTTGAGCTGCCACGCGGTATAGACCGGTAAAATCTCCGCGCGCGCTTCCTCCGAGTACACCTTACCCCATTCGTTCATCCGGCCTTCGGGGTGGATCACGACCGGGGTCTTCACCGAGCCGTTACCCGCGAGGATAAGCATCGCGGTTTCCATCGCGCGGACGAGTGTCGAAACAAACACGACATCGAACTCGATCCCGGCGAGTTCCGTTCCCGCGCGCACCGCTTCGTCGATCCCGTTCTTCGACAACGGCACATCCACCCATCCGGTAAAAATATCCTTCAGGTTCCACATCGACTGTCCGTGACGGACCAACACTAACTGACCCATAACGCCCTCACTTCAAACGGTATTTATTCACTAACGCCTGAAAAGCGGCGGGATTCATCGCATGCTCGAGTTCGGTTTTTGCCGTCCGCAGCTTGTCTTTGATCTCGCGTTCCTTTTCAAGGTTGCTGTAGAGATGAGTATCCATGAAATAGAGCGGGAATAGAAAACAGACCGCCGCGAGCGCAGACAGCGCCGATCCGAACGATCTCCCGCGCAGATACCCCATCACAAGAATCATCCTGTCCCAGAAATATATTTCGTACTTATTCCCGATGAACACGGATTGGTCGATCATCTTGATGATCCGGTGCTCCTCGCCGGGTGTCGGCTCTTTGGAATGATTGAGGCAGATATTGCCGATCTTCTCGCCGAGGCCGATCATCACCTTGTTGATCTCGTCGACCACATGGATGACATAGGCCTCTTCGGCGGACGGACTCTCGGGCTGGTTTTTATCTTTCAACTGGATAAAACGTTTCCGCGAAAGGGTCGGACTCGAAAAGATCATTTTATTGAGCGCGAGCACGATGCTCTTGAGGCGCGACAGTTCCAGATTCGCGAATTCGAAATTGAAGAGACGGATCACCCCTTCGCCCTCGACTTCGACCGCCCCCGTCAGCAGGTTCTCGAATTCCGCGAAGAAGCGCTTGAAGAAATTGATGACGAAGATCGCGATCTCGTTGTTATCTCGGATGAACTGGAATTTATCGACACCGCTCCCGGTCTCGTAGAACTCGACCATCTGCCGGAAGTCGTATTTTGTGTTGTCGGCGGCCAGAAGGGGCGCGAACTGCGCGATGAAATAATTGATCCGTTCGATCTTCCTTTTCTCGTCGAGAAGCCCCTCGATCTTCTTAGTCAGCATATAGATATGCGCCTCGATTTTGGTGCGGGTGCTCTCGTCGCAGTCGAAGTCGTAATCGCCGATGATGCCGCCCTCGACCGGATTGATCAGGTCTCTCAGACGGAGGAACTTCCGGTACTGCACCATCGCAGTCCCGAGCACGACATTGTAGATGTTGTGGTTTTCCGAACGGTCGGTCAGCATCCTGAATGTCAGCTCGCCCAATGCCTGCGCGCGGGGCTTCGTTTTCACATACTGGTTGAGAACACCGGTAAACGCGTTCACAATGAGTTTTGGGAAAGTCTCCTCGTAATGGCATTCCAGAAACGCCTTTTTTACCTCGAAGAACCTCTCGCCCGGCACGACCTTCCACACCGAGACACATTCCGTATTGATAATCGCCTCGCAGAGGTTTTTCAGCTTGACCAACAGGTTATAGTCGAACTTCACGAGGTGAAGCCATCCCACTTCGGCGGCGAAATAGACCATCGGCAATATCTTCGACGCCTCGTCACGGATAGATTCCATAATTGAAGATATTTCAGATGTGTAGGTTACACGCGGGGGGATGAAGCCGGGGCGTACGATACGGGTGCTTTTACCGAATGCGCCGATCCGCCAGTAGTCGAAGAGCCAGTACCGGAACATCGGGTTCCGCCCAAGAGACTTCTGCATCGTGCGGGTGTTCTGACGGATGAACTCCCGGTTGTCGGGTTTTACCGGAAAATTGAAAAGCTCGTCGTCTGAAGAAGAATCGCTCTTCGGCGGGTCGACTCCCTTCATCGATGGCGAATCGATTTCTTCTATCTCCTTGATCTTACGCCCGGCATCCGCCCGGCTGACAAGAATCCGCTGGACTTTCAGGTCGTCTTCGGGGGAACGTTTCATCTTTATCAGGTCGAGGATTTTGAGCTGTTTATCGGTATCGGATAGCGGGGTATCCGTTCCTTTTTCCGGGGGAGTTTTCCGCATCCGGCCTCCTTGCCGCGAACTCTTTAGGTCACTCTAAAAACTTTTAAGATATTAAAATATCCATGAAACACTCTTACTTTCTTTCCCTGTCCGCCGACGCCATCGGCGGAAGGCGCGGTGAGCGGGCAGAAAGAAAGTAAGCAAAGAACCCCTCATAGGAACGCGGGGCAAGCTTCCCGCCGCGCTGATTAAGCTCAGGAGAAGAGCCGGAAAATCCGGTAAAGGCATAACTCCTCCCTTCGGTCGTCAGACAAATGCCTTTTCTTCGGATTTTCCGGGAGTTTAAAGCGCATTAAAGTGCGCGGACAAAACAGCCAAACCTTTTCATTTATTCATGTCTTCGGCTGTTCGAACCCCGCCGCTATGCCGTGACTTTCACTAAGCGGAACGGCCAGAAACGCCGATGTCCGAAGCGTGACTCTTTATCGCTTCTTTTGGTGGCCGACCGCGAGTTTCGGCGTTTCCAGTTCTGCGCCCCTCCTCTTTGGAACGGCATCGGGCGGGGAACCTCTTTCTTTCGTTCTTTCTTTCTGGGTTTGCAGAAAGAAAGAACAAATGGTTTTGTTCCTTGGAGAGTTTTTATATGATTCAAAAATCCCTATCTGCGCCTAGCGATCACTCCCTTGCCGCGATCTCTTTGGGTCACTTCAATAACTTTTAATGAAAGCGGCTATCGGGCGTTTTATTCGTCATATCGCTTATCCCAGTCAGGATTAACGCGGTTATTTGAACTGCCCTTAAGAGAAATATCGTCAAAACGCGTACTTGTTCTTCAATTTCTCCATCGTTATCACGTCGGTCACCTTCTCCAGCCTGTCACGGATATCGAAAATGGCCTGATCGATCTTCTTCTCCTTCTCCAATAGAGCGTAGAGATGGGAGTTATAGAAGTAGAGGCCCGCGAGGAACGCGAGCGATGCGATCCGCGACAGCGAATCCCGGAACACCATGCCCTTGAGATAACCGTCGAAATTGATCTTTTTCTCCCAATAAGGAAGCGAAAACGAGTTATTTGATATAAAAGACGGCTCGATCGGGCGGATATTTTCCGGAGCGACCGCGAGCTTGGAATCGAACTGGTGATTGACCATCAGATGCCCCAGTTTCTCGCCGAGGTCTACCCCGATATCGGTCAGTTCGCCGATATGCTGGATCGCCGCGAGTTCCTGCGGAGTGGGAGATGTCTCACGGTTGATCTGCTTGAACTGATAATAACGCATCCGGTTCAGGTGGCCGCATGAGAAGACGATCTTGCTCAGTTTCTGGAGCGTATTCCTGATCTTGTTCACTTCCAGCCCGAAGCATTCGGAATCGAACACTTTCACGAGGCCGAAATCCTCCACCGGAACCCTGTCGATCAGGTAGTCCTCGAACTCCTCGAGGAACCGCGTGAAGAAGTTCAGGGCGAAAAGCGCCATGTTCTCCTTATCCTGGCTGAAACGGTAGGACGAGCCGGGCTTTTTTGTATCGTAGAAATCTTCGATCACATCGAAATTGTAGCGTTCGGTATCGTCCGAGTTTTGCGAACGGAGCGTGTATTCCCTGAGGAAACGGCGTACTTTATCGATATCGTACTTTTCCCGCATGAGCGTATCGAGCATATGCGAGTTGTCGTTGACAAACTGGCGTATCCTCGCGCGGACATCGTCGCCGCAGTCGTAATCGAAATTCGAGATGACGCATTGAGGCTGAAGCAGGATCAGGTCTTTCAGCGTGAAAAACTTGCGGTACTCGGCGATATTCATCGCCATGATCAGATGGTATAACGGCTGAGACGCGGCACTCTGCGAGAGAAGCCTGCGCGATATCGTTGTCGCGGCGGCCACCTTCCCCTCGGGCTTCTGGTTCGAACGGAGCACCCCTCGGATGCTCGCGATGATGATCTCCGGGTATTCCGGCATGTAGTTGCATAAAAGGAAATAAAGCTCGACCTCACGGAACGATTCGAGCAGGCCTCTGCTCGAAAGGTTGGTGAATGTCACCCGCTGGATTGCCTCGCACAGCTTCTTGTAGACCGCGATCAGGTTATAGTCCGTCTTCTCGAGGGACATCCACCCGATCTCGAGCACGAAATCGAGGATCGGCAGCATGATCGCCACGTCCCGTTGGAGCGAGGCCAGAAACGGCATGATCTCCTTCGAGACGATCGTCACCTTAGGCGGGATGATCGAGGCGTTGAGCAGGCCGGTGTTCTTGCCGAACTCTTTGATCCGTCCGAAGTCGCGGAGAATATAGATAAAAACGGAATTCTTTTTCAGGGGTTTTTTGATCGTGCAGAGGAGCGCGCCCGCGGCCTCGGATGTGACGATTTTTTTCTTCTTCAGGAGCTCTTCGTTGTCTATCAGTTCGATTCGGGCGAGTTTTTCCTCGATAGGGACGGCGCTTGAAATAATCTCCTGTACCTTCGCGCTCGCTTTGGGATCGCGCTTTTTCTGAAGGAGCTTTGCGATCTTCATGTAGACTTCGGATTCCGCGCGTAACTCGGGATTTACCTGTTTGTCGGCCAACTCAGTCTCCTCAGAGTAATTCTATGCTGAAAACATCGAATTGTCAATGAATATTATGTTCGGCCGTGACACTTATAGGAAAAGAAATCCCTATTCCGCGCCTATGGACAAGAGGTACTCCACGACTGTATCCCGTTCCAGCTCCTTCGCGTAGAACAAGGGACTGTTCCCGCCGGAGTCCTTCGCGGAAAGAGACGCCCCCTTCTTGACAAGCAGTTCTGCGGCGGGGGTCATGCCGGAGTAGGCCGCGTAATGGAGCGGGGTGCGGTAATACGCGTCCTCGGCGTCGATCTTCGCGCCCGATGCGATCAGGAGTTCCATGACGGCCGTATACCCACCCATCGCCGCCCAATGCAGGGCGGACGCGCCGTATGTATCGACAGCATGGATATTCGCCCCGGCGCCGAGTAGCACCTTGACCGTGTCGACCTTGCCGTACTTGCAGGCTTCTATCAACGGCGTCGCTCCGTCCAGTCCGGCGCTCTCTTTATCCGCGCCCAGTTCCAGAAGGTACTTCACGATCTCGGTATGTCCGTATGCGGCGGCGTTGTTGAGCACACGGTTTGAACTGTCGTCGGCGACATGGATATTCGCGCCCTGCGCGATGAAATTTTTCAGTTCCTTGATATCGCCGAATTTCGCGGCATGGAGAAGCGAAGAATCGAGAGGCGTGATTTTTATCGCCGCCTTTTTCGGGATCACACCCTGGGCATACTGCGCGAACGTGTCGTAACTCTTCGCGCCGTTAAACACCTCGATCACCTGAAAGTCTTTTCCCAGGACATACGTCGCGGGTATGAAATCCGGGTCCTGCCACCATTTCCCGTGCGCGGTCTGGGGTGTCATCACCGGAAACGCGATCCCCCGGTCGAGAAGATACTGTTTCAGTTCGGCGGGCGGGACTTCGTCGAGAGCTATCCCGATCACCGCGACATTGTCGGGATACTCGCGGGCGAGCCGGTCGAGCACGGGGAGTTCCTCCCTGCACGGCGGGCACCATGTCGCGAACAGGTTGACGAATACGATCTTCCCTTCGCTGTCTTTCAGGAAATTGGTATTCCCGGTGAGAATATCGATAAACCAGAAGTCCTTCGGCGCCTGCATCGCGGAAACGAATACCGGAGCCATAAAGAGCAGTATGATAAACAGAGCTTTTTTCATCGGATTCCTCTTGTTTCGGCCTGCCGCACTGGAAGCGGGACAGCCCGTTTTATAACACCGCGCGAATCATCGTTACGGCGGATTTTCAAGCGACATTATTATATCGAGGGTTTTCACGATGTCAACCTTTCCGATTTTTGAGTTTTTTACCGAAACGTTGGATAATAACGCCGGTTTCCGGCGCGGGTGAAGCAGGATATTTTCCTCGTAAAAGATTTGGAACTTATGCGGTTTTATATTTATATTTTATTGCAGGCTGAAAGTTCAAATGGGGAAATTCGCCGGGGCGGACGCAGGAACTCAATCGTGTCCGCAAGGAGAGTAAAGTATGGAAAAACCGCGGAAGATCATGCCTCACCTTTGGTACGACAAGGAAGCAAAGCAGGCGGCCGAGCTTTACACTTCCGTCTTTAAAGACTCGAAAGTGATCAGTTCCTCGACCATCCACGACACTCCGTCGGGCGATGCCGATATACTGACAATCGAGCTTCAAGGACAACAGTTCATGATGATAAACGCCGGCCCCTATTTCAAATTCAATCCTTCGATTTCGTTTCTCGTCGCGTGCGATACGGAAGAAGAAGTCGATTTCTTATGGAACAAACTCGCCGACGGCGGTTCCGTCCTGATGGAACTGGGCGAGTACCCGTTCAGCAAACGTTACGGATGGACCACGGATAAGTACGGCCTCTCGTGGCAGTTGATGTCCGCCGACGGGAGGAAGATCGATCAGAAGATCACCCCGACCCTGCTGTTCGTGGGGGCGGTCGCCGGAAGAGCCGAAGAGGCGATCAACTTCTACGGCTCGGTGTTCCGTAGCTTTCAGACCGGCGGTATTATGCGTTACGAGAAGGGCGAGGGTCCCGACAAGGCCGGGACGATAAAACATGCCGAGTTTTCGCTCGAAGGAATGAAGTTCGCGGCGATGGACAGCGCGCTCGATCACCGGTTCGCTTTCAACGAGGCGATCTCGTTCATCGTGAACTGCGACACCCAGGCGGAAATAGACTACTACTGGGACAAACTCTCCGCCGACCCGAGCGCGGAGCAGTGCGGCTGGCTGAAGGACAAGTTCGGTGTTTCGTGGCAGATCGTTCCTTCCGCTATGGACGAGATGCTCCGGGGTAACGACAAAGAGAGGATCGCACGGGTGACCGAGGCGTTTCTCAAGATGAAGAAGTTCGATATCGCCGAGTTAAGAAAGGCATACGAGGGATGAACCGGCAATCCGCGCCCTGCCGGTAAATAACACAGAAGGAGAAAACTATGGCCATACTGAATGTTTATCTCAATTTTCCGGGGAATACGGAGGAAGTGTTCAACTTCTACAAATCCATTTTCGGCGGCGAATTCACGTCGGTCGTCCGATACAAGGATATGCCGATGGAAGGGTTCACTCCCCCGAAGGAAGCTGAAGACAAGATCATGCATATCGGATTGCCGATAGGGAAAAACGAAGTGCTGATGGGAACAGATACCCTCGACGCATTCGGGCCGAAGACGGTCATGGGCACAAACTTTTACCTCTCGTTCCATCCCGAGAGCAAAGAGGAAGCGGATAGGATTTTCATCGCCCTTGCCGCGGGCGGGACTATCGAGATGCCGATGGCTGATCAGCCGTGGGGCGACTACTACGGCAGCTTAAAAGACAAGTTCGGCATTCAGTGGATGGTGAACTTTTCAAAATCCGAATGATAGAGGGAACGAATAACATGACTTACGACAAGACCGCTTCGTACGGCGAAAAGCCTACCCCGGAATCGCCCGCTTCACTTAAAGTGACTTTTCGGGCATTCCGGGGACTTTTTGCAGGATTCCTAATGATACCGTGGCTCATCGCATGCGGGGAGACCTCGGTCAAGCCCGGAACGAACATCGCCCCGTTACAGACAACAAATCTCCAAACTCAGACAAATATCGCGAAACCCGTCCCCGCCGCGCACGAGGGAATGGTCACCTGCCTCGCGTTCAGCCCCGACGGCAAAACGATCGCGACGGGTTCGTCCGACAAAAAAGTGAAGCTGTGGTCGATAGACGGTAAGTTCCTGAAAACACTTGCGTCCCACAGCGCGCCTATCAGCGGGCTCGCGTTCAGCCCCGATGGGAAATACATCGCGTCGTGCGGATGGGATAAGATCGTCCAGTTCTGGACAAGTTCCGGCGAGATCCTTTTCGCCCTGCCGATCCAGACCACGTATTTCTCCGAGGTCAAGTTCAGCCCCGACGGCAAGTTCATGGTCACGGCGGGATGGGACAAACTGCTGAAAGTTTGGGATTTGAAAGGGAAACTGTTCGGCGAACTCGCCGGGCATAAGAATATCGTCACCTGTGTCGCGGTCAGTCCCGACTCGCGCTTTCTGCTTTCGGGATCGATCGACAAGACGGTCATGCTATGGGACATGCTGAGCACGAAGCCGTTGACACTGACGAACCATACGGACTATGTCGAGGGTGTGGCGTTCAGCCCCGACGGCAAAATGTTCGTGTCGGCGTCCAAGGACAAGACGGTCAAGGTGTGGAGTATCGACGGGAAACTATTGATGAGCCTGACCGCCGGAACACCCAGTGCCGCCGAAGACGTGGCGTTCAGCCCAGACGGGACAAAGCTCGCGGCGGCGTTCAGGAGCGGGGAAGTATGCTTCTGGACACTCGACGGAAAACCGGCGGGTAAACTGACCGCGCATAAAGGCCCTGTCATCACTATCGCGTACAGCCCCGACGGGACGAAGATCGCGACGGGCGGCGCGGATAAAAATGTCACTATCTGGAACGCGCATACCTTCGACGTTTATATAAAGATCAAATAAAAATCTATCATGAGGTAAATAATGGAAGCTCAGGCTATTCCCGAAAGACAATTATCCGAGGCGGAAACGGCGCATATCCGAAGGATACTGATTCCCCACCAGAAGCGCGGCAAGACTCTGACCATCGCTATTTTCTGTATCGCGATCCTCGCGAATGTCCTCGCGATAACGTTTATGTTTATGGGTTACCGCGATTTGAAATTTTTCCTGATGTTCATACTCGCCGACCTGATCTTCGTCTTCGCATGGCTGACTATCCGCCGGCAGACGTTCATGTACCTCCCGCCGACACAGATCATTCATATCGAGGGTTATTTCGGTATCGCGAAGATGCAGACTAAAAAAGGTGTCGTCGAACGCTACCTGATCGGCGACCATCCTGTGATCATGCCCGCCGATTGGCTCGCCTCGTTCAAGGTGGGCGAAACGGTGTCCGGCGAGGTCTTCCCCCTCGAAAACGGCTACAACATCCTCCTGCGCGCGGATAAGAAGAACCTTCAAATTAAATAATCTCCCGGCTTGCTTTTTCGATACTTTCCTATTAAATTCGTATAGTTAAAAAGGAGAGTATCAATATGCTGGACTATAAATTGGAAAAAACATGCAGGCTGCCCGAGAATCTGAAGGACAAGCTCACACCGGAACAATACCAAGTCACGCATTGCGGCGCGACGGAGCCAGCCTTCCACAACGAGTACTGGAATAACAAAAAAAACGGTATCTATGTCGATATCGTTTCCGGCGTTCCCCTCTTCAGTTCGAAGGATAAGTTCGATTCCGGGACGGGGTGGCCGAGCTTCACGCGCCCTATCCGGAAATCCGAGGTTGTCGAGAAAGCGGATTTCTCCCACGGGATGCGCCGGGTCGAGGCAAGGAGCAGTATGGCGGATTCCCATCTCGGGCATGTGTTCGACGACGGCCCCGGGCGCAATGAAAAACGTTACTGCATCAATTCGGCGTCGCTGAAGTTTATCCCCTCGGAAAACCTGAAAGAAGCGGGATACCCGGAATATCTCTATCTGTTCGAGGACGAGTTCAGGAAATCGGGACGGGTGAGCGAGACCGCGATCTTCGCGGCGGGCTGCTTCTGGGGTGTCGAGGCGTATTTCACGAAAATCCCCGGCGTAGTCAAGACGATGGCGGGGTATACCGGCGGAACCACTCCCAATCCGACTTATTCGCAGGTATGCGGCGGGAAGACCGGGCATGCCGAGGCGGTCATGATCGAGTTCGATCCGTTAGTGATCTCCTATTCCGCATTGGTACGCCGTTTCTGGACAATCCACGATCCGACCAGCCGGAACCGTCAGGGTAACGATATCGGCACCCAGTACCGTTCGGCGATTTTCTTCAATCACCCCGATCACGAGATTGCGGCGAAGGAAGAACTGGAGAGGTATCAGCTCGAATTGAAATCGAAAAAGATCGTGACCGAGATCGTGCCCGCCGGAAATTTCTATCCCGCCGAGCAGTATCACCAGAAGTACCTGGAGAAAAACCCCAACGGCTACTGTCATATCGACCTGAGCGCGGCGGAATTCTAAATCGAACTTTTTCCGGTAAAGCCCGGATGACGCTTCTTGAGTTTTTCGATCAGCAGGGGATCGGGCTTGTAGTTCGATTCCGGGCGCGCGGGAAATTTCATTTCGTAATGCGAAAATTTCGGGAACTGTTTGAGCTTGAGGTTGTATGCCGTGATCATCAGGTGCTCGAGATTGACCGAGTCCTCGATGTTATACGCGATCAATGTTTCCAACGCGCGGATGTTGTCCGTGTTTTCATATTCGTTCCAGAGAAGCACCGCGAAGTAGCCGTCGACCCCGTCCAGCCCCCCGCGCGAAAGCCCCAGCGCCTTCTCGGTCCCTTTCAGCCCGCCGTAATACCCCAGCGAATGCATCACATGGCAAAGGTCGATATGCGGAAGGCCGATCTTCACACCGAAGTACCTGTTGCAGAACGGGACGTCGAAACCCTTGCCGTTGTAGGTCACGATCAGTTTGTACCCGGCGATATCGCCCGGGAACTCGTGGAGATTCCCTCCGTAGATATAGGAATTGATCGCGCGTCCGTCATAGAGCGCGATTGTGGTGATATGCCCGGTCTCGGGTGAGAGGCCGTCGGTCTCGATATCGAAATAGGCGGCCGCGTCCCTGAACTCACGGAATGCGCGCCAATGCTCCTGCGGCGGCAGGCGTTTGAAGAAGTAGGTCAGGTCGCCGGATTCGAGCCGCGATACGGAATGCACCACGGCCTTCTCGATCGTCTCGGCCAGTTCGGGGCCGATAGCGCCGTCCGCTTTTTTCAATAGACGGTGGTACTTCGCGTCGTCGAGCACGTCGTCCCACGAGAGTATCCCGGCGTCCCAAATCTGACGCTCGCGGACTTTCCCTACCCCTTTGATATGACAGAATGTGTTTCTCAGCATACGAACCCGTTATTTAGTATTTTTACGCCGAACACTTGGGGCTGTCCTAAAAGGATACTTTAGAGAACCTTTGTCATTGCGAACGAATTTGAAAAATTCGTGAAGCAATCTATACTCTTAACTGATAATCAGTTACATAGACTGCTTTGCCTGCCTTCTCCTTCACAGGAGAAGGAGACAGGTCACTTCGTTCCTCGCAGTGACAGGCTTTTTTATATTTTCTGTACTTTTAGGACAGCCCCGATCTTCTTCATGAGGCTTCATTATAGCACAGAGTACGCATATGTCAATCGAGGATTTGACAGATTTTAATAGCCGTGATAAATTGTTACAAATATATTATTGGAGGCCGATATGAAGTTTCTAAGGATTCCCTTACTGGTTGCCGCAATCGCGTTGCTCCCCATGGCGGGGATGTTCGCGAAGGCCGATTGGGCGAAGAAGGACGCGAAAAAGTTTATCAACAAGACCGCGCTCCTGATCCTGCACGCGCAGAAGGTGGTGAAGGAGGGTAAGGTCTACAAGGGCAACCTCGCCAAGGCAATCGCGCATCAGAACTACGCGAAGAAGCTGTACAAGAACGGTAATTTCCTGCGTGCGGTTTATCAGTCCCATGTCGCGCGCCAATTCGCGGCGCTTGCGATTGTGAACAACAAGAAGAAGGTGCCTGACAACCTTCAGACGACGAAACAGGAAGGGAAAGACCTTGGGCCATTGCCCACTCAGGAAACCTTAGTACAGGAAATGGAAGCCGATTCTCCGGGCCAGACCTATGACGACAGCGTACAGGTATCGCTCGAGATTGATTTAGAAATCAAGGACTAATTGACCGAGCCGCTTTCGGAAGCGCGGCAGGCCGGTTTCGTTATTCTAAAATGACAAGCCCCGCCGCCGAACTGAAAGCGGCTTTTTTTTAAGGGATGCAAATCCGCGTTACTCGTCTTCGCTGACAAGGCCGGGATATTTATCCGGCGGGATTTCGGGAATCTGGTTGCTCAGGATACCTTCGTCCAATCCGCCGCCGGGTTTATCCAGCTTGGACAGATCGAGGAAAAGAAACTTCACGAAAAAAACCTGCTCTATGGTTCCCTTGCTCAGGAGTTTATTGAAGCTCTGGGCGAGTTCCAGTTCGAGGGCGTAACGTTCCACCGGCTCGTCGATTGTGTCCGAGCGCATGACCGATATCGTTTCGAGCGCGATACTGTTCATCTTCGGCGACTGCTGTTTAATCTCGTCCTCGAATCCCTCGGCCGGTATGAATCCGACACCCAATCCGAATTCGAGGAAGCCTTTGCCCTTCACGGTCGCGATTTCCGAACGCAGAACCGGAAGCTCTATCGTCTTCAACGGCGCATCCTGGTCGGAGGGCGTATTCTTATCGATCACTTTTTGTGTCAATGAGTCTATGGTGAGCTTCCGGACAAGCGCGGGGATACCCCAGAATGTCATCACCATCGCGACGACCAATCCCGGTATCCAGAACCACATGACCGGAGTCTTCTTCTTCCCCATCCCGCTTCCCTTCATTTACGGCTCTATCGTCTCGATGAGTTTCAGGTTGGTGATATTGAGCACCGCGATCTTCTTCGCCTCATCGTTAATATAGACATAGTCCTTATAGAATGTCAGGAACGTATCCTTCGACAGCGCCACCGACGACTGCGCGACCTTGTTGAGCTTCTCGTCGAACTTCCCGAGGTAGTACTTGCCCTGGTTCATCACCAGTGCATAGATGAAGTCGTCGCGGATTTCAACGAAACTGCGCCAGAAGATGAAATCGGCGCTGACCGATACCGGCTCGAGAGTATAACGGTCGAGAAGGATGAGCTTGTGATTGTAAAGCTCCTGCCCCTCGAAACCGATCACGACCACGCCGTTCTTGAAGACGCTATACTTGCTCCCGGAGATTGTGTCGTACGGGCACTTCACTTCGACCTTGCGGGTTCCGGCGTTGATAATAAACAGCTCGTTCTGGTACACGCCGTCCGGCAGATAGTCCTTGATTTTGAGATAGTAGAATTTACCGTCGAACACCTTGTCGTCCACACCCTGTTTGAGTTCGTCCTCGCGTTCGTCGAGCTCCTTCTGCTTCTCCTCCATCTTAATTTTTTCCTCTTCCATTTTTTTCTTTTCTTCTTCCATCTTCTTTTTCTCTTCTTCGAGCTTGGTTTTATCGTCGACAGGCGGGACTGTCGAATCGTCTTTTTTCTTTTCTTCTATTTTCTTCTCGTCTTCCTTGATAAGTTCCTTGTCCTTTTTGATCTCATCCTCTTTCTTGACGATCTCTTTTTCTTCTTTCTTGATCTCGTCTTCCTTTTTGACGATCTCCTTTTTCTCTTCATCGAGCTTGGTCTCGTCTTTCTTCACGGTATCCTTGTCCTTCTTGATCTCGTCCTCTTTCTTTTTTATCTCTTCCTTCTTCTTTTCCTTATCCTTCGGGTCCTTGATCTCGTCTATTTTTTCCTTGTCCTTTTTTATCTCATCCTCTTTCTTCTTGATCTTATCTTTCTCTTCCTGGAGCTTTTTCTCTTCCTCTTTGATCTCGTCCTTCTTCTTTTCGATATCCTCTTTCGTCTTGTCGATCTCTTCCTTTTTCTCGACAACCTGCTCTTCTTTCAGCTCGACTATGTCCTTCCGCTCGTCAATCCCCATATCCTCGAGCTTCTGGAACGCTTCGATCACCTTGTCGTCGGAGATGATCGAGCTGTCGAGCGAGTTGAGACTGTCGCGTTCGGCATCCTCGGTCAACGGGATGAGCATCTTCGTTTTACCGGGCCAGTCGCTGTACTTGACGGCGATCCCGGCGTCGGCCTTGGTGATATGCTTGAGCACGACCGTCTTGTACTTCGAGGCGAAGTAATCGATATTCCCCCGGTAGACGGCGTTATAGTAAAGGATGAAGATCGCGAGCACCTTCGAGTGCTTCTCGGAATAGTTATACATCCCTTCGAGGTATCCGGCGAGGATACGTTTGATGTTCTTGACATGATCGACCTTTGCGTCCTTATCGATCGAAAAGATATCGGCGGCGAGTTTGTTCGTCTCGCCCTTCGAGTATGCGTGGATGATGGAGTACTTCATGAGGTAGGGATACCATGTGTTATTCTTCTGCTTCGTTACACCCTGCGCGAGGAGCTGTCCGATTCCTTTGATCTCAGCGACCGTGCTTTCGGACTGCGGTGAGCCGCCGCTCCCGGGATAGTTCTCGAACTTGATCGACTGCACGTTCTTCAGTTCGCTCAGGCTCACTTCCAGCGGAAACATCAATGGGATAAATATTAATGTCAGTATCGCGAAATACGCGGAAAAAAGTACCTTTTTCATATCGGCCTCCTGTCGCACTCTCGATTATTATACTCTCAATATTAAAAAAACTCATATTTTTCAATATTTTATCGGTACACGGCGGACACGGAATCAATAAGAAAGAAAGAATTTGTGGAAATTCCCCGGCGTATCGGGTATAATGAATAGTCATAAAAAGGAAGATTCATGAAAAGGGTGATATATCTATTTTTACTTTTTGTTCTCGCGGCAGGGGCATACGCGCAGGACGACCAGAACTCGTTATTACTCCAGGCGGCATGGAAAGGGGATATCGCGGGGATAAAAACCTGCGTCGCGCGCGGGGCGGAGATCGATACAGCCGACCCGTTCGACGGGAACTCGGCGATGCATATCG
>MIBE01000064.1:35926-47747 GCA_001829415.1 Spirochaetes bacterium GWF1_51_8
GGGAGATATGGATTTCGTGAAACTCATGATCGGATGGGGCGCGGATATCAACTCGCAGGAAGAGTTCAGCGGTAAAACCCCGCTCTACTCAGCGATAGAGAACAAACACTCCGAAATCGCCAACCTCCTTTTAAAGTACGGCGCCGACCCAACGATCCATTCGTACTACCGGGACTATTCGCCGTTCGTGGTCGCCGTGCTCAATAAGGATTTCGGGATCGCGGAAGAACTGCTTGACGCGGGGATTTCGGTGAACACACGGTGTATCAATAAATTTACCGCGCTCCACTGGGCGGTGTTCGAGAACAACATCCCCGCGGTCAAATTCCTGATTGAGAACTCCGCCGCGGTCGACGCGTTCAGCAGTCACGGGTTCACGCCCCTGCATATCGCCGCGATGACCGGCAACGCCGCGATGATCCGGCTCCTGCTCTCCGCAGGCGCCGACCCGTTCGTGAAAACCCTCGCGATCTGGGATATCGTTCCGGCAGGCTCGTTCCCGGCGGATATCGCACGGCTCTACGATCACCCGGACATCGTGATGCTCCTTGTGACCGCGAAGAAGGTAGACAAGCCCGAACCTGAAAAAGACAATAAAAAGAAGAAAAAGAAAAACAAATAGGTGATACTATGGCGATGAAAATTATCCTCGACTTCAAGGAGTTTTCGCTGACCGCGACATTGAAAGAAACGGCTGTCGCGAAGAAGTTTTATTTCGATCTGCCCCTGCATGTCAAACTGGTGACATGGGGCGAAGAGGCGTACGGCCCGATCCATAAGGACCTCGGTGTCGAAAGCCCGGTGCCGTCCATCCCGAAGGGCGGCCTCGCCTACACCTCCAACGGCGGATACTTCTGCATCTTCTTCGGGCAGACCCCCGCGTGGCCGGTCGAGTATATCGGCGATATCGACGGCGGCACGTGGCAGCGCCTGAATCAGCCGTTCCCGCTCCAAGTGGAGATCAGGAAGGCAGAGTAGATTGCTTCCGTATCAGAAACCGATTGACTTTTTTTCATCCTTACCTTACATTCTTTCGGGAGACAAAATGGACTATATCCTGAAACCCATTTCGAAGTGTATTCTTACTGTTTTCAATACCGGCAAGATTCAAGTCGAGCGGATTCTTCTTTTCGGCTCCAGAGCCAAAGGAACTCAAAACAGAAACAGCGATTTTGATATTCTTGTTATCACTTCGGATAATCTCGGCAGAACGCAAAAATCCGCGATTGCTAAAAAAATCAGAATCGGTCTGGCGAAAATTTATCTGAAACACAAAATACTTTCGGGTACGGATATTATAATCCGCAGCATATCCGAATCCGATGAATTTCGTACACGCGGCGATACAGTCACGGCGCAGGCGCTGAACGAAGGAAAAACGATATGGCCTTTGAAAATGTAAGTCAGTGGATGCTGAAGGCATACCACGATCTCCTGCTTGCACGTCATGAGTTGGAGCGTCCTTCGGATGAGATGGTAACTGAAGGAGTATGTTTTCATTGCCAGCAATGTGCTGAAAAAGCGCTGAAGGCTTTCCTTGTGAGCAAGCATTCCGAAATCTCAAGAACGCACGATCTTGAGTTCCTGCTAATGCAATGTATCCAAATAGACAAAACATTCGAGACTATCGACACAGGAAAGCTTTCGGATTACGCGGTAGAAATCAGATATCCCGACGATTTCTATATTCCTGAAATTGCCGAAGCGAAAGAGGCCTATTCTGATGCCTCGATCATCTACGAATTTGTGTCAGAGAAACTTGGATAAACTAGCAGATTTCCCCCTACTCCCCCACCGGGATATAAATCTCGCTCTCCGAGTCCTCGTTGTCCGGCCCCAGACATTTCGGCCCGTAGTACTCGAACTCATACGGCTGCGACAAACGGTATTCCGAACGCGGAAGCCATGTCTGAAAGATGTACTTATATGTCCGGCCGACATGCTTCGCGAGGCCCCTGTGCACGAACCTGAGATAGTTCGACGCGGGCACGACCTTGCCCGACATCCCGACCGGTATTTTATCCAGCCCCGACGTTTCCACCCCGACCATATAAAAACAGCCCGGCATCGTCTCGATATCGTTCCAGAACGCGAGCTGGTAATACTTTTCCGGCACGACTCTGTCGGGGATCGTCTTAATCAGAGGATGGAACTGGTACCACATCTTCGTGATTAACGTGAAGTCTGTTTCGACATAGAACACGAAGCCTACGAGAGGAAACGCGGGAAGTTCGACCGTCTCGGGCTGGTAGTCGATGATCCTGCTGAGGGTATGCATGTACTCCGGCGATAGGCGGTTGAGGAAGGGAAGAAACAGGTGATCGTCCCTCCGTTTGCGGAGCTCGGACGGTGTCACGCCGAGGGTCTTCTTAAACGCGCGGCTGAATGCCTCGTGACTGCCGAATGGGAAATCGAAGGCGATATCGATAATCTTGCGTTTGGTGTTCATGATCTGTTTCGCCGCCTCGCTGATCCTTCTTCTCAGGATGAAATCCTGCGGGGTGTGCCCGGTGATTCCGTGAAAAAGCCGGCTGAAATGGAAAAACGAGTATCCGATCTTGGCCGCGAGTTCCGCGACAGTGAACTCTTCGCAGAGATGCGTCTCTACCCAGTCTATCGCGCTGACAATCAAATCCGTATTAGTCATATCATTCTCCGGGAGGGCTTGTTGACAAACTCATTTTGTCATTGCCTGCCTTCTCCTTCGCAGGAGAAGGAGACAGGTCGCTTCGCGTCTCGCAGTGACAAAAAACCATGTATTTTATTATTTCGCCATCAAGCCCGAAAAGAGTGACCCGGCGGCAGTTCATCCCGCCGCCGGGGAACGTATTAAGCCAGTCCTAATGCGGCGAAATCGACCTCGCCTTCCTCTTCGGGCATCCATTCCGGCCAATGCGACAGCCATTCGGGATACGCGGCGTGACGCACACGGTCGCTTAACGGGAAGTACGCCTTGATATCGACCACCGGAGTCCCGTCGAACGCGTCGAGATACGGCACGGCGATCATCCCGCTTTCCATGTCGACGTCGATCACCGGACAGACTGTCATCAGGATCGGGTTCGGCCTCATCGGCGAACGTGTCGCGAAAACCCCGGTTTCGTGTTCCTTAGCGTAAGGCGGGATGCATGTCAGCGTCTTCCGGCACTCGTTGTTGTCGGCCTGCCCGCCCCACCAGAGCACATGGATATGCGAAAACCCGCCAAGCTCTTTGAGCGCCGGACGGTACTCCGGGTAAATCTCCACCGCGAAACCCGTGTCGCCCGCATGAACAATTCCCACCGGTTTCAGAACCATTTCATTCGGCATAATCTCCTCCTATTAATATAGAGTATTATAGCCGAACCACGGGATGCGTGCTTGACGCTGTTTGCGGGGACGGGACGGAAAAACCAGTTATTTATCGGAAGACTTGATCCGGTTTGCGGAGCACCTGATTACACCAGCCCCACCCATTCCTCGTCGGAGTCCCGGAACGCGTCCTGTATCCCCCGGAGCACGTCCGCCGGAAGCGGGCCTTTTTCCACCAGTCCGATATTATGCTTGATATGCTCGATATTGTTCGATCCGACTATCGCGCTCGATACGCCCTTCGAGAACACCGCGAAACGGAGCGCCACCTCATGGTACTCCTGAAGATCGATAGGGAGGGACATCTTCCGGAGACGCACCCAGTAGTCCTCGCAGTAATGCCCGTAGGGGCGTTCGTCGTATCGCCACGGCGAGTTCGCGAGGGGGCGCTTGGCGATGATGCCGATATTGTTCTTGATCGCGGTCGGGATGATCTCTTCAAGGGAACGCTGGTCGCAGAGGTTGACCGAGCACTGGATTCCGGCGAAACACCCGCAGGTGACCGCGTAGGCCAGCTCACGGTTCTCGCCGGAGTAAGCCGCCGCCCGCACCTTGCCGTCGCTCACCGTTTTCTGGAGCGCGCGCGCCACATCGCCGCGTTCGAGGACATCCAACGGGCACGAGTGCAGGTGCACGATATCGAGGTAGTCCGTGTTCATCACACGCAGGGCGCGTTCGACCCCGGCTAGGATGCAGTCGTATGTCCAGTCCGGTACGCCGTCTATTCCGTAACCGGCCTTAGTGGAGATCACAAATTCCTTCCTGCGGTGGGAGAGATGGCGTCCGATCCGTTCCTCGGATACACCGTACCCGCGCGCGGTATCGAAAAGCGTGATTCCCAGATCGAGAGCCTGGTTGAGAAGAAGACCTGTCGCCGATTCGTCCGTATTCGGGTCACCGATATGCCCCGCCCCGAAACCCAGGGCGCTGACCTCGATCCCGGTCGATCCGTATACTCGTTTCTTGTTTTTCATATGTATTCCTCGTTATTAATATCGTTCTCTATTTACAGTTCGCCCTGGGGGTGAAACGCGCGGAAATGATAGACCCGGTCGATATTCCGCATAAAGAATCCGCACAAGCGGGCCTTCCGTTTCTCAACCTCGCCGATCACTGTCTGAAGCCCGCTTTCCTTGCCCCGGAACGTCTTCAGGCTGCGCGACAGGACGTCGATATCCTGAATCTCGCCGAGCCTGTCCTGGTAATGCCCCATCCGCTTGAAAAGCGCGGCTCCCTTGATCCCTATCACCGACGACAACGCTTCGAAACTGTAACGGAACTTCTTGAACGAGATACGGAAACGGTGCAGGGTACGGATTTTCGCGCGGTCGATCCGGCCCTTCGCGGTCAGGAGATTGTCGAAGAGCGTGTCGAGATATCCGGCCGCTTCTTCCAGCTCCGGCTCGAACAGCGCCGCGTCGAGTTTGTTCCACTGTTTGGTGAGCGCCATGGGATCGTTGTCACGGAATACCTTGCGGCACTTTTTTGTCAATCCCGCCTCGGATTTATTGAGACCGTTCAGGAACGGCATGATCTCCGGATAGTTTTCGGTCATTCCCGCGGCATAGATAGCCTGCACCTGGACATCACGGAGCTCCTGCAATTCGTCGAAAACGTTTTTCAGGAAGTCAGAGATTTTTTTCGGGACGGCGCCCTTCCGGAATACGGCCATGATTTGGAAAATAGCCGAAATCTTCCGGATCGTCGTCCGCATCTTGTGTACGTCGGTTTCTTTCAGTTCTTCCGAGAGCCTGCTCCATAATACAAAGAAATCCTTTTCAAGCTTGCGGTACCTCTCGACAAACGAAAGGGCCGCTTTATTGTTATTTTTCATTTTTATCCGCCAAAAAATTTTCAACCGCGTTATTTGACAAAACCACCCCATTATTTTATAATAATATCCGCTTTTAGACAAGAATGGTGAGGTTCCCGAGCGGCCAAAGGGGGCAGACTGTAAATCTGCTGGTTTCACCTTCGATGGTTCGAATCCATCCCTCACCAATTTCCTTTATCTCTCCCGGCTCCTATGCTCCTGTTAGCGGGAACATATAAAGTTCTTTACCCCTTCGGCAAGCTCAGGGTGACGTTTTTCCTGTTCACGGGAACATAAAAAAAGAGGCTCTTTTCGAGCCTCTTTTTATTTTTACTTTCCGCCTTTAACTTTATCCATCAGGCTGTCTGTACCGTCGTCGGTATCCTCGGGTTCTTCCTCGAAGAACTTGTCGATATTTCCGCTGGAACTGTCGCCGCTAAGCTCATTAATCAGGTTCTGGGCTTTCTGGGCGAGGCGTATCTTCATCAGGTCTTTCGCGTTCCATTGCTTCAGGATTTCAGTAACCTCGGTTTTATTCTTCTTCGCCTTTTTCAGGAGATTTTCGAGGTCTTTATTCTCCTGCATCGTCATCTCGATCTCTTTATTGGCTTTCAGTTTGACCTTGAGAAGGTCCTTAAGCTCACCGAGATCGGTATCTGAAGCGGGAATGCTGACATTGCGGATCATGACGACTTCGCCTTCAGCGCAGATCGTCTTGGTTTTCTCACCGTCGGCTTCGACTTCGAAGATAGTCCCGCGCACTTCCGCGACCGCGGTTTCGGTCTGGACTTTGAATGTCTCGCCGGGTTTCAGTTTGATCTTGACATTGATCCCGACCGTGCCGCTCTGTACCGCGACCTTTTTATCCTTGCCGGTCAGGCTGTCCAATGTCGCCTGGGTATTGGGCCCGATCCTGAATACGCCCAATCCGACGATCAAAATCTCGCAACTCGCTTTATCTTTCGTCTTGATCACGTCCTTGTTGTTCACTTCCATATCGGCCGCGGCTTTCACCCATTTCTTCCCGCCGTCTTTGGAAACCTCGACCTGCCCCGAATAGGACTGAATTGTATTCTTCTGCGGGGATGCCGCGAAACCGATCGTGAGAATCAACGCGACTCCCAGAACTATCCCCGCCGTCAGTACAGAATATTTTTTTATCATACAACGCCTCCGCTATATTTGTTATTATATCATACACCCGAAATGCAAATATTTAAAGTATTCTTGTAAAAATTCCTCATGGTCACCTCTCATAATCGCCTCTTCGACAGGCTTATGACAAGCGTTTCTCGGCGGCCTGTGCACCTGCATTCCGCTTCGCTGTCCGTTTGACGACGGATGACGGGCAGAAGCAGACATGCCTTCTATCGAAGATGGAAGGCGGGCAAGGAAGTGACCATTGGGCGTATTTTTAAGTTATATCATTATTAATGTGAATAATGTTTATAAATACTAGAACCCGCCCTTATTCTCCCGCCTTGAAATTGTATACCGGTCGGACAAAATCCTCGATCTCGACGGAAGGCTCTATCGCCGAGAGAATCATGTCCTTGTCCTTGTATGCCGTTTTAGCCTCGTCGAGAGTCCCTTTATTGAGCGAGGTCGTGTAAACACCCTTTTCCTTCATCGAACGCCGCACTTCCGCGAGGTCGAGCGTCTCCTTCGCCTTCCGCCGCGACAAAACGCGTCCCGCGCCGTGAGGGGCGGAGAAGTTCCATTCACGATTCGAACGGCCCTTGCCGATAATCAGTCCGTCCTCCATATTGAACGGGATCACGAGCCGTTCGCCCTTGTACGCACGGATCGCGCCCTTACGGATCATCTGATCCTCGAAATCGATGAAGTTGTGCACCGAACGGATCCGTTCGATCCGCGCGTAGTCCAGCCCGAAGAACCCGCCGATAATGACCATCGCGATAATCCTGCGGTTGAGGTCGGCGAAACGCTGGGCGATGTTCATATCCTTGAGGTAATCCCGGCCGCCGTGTTTCATGCCGAGGTACTCGAGCCCGGGAACGCCGGTCTTTTTATCGGCCTTGTCTTTCGCGCGGCTCTGGTGGAAATGCGCGATCTTCAGCCCGAAATTCCGTGAACCGGAATGGATAGTCAGGCGGGTACGCCCCGAGGAATCCAGCCCCGCCTCGATAAAATGATTGCCGCCGCCGAGCGTGCCCGCCGACTGGAGCACGTTATCGAGGTCCTGCCCGGTCTCGCGCACCGTCTCCGGGATATCCCGTTCGATCAGCAGTGCGTCGTCCTTAGTTAAGAAGCCCGAGACTTCCGGGAGCGCGAACGGCGCCCGGACGCGTTTTTTAAAACCAGCCGGGATGTTGCCGTAGATAAATCGGTCGAGCTTCGCGGGATCGAGCCCGCCGATACCGTCGAGGGTGTAGGTCTCCACCCCGCACCCGATATCCACGCCGACCACGTTGGGAATGACATACTCATTCATCTTCATCGTGAATCCGATCACCGCTCCGGCCCCGGCATGTGTGTCCGGCATGACCGCTATCGGCGAGCCTTCGAACGCCGGGTGATCCAGAAACGAGGATATCTGTCGAAGGGTCTCGCCGTCGAGCTTTCCCGGGTCGGGAAGCATCACCTTCGCGGTATTGTACTTGCCCTTAATCTCAAACAATCCGCCCTCCGTGGGTAAGTCTATTATCTATCGAAATCCGCCGAGTCTTGTTCTATTTTATATCCTGAAACATTTACAGTCAAGCTTGCTAAAAATTTAAAATTTATCGGGACTTTTTACCGATAGATAATGGGTGTATATTAATACAAATAATCTTCGAGGCATGATATGGCTGAGAATCCGAAGAAAAAAACTATAGAAGATATCGAAATCCTCCCGGTAGAAAAAGTCTACCCCGAAGGCTTCAAGATGTCGCACGAACCTATCACTATGGAACTGATCACTTACGACCGGGAACGTTCGGAAAAGATAGATATTATCGATATGTCACACCTCTGCGACGTGATGACGACACCAGGCATCAAATGGCTGAATGTGATGGGGATTCACGATCTGGATGTCGTGGAAAGCCTCGCGCTTCAATTTAAAATCCATCTCCTCGCGATCGAGGACATACTCGACAATGACCAGCGTATCAAGATCGACGACTATGGAAACTATTTATACTTTATTATAAAAATGATCTATGTCGATAAAAAGGAAAAAAAGATATTCATCGAACAGGTGAGCTGTTTCATTTTCGAAAACCTCCTGATTTCGTTCCAGGAAAATCCCGGCGACGTCTGGGGACTGGTCAGGAAAAATATCCTGATGAACAAAGGAAAAATCCGAAAACTCGGCACGGGTTACCTCGCGTATTCCCTGATCGACGCGATAGTGGACAACTATTTTGTCGTGATGGAGAATCTCGAGGAGGATGTCGGAATGCTCGAAAAGTACACGTTGTCAAACCCCCGTCCGATCATACTGGAAAAAATCGCGATCATAAAGAATAACATTTTAACACTGCGTCATAACATCGCTCCGGTCGGCGAAGTGATCCGTTATCTCCAAAAAGCCGAATCCGAACTGATCGAAGAAACTCTTTCTCCTTACTTCCGTGATGTGCACGACAATATTCTGCGTAACGTCGATTCGATCAAAGCGCTCGACGAACGTGTCTCCGGGGTAATGGATATCTACGATTCGGTGATGTCGCAGAACACGAACCAGATCATGAAACTCCTTACGATCATGTCCTCTATTTTTATCCCGCTGACTTTCATCGCCGGCGTCTACGGGATGAACTTCAAGCATATGCCTGAACTCGATAGTCCGGTCGGATACTTTATCGTTCTGGGAGTAATGGCGCTGCTCGGCGTCGGATTACTCGTATATTTCAAAATCAGAAAATGGATATAAGCGGAGGCCTGTCATGTTTTCCGAAATCGGCGCGAAAATGCTCGAAAGGATGCGTTACCTCGAAGAGAAAGATCGGATCGACCGTGTAGACGGTACCGCGAGGCTGGAACGTCTGAGACAGGTCCCGCCCGAGACCGGACGCTTCCTCGCGATCCTCGCCTCGAACTGCCCCGAGGGTGAATTCGCGGAGATCGGCACGAGCGCGGGGTATTCCGCGATGTGGATTTCGCTCGCGGCGAAAGAACGCGGGATTAAACTGAAAACATACGAATTGCTCGAAGAAAAAATCCGTCTGGCGAAGGAAACATTCGCCTCCGCCGGGATAGAGAACTATGTCGAACTGATCGAAGGCAACGCACTCGAACATATCGGCGATTTGGGTCCGGCCGCGTTCTGCTTCCTCGATACGGAAAAAGAACTCTACCTTCCCTGCTGGGACATACTCTCCGGGAAAATCGTCCCCCACGGCATCTTCGCCGCCGATAACGCGATCAATCATTACGAGACGGTCAAGCCCATGATCGAGAAGGCGCGGAACGACATCCGGTTCGACTGCACAGTCGTCCCGGTCGGGCACGGCGTGCTTGTCTGCCGGAGAAAGTGATCAGCCTTTCCCTTTCAGGTACTCACGCCCCCATCCGCAAAGCAAAGTAAAAACCGGCTCCAGCTTCTTCCCCAGTTCGGTGATCGAATATTCGACTTTTGGGGGAACCTCGGCATAGACCCGCCGCGCGACGATCCCGTCCGCTTCCAGCTCACGGAGCTGTTGGGTCAGCATCTTCTGCGTGATCCCGGGAATCATCCTTTTCAGTTCTCCGAACCGTATCACGTTTTCCAAGAGGTGGTAAATGATCACGATCTTCCACTTCCCGCCTATCGTGTCGACCGCGACCTGCACGGGACATGCAAAAATCTGCGCCATGTAATTTCTCCGACCGCAATATTAGTATCTTTTTTGTAACTACATTACAATAAAGTACCTACTTGACGTTTTTATACTAATAGTATACATTAATACTCGAAGTTTATCAACAAATCTATGGAGGAAAGAGAAATGCTGGAAATCCTGAATACGAGAAGAAGCGTCAGGGCGTTTAAGGACGACCCAGTGTCCGACGGCGATATCCGCGATATCCTTGAAGCCGCGATGAACGCGCCGTCGGCGGGCGACGAAAGGGCGTGGCAGTTTATCGTGCTGAAAGACCGCGGGCTGAGAGAGGAATACGCCAAGCTGAACCGGAATGTCCCATCGATCCGTCAGTCCCCGGCGGCGATCGTGGTGTGCGGAGACACCCACGCTGAAAAGTACCCGGGTCTGTCCCTTTACGACTGCGGCGCGGCCACCGAGAACATCCTGCTCGCGATCCACACCAAGGGATTGGGCGGGTTCTGGGGACACGTCTTCCCGGAGACGGTCGAGAGCAACCGGAAACTGCTCGGGCTTCCCGCGCATATCGTCCCGTATTCCGTCGTCCCGTTCGGGGTACCGCTGAACGGCATCCCCGCCGCCAAGACGCGTTATGACGAATCCCGTGTCCACCATGACGGATGGTAGTCCGGCCGGATAAACCGGAAATGATTTTTATATATACCGCATATTTATTTGCATGAGCGTAAAAAAAGAATTATTGTATAGGAGAAGAGTAAATGAAAATACTTGCGATATCTAAACTGCTGCCCGGCGTGGAACTCGAACGTCTTCAGCCCTTTTTTAAAAGCGAGGCGGAACATGCGTGGAGAAATTACGAATGCGGAATATTTAGGGAATTGTACATGATAGGCGATAGACGCGGCGCGGTGATTATTCTCGAATGCAGTGATACCGAAGAAGCGAAAGCGATCATGGGGGAACTCCCTCTTGTGAAAGAGAAATTGATCGATTTTGATTATATCCCGTTAACGCCTTTTATTCCTTTCACGTCATTGTTTGGGAAATAATATCGAAAAAGAAGGGAGTGTCTATGAACGCATATTTTTTCGAAGAGAAGCAGCGTGAGATTTTAAGCCTCCAGCAATGGAACCTTCAGAAAATCTCCGAGAGCACGGTCGGGCGTTTCACGGACATCCTGAAAAGGCTGAAGGGCTGGGATAGCCTGAGGATCAATCCGCTCGATTTCGCGTTAAAACACAAGTTCGATACCGATGAGGCTATCGGACTCTTCATCTACGGCGCGAAGGTCGGCCTGCTGAATTTCGAATGGAGCCTATTGTGCCCGTTATGCGGCGGGCGCGAGCACAGCTATCACTCCCTGAACCAGCTCGAGAAAGAGAAGTACCATTGCTCCCTCTGCGACGTGGATGTCGAGGTGGAAGCGGACTCGCATCTGGAAGTCTCGTTCTCTCTCCCGAAATCCGTGAGCGGATTTAACCTCAATCCGCACGCGTCATTGCAGAACTACTGGTCATTCTTCTTTTCATCCTACCTGAAAATACCGCCGGAATTGGCTGAAGCGTTCAGGAAACAGCCTCCGTTAAGATTCATCCATATCGCTCCGGGCAGAAAAGCGAATGTGAAAATCGGTTTCACGCCGATCAAAAAATACAGGGTCGTCTGTCTGGAAACTCATTCGATATTCAACTTGTTTCTGGGTGACAAAACCGGACTGCGCCCGCAGAAAATCCTACTGGGACATACGAATGACGGATTCGATAAGAAGGATGCAACTCTCGCGGGAACAGACGGTGAATTGATTATCGCCAACACTTCGGATAAGACGATCGGATGTCTTATCGCATCCCCGGACTCGGTTTACCTGCAGGAGGTGATAAAAGAG
>MIBE01000064.1:47767-48089 GCA_001829415.1 Spirochaetes bacterium GWF1_51_8
GTTCCTCACAGGCAAGATGATGCTCAATAACCAGATATTCCGCGACCTCTTCCTTGTGGACAACCTGCCCGACGACCTCTCGCTCAAGATCAACGATATCACCCTGCTGTTCACCGACCTGAAGGGTTCGACCGAGCTTTACGACCGGACGGGCGATGTCTTCGCCTATAAGCTCGTACAGAAACACTTTAAAATTCTCCAGAAGGTCGTCCATTCCAATCACGGCGGAATAGTCAAAACGATGGGCGACGCGATCATGGCGTCGTTCAACGCGCCCTACGACGGGATCAAGGCCGCGTTCGATATGATCGACGAGATGGAA
>MIBE01000065.1:0-4770 GCA_001829415.1 Spirochaetes bacterium GWF1_51_8
GGGAAGTTTCACGCAGAGCACACGGAGGTTACAACACGGACATTTGACCGGAGATATTGTTGCTTTCTCACGGCTATTGCTTTGTTTGCGAGAAGGGTTATCACCAAGCTAAAAAAATAGCTTCAAAACGAAAAATGAACGAATCAGTCTATTAATGAAAGGATTGTCGCTTTATCCATATACTTTTCCCAGTCGGACGCGTAGCCCGGAATGTACTCTCCGGTCACATCCATCAGCGAAAACGTCTTGCCGTCGATCTGGACAGTGGGCGCTACTTGTTCATAGGGCAGACGTACCGCCGCGAAGAGATGCCCGGCGGAACTTCCCGGCTTCGGCGGGAACATCAGCAGGCGGAAATCGACGTTCGCCATTTCCTTTTTCAATCCCGCGAGCTTAGGATACTTCGCGGTGTCTACTTCTATCAGCGTGTCGCGCAGGAGACCGAGCATCACTGTAAACAGCAGGTTCTTGCTGTCGCAGTCGCCCGCGCCCTGCAGAAGCACCATATACGGTGTCCAGAGGTTTCCGGTGAGGATGTTTTTCCCGTTCTTCTTGATCGTCTCGGGCGGGAGCTTGTATTTCAGAAGTCCGCAGAACTCGCCGAGGCTGATGATGATATCCACGATATAGACCTTGCCGCCGTTGTAGTTGTCGAGCTGGTCGATGATCTTCACGATGAGCGATTCGATGAACGGTTTCAGCACGGGCTTATAGATATCGTACATCCCTTTATAGTCGCGCATAATCTCGCTCTTCTTGTCGCCCAGCAGTTTGGAGTACATCAAAAACCCGTGCCCGGCCATTTTCGCCTTCAGCGCGGTCTCCTTCTCGAGCTGTTCTTCTTTAGTACCGTAGCTGTAACCCATCATCTCTTCCGGGATGCCCTCGTATTGGGCTTCGCGCGCGAGAATCTCGTCCGTGATATCGAACGGGAACTTGAAGGTGAAGTCCATGCCCTTGACCAACTCGTAGATGGGATACTTTTTATAGATTTCGGAGCCGTAGATACTGATCAGCGCAAGCGAGCTTTTTTCGGTGTCGTCGATCACGCCCTTCAGGTCGGCGGCCTTGATCACTTTCTTGGTTACAAGGTTCTTGATCTTCTCGAAGTAGATCGCGTAGCTCTTGTAGACCACAGTAATCGTGTCGCCGCTCGCGGTACGGTCGGTCTTGCCCCATGTGGTCGTCTTCGCGTACCACATCGCGGGGAACTTGAACGCATAGGCGCTCGCTGAAAGGAATACGGTTGCGATTATCGATAAAATGACGGCTTTTTTCATATTCGGCTCCTTGTTTCTTTATGGTCACTTCAAATAACCGCCACTCGAAAACGGGTGCAAGGAAGCGACCATTAGATATATCCTATTTAATGAAAAAAATGTAAATATTTTTTGGAACCACCCTTATTATACCCCGGTTTCACGCGGGATTCAATATTCCAGTCGATTCATTATCGCGGGAGGACTCCGCGGTCGTTTTTTTCTCCCGGATTCTCCGTCATCCTGAGCATGCCGAAGGATGAACGCTTACTATTTTAGCGAACTATCTTGCCAATCCCCGCATGGTCATCGAGTAGGGGTTATTCCAAAGGTATAGAAATATTAGAATAGTGTGTCACTGCGATACCGCGCAACGAAATTTCTTGAAGCGCGGTAGAAGCAGTCTGTGTAATTGTTCATCAGTTAGTATAATAGGGGCAGTCTCGTATCGAGATGCCTATTTTGACATTTCCTTGAGTACTTGTCCCGCCCTTTTCTCTTTTTGTATTTCTCGGCTGTTCCTCTGAATGTCCCGCGTTCCTCGCGGGGTGTTTCCGCGGTGTGCCTTTTTTGTCCCTCGACATGCTCGGGATGACGAAATGTGATACATTCACCCGCCCCGTACCGATTATTTTGACTTTCACACTCGAATCGTTAAAATATATAGTCCCATTTCAAATACCACCACGAGGACGGAATCCGTATGGCCGAACGCCAGGTCTCGCTCAGGCACACCTTTATCAACTCAATCGGTACATTGCTCTCGCGTATCACGGGGGTGCTCAAGTTTACCGTGGTCAACCACCTTTTCGGGGCGAAGGCCGACCCGTTTCAGGCGTCGTTCAAGATGATCAATAACCTGCGGAAAGTGATCGGCGAGGGCGCACTCAATAACGCGTTCATCCCGTCCTACCAGGCCGTGCGGAAGGAAGATCAGGAGAAGGCGTTCCTCTTCGCGAGCAACCTCATCAACATCTTCATCCTTGCGACCGCCGCGCTCACCGCGATAGGTATACTCCTCGCGCCGCTGTATGTCCCGCTTCTCGTGCCGGGATACATCGATGATCTTATCAGACGCGGAGAACCAAAACTCTATGAAACGATCAATATGACGATGATTATGATGCCGTTCGTCATCCTGATCTGCCTGTTCTCGATGGCGATGGGCGTGCTCAATTCGCACAAACGGTTTTTCTCGCCCGCGTTCTCGCCAATCCTCTTCAATATCGCGTTCATGGTCGTGCCGGTGGTGTTTTTCCGCGAATGGGGCACTTACGCTCTTGCGGCGAGCACGCTGATCGGCGCGGGCTTGATGTTCGTCATGGAAGTGATCGAGCTTGTCCGGATGGGGTTCCGTTACCGCCTTCATATCGATTTTAAAGACCCCGCGCTGCGGCAGTTCTTCCGCCTTTTCTGGCCGACCGCGCTCAATATGGTCATTATCATGGCGGTCACTTACGCCTCGACAATCTTCCTGTCGTACCTGCCCGACGGCTCGTATGTCGTAATCAATAATTCGTTCATGATCGTACAGGCTCCGGTCGGGGTGATCGGAATCGCGCTCGGGACGGTCCTTCTGCCGCTGCTCTCCGGTATCGACCGGAAAACCGAGCCGGGCAAGTTCGATAAGGCGCTCAACGAGGGATTCAAACTGCTTCTTTATATCATAGTTCCGCTGTCGTTTTTCTTCATCCTGTTTCCGGATATCGCGGTCAATCTGGCGTTCCGCGATCCGCCGATGCTTTTTAAGGGTAATACCGGCGAGTACACCGCCCAGCTTCTCGCGCTGAACTCGCACACCTTGTCATGGTACTCCGCGGGGCTTTTACCGATGGCGCTCAATATCGTATTCGCGAAGATATCCTACTCGATGTCCGACGCGAAAACTCCGCTCATCACGAATATCGTCCTTTTAATCACAAGTATCGGGCTGTATTTCCTTTCGCGGGTGCCGTCTATCGGTGTAACAGGCATCGTGATCGCGGATATTGGCGCGTCGTGGATGACCGTTCTTTTTTATACATTCCGCCTGCGTCCGATCCTGAAATCGGGCGGGGTGCGTCAGGGGATCGGCGGGGGACTGCTCAAGTCGATCCTCGCCTCTGTCGCGGCTTCGGCGGCGGTATACCCGTTGTATCATTTCGTCTATCAGGCGCAGCTCGCCGTCATTCCCGCAATCGGTCTCGCTTTGGGACTGACCGCCTTATTCGGCGGAGTCTATTTTCTCGCCGGGAAACTGATGCGCTGGGAGCTGAAAAAATGAAACCTGTCCGCGCGGTTATTTTCGATATGGACGGATTGATGATCGATAGCGAACGGCTCTATTTCGAGGTCGAGCGCGAGATCGCGTCCGACTACGGTAAAACCGTCCCGGAAACCACTCTCTGGAAGATGATGGGGCGGAGTCCGCTCGAAGCGGTAAAAATCTTTGTCGAGGAACTGGGGCTTCCGGTCTCGCCGAAGGAACTGCTCGAAATACGCGACGGCATCATGAAGCAGAAGATGCTTGCCGAGCTCGGCCCGATGCCCGGGCTTTTCGATATCCTGAGAGCGCTCGACGGTAAATACGCGCTCGCAGTCGCCACCGGCGCGCCCACCCGTTTCCTCGATATCGCGCTCGATAAGCTCGATATCCGCCGTTACTTCAAGGTGCTCCAGACCTCGGACGGTATCGCCCACGGTAAGCCTGACCCTGAGATCTATCTCGAAACCGCTAAGAAGCTCGGCCTTCCGCCATCGGAATGCGCAGTACTGGAAGACTCGTCCAACGGCGCCCGTTCGGCGAAATCCGCGGGATGCCTCACAATCGCCGTACCCAACGAGTTCACGCGGCTCCAGGACTTCTCGTTCGTCGACAAGATCGTGAAAAACCTCTTCGAGGCCTCGGAATACATCGCCCGTCTCACGGAGTCCGTATGACCGTCATCACTACACCGTCCGGGCTTCCGTCCGCCTCGCACGCGTTCGTCACTATCGGGAACTTCGACGGCTTCCACCTCGGCCACAGGAAGCTGATCGACAGCCTGATCGCGGATTCCGCCTCTGCCGTAAATCCCGTGAAGGTCGCGCTCACTTTCCGCGAATCGGTCATCAAGTATATCGCCCCGGAGCGTTTTAAGGGTTACCTTCTCCCGCCGGAGCTCAAGCTTCATGTACTGGAGAACTACGGTTTCGACTACACCCTCGCGATGGACTTCAGCGAGGTGAAGGATATCACCGCCGAGGAGTTCCTCGATATCCTCTGCGTCCGTTTCGATAAAATGACGCTCTATGTCGGGTACAACTTCCGTTTCGGCAAGGGGAACACCGGCGATATCGAGTTTCTCCGTGCGCAGGCGGAAAAACGGGGCTTTACCCTCAAGGTCTTCGACCGTCAGGAGACGTCCGGCACCGCGATCCATTCGACAGTCATCCGCGATCTCGTGATGGGCGGGCGTGTCGACGAGGCGTCCGAGCTTCTCGGAAGGCCGTACATGATCTACTCCCGCAAGATGCACGGCGACCGGATCGG
>MIBE01000065.1:4788-12458 GCA_001829415.1 Spirochaetes bacterium GWF1_51_8
TGTACTTCACCTATTTCTATCTCGACGGCAGGCTCCTTCCCGCGATGACCTATATCGGTACAAGGCCTTCCCTGCACGCCCGCGACCTCCGTCTCGAAACAAATATCCTCGATTTCGAGGGACATATCCCCGGCGGCGAATACGCGCTTTTTTTCATCCGGAAGACTCGCGACGAACGTTCGGTGAAGAATCTAGAGGAACTCCACAAGCTCCTCGATGAAGACCTGCGCGAGATAAAAAACCTCTCCACTCTCTACACCCCGGAGAACCCGTTCATCCCGCTGATACTGAAAGGATTATAAAACCGTTCATTATTGATAAAACCTTCAATTCATGTTACATTATATCCATTCAATCAAGGAGTTCGTATGAAACAGTTTATACTCGCATTGATAACGGTTGCGGCGTTATCCTCTGGTGTGTTCGCGAAAACGAAAATCGCGGTTCTCGAATTGAAAAATACATCCGGCAACCCCATCGATACAGTCGCGTTGACCGAATGGCTGATATCGGAATTAGTCAATCTGAACGAGTTTATCATCGTCGAACGATCCCAACTCGATAAGATCGTCGCCGAGCAGAAGATGTCGATCTCCGGGCTGGTTTCGGATAGCGATGCCGCCAAGATCGGCGAAATGGCCGGCGCGGCGAATATCATCACCGGCATCGTTTCCTACTGGGACGGCAAGTATGTTATCAGTATCAAAAGTATCAATACCACTTCATCGGTCGTTGAGTTCGCCGATAAGGTTGTCAGCGAGAACAAGAACGGCCTGATCGATATCATGGCGGTGCTCGCTCAACGCATCCTCAAGCTCTCGAAGGGCGAGAAGATCGACGTGAAAAGCGATCCCGGCCTTCAGCCGAAGAAAGAAACTCCGCCCCCGGCGGATAACGGCTTCGACAGCTCGAAGATCGGTTTGGGAGTAGGGTTCGTGCTCGGTATGGCGATCGAGAACGATAAGTCCGCGATGCCCGGATTCCAGTTCTCGTTCAGGTATCCCGCGTATTACCCTATCGGCTTCAATTTAACGTTCGCGGCGCTCGGCGGGACACACAGCGCCGCGCTCTCCATCGACGTCAAACAGTTCACCCTCGACGTCTATTACCTGCTTGGACTCAGCCCGCGCGCGAGCTTGGGAATCTATCTCGGCGTCACCCATACCCTCGCGACCCTCGATCCGACCGATTTCCTGTATCTCTTTAATAACTACGATATCGGATTCAACCAGACCGGGGGCGATATCGCGCTCGAGTTCTGCTGGAAACCGTTTGATTTCATGCTGATACGTTTCCAGGACAGGATCGTCGTCCCGTTCCGTCACGGCCTCAGTTCCGGTTACGACAGCGTCCCGCCAGCCGAATACTCGAGCTTCAAGCTGGACGCCTTGAAAGCCGCCCTCGCCGACCGCAACGGCTTGATCCTCAACTACTTCTCGATCAATCTGGATTTCATTTTTTAAGGTAATAATAGTACGATCCGTACCGGGTAAAGATAAAGGCCGTCTCGCGACGGCCTTTTTTTATCTTCTGAATAACTACTGCTTTTTCACAACAATAGCGTAGTCACCAATCTCATTAGTGTTATAGGCCGATACGAAAATATAAAAAGTGAATCCTGTATTTAATGCATATACTACCTTTGAGAAAGTGCCTGTTCCGCCATCATCATCCTGATTTAGAATTGTTCCTCCACTATCCATGAGAACTATATAAGTATCCAAGTCTGTTCCCATCCCCGCATTTGTAGTATAAATCTCATAGTTTGCAAATTCTGATACTTGAAAATCATAATAATCTACATCGTTTGCAACAGCAGTACGTGCGCGGAAAAGGGTTCCATCAGATGAAATTGTGTCTGAAATATTAGTCGCATTATTCGCCTCGTCTTCATCCAAAAAGTAAACATACTTGCTATTCGTCAATGAATTGCTATTCGAAATGTCTTTCGCGAATGCATAAAAATACTTTGTTCCGGAAACTTGGGCGCTAATATTGAAATTATTCGTCCATCCTTTCACGGAAAGAGCGTTAATATTCGAGGTACCCGGAACAATACTATACCCTCCGGCGGGCGTAATGCCTATTTTCGCCTGCACATACTGTACTATACCATCATCTAATACCGTTCCGATTAAATCAATAGAGGACACATCGGCGAGTTCATAGTATGTTCCGCTTACCGGCGAAGAAATTGCGACTGTCGGCCTATTATTTCCACCGGTATCGCCGGGATCGTTCGTAAAAGTGATCGTACAACCGATAAAAAACAAAGCCGTCACACCCAAAACAATTAGACGCTTCATACAAAACCTCCTGAAACTTGATAGTATATTGTACCCTATTTTCACGGAATTTCCAATACCGGAATGAAATAAATCGAAGTTTTTTTTTATAGTGCGGCGAAAACGCAAAAAGAAAGCCCCGCTCAGGGCATGTTGACGAAGTCATGAAATACACGATTTTTTGTCACTGCGAGCCTGCCTTCTACCGAAGGTAGACAGGACGCGAAGCGGCGAAGCAGTCTGTTTAATTCATATTCCAGTAATTAAATAGATTGCTTCGGCATATGCCTCGCAATGACAATGCAAGTTCGTCAACACGCCCCTCATCGCGGGGCTGAATGGGTTTGTGTTAAGGTATAAGATAAGCTTTATGTCCATAAGCGCCGGTCGGATAACTTCCTTTTCCGGTAACTCTGTAATAATAAACTCCCGCTGTCAAATCATAAGATATTCTAGAGAAATAAATCCAGCCGACATTGTTATCATTTGAAGTAATCAGCGTTCCGACATTATTGTATAGAAAGACCACTGTGTCTACAAATGAACCTCCGCTGATGGTGGAATTGGTCGTTTCGATCCGATATGTACCTGGAGTGATTACCGTGAAATCGAACCAATCCTGATCGCTATCTGACATCAATGCATCATTTAGAATACCTAGGGTAACGGAATCTGATGTACCTATTGTATTATTCGGCTCCACCTCATCAAATCCAGTTCCAATATAATAAGTTCTTACCGGATTAATAATAGAGCTTTCGCCGCCGGCAACCGCTTTAAATGTAAAGGTTTTATACCCCGACCCTACCGTACCGACATTAACAAAATAACTCCACGGTTTATCCACACCCATACCGAAGCCGGATGTCCCGGGAACCAGATTCCAGTCTCCGAAATCGCCTATCTTGACATAGATTCCATCTATTGAATTTCCGCCGTCACTGGCCAAACCGGAGATGTAAAAATTGGTAGAAAATGAACTATATGACGAAGGGCTGGTAATGATTATGGTAGGAACCGCCCATTTTAAAGTAATTTCGCATGCCGTAATGCCGAGCACCATGAAAAGCGCGGCGGCAATCCCCATAACTTTCATCTTTGAAAACATCTTGAATCCTCCTGTTGTTATATCTGTAACAGTAATAATATAACATAATGTCACCGGGATTTCAAAGATTTCGTTTATTGTTAACTCTTTGGTAATAACTCAATAGAGCGCGGATACTCTCAGCGTTTTCCTCCGCGCCTGCGTTTATCCCGCGCTTCCGTGCGGGACGCCTTTACGGTAGCTCTTCCGGCTTTTCAGACTAAAAAAAAGATACAAAAACCACACCACAGAGACGCAGAGAACGCAGAGATAAATAAAAACATACACATCCTTTTTCCTTCTGTCGATCCCAGCAGGGAAAGCTCCTTCTCGAAATCTAACCCCTCCCCTCGGTTGTTACCTCCGCGTCTTCGCGTCTCGGCGGTCTGCATTTTTTCCTGATATGAGTAATTTTTAGAACCGCCCTTAAGAGATTTCATTTTACTGATATAGGAATTCTTTTTCCTTCATCCCTTGATAGGGTATCAAGACTGAAGAGCCGTAAAAGTAAAAAAATATCTCTTACCAATTATCCTCGCTTATATCTCTGTGTACTCCGCGTGAAACTCCCCCGGAATCAACTTCTATACGCGTGTATTCGCGGATACTTTCCCCCCGTTCCCCGAGATTCCCCGCCATATTTTTGACACTTCCGTTATTCTATATAATAATATAAGTCTGCAATTTTTGCGATGGAGGCATGCCGTGGAAATGACCGGCTCGAGAATTTTAATGGAATCTCTTAAGAAGGAAGGCGTGAAAGTCCTTTTCGGGTATCCCGGAGGACAGGTCATCCCTATTTTCGATGCGTTATATGACGAGAAAAATATAGAACTGGTACATGTACGCCACGAGCAGGGCGCCGCGCATATGGCGGACGGCTATGCCCGCGCGACAGGCGAAGTCGGGGTATGTCTCGCGACAAGCGGGCCCGGCGCGACCAACCTCGTCACGGGTATCGCCACGGCGTATATGGACTCTATCCCGATGGTCGCGATCACCGGGCAGGTTCCGACATCGATGATCGGCTCGGACGCGTTCCAGGAAGCCGATATCACCGGTATCACCCGCCCGATCACCAAGCATAACTTTCTCGTGAAAGATATCCACGACCTCGCGCTGACGATCAAGAACGCGTTCTACCTCGCGCGCACCGGACGCCCCGGGCCAGTGCTGGTCGATATTCCGAAGGACGTCCAAGTCGCCAAGCATAACTTTGTCTGGCCCGAGATGGTCGAACTGCGGAGCTATAAGCCTAAAACGAAAGTCCATGTCGGCCAGATCAAGAAGGCCATGACATTGATAGAAGAGTCCCAGCGCCCGATCATCTATTTCGGCGGCGGCGTGATCCTCGGTAATGCTTCCAAGGAACTTTGCGAGTTCGTGAAGAAGACCGGTATCCCCGTCACCTCGACCTTGACCGGCCTCGGCGCTTACCCCGCCGACTACTCCGACCCGCTTTACCTCGGGATGCTCGGGATGCACGGCACTGTTTACGCGAACCTCACTATCTCGCACTCCGACCTGATTATCGCGATCGGCTCCCGTTTCGACGACCGTGTCACCGGCAAACTGAGCGAGTTCGCTCCTAACGCTAAGATTATCCATATCGATATCGACCCGACGTCGATCAGCAAGAACGTAATCGTCGACGTCCCGATAGTGGGCGATGTCAAGGAAGTGCTGACCGAGTTCAACAAGCTCATGAAGCCGTCGAAGATATCCGAATGGCTCGAACAGATCGCCGAATGGAAAAAGAAGAACCCGCTCGGCTACGGCAAGTCCGACACGGTGATCAAGCCGCAGAATGTGATCGAGATCCTCTCCAGGATGACGAAGGGCGATGTGATCATCTCGACCGAAGTAGGACAGAACCAGATGTGGGCGGCGCAGTTCTTCGAGTACAAAAAGCCCCGCACATTACTGACATCCGGCGGACTGGGTACGATGGGCTACGGCCTCCCCGCGGCTATCGGCGCGCAGGCGGCATTCAGGGACAAGACCGTGATCGATATCGCCGGCGACGGTTCCATCCAGATGAATATCCAGGAGCTCGGTACCGCTATTTCGCACGACCTCAATGTGAAAGTGATTATCCTCAATAACTCCTACCTCGGTATGGTGCGCCAGTGGCAGGAACTGTTCTATAACAAGCGTTACTCCGGCGTGCTCATGGAAAAGCACTCGCATAACCAGTCTACCGGCGAGTACTATCCCGATTTCGTGAAGGTCGCTGAGGCCTACGGCTGCTGGGGTAAACGGATCACACTGCCGTCGGAGATCGAAGGCGCGATCCGTGAGATGATCGATTACAAGGGCCCGGCTATCCTCGACGTCGTGATCGAAAAAGAAGAAAACGTTCTCCCGATGGTTCCGGCGGGCGCGAGTTTGACCCAAATGATAGGAGGAATGGCATAATGTCGCAAACTATAGAAGTACATAAATCAACCCTTTCAGTACTGGTAGAGAACCATTTCGGTGTTCTCGCGAGGATCGCGGGGCTTTTCTCCGCGCGCGGGTTCAATATCTCGAGCCTCTCGGTCGCCGAGACCGAAGAACCGTCGGTATCCATCATGACTATCGTTGTGGACGGCGACGAACAGATCGTCGACCAGGTGAAGAAACAGCTCAACAAGCTGGTCGAGGTCATTAAAGTACGCGACCTGACCGAGCAGGACTATGTCTCGCGCGAGCTTGCGCTGATTAAAGTCGCGGTCGATTCCGTCAAGCGCCGCGAGATCATCGAAGTCGCCGATATTTTCAAGGGCCGGGTGGTCGATATCTCGCACGAGAACATCACGATCGAAGTGACCGGATCGTCTGAGAAGATCGACGCGATCATCAAGCTCCTGAACGGCTACGGGATCAAGGAACTCGCCCGAACCGGTAAGGTGGCGCTCATTAGAGGCTAATACCGCAATAACCGCTCTTGTTCTATCATGCCTCGATTATGGGACTTCCTGCGGTCGCCCCTAAAGACAAATACACTGACTGTGTGCGCCTCTTTGCATGAGAATCTCTGTTTGAAGATAATCTCTCGTATGGGGCTTCCTGCGGTCGCCCGCACAGGCAAGGTCGCGCTCATCAGGGGTTAAGCTCCTCATGGCTTCTTTAATCTTATTCAATTCTATATTTAGGGTTAAGAAATCAGTTTTTTGATATTCTTAAAGGTTAATTTATAATATATAGCGCTTTGGATTATATTAACCCCCATTTTTCTTGCTTGATTATCCATACATAATTATAATATATTTGTACTACTTGATTTGTGTGACTAACTCGTGAACTTTTAAGAGGCATTGTCTATGCCGAAAAAAAGGAAACGTAAGAAGCAGGATATAATATCCCTTCTTACCCGCCTTTTCGATCTTCTCGCAAGGGTTATCGAATTAGGTATGTTTCTCCGGTCATTTATTTTTAAGTAATGACAAAAGGCCGTCTTTATGACGGCCTTTTTCTATTATTCCTTGATTTAGGGGCTTTCACTTTCTTTTAACAACCCGGCTTTGTTATTGCGATGCCGCGCTTCGAAAACTTCTTGAAGTGCGGTAGAAGCATTCTATCTGAATAACTCATAATATTTTCAGACTGCTTTCATCGCTGCAGGAATGAAAGACCGGACGCTTCACTTCTCGCCCGCACGGGCCAAGTCGCGCTCATCAGGGGTTAATACCTTCCATAACCGCTCTTGTTCTATCATGCCTCGATTATGGGCTCCCTTTAGTCGCCCCTCAGGAAAAGAGAGTCCAATCAACCGCCGTTAAATATACATCAGGAAGCGGAACCCCTGCGACATGATCGGGAAAGTATCGAAATACTCGCTGTAGTTATAAAAATACGAGATATTGAAGAAGTCGGATTTGAGCCCGATATTGAGATTGTCGAGCACCGCCATGCCCATCCCGACCTCTATCCCAAAACCGCTCTCCCCCATGACTTCCGGGTTTCCGTTATCGGGCTGTTTATAACTGAACGCACAGTATAATCCGCTGCGCGACATCAGATACCCTCCGTTATTTTCCATTCCCCCGAATCCCGAATCTGGGAAATAGAACCATAATCTGACCCGGGCCTCGAATTTCGTAAGCTTGACGTTTTGAAGATTGAATTCGATACTGGGACGGAAATATATGAACGCGTCGAACATTAATTCATCCCAGTCGGAGGGCTTAATGATATTATGTACGGAGAAGGTGAGGATCGGCGAAAGAGTTTTCATCGCGGTAATGTATTCCAGACCAAGCCCGACATAGTTCAGAATGGAAGAATCGAACTTCAGGATGCTGAAACGGGGTGTC
>MIBE01000065.1:12482-32339 GCA_001829415.1 Spirochaetes bacterium GWF1_51_8
CTCCGGATAAAAGGTATAAACACCCGTAAGTACTGGTAAGTACTGTCGAAAGCAAATGTCCAGTCGAAAGTAATCAGGGCGAGCGGAGAAATGAAGAGGCTTATTCCTATTCCTGATGCTCCGAATCCGTCACGGTAGAGATTGTATTCGGAATTGTAATTTCCGAATGTAAACCCGATGTCGGAGGTGAAACCGAGGAAATAGAACCCGAATGTCAGGCTGGAATCAATATATCCCGCCCCGTACATGACCGACATCAGGCTTCCCCCGGAGTACTCGCTGTAACGGATATCCGTAATCACGCTGAACACTTCCTCGTTGTCCAAAAGAATCCCCCGTTCATGCGTCGTCCGCAGGTGATTCATGTGCGAATTGAAGTACATATAGTTCAGGTAATCTGTTTGCTGCGTGGAATACATCGCCGCTGAAATCGTCATCACAAAGATAAGAATCAACGATAATCGCATACGCCCTCCAATAAATTACTACTATTTTAATATAGAATAAAATTCAAAGAATCGCAATATTTTTAAGACTAAACATTACTGAATTCTTGTATATTTCTATTAAAATACTTATAATTTTTATGGAAAATGGAAGTAACTATATGCCTCGTAACAAAAAAACATCGCCGGGGAATCTGGCGGATCGACTCGAAGCAATGCGGAAATCCATTGTCAAGGATGACCGGGCTGACGACGCCGGATACACTCTGCGGGACCTGATCGATGTCGCGGAACTGCAAAAACTCCTCGAGGTACGCGATCTCCCTATCGGGATCATGGATCATGAAAACAGGATCATCGCCGCGGTAAAATGGCAGGATATCTGCGTCAAGTTCCATCGTCCAAATCAGATCACCGGAAAGCGGTGTCTTATCAGCGATTCATATATCAAAGATCACCTTGACGAAAACCGTTTCGTGGAATACCATTGCGCGAACGGGCTTTGGGATATCGCCCTTCCGATCATCATCGAAGCCCGGCATGTCGGGACTATCTTTATCGGTCAGTTTTTCTATACCGACGACAAAATCGATTACGCGTTTTTCGAGAAACAGGCGGCCGAGGTCGGTTTCGACTGGCCGGAGTATAAAAAAGTTCTCGACAAGGTTCCTCGTTTCACCCGCGAGCAGGTTAAGAACTTCATGGAGTTCAACCGTATCCTCGTCAACATCCTCGCCCAGCAGGGTCTCGCCAACCTGAAACTGAAACGTGAGATGGAGGAACGGTCTAAGGCCGAGGCAAGGCTGAGAGAGAGCGAGGAACGCTGGCATTTCGCTCTGGAGGACGCCGGCGACGGGATATGGGACTGGAATATTGCGACCGATAAAGTGATTTATTCCAGGCGCTGGAAGGAAATGCTCGGATACGGCGAGGACGAGATCGGCGATACCCTCGATGAATGGAAATCCCGGCTTCATCCCGACGACAGGGAAAACGTTTTCGGCCATATCGATAAACACCTCGGCAGTAAAGTCCGACATTACACCAGCGAGTACCGTCTGAGATGCAAAGACGGTTCCTATATCTGGATTATGGCACGCGGTAAAATTATCGAGTACGACGATCAAGGCGAACCCGTCCGCATGATCGGAATCCATACCAATATCACCGAACGTAAAACGATGGAAGAGAACCTCCGCATCAGCGAGGAGCGGTGGAGTTTCGCGCTCGAGGGCGCGGGCGACGGTGTGTGGGACTGGAATGTAAAAACAAATGTCGTACTATTTTCCCGGCGATGGAAGGAGATGCTGGGCTACTCGGATGACGAGATCGCGGATAATTTCGATGAGTGGCGGAAACGTGTCCACCCCGACGACCTCGACGGCGCGGAAAATGAAATCGCGAAATACTTTCAGGGGAAAATACCTGTTTACGAGATCGAGCATCGTCTTTTATGCAAGGATGGAACCTATCGATGGATACTCGCGCGCGGTAAAATCGTCGAGCGCGATGAAAAAGGGAACCCGGTCAGAATGATCGGCACGCATTCCGATATCACCGGGCGGAAGCACAGCGAGGAACGGCTCCGCGAGAGTGAAAAACGTTACGAACTGATTGCGAAGAATACCGCCGATGTGATCTGGGTGCTCGATATGGCTACGATGAAGTTCGAATATATCAGTCCGTCGGTGGAGAGGCTCACCGGCTACTCGAATACCGATTTTATCCTTTTTAGTATTCAGGATACGATGACTCCCGAGTCTTACGCGGTTGTCCTGCAGAGGCTTCCGGAAGCGATTCGAGACTTCATGTCGGGAAATGGAACAAATTCCTATTATATAAATGAAATCAATCAGTACAAGCGTGACGGGAGTGTTATCCCGACAGAAATCGTAGCAACATTTATGACGGACGACAACGGGCTGCCTGTTAAGATACTCGGTGTTTCCCGCGATGTCACCGACCGGATCGAGAAGGACGCGCAGATCAGGCAGTTTTATTCGATTGTCAATTCCAGCCTGAACGAGGTTTATGTCTTCGACCCCGAAACTTTGAAATTCATCTTTGTGAGTAACGGCGCCCGGAAAAACCTCGGCTATTCCCTCGACCAATTACAGAAAATGACGCCTGTCGATATAGAACCGGATTTTACAAGCGAACAGTTTGAATCATTAATAGAACCGCTCAAGACCGAAAAAGCAGCTTCGCTCGCCTTCGAGACACGCCATGAGCGCGCCGACGGCACGGTCTATCCTGTCGAGGTGCATCTTCAATTGCTCGATGTCGATAAAAACTTGTTCTTCCTGTCGGTGATTCTCGATATCACCGAAAAGAAAGAGACGCTGAACGCGCTGAAGGCCAGCGACGAACGCCTGCGCCTCGCGCTGGAAGGTACGACCGACGCGGTCTGGGATTGGCGGATCGAGCCGGAACTGGTCTATTTCAGTCCCAGTTTCTATACCCAGCTCGCTTACGAACCCGGTGAATTTCCCGCCAGCGCGGCGTCGTGGATGAGCATGGTGCATCCCGACGATCTCCCGAAAATTCTCGAAGATTTTAGCAGTCGCCGGAAAGGCTCTAATCCTAACTCCATCATCGAATACCGGATCCGCACGAAAAGCGGCGATTGGAAATGGGTCCTTTCACGCGGCCGGTTCGTGGAGTGGAATCAGGACGGAAAGCCGAACCGTTTGATCGGTCTGCATACCGATATCGACGACCGAAAGCGCGCCGAGGAAAAGCTCGACCTTCAGCTCCGCATCATGGAGACTCTGCTCGAAAACCTGCCGATGGGCGTGATGATGATCGAAGCCGAATCCGGGAAGACATTGATAGAAAACGCCGAGGCCAGACAGTTGTTCGGGGGATCGGTTTTACCCGTGTTTCAAGAGCAGACCGTTCATGCACGGACTATTGCATATAAGAGTTCGACAAACGAACTGTATCCGCCCGAAGAAATGCCTGTTTTCCTCGGGCTTAAAGGTACCCGGGGGCATGTGGACGATATACTGGTCAGGCGGCCCGACGGTACTTCTGTTTTGCTCGAAGTTTTCGGAGCGCCCGTGTTCGACAAAGAGAACAAGGTGATCGCGAGTATCACGATCTTTTTCGACATCGCCGACCGGAAGAAAGCGGAAGAGGAAAAGATCAACCTCGAACGGCAAGTCCAGCATGCCCAGAAGCTCGAGAGTCTCGGGATACTCGCGGGCGGGATCGCGCACGATTTTAATAACATTCTGACCGCCATCCTCGGGCACGCGAGCCTCGCATTGCTCGATCTTCCGCCCGAATCGCCGGTTGTCGATAACCTGAAGGAGATCGAGAAAGCCGCGCACCGCGCCGCAGACCTCGCGAGGCAAATGCTTGCCTACTCCGGGCGCGGGAAGTTCCTGATCCAGGAGATCGTTATTAACGACGTGGTGAAAGAAATGATTCAACTGATCACCGTGTCGGTGTCCAAGAAAATCACGATCCGTTACGCCCTCACTGAAAACCTGCCCTCGATAGAGGCCGACGCCACGCAGATCCGTCAGATCATCCTGAACCTCATCACGAACGCTTCGGACGCGATCGGCGACAACGACGGGATCATCACCCTCTCCAGCGGCGCGCTCTACTGCGATAAGAAATACATCGCCGAATCCCACAACCTCTTTCATCAGGGAACGGATAAGATTCCCGGGGAAGGAAACTACGTCTTCTTCGAGGTGACAGACAGCGGGAGCGGGATGACCGATGAAGTCCTCGAGAAAATATTCGATCCGTTCTATACCACCAAGTTCACCGGGCGGGGACTCGGGCTCGCGGCCGTGCTGGGGATTATCCGGGGCCATCAAGGCCTCATCCGCATTGTTACCGTCCCGGGTAAGGGGACGTCCTTCCGTGTGCTCTTCCCCGAGAGCCGTATCCTGAAGAACACAGCGAAACTCCTGAAAAAGCCAGACATCCCCGAGGAACATAAAATCACCGGAACTATCCTCGTGATCGACGACGAGGAGTCGATCCGCGAGATCAGCCGCCGCCTGCTCGAGCGCCGGGGATTCCATGTGATACTTGCCGCCGACGGTATCGAAGCGCTCGATATCCTCAGGAAGCGCAAGGGCGGCATCTCGCTCATCCTTCTCGATATGACGATGCCGAAGATGGACGGGGCAGCGGTGTTCCGGGGAATCCGCGAGATCGATAAGGAAGTTCCAGTGCTTCTCGCGAGCGGGTACAGCGAACAGGAAGCGACCGGCCATTTCCGCGATAAGGGGCTCGCCGGGTTCATCCAGAAACCCTTCGACACCTCGAAACTCGTCCCAAAAATCTGTTCCATTCTTGAAGCCTGTAAATAATCTCTCCTCAAATCCTTTTCCGGTAATTCTTTACCTTTTCCCGATTATTCCGATACTTATACAAACCTTGTATTCCGCGCGGAGATTTTTATGTTAAAACTGCTGAAGAAAATGGGCCTGAAGAAAGGCGTGTTATCGGATAAAGTCGCGATTGTGACGGGAGCCGGGCAGGGACTCGGCGCGGAGATCGCGCGGGGACTGGGGCTTCTCGGCGCGAAGGTGATCATCGCCGATATGTCCGAACTCGGGCTGAAAGTCCAGAAGGAGATCATCTCGAAGGGCGGCGACGCTCTCTATATCCACACCGACATCTCCGACCCGGAAAGCGTTAAAGACCTGACCGAGAACATCCTTCTCACTTCCGGCAAAGTCGATATCCTTGTGAACAACGCCGCCGCTCTGCCGTTCGGCTCGTTCATGGAGCAGAAGCTGACCCTTTGGGACGACGCCTACCGCGTCAACCTGCGCGGGACAGTCCTGATGACCCGGGCGTTTCTGCCGTCGATGCTTCTGCGAAAGGACGGCGCAATCGTCAATATTATTTCCGGGGATATCATTCCCTATATGTCATCCTATACCGCGATGTCGGCGGCAGTCCGCGCGATGACTCTCTCTCTCGCGGAAGAGACCGGCTCGAAGTCCGGCGTGTCGATCTTCGCGTTCAATCCCGGGTTCTGCGATACACCCGGCGGCACCGATATGTGCCAGAAGCTCGCTTCCGCCTACGGGATGTCCTGCGATGAATATATCCGCGGGGTGAAAAACCCCGGATACAAGGACCTCGTCCCGTCCGATGAATGCGCGGCTGGGCTGATCTATCACCTCGTGAACCCGTCGGAGTACCACGGCACGGTCACCGACCCGTTCCACCCCCTCTCGCGGTCCGGGATCATCTCCACCGACACGGCGATCACTGCCGCTCCTGATATCAAACCTAAAACGAAAAACGCCTCTTCCGATAAAGTCAGCGTCATCGACGGGACTCCCGACGAGGCGCTGGGATTGACACATGAATTGGAGAAACAGCTCTTCGAACTGAACCATGAGATCGACGAGTTGGGCTTCTTCAAAAGGACGAGAGAGAGAATGTCGTTCAGGGGGAAGGCGGGGACTTCGATAGACGACTGGATCGACACCTCGCAGGAACTCGCGGATATCCTCGAGCGTCTCAAGGACGCGATCGCGTCGAAAGAGGTAGGAGTGCAGGGCTTGATTATGGAAAAGTTCCCGTGGCTTGTTAAAATACTCGAAAAGCTGGCGGCTTATTTCAATTCGGGGATCGAGAAGCTGAAACTGGAGATCAAGAACCCGGTGAAGCTCGAACTCGCCGCGCAGAATATCCGTCACCGTGAAGACACGGTCCGCGCGCTCATCATCGCGCTGGAAAAGATCGCCTCGCGCTAATAGGTCAGCGTACCCGTCAATTCCATCCATTTTACCGAACGGTGCTCGATGAGCATCCCGTCCTTCTCCGTGATAATCATCGCGGCGATTCCGTTTTTATCGGCGAACTCGATCCCTTTCTCCGCGCCCATCACGAATAACGACGTCGAGAGCCCGTCGCAGAGCATCGCGCTCTCGTGCGCGATCGATACGCTGACCACGCCGTTATGGACAGGATAGCCGTCGAACGGCGACATGATGTGGTGATAACGGGTTCCGTTCTCCATGAAGAAACGCTCGTAGTCGCCGGAAGTGGCGACCGACATCTCCGCGCCGGGTTTCAGGCTGAGGACTGTATAAATCCCGCCCTTGTCTCTCGGATGCCGGATACCGATCTCCCAATTCGAGCCGTCGGGCTTCACGCCGAAGACCTTCAGGTTCCCGCCCGCATTGACAATCCCGGAAACGATCCCGTTCGCAGTCAAGTGCTCGACAGCCTGATCGACCGCGTATCCCTTGAGGATACCGCCGAAATCGACCGATACACCTCCATCCAGAATAACCTTCCCGCCGGTAATAGTTATCTTCATGTAATCGACCGATTTCATAATCGATTGAATTTCCTGCGCGGTCGGGACGCGGAATTGATCGGAAAAGAAGCCCCAGAGCGCGACCAACGGGTAAATTGTGGGATCGAACGCGCCGGACGTCCATGCCGACATCGCAAGCGTATTCGAGAACACAGTAAGCATTTCGCTATCGGCCTCGACGGACTTATCCCGGTTCAACTGATAGATCGCCGAATTGGTATCGGTGACGCTGAATTTCTTTTCGAGGGCTTCGATCAGCCCGAACGCGCCGTCCGCGGCTCGATCCACCTCGCCGAACGGCTTATCCGAATAGACGATTATCTCGAAGTAGGTATCCATGATAAATCTGCTGTATTCGTAGCGCTGTACACCCGCGCAGGATGAAAGGATAAAAAGAAGAACAAGGCCGAGAGCCGATTTAAGAAGTGATTTCATCGAGTGAACCGCCGCCTTAGAGGTATTCGATCCAAGATTCGTCTCCGCTGACTAATTTTTCAATCGTGTCGTGCAGTTCTTTCGCGGCCCGTTCGAAATCGTCGTTCGTGATCCGGACATGGTAACGCGAGACGTATTTCATTTCGTTAACGGCGTTCTGCATCCGTATATGCCGGGTTTCGGAATCGTCGGTGTTCCGTCCGTAGAGACGGCGTTCGAGCACCTCGAACGAGGGGGGAAGGATATAGATCAGTTTCGCCTTGGCGTACGCGTCGCGTATCTTCATCGCGCCCTGGACATCGAGGTCGAGCAGGACGCTCTTCCCGCTGGCGAGGATGCGGTCGATCTCCGTCTTAGGCGTGCCGTAGAAGTTCCCGTGAACCTCGGCCCATTCGGCGAATTCCCCGCGCGCGGTCATTTTCTTGAACTCTTCCTCGTTTATGAAGATATAGTCTTCGCCGTTCTTTTCGTCCTGACGCGGCGTGCGTGTCGTGACCGAAATAGAAAAATCGAGCTTGTCTTTCAGCTCTTCGAGAACCTTTTTATAAAGAGAAGTCTTGCCCACGCCGCTGGGTCCGGAAATTACTATCACCTGCCCCTTGGGAGCATCGCTCATACAAGATTCCTCAACTGTTCCCTGATTTTTTCTATTTCTCCCTTGATGACTATCGTATTTTCGATGATCGTGTAGTCCGTGGATTTCGACGCGATCGTATTGGCCTCGCGGTTCATTTCCTGCCCGATAAAGTCCAGCTTCTTGCTGTCGCCGTGAATCTTGCCGTTCAGCACGTTCTGGAACTGTCCGATATGGCTCTTCAGGCGGACGACTTCCTCGTTGATCGCTGTACGCGACGCCACCATCTCGAGTTCCATCATCAGACGGTTCTCGTCGATATGCGAGGCGATCATCTCCTGAAGCCGTTCGCGCAAAGATTCCTTGTACTTCTCGAGGCTCTGCGGATAAAGATTTTCGATGATGCGGACACTTTCGTCGATCCTCGCGAGCGAGGATTCGATATCTTCCTTAGTCTTGCGTCCCTCGCGGTACATCATTTCGATGATCCGTTCGATCAGCTTCTCGAGCATCTGGATCACTTTCTTCTCGAGCTCTTCTTCCTCGCCCACACGTTCGAGGTTGATAATTCCCTCAAGTGACATGAAATCGCGGACTGAGAGCTCCGAAACGACGCCGAGCTCGTTCCCCATATCTAAAAGGGCTTTTTCATACTTTTTGGCGAGATCCTTATTGACCACGACTTCGTAGTTGTCGGCGTTCTTCTCGACCACCTTGATAAAGAGGTCGATCTTTCCGCGGTTGAGTTTCTCGGAAATGATATTGCGGATCATCACCTCGAGCTCGTTCAGGTAGTAAGATGACTTGACTTTGAATTCGAAATAGCGGGAATTGACGCTTTTCAGTTCGATAAAAATATCATACTTCGAGGTGCTCTGCATCTCACTGGCAAAACCAGTCATACTTCTCATCTGCCGTCCGCCTTATGTTTAGTTTTTTCAAGAATATCGAGAACCTTTTCTGCCGCGTCCTGTTCGGCGGCCTTTTTACTGCGTCCGACACCCACCGCTTTGATATTTCCGTTCACCTCGACTTCGACCTTGAACGTTTTATTGTGATCGGGGCCGATCTCGCCGACAATCCGGTATACGGGATATTTCTTAAAAGTTTCCATGGAGATTTTTTGAAGGGAAGTCTTGAAATCGCGGACTCCGTCGGTCAGGCGGCGTTCGATATGCTCGCGCATAATCCTGTCGACAAAACGATAGGTATAATCGAAGCCCTTTTCGATGAACAGTACCGCGATGATCGATTCGACGATATCGGCGGTCACCTTGTTCTTCGCTCGGATATCGGTCAGTCTTTCGCCGCGCCCGAGGTTGATGAACTCGGGGATACCGAGGTCGATTCCGATCTCGGCGAGCGTGGTCTCGTCCACCAGGCTCGAACGGAACGCGGAGAGTTTGCCTTCCATGAAACGGGGATGATCGTTGAACAGCAGGTATGAGATAGACGCGTTCAACACTGAATCCCCGAGGAACTCCAGCCGTTCATAGGTATCCGACTGTCCGTTGACACGGTCGACGTAGGATGAATGGGTCAACGCCCTGTCGAGGAGCGCGAGCGAATGGATTCCTACTCTTAACCGCTTACAGAGAGCCTTTAACTGATTCCTTCTTTCCGGAGCAAGCCCACGATTATCCGCTAAACTTTTTAAATACGATAGTAACATTATGGCCACCAAATCCGAATGAGTCGCTTATCGCATACTCAACAGGAAACTCTATCGCCTTGTTGGGGACATAATCGAGATCGCATTCAGGATCGGGATCGTCGAGGTTGATCGTGGGGTGAATGACACCCGTCTGGAGCATCTTGACCACGGCGACAGCTTCGACACCGCCGGCGGCGCCGAGTGTGTGCCCGGTCATACTTTTCGTCGAGTTCACCTTCAATTTATATGCGTGATCGCCGAATACGCGTTTTACCGCTTTGGTCTCGGCAATATCCCCTAACTGCGTCGATGTACCGTGAGTGTTCACAAGCTGAATATCCGTAATCTTCAGTCCGGCGCGCTTGAGCGCGTTCTCAATCGCGAGCGCCGCGCCGCTTCCGTCAGGACAGGGAGCCGTGATATGGTTCGCGTCGCCGCTCATCCCGTACCCCAGCATCTCGGCGTAGATCGTCGCGCCGCGCTTCTTGGCCTGCTCGTACTCTTCGAGGACAAGGACGCCCGCGCCTTCCGCCATCACAAACCCGTCGCGCCCTTTATCGAACGGCCTCGACGAGGCCGCGGGATTGTCCGCGTAATGCGTCGATAAGGCCTGCGCCTGGGTAAACCCGGCGATACCGAGCTGGTTCATCGCGGCTTCGCTTCCGCCCGTGATCATCACATCGGCGTCTTCGTTCATAATATGCATATAACTGACCGCGATACTGTGCGACGCGGACGCGCAGGCCGAGCTGATCGAATAGTTCGGGCCGCGGAAACCGTAGAGGATCGAGACGTGCCCCGAGGTGATATCTGTGATGATCTTCGGGATGAAGAGCGGGGAAACGCGTTTGTGCCCCTGGTGCTCCAGCACGATCACGTTATCGCAGAAACAGTAGATACCGCCGATACCGGAACCGACCAACACGCCGACTTTATTCTTGTCAAGCTGGTCGTATTCCATCAGACGGCTATGCTCGACCGCTTCCTTGGACACCACATACCCGAACTGGGTAAATCTGTCCATACGGTTGGCCTGTTTTTTATCGATAAAATTCTCTACGATGAACTTCTCGTTCTTGATCTCGCCTGCGTACTGGCAGGGAGAATCGCCCATTTCCTGATTGGAGATCTTGGTGATACCGGACTTACCGGCGACCGCGTTCGACCAAAACTCTTCTACATTTAAACCGACGCTGTTGAGCGTTCCCATTCCTGTAATAACGACTCTGCGTTTCGACATGTTCACCTCCGCAAAAATAAAGGAATTAAGCCATTACCATGCCGCCGTCCACGTTGAAAACGTGACCGGTGACATAATCCGACTCCGAGCCCGCAAGGAACAGCACCATATTCGCGACATCCTCAGGCTGACCCATTCTTTCCATCGGGATCATTCCGAGAATATATTGCTTGACCTGATCGGAGAGTTGGTCGGTCATCGGGGTCTGGATATAACCCGGTGCGATCGCGTTCACACAAACACCGCGTTTCGCCAATTCCTTGGCCGCGGTCTTGGTCAGCGCGATAACCCCGGCCTTACTCGCCGCGTAGTTCGCCTGGCTGACATTGCCCATCTGTCCGATCACGGACGCCATATTGATAATCTTTCCGCTTCTCTGCTTCATCATCACGGGGAACGCGGCCTTGATACCGTTGAATACGCCCTTCAGGTTGATATTAATGACGAGATCGAAATCTTCGGGCGTCATCTTCAGGATCAGGTTGTCGCGGGTGATACCTGCGTTATTCACAAGGATATCCACCGAACCCCATTCCGCTTTGACTTTCTCCATGAGCGATTCGACATCGCCGTAGTTGGTTACATCGACCTTCATCGCCATGCTCTTTTTACCGAGCTTCTCGATTTCCTTTGCCGTTTCGTTGGCCTGATCGAGGTTGACATCGACAATTACGACATTCGCACCCTCGGCGGCCAGTTTTAACGCGATCGCGCGTCCGATACCGCGAGCGGCTCCGGTTACGATGGCGTTTTTGTTATCTACTCTTCCCATAATTTTCCTCCTGAATTCTATAAAACTATTTTAATTTCTACCATTTTATCAGCGAAACGCCCCATGTAAATCCGCCGCCGAACGACACGAATATAACATAGTCTCCGCGTTTTAACAAGTTCTGCTCGACAGCCTCGGCCAGTCCCAACGGGATAGTCGCGCCGCTTGTGTTCCCGTACTCGAAGATGTTGTTAAACATCTGCGCTTCGGTCATCCCGAGTCTCTCGCGCACCGCGTCGTTGATCCGGAAATTCGCCTGATGCGGCACGACAAGTTTCACCTTGTCGGCGGTCAGGTTGTTGCGGTTCAGTATTTCGACAGTGATATCGGTCATCGTCCGCACAGCGAACTTGAACACATTGTTTCCAGCCATCTTGAGATAATGCATTCCCTGATCGACCGTTTCATGGGTCGCGGGCATTTTCGATCCGCCCGCCGGAAGCGAAAGCTGGTCGCCGCCGGAACCGTCGCCGCCGAGGATGAAATCGATCACCTCGGAAGGAGAGTTTTGGTCTACGGCCGAAAGGACGACCGCGCCGGCTCCGTCGCCGAACAGGACACAGGTATTTCTATCTTTCCAGTCCACGAAGCGGGACATCACTTCGGAACCGATTACGAGAACATTTTTGTGGAGACCCATGGCGATATAGCCCGCGGCCATGGAAAACGCATAGACAAAACCCGAGCACGCGGCCGAAACATCGACCGTACCCGCCTTCGGGAGTTTCAGAATGTCCTGAACTAAACACGCGGAAGCGGGAAACATCATATCGGGCGATAAGGAAGCCACGATGACCATTTCGATATCCTCGGGCTTGAGTCCCGCGTTTTCGATTGCCTTCCGTCCGGCTTCAGCCGCCATTGTCGATGTCGTCTCGTTATCCGCCGCTATATGACGGCGTTTAATTCCGGTCCTGGATGAAATCCATTCATCGTTCGTGTCGACCATCTTCTCGAGGTCGAGATTGGACAAAACTTTTTCCGGCGCGTATTTTCCCACCCCGGAAATCTGTGCTTTTATCGGTTTCAAATCGCAGCCTCCTTTCCCCCTGTCCATGAAGGTCACTTTTAATACCCGCCGTTCTAAGGCGGAATGGAAGTAACCGTTGGGCGAATTATAAAGAGAATTTAACACTCATGCTAAAAATCTTAATAATCATTAGAACCGCCCTAAACAAAAAAAGAGCCGTGGGGCTCTTATCTGAGCTTTAACCGAGATGCAGCGTTTCAAGGTCGCGGTGAATTTTTCCAAGAACGTCCGTCCGGACAGCCTGAGCTGCGGCCAGAATTCCCGCCGTGATCGCCTGCCTTCCCGATTTCCCGTGCCCGATAAATATATTACCGCGAACACCGAGAAGCGGAACCCCCCCGTGCGCCTCGGGATCGATCTGTTTGCCGAGTTTCTTCAACGCGTTTCCGTAAAGCGGCAGAGCCACCTTAGCCATCGGATCGCTCTTGATCGACTCTTTCAAGAGTGTCGTGATCGTCTTCCCGGCGCCTTCGATGACCTTGAGAGCCACGTTACCGAGCGCGCCGTCGCATACTATCACTTCGGCGACCGAGGTAAACAAATCGTGTCCCTCGATATTCCCGACGAAGTTCAATTTCATTTCATTCATTCTTTTATAAGTCGCCTTCTGTAAGGCCGTCCCCTTGTGAGATTCGCTCCCGATATTCAGAAGCGCGATCCTGGGATTCTCTACCTTTTCCATTTCACTGTAAAAAATCCTGCCCATGATTGCGAATTTCAGCAAATCTTCCACATCGCATTCGGCGCTTGCGCCTACATCGAGAAGCAGATTTGCTCTCCCCAAGCGGTTGGGCAAAAACGCCGCGAGGGCGGGTTTCTTGATCCCTTTGACACGACCCATAATCAGGGACGAGGCTACCACGATAGCACCGGTGTTCCCGGGCGAGAAAAACGCGTCGATCTCCATCCGTTTATGCGCCTGAAGGCCGACAACGATACTCGATTCCGGTTTCTGCTTAATCACTTTCAACGGGTCGTCTTCCATCGTGATGATTTCCGACGCCTTCAGGATCGACAATCTCCCTTTAGGATCGTTCTTACCCCAGAAAGACTTTTTATGATGTATCAAGGGTTCGTAAACTTCCGGTTTACCGATCATGACTACTTCGATATCTTTCACAGCTTCGACAGCGTCGATACAACCTTTTACCAACTCGGTGATATCAGATTCGCCGGATATTAAATCAACCCCGATTTTCATATAAGGTTATTCCTTAGCTTCTTTAACTGCCTTGGTAATTACCTGCACTCCGCCGGTCTTCGAACCGTAGAAACCGCAATGAGGGCAAACGCGGTGCGGCATCTTCTTTTCACCGCAATGAGGACAAAGCGACATCGCGGGGGTCTTCGCTATTCCATAATATGCGATCGACTTGCGGATGCGCGTCTTAGTTTTGCCGATCTTGTGTTTTGGCATTGCCATGTTGAGCTCCTTAAGGGTAATACAACTAATATTCCCTAATTATACAGTTTTTCGCAAGATTTGTCAAAGAAATAGGGGCGGTTCAAATAACATCGCTTTTTCTAACAATTCAAGGTATTATTTGAAATGGAATGCCCAATGGTCACTTCCTTGGATTAGAATATTAAAGTGACCATAGATGAGTCGCGGAAACTGAGTTTCCGCTCATTCCGGCTGAAGTATCGGTGATGCAATCAGTTAAGATCGCAATTCCGCTTCGAACTGTTTTTCCAGCTTTTTCACGAGGTCGTCCATCACCTGATTCACTTCCGTATCGCTCAGCGTTTTCTCGCCGCTCTGGAACAGGATGGAATAGGTCAGGCTTTTTTTATCCCCGCCGATCTGGCCGCCGGAATACAGGTCGACAAATTCGACCTTCTTGATCCATTCGTTGAACGACAGGATCGTGTTCAGTACGTCGCGGGCAAGTATTTTCTCGTCCACCACAAGCGAGATATCGCGGTCGGTGGGCGGGAATTTCCCGATAGGCTTGATCTCGATAGGGGTCGAGAAGATATCCTCAAGCACCGCGAGATTGAACTCGACGAAGTACACCGGATAACGAAGATCGATCTCGTCCTGAATATCGGGATGGAGTTCGCCGAGGAAGCCGAGCTTCTTATCGTCGGAGAACACGATCGAGCAGTTTTCCGGATGGGTGAAGTCGAACTCCGCCTTCTTGAAATCGAGCGCGCCGGTTCCCAGACGGGTCAGGAGCATTTCCGCGATCCCGAGAAGCGTCTCGTAAGACTCGTCCTTACCCCACACCGCGAAGCAGAGCCGTTCGGACTCGCTATAATCCTGCTCGTGCTTGAAGATATTGCCGATCTCGAAAAAGCGCGAGCTGTGACGGTATGCCGACTTCTCGTTATATTCGATGTTTTTGACAAGCCCCATAAAGAGATAGTTCCGAAGGAGCGAAGCGTCCTGCGCCATCGGGTTCTCGAGCGGAATGACCGATTTATTCATGATCCGGAACTTTTGAAGGTCGGCGGGATCCATGAAGCTGTAGTTGTACACCTCGGAAAAACCGATTCCGGTCAGTATCTCGCGGATCTTCGACTTAATATCTTTGACTTCGCCCAAACCCTGGAGCACGGTCGGGGCGCGGAACGAAGTTTCCGGGATGCTGTTGTACCCGTAGATACGCGCGATTTCCTCGGCGAGGTCGATAGCCCGCGCGACATCGGAACGGAAACTCGGTATCTTGACCTCGAGGCTGTTCTCGCGCTTGACCATGATCTGGAACTGGAGACGTTTCAGATACTCCTCGACATCCTTGAGCGCGAGCTGGACTCCGAGCTTTTCGGAGATATATCCGTCCTTGATCGTGACTACTTTATCTTTGATGATGCTTACGTAACGGTCGACCATCCGGGAGACCTTCGCGGGACTCGAAACCATGATGATCTCGCAAATTCTGTCGAGCGCGATAGGGGTGATACCCCAGTCCGCGGTGCGTTCGAAACGGTACGACGCCTCGGATTTAATCTTAAGCGCGGCGGACGTCCTGCGGATCGACACCGGATCGAAGTAGGCGCTTTCGAGGAGCAGGTCCTTCGTGTTTTCGAGGATTTCGCTGTTCGCGCCGCCCATTACCCCGGCTATCGCGACCGCTTTCTTTTCGTCAGCGATCACGAGGTTCTCCGTCGTCAGTCTGCATTCCGTGCCGTCGAGCGCGGTGATCGTTTCGCCCTTCTTCGCGCTTCGGACTATGATCTTCTTGCCGTCGAGACGGTTCAGGTCGAACGCGTGGGTCGGATGACCGAGTTCGAGAAGGACATAGTTCGTCGCGTCGACAATGTTGTTGATCGGACGCAGGCCGCAAAGCGAGAGTCGGCGCTTCACCCATGACGGGGACTCGCGGACTTCGATCCCGGTCAGGATACGCGACGTATAACGGGGACAGAGCGTTCTTTCGGTGATTTCGATATCGGGTTCGGTGTTGAGGTTTTCGTTTACCATCGGGTTGTGCAGTTTGAGCGGCTTGCCGAGCATAGCGGCGACTTCGCGCGCGACGCCAAGCACGGAAAGACAGTCCGAACGGTTCGCGGTAAGCTCTATTTCGAGAACATAGTCTTCTTCGACAAAAATCCTGAATTCCACCTCAGCGGATTTCGCGTCCTTTCCGAGTATCCAGATATCCGCGCTCTTATCCTCGATCTGGAGATATTCCTTCGGCAGAAGCATCCCTTCGGACACCTGCTCCTTTATCTTCGTTTCCTTGACCGTGATGCCGTTGGGGAGTAACGCGCCGGGCTGGGCGTACACAACGAAATCGCCCTTGGCTACATTGGGCGAGTTGGTCACGACTACCTTTTTATCGTCGCCGACCTTGCATATCGTCAGGTTGTCGGCCTTTGGGTGCTTCTCGAGCGACACGATCTTCGCTACGCCGATCAGCGGGTTCTTAGTGAGGTCGATACCCACTTTCCTGACCGAGGCCACTTCCAGTCCCTGCATTGTCAGGCGTTCGCCAAGCTCGTTCGGATACATCGGGATATCGACGAACTCCTTGAGCCAATTATATGTTACCAGCATGTTCTTCTCCTATTTCACGAACTGTTCGATCAGGCGCATATCGTTTTCGTAGAAATAACGGATATCGCGGATACCGTAAACGACCATCGCGATCCGTTCGAGTCCCATTCCGAACGCGAATCCGGAAACCTGTTCGGGATCGTAGCCTATATTCTTGAAGACTTCGGGATCGACCAAACCGCACCCGGCGATCTCGATCCATCCGGTATGTTTGCAGACCGAGCACTTTTTACCGGCGCAGATCGGGCATGTCACCGCGAGTTCGGCGGACGGTTCGGTGAACGGGAAGTAATCCGGGCGCATCCTGATCGAGGTCTGCGGCCCGAACATCATTTTCGCCCATGTCAGCAATGTGCCCTTGAGATCGGCGAAGGTGATGTTCTTATCGACGACGAGTCCTTCCATCTGGTGGAATGTGTGCGAGTGGGTCGCGTCCACGGCGTCGCGGCGGAAGCATCTCCCCGGCACCACTACCGCGAGCGGAGGTTTCCGTTTCTGCATGATACGCGCCTGCATCGGCGAAGTATGAGTCCGCATCAGCTTGCCCTTCGTGATATAGAACGAGTCGTGGCTGTCGCGGGCGGGATGGTACCACGGCATATTGAGCGCGTCGAAATTGTAGTATTCCTCTTCGAGCTCGGGGCCTTCTTCCACGGAAAAGCCCATGTTCTTGAAAACTCCGATCATCTTGTCGCGGATGACGGTCAACGGGTGGTAATAACCGATAGGCGGGATGGTGCGCGAGACCGAAATATCCGGCACGCCTTTCTTGAGGCGCGCGGCGCGTTCCTGCTTCTCGATCTTTTCGGCGGCCTCGTCGATCAATTCCTGTATCTTATCCTTGACCTCGTTCGCCGCCTGCCCGATTTCCTTCTTCTCTTCTACGCCTAAAGCGCCGAGCTTACCGAGAATATTCCTGAGCTCGCCCTTTTTTCCGAGGAACTTCACGCGCAGTTCGTCGAATAGCTTTTTATCCTTGATCTTTTTTACTTCTTTCTTGGCTTCTTCCAGAATCTCGTAGAGTTCTTCTTTCAAACCCATAAAAGTTCTCCTTAGTATCCGCCGCTGTACGTGAGTACAACGTTATATATGTCTTCCTGTTTCCTGTCGAATAAATGAGCGCCCAGACCCGCGAGCATTGCGCCGTCATAGTCGCATCCTTTCATATCGCCGATATAGATTGTTTCTTCCTTCTTCGCGCCCAGACGTTCGATCGCGGTCTGGAAAATCCGCGAATCCGGTTTCAGGTAGCCCGTTTCGTCGGAGAACACCATATCGTCGAAGTACTTAAAGAGGCCGATTTCCTTCAGCATGATCCTGAGCATGATCCCCGGGGTCTTGCCCGTATTCGAGATCAGCCCTATTCTCTTACCCCTGTCCTTGAGTTCCTCGAGCGCCTTTTGGGCGTTATGAATAGGCTCGGGGCATATCTGTAAGATTGCGTCGATAAACACATCGTAGACCTTCTTAAACACGATCAGGTCGTGCGCGTTGAGAAGGTTCAGCAGGTACTCGACCTGGTAGAACGGCGCAAAGCACCATCCCGTACTCGCCTGGGACTCGGCGCTGTGTTCGATCATTTTCGCGTACTTCAGCGAGAGTTCGTTGAACTTTACGGGATAAAGCGACTTCTCGAGAATAGTATAGATCGAGTCCATCCGGTACTTTTCCCGTTCTGCCATTCCTTCGTCCACGATCAGGGTGTTGAACAGATCAAAGATCAGACATTCATAGTTATGCACACAATCCTCCGCTTAAACGTCCCCGTTTTCCCCAAATAGACCTTAAGCCCCACCCGGCGATAAACCGCCGTCAAAATTTCAGCGAGGGCGTTTCGTCCTCGGCAACCTCGGCGCTGATAGTCGCGACCGCGGAAACCTCATCCCCGTCGTTCAGGTCGATAAACTTCAAAAGCTGTGAGCTCAACGTATCGACCGGGAACGTGATCCGCCTCCCCATCTTGGTTGTGATAACGACTTCATCCCCTTTATTGCACATCGTAAACGAGGCAAGCAAGCGCTCTTTTCCGATCTCGACCAGTTTACATCCCTTCGCGCCGCGTGTAGCCATTTCCTTGAATACGTCGGGTTTGACCATCCGGCCTTTGCCGTCGAGGGTGACAAAGATGACGAACTGCGCGTCTTCGACCACGCCCATCCCGATCACCTGGTCGGTTTCGCCCGATACGGACGTCCCGTTAGCGCCGCCCACACCCCTGTTATAGACAGGCACGGAGTTCTCATGGAACTTGAAGCCCTTCGCGCTCCGTTTGACGATAAACAGCTTCTGTTTGCCATCGGTGATCACCGCGCCGACAACCGAGTCGTTCTTGCGCAGTTTTACCGCGATTATCCCGCTCTTATAGATACTGTCGAACTGGTCGAGCGGTATTTTGGCGATCTTGCCGAGTTTCGAGATAAAAATCATGAAGTACTTCGGCGTGAACTCGCTCACCGGCAGGACGGCGGTGATCATTTCGTTATTCGCGACAATATCCCGCAGGCGTTCTATATTCCGGATATGCGCACGGGTGATCTTCCCGGCCATATCGCCCTTGAATTCGTATCCCTTGATAGAGTAAACCCGTCCCGAGTCGGTGACGAATATAATCGTGTCCTTCATGTAGCACATGACGGTCTCGAAGATATAGTCGCCTGCTTCCAGACGGTCGGTGTCCGAGGCTTCGCCCTTACGCCCCTTGTTGCCCCGTTTGCCCGCGCGCATACTGCCCGAGCCGCCGATCTCGCGGATCACGAAACCGTTGCGGGTGACAGTCAGGAGCATTGGGTCGTTGGAGATCAGTTCTTCGGTTTCGATCACGGTGGTCGATATTTCGCCGAAATGTGTCCGTCGCGCGTCGCCGACCGTGTCAGACATCTCGGTCAGTTCCTTCTTGATAATCCCGTCGCGCTTCTTGGGGCTTTTCAGGATTTCCTGCAATTCCGCGATCAGTTTCTCGAGAGCGGCCTCTTCTTCCTTCAGCTTCATCACTTCGAGGCTTGTCAGTTTCTGGAGACGCATATCGAGGATGGCCTGCGCCTGTATCTCGGACAGCTTGAACCGTTTCATCAGGTTCTCACGGGCAGCCGGGACGTCCTTCGACTTCTTGATTACCTCGATCACTTCGTCGATATTCGCGAGCGCGATGACTAAGCCCTTCACGATATGGAGACGTTCTTCCGCCTTACGCAGGTCGAACTCGGTACGTTTGATGATGATATGCCTGCGGTGCTCGACATAGTAGTGGATAATGTCCCGGAGCGCAAGCACTCGGGGCTGATTGTCTACCAGCACGACCATATTGACCTTGATCTTCGCGGTCAACGCCGTCGTATTGTAGAGCACGGTGCGGATCGATTCGGGGTCGGCTTCTTTGTTGAGGTAGACCACCAC
>MIBE01000065.1:32400-38839 GCA_001829415.1 Spirochaetes bacterium GWF1_51_8
AATTTATTCTTCGGGTCGAGCATATGACTCGTGATCTCTTCGACGAGCTTGGACTTGATCACACGGTAGGGGATCTCGGTGATCACAAGGTGCTTCTGCCCGCTTATCTCCTCGATAGCGACCTTTCCAGCTATACTGATCGAGCCGTGGCCCGTTTCATAGATCGTGGGAAGGTCGGCGCGGTTGGTAATTATCCCGTGGGTCGGGAAGTCCGGGCCGGTGATATGCTTCATCAGTTCCTGCGTCGTGAGCTTCGGGTTCTCGAGGTACGCGCCGATCCCAGCCGCGACTTCTTTCAGGTTGTGCGGGGGGATGTCGGTCGCGAAACCGACAGCGATTCCGCTCGTGCCGTTACACAGCAGAAACGGGAATTTACCGGGCAAAACCTTGGGTTCTTTCAATGTTTCGTCGAAGTTCGGGCGGAAATCGACCGTTTCCTTCTCGAGGTCTTCGAGCAGGTATTCTGCGATCCGGGAAAGCTTGACCTCGGTATAACGCATGGCGGCTGGCGGATCGTCGTCGATAGACCCGAAGTTTCCCTGCCCGATGACGAGAGGGTAACGGATCGAGAAGTCCTGCGCCATCTTCACTGTCGCCATGTAGACCGACGAGTCGCCGTGAGGATGGAATTTACCGAGCACGTCTCCGACAATACGCGCGCTTTTGCGGGTGGGTTTGTCATGCCAGAGACTCAGTTCGGACATCGCGTAAAGGATACGCCGGTGTACCGGCTTGAGACCGTCACGGATATCCGGGATAGCGCGGCTCGTGATCACACTATACGCGTAGTTCAGGTAAGACGTCTTCATCTCGTCTTCGAAATACGCCGTAATCAGGTGTGTTCCGCCTTTCTCTTCCTTAGCCATTCTTCCTCCACAATTCCTTGAAAAGGGAATCCCGATAATTTCAATTGAGGATAATTATAAACGAGAATACGAAAATAGTAAAGCGATTGGCGGTTTCCGGGCGCGCGGAAAGGCCCATGGATGTAGCGAAAAAGGACTCGTTCTCACAATAATAGAGGGTAATCGGGAACTCGAAGGGGAAATTTCAAGCGGAGTACGCGGAATGCTTTCCGTGGATATCCGTATGATCCGCGTGATCCGTGTAGAGTTGGGATAGAAAAAGAGTCTTTTGTTTACCCCATTTTATCGCGGATTACACGGATAACACTGAGGTACGCGGATGGGAAAATTACTTTTTAATAAAAGTGCTCTTTAATTTGCGTGTTGACAAACATATTTTGTTATTACGAGTCTGTCATGGTGTGCACTTGTCCCGCCTTCCGCCGCGGGATGCCGAACCACGGTATAAGCGGCCGGGAAAATCCGGAAAGTTCATACTTCGGCAAGCTCATACTTCGGCAAGCTCATACTTCGGCAGGCTCATACTTCGGCAGGCTCATACTTCGGCAAGCTCAGTATGACATTTTTACTTTTCGATATTCCGGAAGTTACGCTTCCGACTTTTTACTCGTCACTTGTCACTTTTTACTCGTCACTTGTCACTTTTTACTTGTTACTTGTTACTTAATTGTACTGAAACTCTTTCGCGATCACGTCGAGCCATTCCCCGGCGCGTTTGCCGTAAGCGGTCTCCGGGTAATGGTCGCTCAGGTCCTGGAAGACCTTAAACGCGTCGGTTTTGCGGTCGAGCTCGTACCAGATTTGCCCCTTGAGGAACATCGCGGCGGGGTCGCATTCGGGGTTGCTGTTGTCGAGGATTTTATCGATAATATAGATGGCGTTGGGCTGGTTTTTCGTCTTGTAGTAGATGTCGGCGATCTCGTATAACGCCTTATCGGCGTAGGAATTGCCGGGGAACGTATTCACGACCTTGTAGAAATAGGTCAGCGCGCGGTCGAGCATCTTGGAATCCTTCAGCACCGTGGCGTAATAGTACGCCTGCTTGTGGAACTTCTCGACCACCTCGGCCTGGTTTTTCCCGTGGGCGTAGTAGCTGAAATAGTTCTCGTATTCCTGGATAGCGTCGGAATAGATTCCCTGCGCGATATAGACAGCCGCCGGGCCGAGGATCGCGTCCTCGCCGACCGAGTTTTTAAAGAATTTAATCGACGTCTGGAAATCGCCCTTGTAGAGATAGGCGTATCCGAGGAATGCCGCGAGTTCGGTCTTCTTGCCCGCGTCGGCCTTCAGGTAGGCGTTCTCGAGGTAATCGACCGTGACGGGATCGTACTTTTCTACTTCGCGGAGTATCTTTCCGAGCACGATCACACCGTCGACAAACTCTTCCACCGTGACGTTTTTCGACGTGACGACCTTCTGGACATAGTTCCTCGAGCCGTCGAAGTCCTTGCGGATATACAATAGGTCGGCGGCATAGATCAGCGACTTATTGAGGAATTTCGACTCGGGGTACTCGACAATCATGTGCGTGACAAGGTCGAGGCATAACGGGTAATCCGCCACCTCGTAGGAGACTTTTATTTTCTGATACAGCTTTTCATCATCGAGAGTCTTCTGGAAAAAGAGGAAATAGGACAGGATGCCGATGATGACTAATAAAAAAAAGACGATAAAGAAACCGATAACGTTTTCGGAACGGGTCATGCCTATTCTCCCAATCGTTGTAATGTTAAACTCATCCAGACGCCGCCGAGCTTTTTGTCATATTCGCGGAGCTTGGCGAAGTACGGAAGCGCGGCCTGATAGTTCCCGAGCTGGTAGTAAGACTTCCCGAGATAGAACAATGTCGCGCTCTTATTTGAAGAATCGGCAGATTCGAGGGCTTTTTTTAGGTATTCGACGGCGATATTGTAATTATTTTTTTTATAATACTTTATCCCCAGCCCGAAGTAATCCACGCTCAGTGTCGGCGGCTTCTCAGGCTGTTTTTCCGGTTTCAGTTCCGGCTTTACCACCGTCACGAAATCGTCGTTCTTCCAGTCCGTGATCGGGATGTTGTTCTGCGGCTTTACCACCGTGACAAATTCCTCGTTGATGATGACATAGTTTTTACCGTTATCGGGTTTGACCACGACTATCTTGTCGCCCTGATCGGGCTCCTTTTTATGATCGACAGAATCCGTTTTGTCCGACGGTATCTTGCCGGGCTCGATCTTGATCGTGTTCGTGCTCTTCTGAGGCTGAATCACGTTCGTTTTGGGAATCACGAACGTATTCGTCGGCTTCTTGTTCGGATCGACCAGCAGGACAAACTCGTCGGGCAGATTGAGATTGGGCTTGTTCTTGTTTGTCACGACAAACTCCGCGATCTCGATCTGTTCGTTGGAAAGTTCGCTGTTCAGTTCGTTCTTGATAATCTGCGTCTCTATCTGGATATTGTTCGTCTTGGGCGGAATGATGATATTCGTTTTCGGCGGGGTCACGATATTCGTCTTCTTCTGGACAATCGGGATGAGGTTCGTCGTGACCGTCCCGTTACCGGGAGTGATCTTCACCGGATGTTCGCCGGGTTGGTTCTTCAACGGCTGTACGAGGGCGTTCGTGGCGGGTTTCTTGTACGCCGGGAGCATGACCACGTTCGTCTTGACGATCTCGGTGATGATAGGGATATCGATCTCCGCGCCGTCGAACACGATCGGCGAGACCGTGGCGCTCTTACCGGGTAAAATCTCGTTCTTCCCCTGAAGGACGACCGCGTAATAGTAGGGACTGCCGAACTTAAGCTGATAGTCCTCGAAATGGAACTCGTTTTCGACCTGCGCGAACGGCACCGTGCCGTTGACCTGCGCCCACCCCGTGATCGGGTACATCGAACGGTAGATATTGAACACGAAGTCCTGCGGCCCGAGCGAATTGAGTTCCCAGTAGAGCATGACCATCGAATCGGACTTCTTGGCGCTTATTTTCTGGATATAGAAATTCGTGACTTTCGCGAGGACGACAGGCTCGATGACCTCCACTGTCTTTTCAGGTTCTTTCGGCGCTTCGGGTTTGACAATCATCACCGGCAGCGAGTTGTAGTTATTATCCTTCACGAAATCGGTCGATTCGTACTTGTCCTTTTTCGGCAGGATGGCGTAGTAGTACTCTCCCGGCTCGTCCAGCCTGTCGAAGTACGACGGCATCTTGAACGCCTTCTTGACATTATCCATTCCGCCTTCCGTCTCGATCATCGCGATCACCTTGGAGTAGTTCAGGATAGACGGCGAGGAGATCGCCTGGAGATTGTTCCGGTAGATCACGAACTGCTGTTTTTTCACCGACGAGAACCAGTCTATCTTCACGCGGTTCGTATTATACACAAGCAGGGCGAGCGATGTGACCGATGTTTTCACCTCGGGCGGTTTTACCGCAAGGGCGTTGGTCGGGATGACGACTGTCACAGGGTAGATATTGAGGTTGATACCGATCAGGAGATCGTCGACAGTGACCTGCGCGAGCTCGGGCAGGACAAGATAATAATAGTCGCCGGACTTCTCGACCTTATCGTAATAGGGCGGGAAACGGAACAAGTCCATATCCGCTTCGCCGTTTATCTCGACAATGGAAACGAGCTTTGCGTTACTGAGCGCGGAAAGGTTCTTGATCGCCGACTGGTCGCTCCGGTAAATATAGAACTTCCCCTTTTTCATATTTGCCGACCATTGGAGACGCACCTTATTGGTCTGCATCACCTTCGCGTCGAGGCCGGTCGTATAGAAACTTTCGGAGAAAGCAAGTATAGGCAGAAAGAGTAGAAATAACGCTAACCTTTTCAAAAAACTCTCCGTGTCAGCCCGGGCAATTTCATACCCGAAGACAAAATAAATGATTTATCAACGCGGCGCGCGTAATTGACGCATAAAGCGATGATAGAATCGTTATATTTTCGGTATCCGGCGTTTATATCTGAAATTCCGCACACCGTTGTGTCTAACCGGCGCACATCGCGTGCCAAATTCCGTAATTTTCTACAATCCGGGGGTGTTTATATACGGATATATGTTTGATTTTGAAGGAAATAACGGAGTTCCGCAAGCGTTTTCGATAGGTTCCGCACACCTTTGAAGAGACTTAATTTCCGGCAAAGCATGAACTTCGTGAAAAAAAATGTTCAAAAGAAAAGTTCCTATAATTACTACTACCCTGTATAATAAAAAATAAAGAATAACAACAGGAATCGCAATGAATATCCGTGAACGGATAGAAAAAACGGAACAAACCGTTTTCGATCCGAAAGCCTCATTCAGCATAGCGTCCCGGGGAAGAAAAAGCAAAGAACCGAAAGATATCCTCCGTACCGAATACATGAGGGACAGGGACCGTATCATCCATTCGGAGTCGTTCCGGAGACTCAAGCATAAAACACAGGTCTTTCTCGCTCCCAGGCAGGAAGAGTTCAGGACCCGCTTGACCCATACTCTCGAAGTCTCACAGATAGCACGCACTATATCGAGATCGCTGTCCTTGAACGAGGACCTGACCGAGGCGATAGCCTTGGGACACGACGTAGGCCATACGCCGTTCGGCCATGCCGGGGAGGATGTGATCCGTAAGGCCGCCTATCCCGATTTCAAGCATTCCATACAGAGTGTCCGCGTACTGGAAAGTATCGAAAAAAAAGGGAAAGGCCTGAATCTGACATTCGAGGTACTGGACGGAATAGAGAAGCATTCCAAAACAGGCAGTACGAATATCATGCCTGGGAGTAAAAAGGAGAGCGCTTCGACCCTCGAGGGAGAAATTGTAAGGATATCTGATATTATCGCTTATGTCAATCACGACATCGACGACGCGGTACGTTCGGGCAACCTGAAAGAATCGAACCTTCCGCAGAGCGCATCGAAGGTGCTGGGAAGCTCGCATTCTAAGAGAATATTCAATATGGTGCAGGACGTGATCGAGAATAGCGCGGGTAAGGAACATATTTCCATGTCGCCGGAAGTACTATCGGCCACACAGGAGATGAGGAACTTTTTATTCGATAACGTTTATTCCCTGCCTCAGATAGAGACCGAAATGGAAAAAGCGAAGCATATCCTTTTCGAGCTGTACCATCTCCTCATGAAGAACATCGGGCTCGCGTTCGAGTTTATGCCGATACTGAAAAATGTTGAAGGCGAGGACAAACGGATCGCCGTGGACTGTATCGCTCTGATGACCGACTATGAAGCGATGCGCTTCTTTTACCGCCATTATGTTCCCAAGACTTTCTTTCTATCGGAGCAGATATGAGAGAAATATTCGGAATCATCGCTTTCACCTTCGGTACTGCTCTTATCTTTTTCTTCATCGTCTATATCAAAGATATGATTCGATTTATCTTTACGGTTCAGGATTTTTTCAAAAATTTCCTTTCGATAGACAAGAGTTCCAGCGACTTCACATCCGGCCTGTTCAATTACATCGTGCAGGCGACGCGGGGACATTTCCGCGCGGAGATCGGGATGATGTTCTTCTGCGACGCGGATTACTGCGGGCTGAAATATTACAACATTTCCGATAAAAAGAATAAGGGCATTAAAGACAGCCTG
>MIBE01000065.1:38862-44374 GCA_001829415.1 Spirochaetes bacterium GWF1_51_8
CGATGTCCTCAGGAGAACTCTCATTATCCCAATCGTGCAGGACAAACATCTGGTCGCGTTCTTCCTACTGTCGTTCCATAATATCTTTAATTACCTTCGGGCGTGGAAGATGTTCCGTTTCCAGAAGAAGCAGTTGAACAACGTCATCCTCGATATGATCTCTGTCGGGCATAACCGCGAACAGAACACCTTCTCGGTCATGATGGACAACATCCGCGATTACGCGTTCATCACCGCGGACACCGAGATGAATATCACGACATGGAACAAGGGCGCGGAATTGATGTTCGGGTATGACACGAACGAGATGATCGGCGAGAAGTTCGGTTTCCTCATCCATGATGAGAGTCAGGAAGATTTTTCGCGCGCGGTCAATATCTCGATGCGGAAAGAAGAGACTAAAATGAAGATTCAGCTCCTCGACTACAATAAGACCAATATTACCTGCGAAATCCTTCTCAAGCAGATCAAGATGAACGAGACTGTCATGGGTTTCTATATCCTGATCAAAGATGTCAGCAAGGACGAAGTGCTCAAGAACAATATGAAGAACAAGTCGATGATCAACCGGAGTATCGTCGAGAACGCCCGCGACGGTATCATCCTGCTCAATAAAGAGGACAAGATCATCTATTTCAACGAGCGCCTGCGGAATATCGCCGAGGCGAATATCGCGTTCCTCGGGATGGATATCTCCAACGTCTTCTCGCGCCAGTACAGCAACGAGATCAGGAAGAAAATAGAAGAACTGAAGAAGAACAAGATCGATTTTAATTTCATCGACGTGAATATCGGCGAATTCTGGTACAATATCCGTTTCTTCCCGATCAAGAGCGAGGAAGGCGACTACCAGGGTGTGATCATCTTCTTTATCGACAATACGATCCGTATGAAAACCCGCAAGGAGCTGGAAGAGAAAAAGGAGCAGTTGGAGAACCTGAACCGCAGTTTCCTCGAACACCTGAACGCCGCGCGGATGCTCCAGAGCAACCTGATCCCGAAATCGCTCCCGAAGAGCAAGCATATCCGTTTCGAGAGCCTCTATTATCTCTCCGACGAGATCGGCGGCGACTTTTTCTACATGGAAGAGATCAAGATCGAACGGAAGAGCTACTTCCCGGTGCTAATCGCGGACGTATCCGGCCACGGTGTCGCGGCGTCGATGTTCTCGGTGCTGGTGAAGGATACCTATAACGACTTCAAGAAGTCGTGCAAGACCGCCGCGGACCTGATCCCCTCGGAGTTTCTCAAAGTTTTCAACAAAAAGATATTCGAGCTCAATATCGACTCGAAGAAGTTTATCACGGTTTTCTTCGCGATTATCGACACGGCGGGCAAGACGGCGGTATACAGTTCGGCGGGGCATCCGAGTATGGTGCTGATCCGCGAGAACGAGTCGATCCATTTCTACGGCATCAAGAATTCTCCGCCTATCGGCGTTTTCGAGAATTTCAGCTACAAGAACGATGTCATGGAACTCGTATCCGGCGATAAGATGATTTTCTATACCGACGGTTTACTCGATATGTTCTCTGCGGAAGACTCGTATGTTTCGTACTTCAATAACTTTATCATCCAGAATAAGTCGCTCGGGATTCCCCAGTTGAAGGCTGAGATCGAAAAGCAGATGAAACTGACGTTGGAGAAAATGACATATTACCAGGACGATATCACCGTGGTACTCTGCCAGATATCTTAGGAGGGACACCATGGATAAGGAACTGATCGAAAAGATAGAACGGAGGCCGCTGGAACTGAACGACGAGGATTTCAGGGCGCTCCGCGATTTATACAGGAACGAGAACGGCGCATTCAGGCGCATCATGAAACGCGCGGTCGGAAGGATACGCGGAAAAAACGACCTTCCGGTAGTCGGACATCTGTACCGTAACCTCACCGACGAACTGATCGATATCTCGCCGTTTCTCTCGCAGGAATTCAACCGGCTCTTCCGTTCGGTGATCGACTGGGGCATCTTCAAGAGCCTCGCGGAACTGGACGCGTTAATCGCGGCATGCGGCAACCCTCAGCTTCTCGCGATCCTTAAGGAACAGGTAATTGTCCGTACCGACCTCTACAAGTATATCAATAATCTCGAAATCTACAAGATCAAGAAGACGGTTCACGACCTCGCGGTGAAGTTCAACAAGATGGACGATATCGTCGTCAAGCTCGAAATGGAACTCTCCGCCGAGGATATGAACTGGATGGATTTCCCGGAGTAGGCCTGCCTATTGAGCCAGCAGAATTTATTTTAATCCGGGCGCTTCGCATCATGCATTCGCTATCAGTAAATTGACGGCACCGGCGCGAAGAATCCCTTTTTCTTTCTTTCCCCCTCCGGCAGAGCCTTCGGGGACAAGCCCGCATGGGAATGAAAGAAACAAAGAAAGGATTCCGCGCTGATTAAGCTTGAGAGAAGAACCGGGAAAATCCTGAAAAGGCATAACTCCTTCCTTCGGTCGTCGAACAAATGCCTTTTCTACGGATTTTTCCGGTAGTGAAACGCGCTTTAAAGCGCGCGGGTGAAACAGCCAACTTAAATTCTAACAAATAGTCATGTATTCGGCTGTTTGACCCCGCGCTCTGTCGCGAGTTCTACTAAGCGAAACGGATAGAAACGCCGTATGTTCGAGCCTTGCTTTATCCTTGATTGAGTGATCTTTTTCGCGGCGAGTTACGGTGTTTCCCGTTTCGCGCCCCTCTTTTTTGGAGCGGCATCAGGCGGGGAACCTCTTTCTTTGGTTCTTTCTTTCTGGGTTTGAAGAAAGAAAGAACGGAGTGTTTTACTTCCTTAGAGAGTTTTTAGAACTCCCCTATGGTAACAAAAAGTTTATCGGTATAAATTGTTTATCAAAAGCAGGGTGTGAAATGAAAGAATCGAATCTCGCGAAAAAAGCCGGGCAGGCGGTGAACGACTATCATATGATCGCCGAGGGAGACCATGTCCTTCTCGGGATATCCGGCGGAATAGACAGTATCTCGCTCGTCTCCCTGCTCGCCTACCGTCTCACCCATATGCCGGTCGCCTACCATTTACACCCGCTCATGATCGACAACTTCAACGGCGAGAGCCCGGAGATGAATAACGATATCGCGCGGCTCGGCGAGTTTATCCTCGCGAAGACGGGGCTGGAACTGGAAGTCTACCGGATGCCGCTCGTGGAGTATATTCTTCATACCGACAAAGAGAAGATACTCCCGTCGAATATCTGCTTCAAGTGCGCGCAGATCAGGCGGAGTACGCTGTTCCGTATCGCGATGGAACGGGGCTACGGCAAGGTCGCGCTCGGACATCACAAGGACGATATCGTCGAAACGATCCTGCTCAATCTCTTCTATAAACGCGAGGCGTCGGCGATGCTCCCCCGTCTGCCGCTTTTCGGCGGGAAGCTCGAACTGATCCGTCCGCTCGCCTATCTCGAGAAACAGCACCTTGTCAGTTATGTCGCCGAGCTCGGCGCGCCGGTCGTGCCCGAACGATGCCCGGCGAAACTTGTCCGCAAGCAGAGCGAGATGCGCCGTGAGAAAGTGCGAGGTCTGATCGCGCGACTTTCGAAGGAAGTACCGGGGCTGAAGAACAATATTTTCGCCTCGTTCCGCAACCCGAAACCGGACTATATGCTCGATAAACTCTTCGATCCGCATACCCGTGGGACGGGAAAAAGGCCTTGAGAGGCGTCTATTAAAAGATACAGATGAGGCGCCGCTCACCGGCGGAATGATAAAAAGACCGATAAAATCTAACCCTGTAAAGATTTAACCCCATATTTAACGCACAATACCCTTTTGCGTTCTGGCACGCTATTTGCTCTAATAGTGTTATGAATGATGGACGCGGAGGATTTGTATGAAAGACATGTATCTGTTTCGCAAGTATCTCAAGGATATTTCGAAGCACGGATTGATCGATAAAAACGAAGAGATCGAGTTATCCAAAAAGATCATGGACGGAGACAAACCCGCTCTTCAGAAGATGATCAACTCAAACCTGAAGCTGGTCGTCAAGATTTCCCTCGAGTACTATCGCGGTACGATCTCCCTGATGGACATCATTCAGAACGGGAATATGGGTCTCATGAAAGCCGCGAAGAAGTTCGACCATCACAAGGGCGTGAAGTTCTCGACATACGCCGCGTTCTGGATCCGCCAGTCTATTCTCCGCGGATTTATCAAACCGTCACATTGCCTCAATATCTCCTACCGCAAAGACACGATCAATAAGCGCATCAAGGAATTCATACACGACTTCATCACCGATAATCACCATTACCCGACAGTCGATGATATCACGGGCTCGATGAAGGTCTCGCGCCGCGATGCGGTCGATATGCTGTTCTACTACAAAAACAGCGAGCAGTCGTTGAACGAAACGGCTTATACCGAAGGCGACGAACTGATTGAAAGCGTACCCGATGAAAAATTCAACCCGGAAAAGGTTATCGAAGAGGAATCGATGCTGAAGGATGTTTACGAGGCTATCGACAGCTTCAGCGAGAGAGAACGGGAGATTATCCGCAAACGTTTCGGATTTGACGAACCCCAGCGCGAGACTCTGCAAAGATTGGGTGTGCAGTTCTCAATTACCGCCGAGGCGGCCCGGCAGATCGAAAAAAGAGTCCTTCACAATTTGAAGAACCGTTTCCCCGCCCTTTCGTATTACTTCTACACCTAACCTCAACCGGGCAATGATTTATTTCAGATAGATGCCCTATTCACCCCTCGATTAGAGGCCGTAGCCATACGGCCTCTTTTTTATTTGGAAAGTTCTAAAAACCCGAAAATAATAAAGTAATAACAAATATTTGGAAAATAGCCTTGTCATTGCGAGTGTAACGAAGCAATCTATTTTAGTATTCGACAATAAATTACACTGACTGATTCTACCGCGCTTCAATAAGTTCGCGCGGATCGAAGACGGTAACGGCGAAGTTTCGGTTCCCTGTCCGCCTGCTTCCCGGAATCGGACGTGTCTCATACCGAAGTGCGACCGAGTGGACAGGCTAAGGACGCGGAGAAATACAAATACAGTCCGCACGGAGAACACAGAGACGGGAATAAAAGCTCTCTTCAAAGAGAGTCCTTAGATTTTCTCTGCGTATTCTGTGTGAAAAAGAGTGTTCCGCCCATAAACGTCGCATCTTTGTTACTGCGGGGAATACTTGGTGCGACAGAATGCTTCGCCGCGCCCGCGATGACACACTCCGTGAACTCAGTATGAAGCTGAGAGAGAGATTTTTAATCCGTGGGAATCGGTGTTATCCGTGTCATCAGTGTCGAATTGGGATAAATGTTCAGACCCAATAGAGCGCGGATGGTTCGACGGGCTCACCACAAGTTTGCACGAATAGAAACCGGTAACGGCGAAATTTCGGTTCCCTGTCCGCCTGCTTCGCGGAAACAGACATACCTAAAAACTCAACTCCGAATTGATTAGATTACTTTGCCGCGCCCGCGATGAAATGATCGAAAACGACCGCGGAGACGCAGAGAACGCGGAGAAATACAAATA
>MIBE01000066.1:0-25730 GCA_001829415.1 Spirochaetes bacterium GWF1_51_8
TTATATATCAATGAGTTATTCGTTTTTCAGCAAGCCCTATTTAATACTGGGTATATAAATTAAACAGACTGCTTCGCCGCTTCGCGTCTCGCAGTGACAAAAAATCGTGTATTTCATGACTTCGTCAACACGCCCAAAAACCGGCCTCTTTTGTTTAATAAATCCAGTTACCGCCGTAATTATATGCGCCTGTTTTCATCCCGCTATTGAGATCGTTGATATTCGTCAAATTACCGTTGATGAAATCTCGATACCAAACATCGATTCCTCCCGAGATGAACGAATTGTTCAATAATCCGTGCCCGGTAATATCCTGATTTTCCCAGATCGCGATTACCTTTCGGGCGATCGGACTTATCCTTGTCAAAACAAAATTATTCATCTCTATCCAAAGATATCCCGGAGGTGCTTCGAAATAGAGACCGATCATCGTATTGGTCAAACCGATACTAAACGAATTATGCGCTTGTAAATAGTTATTCTTCAGGATGACCCCGGTTCCCCCGTTAAAAATACTCAGCGCATAGATGAACGACCCGGTAACCGTATTGCCGATCGAATTATTATAGTTCGACGAGTTTTCCATATTGATATAGCTGTTCTCCGCGATGAAGAACGGATATATGTTCAATCCCGGCAGTACGTTCATTTGGTTGTTATACATGGCGGAATAATAGAAATGAGCCGAGGAATTGACATACTTACCTAACGGGGCGGCTTTCGAAGTGTTCTGCTCGATCAGAGTCCATGAGAAGTTCACGTAAGAGTTCGACGCATAGACCGCACCTCCTATATCCGCGGAATTGGCGCTGATCCGGCAATCCTCAAACGAGATACTGCTATTGACGGCATAAAGCCCGCCGCCGAAACCTGTCATCGTCGCCCCGGCGTTCAGACTGTTCGCGCCTTTCAGGATAAGCGATTTCAGCCAGCCGCCGTAGATATTCTCCGCGACCACAACATGTTTCGCCGCGCCCTGCGCATCGATAGTCGCGAAAAACGCCTGCGGATTCCATGTAGTGAAATCGAACGAGTACCCGCCGGAGATATTCACTCCCTGCTTCATGACCACACAGGCAAGCGTGGAATGATGTGTATATAATCCTTCGCCTACCCGCACCGCGCCTACCCCGAGACTCGCGGCGATATCCACGGCTTTCTGAATAGACGCGACAGGCTGATACAGATACCCCGGATTGGAATCGAGACCCGTCGTGCTCACGAAGATCGCGGGATAAACATAGATCAGATTGGTCTTGATCGTCTTATTCCCCGCCATATCCCTTGCGAAAAGGATATTGGTCACGACACCGCCGCCCGGGATACTGAAAGAAATATCCCGCCAGATACTCTTGTTGAACATATCAGAATACGAACTAAATTGTTCCGCGACCAGATACGCCCTCATGGTATTGCTGACAAAACCCATTCCCGAGAGTTCGTCGTTAGCCTGGAAATTCTGATAGATCGAATCGGTATTGAGGGCTTTCTGCTTGTTCGTTATATTGATACTCATCATTATGGGCGGGATGTTGTCGGCGATCACCTTATGTTCCAACGTATAGTTTACCTTCCCGGAACTTGACATCGCCCGCGCGACAATCGTATTCGTCGAGTTCATGACTAACGGAGTAGAAACATTCGACCATGCGCAGACCTGTCCGGGAGTGAAGGTATCGACCGGAATCCACGCGCCGTTATTGACCTTGATCGAGACCCCGGTCACCTGATATCCCGGGTCGACACTCGCGGAACCGTACACCACCGCCGTCGGCGTGTTGACCGCCCACAACAACCAGTTGCTCATCGAGATAAGCGGCATATCCGGGGCGACAGTGACCTCGATAGTCTGGGTGAGCGAGGAATTCCCAACTGCATCGAAGGCGAAAACGGAAATCTGGTGGGGCGCCGGAGAATTCCCCGGAGAATTGAATACCCAATTTACCCCGCTCTTCGACGCGGAGTTATACCCCAACATATCGATCGCGTAATACACGAAGAAATCCGGAATATAGGAAAGAGCGTCGTTTGCCGCGATAATCCCGTTGATCGTTGATGGCACAATCGCGTTATTCGATGGATAGAGCAGGCTGATTGTCGGCCGCTGCTGGTCCACAGTCACCCAGCGTTCCTCACCCCATGAAACCACGCCTTTATCGGAGACCGCGTAAATCTTCACCTGATTATTCTTGTTCTTGATAAGACTTGGGTAGACCGTCCAGTTATTCGTACCCGTTGCGTTATTCGTAAGAACGATATTCGTTCCTTGCGGATAAGTCACCGAGAAGACATTTGCGACAGTCCCCTCGCCGATCCACGCGGTTCCGGAGAATAAGACGTTCATTTGGGTGGTTAATGTTTGATATTGTGACGGATCGTTGATACTGACCGAGGGTGTCGGTACTGTTACATCGAAGCTGACTTCGCGATAGGTAACAGTCTGATTTTTGCCGTAAGCATAGATTCGCAGGAATTTCCAGCCCGACGACAAAAAGAAAATATTGGTCTGGATTGAGTATTCGGGTGAGGGATACGGATTGTTGAATGTGATATCGACACCGTCATAGTTTAAACGGATACTCTTAAGCCCTGACGGACAACTCGCGCTCAGGTTGATAGCGACCCATCCGTTATAACTACTTCCCTGATTCGGGGAAAAAGTATTGATCGACGGGGCTTCAAATTGACTTTTGAGGACATCGTTGGATAGGAAATCCCGGGTAGAACAGGACATGAGCATTAAAAGAATCCCGGTGATGAAAACACCCCTCTTCATAGAGCCTCCGAAAATTTCAATCCATCTCCTTTGTATCGTCATAATTGAGCTTATAAATTTATTCCTACCACCACACGTTACCGGATACGATAGACGCTCCGGTATTACCTATAGTCAGCTCCGCGGGATTCGTGATAATTGAATTTATCGAGTCATAGTAAGCATATTGTAAAAGCGCGAAAACAAATTTGTTGTCTTTTATAATATGCCCTGTTACAGAAACCGTAATCATCTCCGTTATCCCGTACGATGCGAAATTATTCTGTGCGGCGATGATGTTATTCGATATCATCAGGTTGATATTGTTACCCCCGAGCACAAACGAATTATCATTGTTGTTGTTGCTGATAGTACAATTCATGATTTTATTGTCGACAGTATTCGTAACATATATCCCGCTTGCCAAACCAGCGACTACGGCAAAATTATCTATTATCTTTGCCTGAACGATATTCTTTTTACCGCTGAGGTAGATACCGGCGCCCATTGCCATCATCGGCACGGTACTATTCCCGATAATCGTGCCGTATATTTTGTTATTCCCGACAGGGCCGCTATCCACCGCGATCCCGCCGCCAAATGTCTGGGCGATGTTGGATTTCACTATCGACATACCTCCGACAGTGACATTGTTATCCCAGATATAAATTCCGCCGCCGTAAGTGGAACTATTATAACTGACAAGGGCGTTGATCGTATTCGGCCCGGCGATCCAGATTCCGCCGCCGAACGCTTGTACACCGAGCACGTTGTTCGAATTGACCGAACCGTAGATACTATTATTCAGTCCTTCATAGATATAGTATCCTCCGCCGCCCATCGAACTATTCACCGCACTTGTGACCCTGTTCTTGAAAACAGGCCCGTAGACCATCGTGTTGGTACAATTATAGAGGCTGATGCCGCCGCCATGCTGGAGCGCCGAGTTTGTATAGACTTTCGCATCGATAACAAGGCTCACGGTGTAATTAGCGGAAATACCGCCGCCCCCGCCGCCGGACGTGTCAATAGATGAATTCTGATTGATATGCCCGTTGATATAATGATTCTGCCCGTATTTGATAGCGATACCTCCGCCGGACTTGTAGGCGATATTATTATTGATGTTAGCGTAGTTCGTATTTCCCGAACCGCCGAGGATAGCGATACCGCCGCCGTTATTGGTAGCGGTATTTTGATAGATGTCGGAATTGATATAGTTATAGCTGCTCTCCATAAATGCGATTCCGGCACCGCCGCTGTCGGGAAGCGAAGACGTCGTGATATTTCCATATATCGTCGCGCCCAAGATCGTATTGTTGTGCGAAGCATAGAAGGCGATACCGCCGCCGTTCAACGTACAGAGATTATTCTGCACAGTCGAGTATATCTGATTCCAACGGGAGTTTGTAAACGCCATTCCGCCGCCGACGCTATATGCCACATTATTCTTAACTATCCCGTAGAAATAGTTATAGGATCCGCCCTTGACCGCGATTCCGCCGCCGGCGTTAGCGTAGTTTTTCACGACCGCTCCATAAATATAAGTATTTTGAGAATCGACGATACAAACCCCGCCTCCCTGCCTTACAATCCCGTTCGTCGCGAAATTGTTCGTCACAAGGGCATAGGAATACAGCCCTTGATAATTCGAGAGGTATACTCCGCCGCCCAGTCCTGCCTTATTAAACCTGATTATCGAACCCCAGTCGAGGGTATCGCCGTTCCCATTGAATAGCGCAACGCCTCCGCCGTGATGGATGGCGTCGTTCTCTAAGATTGTGGCGTAGATCTTGTTCTGGTTACCGCCCGCTATCTGCATCGCGCCGCCGTTATAAAGAGCGTTATTTTTATAGTAAACCCCGTAAATTCTGTTCCAAGTGCATCCCGTCATCGCGATCGCCCCGCCCGCATTTGCGGTATTCTTCACCGCGATAAAGTGCAGGTAGAAGTTATGACTGTTGTCCATATACAGTCCGCCGCCGTCCGCCGCATCGCCTGAAGCGGTATTGTTCGTCAGCATGCAGTTGGTGATCGAGCCCGAGTTGTTGTTCTGCATCAGGATACCGCCGCCTTTGTTATCACCAACCGCCGACGCTTTTCCGCCTTTGATAATCAGATTGTTCAGGAATACGCCGCTGCTGTTCCGGATAACCATCACATGGTTCAGACTCATCACTCCGTCGAGACGCGAATAGTTGGTGTGGATCAGGTTGTTCGGCCCGTCCCATTCCCATCCGCCGGAGACTGTCATCCAGCTGACGCTATCGAGAGTTAAACCCGTACCCGTAGCGATCAATCCGCTCCCGGGCTGATATGTCCCCGCGCCGATGTAAACATTATTGATTCCGTATTGTCTCGCGAAGTTAACCGCGTTCTGGATGGTCTTGAACGGCTGTTTCCCGAAGCCGGGGTTCGTGTCCATACCGGAAGTAAAGACATACACGCCGGGGTAGACTTTTACATAATTCGTCCGGTATGTCATATTCCCGGCCTGGTCGCGGGCGATCAGAATGTTCGTAAAAAGTCCGCCGAAATTCGCGTTTCCGGAATTCAATCCAAAAGAGTAATCATGATATCCCAAATTGTGAATATCGTTCGATTGGATTTGTATGCCGGCATCCGGGTTTTTGGAAACCAGATATACGTATTCGAGCGGCGATAGATCGTCATGGATAAATGCTGAAACAAAAATATTGTCGAAATTCACGATCATCGAATTATTCGTGGGATTAAAAGAGTTCACCGCCGGCGCGTTTGTATCGATAGTGAAATGAAACTCGAATGTATTCATTTTTCCCGCCGAGGACGTCGCGCGGATCATGATCTTGTTATGAGCGTTTATATTCAGGCCGGTGGTGTTTTTATTTGTCCAATAGACAACCATTGTCCCCGGAGTATAGGTGTTCACCTCGGTATAAGGCCCGTCGTTCTTGCTGATCTCGATCTTCGTAATATTTGTCGGGGCATCGACCTCGCAGTACCCGTAGAACCACGGCGTCGTCAGGTTGGTCGAGCCGAAATAGCTCTGGAACTGGATTATGGGAATCGTTCCGTCCACGGTAAACGTGTTCGTCCTGACAGGCGTGGCGTTACCGGCTTTATCGAACGCTATCGCGTAGGCGCGGTGTACTCCGTTTGTCAGACCGCTATACCACCATCCGGCGTAAGAATAGTGATTTGTATAAGGTTGTCCGTCGTCGATCCAATAAACGATCTTCAAAATACCGCTCAGAGGATCGGATGAATCCAGCCTGTATTCGAACGATTTAGGGGTGAATCCGCCGTTAGTGGGGTAGATGACATTGAGAACGGGGATCACCGAATCTTGGATAATTCTGACATCGGTAGACCCGGGTATTCCCTTATCCGATGTCGCGAGAATCCTGAAATGGTTCGTGCAATTAGGCAGAAGCGTCACATCCGACGTCCAAGCCCCGAATCCGGTAACGGAAAATTCTGCGTTATCGTTCATACGAACCGTTTTAAGGCTGATAATGGAAGAACCCGCCCCGACTCCTGACGTCCCGCTCAATGTAAGCGAAGTGACATTGGTAGAGGAAAACCCGGTCGGCGGGCTGAAAACACTCACCCAAGGAGTGTTGATAGTTACATTCACATTCACATACGTCTGGGACTCGGCGTTGACACCGTCCCGCGCGGTAATCGTGATATTTTTCGTAGTGGGGATACCGGAACCTGGAAAAATTATATTGGTATTTATAAACATTGTATCCGACAGGGAATAATTTTGAAACTCCCACGAGCCCAGATCAGGAGTGTATACCGTCACCGATTTTACGCCGGATACGTCGGATATCTGGAGAACTAACGGCACCGCGCCGTCGATATTGTTCCCGTTTGTCGGGGAGACGACCGTAATGATCGGCCCGTTATAATAATTTTTTAAGACAGGGTTATCGAAATTCCGCATCGAACAGGAAGAAAACATTACCGCCGCGAACGCGATCCACAGCATCATACCTTTAAATAAGTTCTTCTTTTCCATCCTAACCCCACAATAAAACGGATTTTAAAAATAAACGGTTCCCCTACATAATATACCACTTTAGAAGGGAAAAACAAGAAGTTTTTTAGAAATTAAATCCTGATCAGGACCGCCGTATATCTCGATGTCACGCGGTAATGCAGGGATTCGGAAAGAGAATAACAGATACGGAGCCCGAGACCGCGGTAACGGTTCAGGCATTCGTCAAAATAAGGTTTCCGGCGGGCGAAATTCGCCACGAACATCTCGAAATTCGGCGAGTGGAACACAAAGAGCAGGGTGACCTTTTTATCAGCATGTACCCTGAACCGTATCCCCTCGGGAACGACCTTCGAATGGAGGACGATATTCTCGAAAATCTCGCTGGAGATCAGCATCACTTTATTTCGTTCCTCAGCCGGTATTTCGTCCAAACTGAGGATGAAATCTTCCAGCCGGACAATATCTTCCAGTTTTGCCTGAAGTCGGATGGTGTTTTTCGTACTCGCTACCACACGGCCTCCGAGAGGTTATCGATCAGCATAAAATGATCCGAGAAACCCGTCGATTCGATCGCGAGCTTGACGACATCCGAAGGCTGAAAGATGTAGAGCTTTTTTCCCTTTTCTTCTCCTGTTTCGATAGCGGACATCAGGACGCCCAGCCCGGCGGAAGAAAGGTTCGTCACACGGTTCATCTCGACGAGGACGTTGGTCTTTTCGATCAATTCGTACAGCTTGTTCTGGAAATCGGAATAAGTGTATGAATTGAGACTTCCCTCGATTTCCAGAAGGGTGTACTTATCCTGTTTCGTCTCCGTTACCTTCAACTGGTCCATATCCCGCTCCTCAGTTTTACTATTGTTTTTTATTCAAGTATTTCATACCAAGTATAGTTATATCGTCATTCAGCACGCCCGAAATGAATTCCTGGAACTTCGCGAATAGCGAATCCACCATCTCGCGGACGGTTTTTTCTTTCATTTCCATCAGGTGCTGTTGAATTCTGCTTTTCCCGAAACTCTCCCCGCCGACGGAATGGGACTCGATAATCCCATCTGTCAGGGTGAAAAGCACGTCCCCGGGATTGAGCTGTATCTTCTTGGTCACCAAGTATTTCGAGATGTCCTTCACAAACCCGAGCACCTTGCCGTCGCCCTGTATCTCGATAACACTATTGTACATCTTGGAATACAGTGCCATCAACGGGACGCCGCAGTTGATATAAAATATCTGTCCGGTATTCGAGTCGTAGATCATGAATACGCCCGCGAAGAATATTCCCCTCGGGAGCCTCGTCTTGATAAACTCGTTCGTTTTCACGACAAGCTGTTTGAAATCCGGGGTCTCTTTCAGGAACGTCCGTATCACCGATTTTAAAATGATCATCGACATACTCGCGTTGATCCCCTTACCCGCGACATCGCCGAGCACGACCATCGTCCTCGCGGGAGACAGACGGATCACGTCGACAAAGTCCCCGCCGAGCCCGGATGTAAAACGGTTCAGAAATTGGAAATCCAGCTTGTCCGATTCGATCCGGTCGATATTCTCCAAAAGGGAAGTGATGATCTGCTGGCTGAATTTCAGCTCCTTGTCCACAGTCACCGCCACCGACTGCTTTTCGACATTCCGCAGGAAGTACACCGCGACAAATATTTTCGGGATCAGCTTCTCGAACGTGCCGTAGTCGGAAACGTCGTAGGGCTTCATACTGTCCTTCGCGCCGAGGGAAATCAAGCCGATCATGTTCGTCCCCTCGCGGAACATCAGGATCACCTCGGCGTCAAGCTGGAGAAAGATATCGAGGATTTCCACTTTATATTCGCTGAATAACGGGTTCGAATAGACCTCGGTTTTAAAAATGACGCGACTCTCCCGGTTCACGAGGAACTTCAGGACGGGGTCGTCCTTTTCGAAACGGATATTCCGGTCGAAGGTCGAATGGAGATTGACAAGCTCTCCGATCGTGTTTTCGAGCAGGATACAGAAAGTCGAGTTCCCGACGCTTTCCTCGAACAGGGATGAAAGTTTTTCGATCACCTTCTCGCGCCCGTGACTGAAATCGATCTCGCCCAGCCCCTGTTCGAGCTCGTTCGCATAATCGGTCTTTCTCTTGAACAGGCGCGACAGGCGTTTCTGGAGAACCGAACGGAAGAAGATAAGCAGAATGAATACCGCCGAAATAACCGCCATCGAAAGCATAATTTCCAGCTTTACGAACTCGCGGAGCGCTACGAACACCGCTCCGGCGATCAAACCTGTCACCGACGAGAATACGAGGAAGACCGCCGTTTTATGGATCGCGGTCCTGATATCGAACATCCTGTATGTCACGACAGCGTAGATGAAGCTCCCTTCCATTAAAAATCCGGTCAGTCCGGATAACGGATATAGGGTAAATATGTTGAAATAGGAAGGGATGATGATCGAGATGAAGATCGCGATGATCATCGCGAGCGACGTCCCGATAATGATAACGACGCTCTGCAGTTTGTAGATTTCGTTCTCGAACTTACTCCGCCTGACCAAGAGGATGATTAATCCCGCCAGAACAAGGGCGAATCCGACGCCGGAGATTATTTTGTAAAGCGAGCCCTCGAGCCGGAAAAACAAGTTGTTCCTGAGTTCGACACCCGTGACATACAGATCGGTCGTCAGGATCAGCGCGCTCAACCCGGCCCATAAAAGTAAGAGGATCAGTGAAACAACCGGCAGCTTCTTTTCATAAGGAAATGTCAGGGTCAGTCTCAATGTGATCATGAAGAGTCCGTAAGAAAGCGCTCCGCCGCAGCGTACAATCCATTTCGATGCTTCGAACAGCCCGGCGTTACCCAGATCGAAACCAAGGCCGATGAACACTCCCAAGACCGCCGCGTCGAATGAAAACAGGGCGATGATCTTCGCGTTGACGGAGTTCCGGTTCTTGACGAGAAAAAAGATACCGCCGGCGGCGAGTACCACGCCTACGATATAATTTATCAGTGTGATTCCCATGTTATTCCCCCGCCTTAATCAGCATTATCGCGAGATCGTCACGGAGCTTCCCGCTGTGGGAAAACTCTTTTCCGAAACGGACGATCTCACCGGTCAGTTCGTTCACCGGCAATCCGGCTTTCGAGAGGAGCATTTCTTTAAATTCAGGGCTGCTGTAAAGCTGCCGTCCGTCGGCGCTCTCCAATTCCCACAGGCCGTCCGTGGAAATGACCATGACGTCTCCCGTCATGAATTTTGTCTTGATGATTGCTATATCACCGATATCTATAATCCCCACGAGCGGGCAATTCGTTGTCAGGAAATGGACTTCCCCGCTTTGGAGAAGCCACGGCTCGGGTATCCCGGCGGTGACATGAGTGATCGTTCCCTCGGCCGTATCGACAATCGCGAGAAAGAGCGCGGTAAATTTCCCATCGAACTTCATCGTCTTGATCGCGGAGTCGACATAACGGACTATAGTTTCGAGGTTCTGTTTATCGCCGACAATCCGGATGGTGTTCATGATGATGCCCATGATAAGCGCGGCGGAGAGTCCCTTGCCCGAGACGTCGCCGACTACGAAAAGGGTCTTGTCTTCCGAGATAGGGAGGAAGTCGTAGTAATCGCCGCTGACATTGACCAGCGCCTCGTAGTTCAGCCCGATCTTCAAGCCCTTGATCGACGGGATTGCCGCCGGGAGAAACGCCTTCTGCGTCTCGGCGACAAGTTCCCATTCGCGCGAAATCGCCGATAACGAGAACATTTTTTCCATTGTGTCCACACGGTTCAGGTAGGTCTGGAATTCCCGGTACGCGCCGTCAAACAGTTTCCCTTCGAACACGTTGAGGTACTTGGAAAACTGAAAAAGGAGATGGTTGGAATGGATAAAAAGGACGGCCTCTTTCTCGCCCTTCGCCGGGAGAAACCGGAAATCGTTTCCGAGATAGTAGATACCGTCGGGCTTCCCCTTACCGGCCTCGGTCAGGATGTGGATCACCTTCGGGTCGGAGGTCAGCCGCCCGGGGCTGGAATAGATCACATTACCGGTCTTCCGGTTCGTCCAGAGCACCGCGAAATCGCCTTCGGCCTCGAGAGTGGACTTGATCACCTCGATAAAATCGCCTATCGAGAACGAAACCCTGATCCTATCATAATACCCGTAGATTCTTTTGTTATATCCGGTCAGGAAATACCTGCGGAAATAGTATTCGTCGACCCGGCGTTTCACGGCGGTAAAAAGGAAGGAGAATACCAGGAAAAGCACTCCGCAGACTATCCCGTAGTACAGAATCCCGATGGATTGAAAAAAAGCGAGACAGACCGCGGAAAACATTACCGCGCAAACCGCCGCTAAAAGCGAAACGGACCCCTTTTTCAGAATAGTATACATACCGCATCCTTGTTTAGTAGTATAACGGGCTGAACAGAATTGTCAAAACCGGGGATTAATCTACGGTTAAATCTCGAAGTGATTATTGTTAAATTTCCCCTTCCTCAGCTTATACCAATTCCCGAAACACCCCCTGAACCTCATTCAGCAAATCTCTCGAAAGCGCGCCGGTATCCGAAAACTCCTCGGAATACTTTTCACCCGCGCGGCCCAACAGAAAACTTCCCATCAACGCGGAATCCAAGGGCGGGTAACCCGACGCGAGGAGTCCGGCGATCAGTCCGCAGAGCACGTCGCCGCTGCCGCCCTTCGCGAGCGCGGACGAGCCGAACGGCTGATACCATGCCTTGCCCGAGGGCTCCGCGATCACGGTGACCGCGTCCTTCAGCACGAGCCACACCCGGTATTTCCTCGCGAATTTCATTGCGAGACGGAGTTTTGTTTCCTTGACCTCGGCAATATCGAGACGGGTAAGCCGAGCCATTTCGCCGATATGCGGAGTCATCACCACCGTCTTATCGCAATCGCGGATTTTATTGAGAAGATTCCTGTTTTCAGCGATTATATTGAGCGCGTCCGCGTCAAGCACGAGCAAACCGAGCGCGGGCAGTTCTATCAGGAACTCGAGCAGTTCCCTCCGGAAATCGTCCGTCCCCCACCCGTTACCGGCGGCGGCGGTCTTCACCTTGCGCTTCCCGATCTCCGCTTCCAGCCGTTTCAGCAGGGTCTTCATATCAAGCTTCTCGGCGGACGAGTACGGGATCAGCATAGCCTCGGGCAATCTCGCCTCGAACCCGGCGCGAAGCTCTTCCTGGGTGAGGACTGTCACCAGCCCAGCGCCCGCGCGTAACGACGCCTCGGCCGCTATCGCCGCAGCTCCGAACATCCCCGGTTCGCCCGCGGCGACCAGCAGGTGGCCGTAGCTCCCCTTATGCGAATCCGGCTTTCTCGGCCGAAACATCCGCCTCGCGTCATCGTCCGTCATTATCGACAGATCGATGTCTTCCGCTTCCAGAAGCTCTTCGGGGAAATCGATCCGCGCCGTGACCATTTTCCCGCAGTTCTCCCTGCCGGGATAGTCGGCCATTCCGAGCTTCGGCGCGCCGAACGTCACGGTCGTATCGGCGAAAATCGCCGTTTCCGCCCTGCCGCCGTCGGCGTAAACTCCGCTCGGGATATCGACCGCGATCAGGGTCTGCCGTTCACGGTTCCGCTCGTTGAGGCTGTCGAAAATCCAGGCGAGGTATTCGTCCGGCTCGCCCCGGAATCCGATACCGAAGATCGCGTCGATCAGCACGTCGCCCGTCATCGCGGGCATCTTCGCGTTTTCCCATTCCGCGCCGTCGCGCGCGAAATGAGTCGGGACGCCGACAGCCCTCAGAATATCGAAATTTGTTTTATTGTCGCCGTCGGCCTTGGAGATATCGGAAGTGAAAACGACGCGCACCGGACAGTCGAGCTGGAAGAGCTTCCTCGCGATCACCGCGCCGTCGCCGCCGTTATTGCCCGATCCGCAGAATACGGTATAACGCTTCTTAGGGTAGTCCGGGATATTCGATTTGATATATTCTACTACCGCGCCCCCGGCGTTTTCCATCAGGAGGAGAGACGGTATTTTAAAGTTCATCGATGTGAGACGGTCTATTTCGCGCATCCGGTCGCGGGTGAGGAGCTTCATCCTTGCCTCAGAATCCTAAAACGTCTTCTATCGTATAACGCCCGGGTTTCTTACCGGTAATGTATTTCGCCGCGCGTAACGCGCCCCGCGCGAACGTCTCGCGTGTCGACGCCTTATGCGTCAGTTCCACACGTTCGCCTATCCCCGCGAAGATCACCGTGTGGTCGCCGACAACATCGCCGCCGCGTAACGCCATCACGCCGATCTGCTTGGCGGGCCTTTCGCCGCCGATCCCCTCGCGCCCGAACACCACGTCGTCCGACTGGTATGCGTCCTTGAGGATATTGAGCAGACGCAATGCGGTCCCGCTGGGAGCGTCCTTCTTCATCCGGTGATGCATCTCGACGATCTCGGGATCGAAGTCGTCCCGGAGGATTTCCGCCGCTATCTTCGTCAGTTTCGCGAGGATATTTACCCCGATACTGAAGTTCGGCGCCCAGATCAACGGTATCTTCGCGGAAGCCTCGTCGATCAAACGGATTTCCTTGTCGGTCAGTCCGGTCGTACCGATCACAAGTGCCATATTGTGCTTGACCGCGTATTCCAGATGTCCGGGAAGCGAGCTCGGGACGGTGAAATCGATGAGGACGTCCGCGCCAGGGATCATAGACAAATCGTCCACCACCGGGAATCCGGTCGGCTGAACACCCGCCAGAACTCCGGCATCCGTCCCGATAGCCGGATTTCCCTTGACCTCGACCGCTCCGGCAAGCCGGGCGTTCTTATCCTCAACAACTGTTTTAATGTGTGTTTTTCCCATTTTCCCGGCGGCGCCGGTGACGATGACATTCAGCATATCTTTCCCCTTAATGTAGTGGTTATATTATATAACGCTAAGTATAATAATCAAGCCCTTGATACTTAATTTTATCCTATTTTCGGGAATTCGGCTATCGACGGCGAATTATACACCTGAAACCGTTTTATGTAAAGAGAGGATTTCTATTGAACGTTTTTGAGAATGGATTTAATAAAAACCGCCAGCTCGTAGTAATAAGGTTTTGAGTACCCGGCGTTCCAGTCGGAGACGACCGCGAGAACGATCTTCTTCGCCGGAATGACGATTAAATACTGCCCGCCGTGGCCCCATGCCGCGAACGCGTGTTTGCCGTCGATGGAGATCAGCCACCAGAGATACCCGTAACCCTCGAGCGGAAACGGCGACCAGAGCTTCGGCGCGACCTGTTTCAACGTGGACTGCACGACCCATTGAGGGGGAACCACCTGCTTTCCCTTCCACCGTCCCCCGTTAAGAAAAAGCTGGCCGATCTTCGCGAGGTCGTATGCCTTGAGATAAAGATTGCTCCCGCCCCAGTATTGCCCGGTGCGCGATTTTTCCCATTTCACGCATTCGATCTCTAACGGCGTAAACAGCTTTTCCTTCGCGTAGTCCAGCAGGTCCTTACCGCAGTACTGAGCGAGAAGTCCCGCGAGAATATGAGAATCCGATGTGGAATAGGAATACTTGCTTCCGGGTGAATAGAGCATCTTCGCTTTGATCGCGTCTTTCAACGGATCGATAGACTGCGACCATCCGTAGAAATTCTTTTTACTCATCGATTCGAGGCCGGATGTCATGGTCAGCAAGTGTTTCAGGGTGATCATTTTTTTGAGTTTTTCTTCCTTGCCGATAAACTGCGGGAACGCCGAAGCCACCGGAAAGTCTAATCCGGAAAGTGTCCCGTCCTTAATCGCGATACCTATCAGAGCGGAAAGGATGCTCTTCGCGGCGGACTTGATATTCACCGGTTCCTCGCGCTCCCAGCCGTTATAGTACTTCTCCGCGATGACCGAGCCGTTTTTCATCACCACGGCGCCGTAAAGGTTTTTCAGCTTGGGGTTCTTTTCCGCCGCCTTCAGCGCGTGCTCCAAACCCCCGCCGTATGCACCGCTGTAGACCATCAAGACCATCAAACCTGAAATTATCGAAAGTTGTTTCATTTGCGGTAACGTCCTATTTGTAAATATCGTGAATCCTTGTTACAATATACCCGAACTAATGAGGTGAAAATGCAAAAAACGATCCTTGCGCTCATCGCGCTTTTTACCCTGACCGCGTGCACCATCCCGGTCGAGCAATTCTCGATGGAATTGCAGTCGCTCTACATGCTCCGTAAGGAACTCTACGACCATTACCGGGCGAAGATCCAAGAAGCGATGCTCCGTTACGCCGACCCGCAGGTACGGAATAAAGAAGTGGCGCGTCTCGACAACGAGCTCCTGAGCAGGATGATAAAAATCGAATCCGAGATCGCATCGATGACTACGAAAGGCGAATCGGACTACGGCAAGGAAACGATGAACGGCATACTTGCGGAGATGAAGGAGATCATAGAGGAATCCGATTTCGCGAAAAAGCTCTACGAAAACACCCACTCCCGCGGCATGTCGTTTATCGAGGTATAGCTATTCCATTGTCTCCCCGATAATCTTTTCCGCGCGCTTAAGCGCCGTATCTATATCCCCGCAAAGATTTTCTTTTCCTATCTTATCGGTCAGGCCGCTGTTCTGGAGCGCGTATAACGGCTGGGCATGCACTCCCGATAACACCACCGCAGTTTTCTCCCATTTGGAACTCTGCACCACGTCCTCGAGCGCGCGTATCCCGGTCGCGTCGATCGTGATAACATCGCGCATCTGGATCACAAGCACCTTCGGCTGAGACCCTATCGACATCAAGGCCTCTTTAAACTTCTCCACCGCTCCGAAAAAGAACGTCCCGAATATCTCGAACACCTGTACCCCGTGAGGGATGACACGGTTCTGAACCGCCTGCGGATCGTTGGGATCGCTCTCCTCGCGCATCGACTTGGTGATATTCGCGGCCTGCGACAGGTTCGCCATCCGGTACATGAAGAGGAGCGACGCGAGAACAATCCCCACCTGTATCGCGACCGTCAGATCGACCAGCACTGTCAGCAGGAACGTAGTCAGGAGGACGGTGACGTCGCTCAACGGACTGCGGAAGAGTTTGATGAAGATGTGGAGCTCACTCATGTTATACGCGACCATCATCAGGATAGCGGCGAGCGTCGCCATCGGAATCAGCGCGACCCATTTCCCGAAAAAGAGCAGGATGAGCAGCAAGGTGACCGCATGCACGATACCCGCGATAGGCGACTTTCCGCCGTTCTTGATATTCGTCGCGGTACGCGCGATAGCGCCGGTGGCGGGAATTCCACCGAAGAGCGGCGTCACGAGGTTCGCGACACCCTGCGCCACCAGTTCCATATTCGAACGGTGCCTGTACCCGGTCATACCGTCGGCGACCACAGCAGACAGCAGCGACTCGATCCCCGCGAGCAGCGCGATAGTCAGTCCCGACGGGAACATCTGCACAATCAGTTCCCAGCTTAACATCGGAAATTTCGGCATCGGGATCGTGTTCGGCACGCTCCCGAACCTCGAGCCGATAGTCTCCACGGGAAGCTGAAAGAGGTGCACCGCCGCCGTAGTCAGTATGATCGCTACTAACGAGCCGGGGATTTTTTCGGTGATCCGCTTCCAGAATATCATAATCAGGAGCGCCGCCACCCCAATCCCGACAGCGTAAATATTGACCGAAGGAAATGTTTTTATATAGATCGCGATTTTATCGACAAATTCCGCCGGGACCTGCGTGATCGAAAGGCCGAAAAAATCCCTGACCTGCGTAATAAATATGATGAGCGCGATCCCGCTTGTGAAACCCACGGTCACCGGATACGGGATGAACTTGATGACCGAACCGAGCTTCGCGATACCGAGGATGATGAGGATCACGCCGGCGATCAATGTCGCGACCGCGAGGCCGTCATACCCGTACTTCTGGATAATTCCATATATGATAACGACAAACGCGCCGGTCGGCCCGCCGATCTGCACGCGGCTTCCGGATAACAGCGAGACCAGGAACCCCGCGACTACCGCTGTAATCAGTCCCTGTTCCGGCGCCACGCCCGACGCTATCCCGAACGCGATCGATAACGGCAGCGCGACGATACCTACGATGACCCCGGCGGTCAGATCGCCGAGCAGCATTTTCGGCTTATACCCTTCCTTGAACACGGTGAAAATTGTCGGTATAAGCATCTTTCCCTCCCATGACCTATGCCTGATATAAAGTTTTTGTTCTGATTATACACCCGCTCATCAAAAAACGCAAAAAGCCGGGCTTTTTCGATTCAGGAAAGCGAAAAAAGATTTGTATGCATAATTTTTGACGAACAGGGAAAAATATTATATAATTATTACCGGTAGCATACGGGACTTCACAGAGTCCCGGCCGAACGCCCAGGTGGTGGAACTGGTAGACACGCTAGCTTGAGGGGCTAGTGGGAGCAATCTCGTGCAAGTTCAAGTCTTGTCCTGGGCAAATTTGAATGGGGCTGTTAAAACGACAGCCCTATATTTTTGGAGGTACTAATGAGTCAGAAACAAGTAAAAATACATTTCAATTCCGAAAAAGTAAAATCACCCGAACATTCACTATATCTACATCTTGATTTTGTTCATCTTTCAAATCTTGGCAATATTTTCATTCTAAATTTGCTTCAACTAGAGTACCATGAATTTATTTCAAAACTTGAGAATACCGAAGCAATGAATAATGATTTTATCGAACCCAATGTAATAGGAAAATACGTTATTCTAAAAGATAATTTTGAATCAGTTCTTTCGAGTTTTATTGAAGTTGGTATAAAAGCAGGATATAATATTGAGGAAATAATAAAAAGAATAAAGGAAAAGTAAAGGTAATAAATTATGGGTTTAGTTATGACTTTGGATCTCCCTGATAAAGTTTCCGATACTCCTGATTTATTTACTTATGCTTTTAATGGTTCTACAAATTCTAATTCTACAAAGATGAATATTCCTGAACAATTCACAAAAAGACATCAAAAAAATGTAGAAAACGTTTTTCAGTCAATAGAATTATATAATTTGAAAGTAAAAATTGAAATAAGAAAAACGTATTTGGATTCTTTAATTTATATTGGCGATAACTGGTGCTCCGGTATTTCATTAAGTCCAAGTCTTGAATCAATTGAAAACGCAAAGCACTTCCTAGATTTATTATACTCATGGTTAAGTTCAAATCGAGATTTTAATTTGCCCTTGAAGTTTATCTTTGGCCCTTTTCCATCGGGTGGAATATCAATCGAGTTGTATTTTGAAAACTCTAATACTATATTCATAAGTTTTTCCAATAACTTTGAATTATCGCTCGAATACAAGGAAAGAAACGTATACAAAGAATCTAATTTTGAACTAAATATTACTAATTATTTTAGTAAATTTAAAGAAATCTATCGAAGTTGTTGTAATGTGTGAAAAGTTAAGAGAATACATATCCGATAATGAAATTCTTTTTCGGTATATTAAACCTCAAGCAATTCCTGTTGATCAATATGAACTAAACCTTTCGTTTTTTTCTGACACCGATCTATCATGCGATTGGAAAAAATATCGACCTGATCCAAAAACCTCATTTCATATAGAAGAAGGAAATAGTTGGATAGTTGAAATCAACATATGTGATGAAATAAGAAATCCAAAGGATGAAAACCATAATCCTCTCCCATTACTTCATCAAGAAATCTATCATGATCCATTAACTGCGGAGCAAGATCCGATTCATGGAGAAAATTATGCTCATAGTTTGATTCAGGGAAAGAAAAAGATGTTAGTCCAAGAAGCAATTAGATCGCATTCTAAAATAATAAAATAGTACAACCCCCGCCTCGCGACGGGGGTATTATAAATGAACGAAGTTTTTACTTATTCTGCCCGAGGATGATCGGCAAGCCGACACCGTTGGGACTGGTCGGCATGATGATAAACGTCGTATTGTCCGAGTTCGCGAGCGACTGGTACGCCTGAATCGCCTCATGTTGGAGGTAGTTCGCGCTCAATGTCGAATTGATGATCTTCTGCGCCTCGGCAAGCCCCTTCGCTTCAACAATCTTGATCTCGGCTTCCATCATCGCCTTCTGCTTCTTGTACTCCATCGCTTCCGCTTCCTGCTGGGACTGGATTTTAAGCTGGATCGCCTCGTCGATAGACTTGGGCAGGATGACGTTACGGAGCATGAACTTATCGATGATGATTCCCTTCGATGCGAGCATACTGGTGATATTGCTGGTAATTTCCGCGGTGACCTGTTCACGGTAGGTGGAATAGATATCCTTCATCGTGTACTGACTGCATACGTCGCGGATAATCGTCCTGATAGCGGGAACGAGAATACCGTTTTCAAGGTCTTCGATCGATTTAGCGACATTAGCGTAGACATACCCCGCCTTCTCGGAATTGACATAGTACCACATGGTGGAATCGATGATGATGGTCAGGTCGTCCTTGGTCTTGACGGGGACGCCGCCGCCTTTTTCGGACGCCGAATATGCATCTTCCTCTGTCAGGCTGAATTCACGCAGGCGCGTGGGATAGATGATGATTTCCGCGAACGGATTCTTGAAGCTCAATCCCGAAAGGTAGAAATTGTCCTGCACCTTACCGAACACGACCGGTACACCGACTTCCCCGGAGTCGATGATGACTATCATTTGTGAAAGAACCATGATACCTGCTATCAGGATACAGATCACTCCGCCGACCAGTGTTTTCTTCGGATCGCCCTTCATGACCTTCCCGCCGAAAAGAAAAATTCCCAATCCGGCCAATACTCCCAGAATACCGACTACGAATACCATATTGCCCTCCTTTTTTTCATCACGTTCATTCTAATTCCCGGAGATAAAAATTGAAAGAAATGGACGAGTAAAACAATACAGATTTTTGCGTGCCGGTTTTATTCGAATAATTCGATAAACAGGGTAATCGCGATGAGAAGAACCAAAAGAACGGTAAACAGGATTAATCCGAAGAGCACGTATTTTTTCGACGGGGATTCCTTTTTCCCAAATAACGACATTCCCAAGAGGACGATCACGGCAATTCCGAGGATACCCGAAACGAGAATCATTAAAACCTCCTCTCGCGGCTATTCACGAGGGCGAATTTCCCGATTTTATATCACCTCGATACCGCAACGCGGCAGAAGCACCGGCAATGATAGTGCGGGTTCGCCGGTACATCCTTATCCGGCGGATGACGTTATTTCCCGGATTTCTGCTTGTACATATCTTCATCCGCGCGGTGGATAATTTCCTCGATATCGCCGGAGTATCCCCATGCGATCCCGTAGGAGAATGTCACTCCCCAATGGGTTTTCCCGAATTCCGACGAAATAACCGGAAGCCTGTTGTTGAAACGGCCGATCACCTGATCCCGCAGTTCCGGGTTATCGACATCGATCAGGATGATGAATTCATCCCCGCCGATCCTGAAGACATAGTCCTGGTGCCGGAGTACCTCCCGAAGGTGCTGAGCGAGGTCCTGGAGCACCCTGTCTCCCGTCCGGTGGCCGTAGGTGTCGTTCACTTCCTTGAAATGGTCGAGATCGACAAAGACGATGATCGTAATGATCGCGCAATCCCGTCCCCGGCGGTGGGGAGACTGGGCGTCCTTGCAGTATTGGGCGATCTTTTTCAGCTTAGTGCGGTTATGGAGGCCGGTTAACGGGTCTTTCTCCGCGAGGTCGGACGAGAGCCTGTAAGTGGTGGCGTTGGCGAACGCTATCGCCGCGAAATCGGCGATGGTCTGGAGGATCATCAGATCGGCCTTGGTGAATACCTTGCCCTGTTCGCGCGGATTGATCAGTTCCAGAACGCCGTAGACCTGGCCGCGGCATGTCAACGGGACCGCGATGATCGAACGGGTGACATACCCTGTGACCTGATCGACCTTGTTCGAGAAACGCGAGTCTGCCGATGTATCCGGAACATAGATATAGTGACTTGTCGCCGCGACTGTCCCGGCGATCCCCTCGTTCATCCGGAGCTGGATATTCTTCACCTTATCGAACTCGACGCCCTCCGCGATCACGAAGAAAAGCTGTCCGGACGCCGGATCGAGACGGAAGAGGCTCCAGTTCTCGGGGTTGAAAAAGAAACGGACTTCCTTCATGACTCCGTCGAGAATATCGTTCAGGTCGAGCGAGGAAGTGATCAGTTTCCCGATACTGGCGTAGAGTTGGTATAACGGCGTGATCTCGTTTTCGTCGTAAGGCATCGATCCTCCAAATGCTTATCAGTATTATCGTCATTCTTCGACAAGAGCTTCATAAAACCTATTCCGCCGGTATAGTATACACCGGAAGTTGAGAAAAACGGGCGTCTTCATTTGACATTTCCGTTACCGCCCGGTAGACTAATCGGCCGGCGGGTTAATATATATATCTGTCAACTGTGAGTTTTCTTATCCGATAAGGAGGCACAGTATGAGGAAAACAAACTCGTCAAAACTGAGTTTTTCTTTCGTCCTTCGGGACGGCACACAAAAAGAATCAATCCCCGCCGGCTTAATTTATAGGAAAATCCATGCTGAACGAAGAACGTCTCGAACAACTGAAATCCTTGGGTGACGAACTCCGTATGATGAATTATTTCAGCGAGAAGCTGGAAAGGGCGGACGCACAGTCTGACGAGAATGAGCTCGCCGAGCTTTTGAAGCTGATCGTCGAGCAGTGCTCCCGTGTGGAGATAAAGGTGAGAAAGTACCGCAAAGAGTTTTAGCACTTCTTCCCGAGATTGTCGATCTGGTCTTCCAATTCCTTGACCCTCGCCTCGAGCTTTTCCGTGCGGATCCGCACTTCCTGTTCCATATACTCTTTGTGTTTGCGGTTCTGTTCCAGCAAATCGAGCTTCTCGAACGCTTTCAGCAGACGCTGGTAAAGCTCCTCGAAGTCGATCATCGGCTTGATGATATAGTCCCACGCCCCCAACTGTAAAGCCCTTAACGCGTCCTTGACGTCGTTCGAGCCTGTGATTACCAGCACCGGATAGTTCGGATATTCTTTGGTGATGCTTTCCATGACCTCAAATCCGGTCATCCCTTCCATTTTTAAATCCACGAGCACCGCATCCGGCGAAAACCGCTTGAACATCTTCAGGCCTTCGTCGCCGTTGGGAGCGGCCGCGACAGTAAAATCCTTCGAAGAGAGGAATCTTGACACAATATTGAGCACATTGGGTTCGTCGTCGATTACTAATACTTTTCTCGTGATTTCCATCGCATCTTCCCTTCACGTTTTCTTAATTATAATATTTTCAAGATTAAAACTCAATAAAATATCTAAAAAAATACCCCTATTTTTAGGGATGTTGTCAAACTTATTTTGTCATTGCGAGGCGTCATGGTGAGCGCTTGTCCCGACTTCATCGTCGGGATGCCGAACCATAGCCGAAGCAATCTATTTAATTACTGTGTATATAGATTTAACAGACTGCTTCGCCGCTTCGCGTCTCGCAGTGACAAAAAATCGCGTATTTCATGCCTTCGTCATCAAGCCCTTCGAGCTGGGTTTTTATTTGAGGCTAACAGGATTCTTCGCGGCTCTGAATCCTGTTTTCACTATTCTATAAAAACTTAGGTTGAGGCCGGAAAGTTTACATCGATCCGTCCGCATCATTTTCAATCCTATTTGAGCGAAAAACCGGCTGTCCCATCGACTCATTATCACGGGCATAAAAAAACCCCGCTTTTCGCGGGGCTTCGTGCTATTCGGTCTTCGTCTCTTTTTTAGACTTCATATACTCGTCGAAATCGGTTTTGCCTTTATCCTTCCAGTAGTCCTTGAATCCTTTCCAATCCTCGCGCGCGGGAGCGCCTTCCCATTCATGCTTCATCCATCGCTTGAAATGACGGCTGTCTTTATCGTCATCCTTTCCGCCGCCGCCGCTGTGAAACCCGCTGAAGATGATCTTGGACAGCAGCAGTACCCCGAACGCTTCCCAGTACCCGATGGTCTTCAGACCGAAAAGCATCGGCATGAGCCAGTTCCAAAGGAGCATTACCACCCATCCGAATACCGCCGCGAACGCGACCGCGGCAATTATTCCAAGGATCACCATTCCCGCTATCGCAAGACCTTTCTGAACAGGGCTCTTCCCGCGCAGGAATTTCGGCATATCGCTATCGTCGCAAAAATCTTCTTTTCCCATATTGATCCTCCTATTACTCATAAAAGTTTTTCAGCATCTTTCTCAATTTCTTGTTAGCCCGGTTTTTTCTCGCGAGAAGCGTCCCGAGGGGGATTCCTTTCTCTTCGGCGATCTCATGGTATTCCCGTCCGTCGAGTTCGGTCGCGATCCAGATCTCCCGCTGTTCTTCCGGGAGCTGCGCCAGCGCCTCGAATAATGCCTCGCGGACTTCCCGTCTCTGGAACTCGAGATGAACGTCAAACCGCCCGTTACCCAAATCCCCGTAATCCTCGTCCTCGTCATACTCCGTCACTGCCGTCTTGCTGCTCTTCTTGCGATGCAGGTCGGTGATGTGGTTTAATAGCGCGGCGTATATATACCCCGCGACATTGGTCACCGGCTTGAGCAAGTCGAGCCTGTTAAACAGGTTGAGCGATACCTCCTGCAGGATGTCTTCCGGTTCCGTATCGCTGACCAGCCTGTTCAGGCGTTTCCGGATATATCCGAGAAGCTTGGGCTTTTCGGCTTCAAGGGTCTGAGTGAGTTCTTCTTTCATCTCCACCTCTGTCTGTTATAACGTGTTTATCGATGATTTATTGCATCTTCGTGAGAAATATTACAAAAACAGTACCTTGTCTAAAAAGCCGGGTAATTTTCGTCTCTATCCGTCCTATTTATTATACTGGGATTTCTAAAATTTATTGTACTAAATTCTTTTCGATTTTTTGGATGCACTGTATAGTATAACCGCCTTGCTTAGCGGAAGAATAAATCCAAAATGAGGAGTAAATAAGATAATAACAGAAAATTTACGTCTATCTAATTTAAAAGCAAATATATATTATCAAAAAGAAAATAGAAATTTTGTTCCCGTGATTATTTGGGGTGGTTCAGAAGGTGGAATTTGGTATTCAGACATGATCGCAAAGAGATTATCTGAAGATGGTTATCTGTGTATGGCGCTGGCATATTTTAATTTTGAAGATTTACCTTTAAAACTAAATAGAATAAAAATTGAATATTTTTTAAATGCTATTGATTATTTAAAGACACACAAGAATTCTATATCTGAAAAAATAAGTATCATTGGGATATCGCGAGGAAGTGAGTCTGCACTGTTTCTTGGAACCATAAGGAATGACATTAATAAAATAGTTGCAATTATGCCAAGTAATTCAATGAATGAAGCATTGCCAGTTAAAAATAATAAATTAGAACCAGCTTGGATTTATAATAATAAAGACATTACTCCATATAATTATTTTTATTGGGATCAAATTACGAATAAAGAAAATAAAATAATTCGTATAGAAAATCTAATAAAAAATGCTGAGGGTATTATACCTATTGAGAAAATAAATTCAAAAATATTATTAATATCTGCTGGAAAAGATAAACTTTGGAATAGTAAAATAATGGCAAAATTAATTTTACGAAGAAATATGAGAATTAATAAAATTAAAAATAACATAGAAATCTATAATTATGAAAATTCTGGACATTTTGCATATGGGATACCAGAAATCCAATTAACTCAAGATGATGTAAATATCGCAGGCGGAACTGTAATTGATAATAATAAATCAAGGAAAATTATATGGAATAAATTAAATGCATTTTTAAAGAGTGAGTAAGATGCAGCTTTTATTATTATACATCCCATACGACCCGCTATCCGCTTGCTTTCCCAAAGCCTGTACTCCGATAGGGTGCAAAACCGAAGGGTTACTTTCAATATGTAACTTCCTTAAATCGAATTATTTTTGCTTTTTCACCTGCCATGCCGTAAAATATTCCTTTAATCACCGGAGGAGACTATGACGGACCACCAGTTCTATGTTATCCTGCACGGACATTTCTACCAGCCCCCGCGCGAAGACCCGTGGACAAACGGGATCGACCGCCAGCCTTCCGCGCACCCCGACCACGACTGGAATGTGCGGATTAATAAACAGTGCTACGCCGCTAACGCCGCGTCGCGCGTGATCGACAATATGGGGCGGATCGAAGAGATATCGAATAACTACCGTTACATGAGCTATAACTTCGGGCCGACCCTGCTGGAATGGCTCCGTAAGTTCGACCGTTTCACCTACGATAAGATCATCGAGGCCGACCGTCTGAGTCAACAGGACAATAACGGCCACGGCAACGCCATCGCGCAGGTGTACAATCATATCATCATGCCGCTCGCGAACAACGCCGACAAGATCACCCAGATCGAATGGGGAATGCGCTATTTCGAGAAGCATTTCGGGCGGCGTTCCGAGGGGATATGGCTCGCGGAGACCGCTGTCAACGACGAGGTCGCCGAGTTCCTGATCCATTACGGGATACGCTACATCATTCTCTCGCCCACACAAGCCGAAGCGGTCTGCCCCACCCACAGCGACCAATGGCACAATGTTTCGGATAACTCGATCGATCCCACGAAACCGTATATCCTCAAGGAGAAGAACGGCGAGATCGCGGTTTTCTTCTACAACGGCGGGTTCGCGCATAAGCTGTCGTTCCAGCACCTTCTCCAAAAGGTGGAGTACCTCCGGGGCGAGATCGTCGCGCACGCCAATCCCGACAAACAGGTACACATGGTCAATGTCGCCACCGACGGCGAGACGTACGGTCATCACGAACCGTTCGGCGATATGTGCCTTTCGCGGCTGATCTACGAAAACAAGAAAAAACAGGAATTTACATTCACGAACTACGCGCGCTACCTCGAGATCAATCCGCCACACGATTTCGTGCGGCTGAAGGAAGGCACCGACGGGCTGGGGACGGCATGGAGCTGTGCGCACGGCGTAGACCGTTGGCGCAGGGACTGCGGATGCTCCACGGGCGGCGGCGACGGATGGAACCAGAAATGGCGCGAAGCATTGAGGAACGCCCTCGACTTTCTCCGCGACCGTCTCTTCGAGACCG
>MIBE01000066.1:25890-26040 GCA_001829415.1 Spirochaetes bacterium GWF1_51_8
GCTCTCCATAACGGGATGCTGATGTACACGAGCTGCGGATGGTTCTTCTCGGACATCTCGGGAATCGAGACAGTGCAGGACCTCCGTTACGCGGCGCGCGCCATCGAACTCACCGACGATATTCTCCCCACGGACACGTTGAAAATCTTC
>MIBE01000067.1:0-19810 GCA_001829415.1 Spirochaetes bacterium GWF1_51_8
AAACGGAGAAGAAAAAGCATCCCTTTTCAAGTAGATTTTTTTATGACGCAACGAATATCAATTTTGAGTAGGTTTTTATTTGACGCAACACGGATTCGGCCGTGTTATGGGGCGTAAGGGATTATTTCTTTTCAATTTTATACCACTCGAGGAAGCCTGGGTAGTACTCGTGGAAATTCAGCCCCGGATAGACCTTCACCCCCTGAAGCTCCTTCTTCACGGCAATAATAGCATTCGGGACAAAGAGAAATGTCATCGGCTGATCTTCGGCGAGTATTTTATGAACTTTGTGATACAATTCCGCGCGTTTCTCGGGATTGAGTTCCATACGTCCCATCTCGCAAAGTTTATCTATCTCCGGATTTGCGTACTCAGAATAATTTACCCCATTTTTGATCTGGCTCGAGTGCCAGAGATCGAACGGATCGGGATCGGTACCGGTACTCCATGCAAAAAGAGCGCCTTCGAACGAATGCTCCTTCAGCCTTCCATCGAACGCCGACCATTCGAGGACGCGCATTTCCATTATTACCCCTATTTTCGCGAGGTTTTCCTTCAGGTTCTGCGCGATCGCTTCTCCCGAAAGCGTCTGCCCGAGAAGGAGTTCGAATTTGAATTCCTTTCCATCCTTATCGAGAATCCCGTTCGAGTCGCTGTCCTTCCATCCTGCCTGGGCAAGAAGTTGTTTTGATTTCTCCAGATTAAACGGTAGCGGTTCGATTGATTTATTATAGGCCCACTCTCCGTAGATAAAAGGTCCGCTAATCACTGTCATTTTTCCATGAAAATAATTTTCATTGAGCGAATAGCGGTCTGAAGCATACGTCATTGCCAAACGTACCAGCTTATCCTCAAAAAGAGAATCCTCTTTGCAGTTCCATGTAATATGGTAAAAAGACCTGAGTTGCGAATATAAGACATAATAATTATTTGTAAAGTACTGTTTATTCTTCTCATTTTCAAACTCTTCCGGACGCAATGTTTTATAATCCAGAAGTCCTTTTTTAAAAGCCGCCAATGCCGCATTGTCGTCGGATATAATTCTGTATACAATCTTATCGAACTGGGGCTGTTCGCGCCAGTAGTTGGTGTTCTTTACCATCGTAATGGAAATCGCGGGTTTCCACTCCACGAAGACATATTCCCCATTGCCGACAGGCGCCCTGTTATAGGGAGAGTCGAGAAAAACAGGCTCCTTCTCGTAGATATGTTTCGGTATTGGGAATAATCCATCCCAACTGATGAGTGCCGGAATATGCAGACGGTTATAATAAACCCGAAAAGTAAAATCGTCCGGAGCATCTACCTTGACAACCAAGTTTTCAAACGATGGGATTTTATTCTGCGCCATGTTTTCCGGTTTCATGATCATCTCGAATGTATAAACAAAATCGTGCGCGGTATTCTTCACGCCGTCATGCCAGTATACGTCGTCGCGCAGGTGAAATGTCAGCACGTACATATTTGTACCGTTCACCATCTCGCGCGTCCATTCCCACGACTTCGCCACGCACGGAACGGGCTGCATATTCGAATCGAGCTCGATCAGTGAATCGAAAACTTTGTATTCCACCACGCTGGCGTATAGATCGACCGACGAGACCGGATTGAGGATAGTGGGGTTGCTGGGGAGATGGAGATAGAGCGTTTTCGGGTCGTAAGGAAGTTCGGTGCTCCCGCATCCTATTGTAAAAAAGACGATTAGACCGAGATAGACATAACGTAATGATTTCATAGCCGGCTCCGATTTGATGTTTTAATATTATCCTTTTTAGGCGTCAGTCTGTCAAGCAATTGATTACTTTTTCACGGCATCTGCCGGAATTATCTATCCGCGGCGATGTCCGCAGGACATCAAACCGGATTCTTACGACAAGACTATTTCAATCCGGGTTCATCGCCTTCAGTTCGAGCGTCCGGAATGCCGTTATATATATCATATTACGATTTGTGAGTAATAGAATAAAGGTTGACAACCGGTGAAATTAGTGTATAATTTTAGCTGTAATATTCTTGGGGCGTATCATGAAAATTAAAACGGAAGAAGCATTAAAAATTAACGAAAAATACGGGTCGGAGGATATGCCGATCGTGTTCCTGAACGATATCTATGTCAGCACGAATAGCGGCGTGCTCCAGATATCCCAGGGTATGAAATTCGACTCCACTCAGTACGAACTACTCGTGCGGGGAAACGTACTCGAATTCGAGGTGATTTTTACCGAGAAGCTTCTCGCGAAACTGATAACCAATTTCCCCGACCGTTACCGCTACCCGGTCGGCAGGAAGAATCTGATCGAGATCGACCGTGTAGTAAGCGGGCTCGAGGATGCGAACCGCGCCTCAAAACGAAAACGTTATATGCTGACGAGCACGGAAATCTATAAAAAGAATTCGCGGGGTATGTTCGAGACCGTTCTGAAGTACGGCGAACGCCTGACTTACACCCGTTGGAACGAGGTTAAGGTCAAGCTCAGCCGCGATACCACCCTCGACTACCGTTTCGAGGAATGCGGTGTAATGGTGTTCGTCATGCTCAATCCCGGCGACCCGTTGTACGCCCAGCGATTTATGAAGAATACGGAGATTATTACATTGCTCGTGGAGCATAAACGCGATTTCGATATCACTCTTTCGCCGGACTTTAACCCGGATACGGACGTGTACCCTGTGAACGAAATCGATAAAGCGTTCGAGGTTTATTTAGATAAGAAGCCCCGGCTGATTATTATCGCCGACGAGCTTTCGGACGATTACAAGGCGGCGCTCGCGAAGATCAAGGTCTACGACCGTTACGCCCGCATGATCGTTATTAAAAACCCGGATCCGGCGAACAAGCTGGAAATTCTCAAGCTGATTAAACGTGTTTACAATCAAGACCCGTGGGAACAGGAAAAATGATCAATCTCTTACAGAATATTATCTGGCTGAACATCAAGAAGCTGAAAGTGCATCTTTTTTGGCGTCTCTGCTATGTCGTCCTCAATTACGGGATGTTCTTCATGACGTCGATGCTGACGCTGAAGAATACCGATACGGGCGTCATGTCGGTCGACCCGATGTTCTTCTTCTACTTCTTCGCGATGGTCGCGGTCGCGAATACGATCATCCTCTATGTGAAGACCTCTTCCGAAGTAACCGTAGTCGCACTCTACCGTTCGCTCGGAGCATCTAAGACGTTTATTATCCTGAATACCGTGGTCGAAATGGGCTTGCTGTTCCTTTTCTCGGTCGTACTATTCCTGCCTACGGCGTTCTTCCGGGCGGTGGATTGGAGATATTTCGCTATTTCTACCGCGCAGATCGCGGTAATCGGGTTCGCGACCGTGATCTTCTCGCTTTTAACTATCGGCAGAGCTGAAAATATACAGAAGGCAAGATAAGATGGATATCCGATTAATCAATGTCACCAAAACATACAAATCGTCCGAAGGGAACTATATCAACGCTCTCCAGATGATAAATATCGACATCAACGACAAGTCTTATGTCTCGTTCGTGGGGCCGTCGGGAAGCGGTAAAAGTACATTGCTCGATATCGTCTCCGGCAACCTCAGGCCGTCCACCGGCGACGTGTACTGGGGACGCGTCTCGCTGTCGAAAAGTCCCGACCACATCATCACTGAAGTCCGCCGGACGAAGTTCGGGATTGTGTTCCAAGACGCCAAGTTCGTCCCGGAGCTGACGGTCGAAGAGAATATCCTTCTCCCGCTCGTCATCAGTTCGGCGAATATCGCCGCGAAACGAAAGTACTACAAAACGCTTCTCGAGAAGCTGAAGATCAATTCGATCCGCAACCGCCTGCCCGAACAATTAAGCGGCGGGGAACGGCGGAAAATCGCGATTGCCCGGGCGCTTATCAATAACCCCGAGTTCCTGATCGCAGACGAACCCACTTCCAATCTCGACGACGAAAGCGCCGCCGAAGTGTTTTCTATTTTTTACAACCTCAACCAGATGGGATTGACTGTAATCGTCGCTACACATGACGACCGTTTCGCTCATTACGCCAGAGAGACCTACTATCTCGAGAACGGTTCTATCGTCAACTTCGAGAGCAAAGCGAAGGCTTAATCGTTATAAAACCCTTTCAGGAACGACTTCCCCTTAAACTCACGGTCGAGGATATCCATATAGACAAAATCGAATGTTTTTCCGAGTATCGTGACCGCATCGCGCCTGCGTCCGGCATAACTGAATCCGCATTTCTCGTACGAGTTGATCGCCCGTTCGTTCGAGTCGACCGCCCAGAGATGAACGCTATGCAGATTGAGAGCGTTGAACGCGTAATCGAGAAGGAGATTCATCGCATCGGTGCCGTATCCCTTTCCGCGAAAATCCTTTTCGCCGATACAAATCCCGACCGCCGCATTCCGGTTGACCTGATCGATATGGAAAACCCATTCCATCCCGATAAACCGCCCGGTTGCGGTATCATGTATGGAAAAGAGATGTTCGCCGCCCTTGAGCCGCGCCCCGAAAAACTCCGCCGCGCTTTTAGTCATCAGGGAGCGGTAAGTGTTCGTCAGCTCGAACGCGATCTCCGGATCGGCAAACCAGCGTTCCACCGTGTCGAATTTCTCCTCGTCCATCACCGCGAGCGAAACCAGTCCGCCTATCAGTTTATAGGTTTCATTCATGTTTGGCCTCCGGGGTGTACTTCCGTTCGTAATACTCCTTCGACAGCATGTCCATCATCAGGAAGTCGTAATACTTTCCGTTCGCGAGCCGGAACTCCCGCAAAACGCCCATTTCTTTGAAACCGAGCTTGATATAGAGTTTCGCCGCCTTTTTGTTGAATTGGAACACTTTGAGGCAGATATTGTGGAGATTGAGGATACCGAAGCCGTATTCGAGGATGAGGCCGATTGCCTCCGATGCAAATCCCTTGCCCCAACGGGACTTCTCGCCGATATTGATACCCATTTCCGCCGTCCGGTTCGTCTGGTTGACATCGAACAGCATCACCGCGCCTATGGGGTTATCTGTCTCCCGTTCGACGATCACAAAATAATGCCAGTTATTCTGCTTGATAAATTCCATGAAGTCCAATTCCGCCCGGCGGTCGATATTCTGGTGGGTACTGTTCAGCCCCATCGTGACTTCCGGGTCGCTCATCCATCTGATAAAAAGCGGGATATACTCCCCGCTCAGATGTGTCAGGTAGCACTTCTTTCCGCTCAATTTCTCGATCTTCATTCCTGTCCCCCTTAAAACTAAAAGAGTAAAACCGTCCCGCCCCTGCGTTTTTGCAGCTGCGTGACGGTTTACTCTCTATGTTAGACGGATTTGTTTAGAACTCTATACCCACATAGAAACCCGGCCAGCTTTTAATATTGTAGTTGATCCAATCCACAGCCGTACCTATCGAAGGTTTTATCATCGAATCGTCGGTGGAAGCGCCGGGTATCCCGACTTCCGATGCGGGGACAAAGAGGGTGTACGAGAAGCCCGCGACAAACGCCAGATTTCCCCATACCTCAACGCCGAACCCGAGTTTCAACCTGACTAACGAATTGACGTTCTGGCCCTCGCTGAAAAGCACCATCGGCTGGTCGAACGGCATAATCGCCGCGACATCGCCCTGCATGTTGACGAAGCATCCCTTCATCGGGAAATGTATCCCGATACCAAGCCCGACCGTCATCCGGTTGATGTCCTTGTTCACGCCTACACTGAACGAGTTATAGATGTAACGGGTTCCAAGGGTGAAGCCGACATTAGCGAACGAAGTCTCGTCCCACCAGAACTGTATCCGGTTATAGCCGTTCTTTGATATGTTCACAAGCCCGATCGGGATACCGTTCATCTCGTCGCTGATATTGACTACGCCGATCTGGAAACCGTTCACCGTTCCCGCCGCGACATTGACCACCCCGACTTGACCGCCGTTCAAATCGCCGACCATGTTCACCGTACTGACCTGAAGACCGTTCATCACGCCGACCGCCATATTGAACAAGCCGGATACCTGTATGCCGTTCATATCGCGTGACTTATTGAATATCCCGGCGACCTGCATACCGAGCATCGAATCGGCCGTATTGAAGATACCCGCTGTCTGCATTCCCACACTGCCCTTGGCCTCATTGAAGATACCCGCAATCTGCATCCCCATCATCCGGTTATTGACCTTATTGAATATACCCGCTATATGGAACCCTGTGAAATCGTTGCCGACGTCGTTAAATACGCCCGCGGCCTGAAATCCCAGCATATATCCTTTCGTCTTATTCCCGATACCCGCGTTCATCGCCCCGGCGTTGAAATTCCCGCCCTCGTTGATAATCAGGGACATCATATATCCGATCATGAAATCGCTGACTTCATGCGAGATAAACGAGAAACTCGCGCCGAGCAGCCTGTCCGAGGAACCGGAAAGGTAGTCGAAGCAGATGTTGTGCATTACCTTTTTCCCGGCTGGGTTCAGGTGATTGTTGATCCCGATCACCGTGTAGGCATACTCCGTTCCCGCCGCGTTCTTCACCTGAAAACCGGGGAAGTTGATAAACGGAAGCTGGGGAATACTGAGAAGGACAACTCCGTCTTCGCCGGTCTTGATGACTAACGAATTATTCGTTTGATCGTTAACGGTTATCTCGCCATTCTGGTTCGTTTTATATTTCTGCGCGTTCAGTTTCGCCTGATCGAGCACGTTCTGCAATGCCTCTTCGTCGGTCTCCTGCTCCTCGAGCGTCACGAGCGTAATCACCTTCATATTCGTCGTGGTGACGGTCTGGCTCTGGATATTCGTGACACTGACCACGTCACCGCGCTCCACGGTCATTTCGCTCGATATCGGGATGAAGTTCGCGGGTGTGACTAATGTCGGCGCCCCGGCCTTCAGTGTGACCTTCGTCTGGTAAAGCTTGCCGTTGATATCGACAGTGATGACATAACTCCCCGGTTCGAGCCCGAGCTGTACGGGCTTGTTCGGGAGCTTGAACATCTCGGCTACCAATTTACCGGAGCTGTTGCGGATAAAGACGCGTCCGCCGAGCTTTTCGCTCAGGAGCAATGTCGCCGAGGTGACGCGGATATCCGTCATCACCACGTCGCCCGACCCGCTCATCTGGATGTCGTATCCGGGGTGCTGGGGGCCGCTTAACGTCTGCTCGGTACGGGCGAGGGTTTCGTCGAACGCAAACTGGTAGGTCTCGTTCAATGTCACCTTGCCGTCCTGGTTGGCGTCGGCGGCTCCGCGTAACGCGGAGATCAGGTAATGAGTGAAGAACGACGCTCCGATCAGGTCCGACTCCTGCGCGGCTTCGTCGGCCGAACTGGACGTCAGAAAGGCGTAGCCCTTCATTTGGGTGGATGTATCCAGCAGGAACGGCGCGACCTTCACACCGCCCTTCTGCTTTGTCAGCATTCCCGATGCGCAGGAGTCGAGTATCGCGATCCTGACATCGGCGGGAAGTTCCTGTATCATACTTTTCAGTTTGGAGTAAGTCAGCAGTTCTCCCTTCAATAGTAAGCCCTTTTCATCGGAATGACCGGAGTAATAGAAGATCACCTCCACACGGCTGTACTGCGACTTGACAGCGTTGATCTTAGCCGCGAGGTCTTTCATCCCGGCGATTACCTGCGCGGGCGAAGGATCGGTGTAGAACACGATATCGCCCGGTTTCACTCCGCCGAGCTCGCTCAATACTTTCGAAACGGACTGGGCGTCGGACACGGCGTACTGGAGCTTCACTTTTCCGGCCCCGCCGTCGTTCGCGCCTATCACGAACGCGAAACGGATGAACGCCTGCGCCCAAAGTCCCGTACTCATTCCTATCATGACCACCGCAAGCGCGGCGAGCTTATATATCCTTTTCATTATTTACCCTCCTTGACTAAGATAAGGGAGTACTGTTCGACGCCGGCAGGCAGATCGAGAGTATCCGTCATAGCAACATGACTGTCCTGCGCGAGCTTTTCGGCGGCGCCCAGTATCTTGTTCTGGTCGATCGGCTTATCGGACGTGATGAAGAAGAAACGTTCGAAATAAGGTGCGTCATCGAGAATATACGCCTTACCGAGGAGAATTTCACCCTCGGGCATCAGGGTCGCGGGTTTGGATGTAAACTCGGGGTAATGCGGCGTGATAACGCCGTTACCGTCTATCGAGAAAATCATCCCGAAAGGACGCCCGGCGGAGACATAGCTGATCTGGAGCATATCGGTCGCCTTGACTAACGAGCGTTCCGCGAGAAGCATGATCTTCGGCCCCTGCTTGCGGTAGATATTCAGGTACGGATCGAGTCCCTTGATGCGTGTCGTATCCTCGATCACCGGGTTCTGGACACCCGTGCCGCCGCCGTTCGGATTGAAGAATCCCGAGAACGACACGGTCAGGATGATCGCGAGCCCGGCTATCACCGGAACAGCGTAAGGAGTCATCCTGCGGATAAACGCCCAGAACGAGATCGGCTGGATCGCCGCCTGTTCCTTCCGGATCGCTTCGAGACGCATCGCGTTCTTGTAGCGTTCGTTTATCTTAACCGCCGTTTCAGCGGGAGGCATCATCGAGAGTATCTCTTCATTCGATTTGCGCATTCCGTCAAGCTGAGCCTGAAGAACGGGATCGCTTTCGGCCGCCGAAGTGACTTGTTTCATCTTCGCTTCGGGAAGTTCGCCGAGCAGAAATCTTTCGAGGGTGAGAGTCGAAATCTGGGTCTTAGTGTTTGGCATCTTATACCTCCTTCAGGTTTTTCACTTTCTCGCGAAGGTTTCTCAGACGTTTCCTGACACCGGAGACCGAAAGGCCGACTTCTTCGGCCACTTCTTCCAATGTCATTCCGTCGAGATGATACAAAACCGCGATATAGCGCGTGGTCTCCTTTTCGTCTACGAAGACCCGGTCGACCATATCCTTGGCTTCGACACTGCCGTGGATATCGTCGGCTCCGGCAATCTCCTGGAGCACCTCGTCGTCGGTCGCCTGAGGACCGAGCTTGTCGCGGCGGAGAATGTTCAGACAGATATTCGTCGCCATCCTGTAAAGGAGGCTCGAGGGATATTGCCCGGTGAGTTTGTCCTGATAACGGATCAGGTTCACGAAGACGTCCTGCATCGCGTCCATGGCCTTGTTCGGGTCACGGAGTATCGACCTGCATCGTCTCATCACCATCGGGCCGTATGTCTTGTAATACTCCTCGATGTCAATCTGTACACCCATTCTCCACATCTCCTTCGCTAATAGTGAAACAACCGGGAAGGGCATGGCTGTCACTTTTACCGAAATATATTTATTTCTTGTGATGGTATAATCATGGAATAGAAATATGATAAGCGGAAACGCGGGGAAAGACAAGTTTCGGGAGAGGATTGAAATACTATCCGACGCTTCTCCATTCTGTCTTGAATTATGGTAGGTGCCGCGCTCACGGGTTCATGGGAAGTTCACGCAGAGGACACGGAGGATGAAATGTAAGTCTCTCCGACCGGAGAGTCTCTTGTTTTATCTCTGCGTACTCCGCGCGACATGGTTTTGGGTTTTCAGCGGGAAAAAACCTGAAAGCCCGTCATTTCAGCGTGCTCTTTGAAAATCTCCCGATAAAGAGCTGCGGTATAAGCAGTAATGAGAAACCAGAACGCGGGGAAAGACAAGTTTCGGGAGAGGATTGGTTTGGTGTATAGTATCTTACCAATATGTTGGAAGAACCTAACTTGTGTAAATAACTTCTAAATGTTATAAAACAAGATTTTCTTTTTTGTCCCAAATTCTAGTCATCAATTCCAACAGGGTTTTTGGGTTTCGTCGGTCCTGAGTTATTATCTATTTCTCTATATATAATTATTGCTTTCTCTATGTTTACAATATAGCCTTCTTTTCCTTTACATACTCCTTTAATAGAAATTAAATCACCAGTATTCAAATTAGCTAGGATTTCAGAATCTTCATGAGAAAAATAACAAGTAACCCATCCTGTTTTATTTTGCCCAGATTCATTAATCATAAGGTATATATAATCATCTCCAATTTCTTTTATACAACCGTAGACATATAAATTTTTACCGAGATAGTAATTATTTGCTTTTTTTTGATTTGCATTATAAACATTAAATAATTCAATCGCTGAAATAGTTATTGCTTTATTGTTTTGATTTTGCAAAATTAAGCCCTTTTTCAGCTTTAAAAGTAGTTTAATACCTTCATAAGCATTTAGAGAACCAGTATGGTTGTAAACAAGAGATTGTCCATCGTTATTTTCCTCAACATCACTCCCACTAATTACACTCTTTTGGCTTCCCGTCGCACCGTATTGTATCGAATAATCGATGTTTTCAAGAACTTTGAGTTTATCGGGAAAATTAACTGTAAACGATACAGAATTAATCCGAACATCCCATCCATCTCCGATTACAACCCAATAAAGATAGTCATTCTCTTTATTTTCGGTAAAATATGCACCGTAAACCCGATAATAAATATTGTACTCAATATCACCGGAGATATACTTTCCTAAAGTTCCCATTCTGATAATGGTATATCCATCTTCATTCCAAATTTTTGTTTCTTTGTCTGTATGAATATCTGAGTACTCCCAATCCCAGAAATATGTATTCCATTCCTCATTAATTAGAACCTGCATACTCCCCTTTAAGGGCATTTTACGAAAAATCCCTTGCTTTTCTTCGGTGAAATGAGCAAGAATTTTTTCATGGATATCTATTGTACCGTCATCATTAATTTCAAGAAAGACGTTATAATCCTTAATATAAAATCCCGGCCCCGCAAACAAGATTATTGGAAAGAAAAATAGAATTGAAAGTACAATTTTTTTCATGGATATCCTCCGCGAATATAAAGCTAATTATTTTATCACATATAACTCCACATGTCGAATAATCGTACGAATATTGTTTATATTTGCTAATAGAAACTCCATAATTCTTGTCTGAAGTGGGAAGATATCAGAATGGGTACTTCCGGTGGATCGTCTCGTACACAGCGGGGTCGGCCACGCGCTTGAGCACCTTCTTGATCGCCTGTATCTCCTCGATATAGCTCCGGCGGTCGGAAAGCGCCGACTGCATATTATCGTCGTAGAAGAAACACGCGATCAGGAACGAGATCGACGCGATCTGGCCGAGCGCGCCCTCGACAGTCTGGCCGTCGAAGTATCCTTTTATCTGGATTTTTTTATTCCAGTACGGGACGGAATAGTATCCCCGGTCGATCACCGCCTGCGACACCGGCTCGATCCCGCCCTTGTTCGCCGCGCCGTCGGGCTGTTCCTGATAGATCATGCACACCGCGCCCACCTTCTTGCCGATCTCGAGCACGATGTCGGAAATCGATGTCAGCGCCTTGAAGATCGAGGCTTCGCCCTGGGAGGGATTGGTGTCCTTATGGGGATACTTGATCTGGTAGAGGCGCTCACGGGAGAGATGGGGACTGTTGAACGACTCCTGCGAGAGGTGATGGATCATCGTCTGCATCACCCCGAACTCACGTTTGAACATGTCCTTCTCGAAGATGCGGATCGGCCCGAATCCCTCGACCTCGACCTTGTCGCCCATCAGCGGATCGAGGTTGTCGGTGAACTGGAGGAAGAGGTTCTGCGCGAACACCGGCAGGGCGTTCTGGTCCTGCGAAAACCCTGTCTTGCCGGTACGCGAGCCGTAGTCGTAGAGCTGGCGCAAAAGCCTGAAATCGATATCGTCGCCCCCGCTGCTCCCCTCGCCCACAAACCGTTTCATGAACCGTTCGACCTTGTCGATCTCCATCTTCCGCGCGACTAATTCGTCGATCTTCGCCTCGTTCTTTTCGATATACTGGTCGATCTCGACCTGTGTCTGCGGGTCGCACTCGTAACGGAAGTTCGAGATGAGGATGCCCGGCACGAGCTGGAGTATTTCCTTGAACTCGAGGAACTTTTTATATTCGGCCATATTGAGGACGAGCAGGAAATCGAAAAGCGACGGATTTGCCGTATTCGCGGTCAGCAGCCGCCGGAGATGGAATAACGCTTCCTGAATATCGTGATCGTTCCGTTTACTCCGTTTCATCAGCATGATGATACTGTCGATGATGATCGGAGCGAACTCCGGCTGGTACTGGCAGACAAGGAAGCGCCGTTCGACCTCGCGGAAAAGTTCGAGCACGCCGGTTTTTTGTTTGTTTTCGGGAGCCGCATTCAGGATACTCTCGCAGAGCTTCCTGAACTGGACGAGCAGGTTATACTCGGTCTTCTCGAGGAATATCCAGCCGGTTTGGAGTAACGGCTTGAGCGCGCGGATCAGGATCGCGCTGTCGTTCTGGAAGCCGGGCAGGACTACCTTTTTATACTCTGGATTGATCCAGACCCTCGGCGGGAAAAACGATGACGAGATCAGTCCGCTCTTCTTGCCGAACTCGCGGATTTTCAGGAAGTGCTTAAAGAGAAACTGGAAGTATTTTTCTTTCTTCTGACGTACTTTTATCAGGCGGCGGTTCTTCTTGGCGACTTCTTCCATCGAAAATGGCTTTTTCTCTACCTTTACCTCGACAGGATTGGGTTTCATATCGAGAGCGCCTTCCATTTCGGACAGCTTCTGGTCGACACCCATGATCTTCCGGATCTTCTCGTCCGCCTTCATGTCGCTCCGGGCGATTTCCTCGACCAATTGCTGGTCTTTATCGGGGCGGATTCGCTGAAGGAGCATCCCGATCTGCGCTTTTTCGGAAGCGGATGTACCGGCGGCGGCAGGTTCTTTATTGTCTTCTTTTCGCATTCCCAATCCTTGCTACTATTTTAATGGAAACTTCCCGCCCTGTCAACCGTTCATTTCCGGGAAGATTCCTGTTCAATTAAACGTTGTTTTCACCCGCGCGGCGGCCGAGGCTGAAACGGAGAAAGATGACGAGGATGCCCGTGAAGATCGATCCCACTCCTATCCATTGAAGGGCGCTCAGCCGTTCGGAGAAAAACAGCAGTCCTCCCACAAGCGGCACGAGCGCCTTCACCGCGGTAAAATATGGAATGATCTTGAGAATGCGGTTCTTCCGGTATGCGAACTGGAGCGATAGAAACGAAAGGAGAAAAAATCCGAGCCAGACGGCTGTGAAGACGAACGACCCCGCACCGTTCGCCGCGATCTCTATCGACGCGACTTTCTGGAAGAGGGTGGAAAACCCGGTAAACGCGCCCGCGAGCAGTCCGAGTGCCGCGCCCGACGGTTTCCCCTTACGGGTCATGACCGCGAGCAGTCCCGCGAGGACACACACCACGACCCCCACCCCGATCCAAAGCCCGTCGATATCCGGGATGACATTTGTCTCGATCGGCATGGGCGAGAGCGGAAACAGCACCACCCCGAGAATGATCAGCGCGATGCCGGATATCTCCCAACGGTCGATCCGTTCGCCGAGAATGAGCCGTGAGAAAACGATGAGCGCGACCAGACCGGAACCGTTCATCGCGCCGACCACGCTCGCCGAACCGATACTGACCGCCCAGTAGAGGATCGCAAGTCCGGCGTTGGAGCCGACGATGCCGAGTATCCATTTCCCGGCATGACGCGCTTTTTGAACAGCCTTCTCTTTCAGTTCGAATGACTGTACCTGCGACTTCTGGATCACCTGTCCGAACGAGATGAGCGAGTTTCCGATAAAACCGAGCGCGACGGTTAATAGCATCAGTTCCATATGCCTGCCTTTGATTCATTGTGAAAGCGGGTGAAACATGATAAAATAAGTTTGAAAAAAAAACCAATGATGAGGCGAAAATGGCGATATTAGTTGCGGGCGGATGCGGATATATCGGTTCTCATGTGTGCAAGATGCTGAGTAAACGCGGTTACGACGTGATAGTCGCGGACAACCTTTCCCACGGCTACGCCGAGAATGCCAAATGGGGCAGGCTCGAACAGGCCGATATCGGCGACCGCGCCGCGCTCGACAGGGTCTTCGCCGCGAACAAGATCGACGCTGTCATGCATTTCTGCGCTTACATCGAGGTGGGAGAATCGGCCGCTGAGCCGTCGAAGTACTACCGCAACAATGTCGCGAATACGCTCGTCCTTCTCGACGCGATGATGAACGCCGGGGTAGACAAGTTTATTTTCTCCTCGACCGCCGCAGTCTACGGTGTTCCCCAACGGACGCCTATCGAGGAGGACGATCCAAAGAACCCGATCAATCCTTACGGCCGGACTAAGTATATGGTGGAACAGATTCTCGGCGACTATGGCACGGCTTATGGCTTGAAGAGCATCGCGTTCCGTTACTTCAACGCCGCGGGAGCCGATCCCGACACCGAGATCGGCGAAGCGCATATCCCGGAAACCCACCTGATCCCGCTTGTGCTCGACGCCGCGCTCGGACTACGCGATTCGATTAAAATCTACGGCACGGACTATAAGACTCCCGACGGCACCTGCCTGCGCGATTACGTCCATGTCAACGACCTCGCGGACGCCCATATTCGAGGGCTGGAATACCTTCTCAAGGGCGGAAACTCGTCCTGCTTCAACCTCGGTTCGGGCCGGGGTTTTTCGGTGCGTGAGATTATCGACACGGTTGCCAAGGTAACCGGAAAGCCTGTGAAGGCCGAAGAAACGCCGCGCCGTGCGGGCGACCCGGATATCCTTGTCGCGAAGAGCGCGAAGGCGTTCGACGTCCTCGGATGGAAACCTGTCATCGGCCTCGACGAAATTGTCGCGACCGCGTGGAAATGGCACAAGAAGTATAAAAAAGCCGGGTAGGAAAAATATGAAGATCACCAACGATACTCCGGCTGAGTACTCTATCAGTGAAATTTTTATGCCCGATATCGTCCATGCCCGTTTCTGCGTGTTCGATATGGAGGGCACCGGCATGGACACTGTCAACGACCGCATCATCCAGATCGGCGCGGTGATTGTCGAGAACGGTAAAATCAATCCCAGTCGTAAATTCGAATCGCTTGTCAACCCGGGGATAACCGTTCCCCCTCAGATAGAACGGTTCACCGGGATAAAAAACGAGCGGCTTCTCGACGCGCCCGGATTCGGCGCCGTATACGAGAGGTTCAGACAGTTTATCGGCGACGATAAGACAATCCTGATCGCCCATTGCGGCTTCGAATACGATTTCAGCCTTTTACAGCAGGAGTGTAAACGGGCGGGATTGGAATACTTTGTCAATCCCAAGCTCGACACGAAAGTGATGTTCGCGAACCTCTATCCCGAGAGGAAAGAAACCTTTTCGACCGATTTCCTTCTGCTCTATTACCGGATACAGTCCGACGACGTGACCCGTCATACCGCCGCCGGGGACAGTATCCTGACCGGGCGGATTCTGGAAAATATTCTGAACGACTATAAAATCCTCGGTATCAGTCATTTTAAGCTGGTCGGCAGCCGCCGGATACTGAAGTTCATCCCGCAGGTCCTGAAATAAATCCCGATTGTCAGCCATTCAGGCCAAGCACAAGTAACTCAGATTAACGCGGATGGGAAAAGACAGTTCACGCGGAGCATGCAGAGACTGAGAGCGAAGCGATATATTAAAGAGAGCTTTTTAGCTGAAATTCATATCTCTTGTACAAAACCGCCGAAATTTTTTCTCAGCGTTCTCAGTGCGAAACTTGAAGTCAGCCTACCAGCCTCTATCTTCGTTAGAAGGTTGAAGGGGCGAACTATCGGGGTATTTTAGGGTTTTTAGTTTTACCCCCATAGATCGCAGATGGGAAAAGACAGTTCACACGGAGTACGCGGAGACTGAAAGCGAAGCGATATTTTGAAGAGAGCTATTTAATTGTAATTCATATCTCTTGTATAAACCACCGAAATTTTTTCTCCGTGTTCTCAGTGCGAAACTTGAAGTCAGCCTGCCGCCCTCTATCTTCGTCAGAAGGTAGAAGGGTCGAACTATCGGGGTATTTTAGGGTTTTTAGTTTTACCCCCATAGATCGCGGATGGGAAAAGACAGTTCACACAGAGCACGCAGAGACTGAAAGCGAAGCGATATACTAAAGAGAGCTTTTTAGCTGAAATTCATATCTCTTGTACAAACCGCCGAAATTTTTTCTCAGCGTTCTCAGCGCGAAAACTTGTGATGTAGTTGTCGAACTATCACATCTTGTTTTTACCCCAATAGATCGCGAATACTTCGACATCCCGCAAGGAGCGAGGAACAAGCGCTCAGTACAAGTAACTCAGATTGACGCGGATGGAAATAGACGTTTCACGCGGAGCACGCAGAGACTGAAAGCGAAGCGATATACTAAAGAGAGCTTTTTAGCTGAAATTCATATCTCTTGTACAAAACCGCCGAAATTTTTTCTCAGCGTTCTCAGTGCGAAACTTGAAGTCAGCCTGCCAGCCTCTATCTTCGTTAGAAGGTTGAAGGGGCGAACTATCGGGGTATTTTAGGGTTTTTAGTTTTACCCCCATAGATCGCGGATGGGAAAAGACAGTTCACGCGGAGTACGCAGAGACTGAAAGCGAAGCGATATACTAAAGAGAGCTTTTTAGCTGAAATTCATATCTCTTGTATAAACCGCCGAAATTTTTCTCCGTGTTCTCAGTGCGAAACTTGAAGTCTGCCTGCCGCCCTCTATCTTCGTCAGAAGGTAGAAGGGTCGAACTATCGGGGTATTTTAGGGTTTTTAGTTTTACCCCCATAGATCGCGGATGGGAAAAGTCATGTCTCGCGGAGCACGCGGAGATTGAAAGTGAAGCGATATTTTGAAGAGAGCTTTCTGGTTGAAATTTATATCTCTTGTATAAACCGCCTCTTCTCGAAATACCCCGGGGTCAGTCCGCCGATCACGTCCAGCATCTTTCCCGCGGCCTCGAACCCAGTCGCGATGTCCTTCGCTTTATGGGCGTCCGAGCCTAACGTAACCCTTTTCCCGCCCATCGCCCGATATGCCCGCAGGGTTTCCGCCGACGGGATCGTTTCGTCCATTCCCTTACGGAGCGACGAGGTGTTGATCTCGAGCGCGATATTGTTCCGCACAAGCTCCCGGAGGATGTCTTCGAGGTAAGGGATATGATCGATTTTGGGGATATATCGTTTCGGGAAGTCGAGATGCGCGAGCGTGTCGAAACCCCCGGCGCGGACATTTTCAAGCATGGCCGCGAAATACTGTTCATACACCCCTTCGACACCGTATTTATCGAGAAGGAGGGATTCGCTGATGAAATACCCGGCGACCTGGTGCACCGAACCCATCATAAAATCGAACTTTATTCCGGCATAAGCCTTCCATTCCTCGGCGTACCTGTACGGTTCCGAGAACTCGATTCCGGAAAGTATCTTCAATTGACCGTCATACTTTTTCCGCGCGGCTTCGATTGCCTCGAAATACTCGAAGGGGCGGAAGTAATCGTAGCAGTGATCGTTACGGTAATAATCGACATGGTCGGTGACGGCGATGACGTTAAGCCCCATCGCGACCGCGGCGGAACAAAGCGAATCGATCGGCTCGTCGGAATCGCAGGAAAACTGGGAATGCATATGACAATCGGCGGTGAGTTTCATAATTTACCTCGCGGATGCTATTATACCATATCATTCCCCCGCCGTCAAACCCGCGAATCCTCGCGTAAAACGTGAAATTTTGTTATAATATTTCCTATATATCGATGGGAGTATCATTATGAGACAAAGACTGGTTTACATTTTTGCGATCATTCTTTTATCGGTGTCCGTCTGGGCGGGGACTCCGAGCCAGATCAGGGTCGCGGTCTATCCTCAGGACGCGAAAATTCTGCTGATCGACTCTCAGAGCAAGACAAATATCCTGAAATACCGCACCTACTTTCCCGTGATGTCCAGCCAGGAATACACGGTCGTCCTTTCCGCGAAAGGATACTATACCAAAACCCTCAAGGTTAAGATCAATAAAACGAAGATCAATATCGACGAGAAGCTCGAGAAGAAATGGAAGGGCATGACGTTTGTGAAGGAGCTTCCGGTTTCCGGCAACCCGAAATCGATCATGTTCCTGAACGACGATCTCTTCATCGCCAACGCCATGACCGGATTCGGCTTCGACCTCTATTCTATTAAGGAGATGGCGCGGATCAAGATAGTCAACGATTTCTCCAAGCAGTATTGCCCGATCTCGGGTTTTGTCGAGAGTATGGTGGACAAGGAGCAGAACGAGTTCTATGTCATGCAGTTGTATGCGTATAAATGGCACGTGTTCGACCTCACCACCCTGAAGTATAAGCAGAGTTTTACCGCGAAGGGCAACTGGAGCAAGGTGATATCGAAGAGCAAGAAGTACCTGTTCTTCTCGAACTGGCTGAGCAAGGATATCGCTGTCTACGACCGTTTCACAAAAAAGTTCAAGCAGTTTATCAAGGTCGCCGGAGTCCCGCGAGGGCTCGCCGTGACATCCGACGATATGTTCCTGTATGTCGCCATCTTCGACGGGTCGTTCATCCAGAAGATCGACCTCTCGACGCTTAAAGTCATCAAGACTATCACGTTATCGTCCGGCAAGGGCAACGCCCGCCACCTGATCATCGACGAGAAACACAACGTGATGTACATCTCCGATATGGGGAAAAGCCAGATATTTAAGTTCGACCTCGCCACAGATAAAGTGATTTCAAGCGTAAAGGTCTACACCAAGCCGAATAATATCGTACTCTCGCCCGACCTCAGCACCCTGTTCGTGGCATGCAGAGGCCCTAACGGCCCCGAGGGCTATACCAACAAAGGGATCGAGTTCGGCAGAATATACGCTGTAGACACCCAGACAATGACGGTCGACAACTGGGTGTGGGGAAAGAACCAGCCGACAGGGCTTGATATTTCGCCGGACGGGAAGTATCTTATGATGGGGAACTTCCTCGATAACAATATCGAGGTGTACCAGATCAATTACGCGATGCTGAAAACTAAGGAAGAAGATTAGCTTTACGCTCACGGTTGACAATTCTTCGTTTTCAGGTAAAATATTGTGTTCGAAGAAAAAGAGTTCGAGGAGACGCATATGCCCAGGAAATGGATGTATTTGATTCTGATGACGGTTATACTCGTATCGGCCGGTTTCGGCGCGAAGAAAGAAAAAGAAACTGCTCCCGCAGCGAAATGGTGGCAGGACGCAGTATTCTACCAGATTTTTCCGTACAGCTACTACGATACCGACGGCGATAAGTTCGGCGACCTGAACGGGATCACCGCGAAGCTCGACTACCTGAATTACCTCGGCGTGACCGCGGTCTGGCTCTGCCCGATTCATCCGCGCCCCGAAGGGATGTATCACGGTTATGCCGTTTCAGACTATTACGGGATCGACCCGAAACTCGGAACGATGAAAGATTTCGAAAACCTCGTAAAAGAGGCGCATAAAAAGGGAATCAAGATCGTCTTGGACTTAGTCATGAACCACACCAGTCTCGATAATCCGTGGTTTCTGGACTCGTCCACGAACAAGTCTTCCAAGTACGCGGACTGGTATCTCTGGGAAAAAACTTCCCTCGGATGGCCGAATCCTACCGGCAACACCAAACAGCCCGCGTGGAACCTTTTTAACAAGCCGGGCATCCATAACGGGCATTTCTACTACGCGGCGTTCAACATGACCCTGCCCGACCTGAACCACGCCAACGAGAATGTAAAAAAAGAGTTCTACAAGATCGCCAAGTTCTGGCTGGATAAGGGTGTCGACGGTTTCCGTATCGACGCCGCGCGTTATGTTATCGAAACCGGGCCCAACGAGAAGCAGATCGATACCCCGGAAACGATCAAGTATCTCACCGACTTCGCGGCCTACTGCAAAAAGCAGAATCCCAATGCTTATATTATCGCCGAGGCATACGCGGGGATAGATATCACCTCGAAGTATTACGCTCCCAAGGGCGGGATGGATGCCGTGTTCAATTTCGAGATCGG
>MIBE01000067.1:19821-19968 GCA_001829415.1 Spirochaetes bacterium GWF1_51_8
GAGTCATCATGGGCGCGCTCCAGGTCGGCAAACCCGGCGGCTTCCTCAATATCATAAAGGCATTCGTCTCAAAAGCGGGCGTCCCCCAGACCTTCTTCTCGCACTTCTTCTCGAACCATGACGGCGGACGTCTCCCCGAGAACCTGA
>MIBE01000067.1:19990-25760 GCA_001829415.1 Spirochaetes bacterium GWF1_51_8
CGCCGCCGCGATGTTCTTCACCGTTCCCGGCGGAGCCCCATATATCTACTACGGCGACGAGATCGGCCTGATGGAAGATTACGAGGAATTCGGCGATGTCAATAAACGCGGGTGTATGATGTGGACCGGCGACAAGAACGGCGGCTTCACGACCAACAACTGGGTCTGGACGAAGAAGATGAAAAAGTTCTACCTCGATCCCGCGAAGGCCGACGAAAAGAGTAAGAAAGAAGCGATGAACCTCAATGTCGAATATGAAAAGAACGACCCCCAGTCCGTGCTCCAGCTTTTCCGTAAAATGATCGCGTTGCGTAAAAAGTACGACGTGCTCAAGATTGGCGATTTCCAGATGATCAGTATCACCGATGCCATGCTGAAGAACCCCGACGGATCGGACAAGGCTCCCCAGAACTCGATTGTTTCGTATGTCCGCGTTTCCGGGAAGCAAGCCTTGTTCTTCATAGTCAATACCGGTAAAAACCCGGTCAAAGTCCAGGCCGAGTTCCAGAATAAGTACTTTAAAGATTTCGCCGGTAAGATATCCGTCGCGGATTCGATATGGGGCAAGGACCTGACTAAGCCGGTCGACGATAAGACGGCGCAGGATGTCCTGAACGGAAAAATCGATCTCGAGATCGCCGGACGGGACTTTATCGTACTCGTGTTTCAGGCAAAGTAGCTAATCGCGAATGTCTTGACATTCACGGAAGTTATGCTATACTATTTCGTAACAGCGTGGAACTTCATAGGAGGAAGTTATGTTTGGAGTAATCTTGTTTTCGGTCGTCCTGCTCGGGTACGGTTTCGTCCTTTCCCGTCAGATGATCGCGAACCTCGCGGGGGTAAAAGAAGAGAATAAAGAAGGCCTGAACGGTTTCGCGAAGTTCATGGTCAATTTTAATAAGTTTTTCGAGAACGAGGGTGTGCTTTGGGTATTATCCGTGGTCGCGCTGATCACCGGGGTCTGGAATTTCTTCGCCCCCGACTTTTCGGCGATCTACGGCCCGCCCGTTATCGGCGCGTTTATCCCCTCGATCATCATGATTGTCAATGCCGCGGTACTCTATCCCAAGATCATCGAGATCATCAATATCGGGCAGGACAATAAAACCAAGTACTATGAGATTGTCGAGAAGATTTCCGGGCTGATGGGGATAATCACCCTAGTCTCGTTCTTCCTGCATATCGCGTTATTCCGGGAGATCCTTTTCTAGAAAAAGCGTTGTTTCTTGACGGAAATTGTAAAAAAAGGTATAATACTCCACTAAAAATTGGGGTGTCGTCTAACGGCAGGACAAGAGACTCTGGATCTCTTGGTGAGGGTTCGATTCCTTCCACCCCAGAGAAGTAAGTGACATGTGTGCCTCGGTATGCTTCGCACTCGGCAAACGGATTGATTTCCGGAAATCGAGTGTCCGAAGGACGTATCGAGATTTCCGCCCCTATCGTCTAGTCTGGTAGGACACCGCCCTCTCACGGCGACGACCGGAGTTCAAATCTCCGTGGGGGTAAATTTTTAAGGACGCTTCGAGCGTCCTTTTTTATTTTACTATCAGCGGCTCTATTCCGTAGTTCCCGATCATCTCCTCAAGGATATGTTTCTGGTAGAACATCTCCCCCTGCCCGTTATACCATTTCGGCCAATATTTCTTATACTCTTCGCTATACACATGTGCAATGAACTTATAGTATTTCCCGTATGAGTATTCGACCTCGTGGAAAAATTCGTGCATAAACAAGCCATAGGACATTGCTCCCCCCGCATGATAGAGCTGGATTGTTTTATGCGCTATGTATTTCGAGTTCTCATAAGTAAACGCGAGGCTCGCCGCTCCCGCAGTACAATGTAATGGGAAAAGCAGGATAAACGTATCTGACTTAATGAGTAAATTGGTGATTCGGGATGCCGGGTAATGATCTATCGAAGCCCATTTTGCACTGAACATGGGGACCCCGTCGCCTATATCCTTCCCGATATTCTCCGATGGTTTCCAGTATGACTTTTGAACTTCAGTTATTTGATTGGTAATGGAGATGTATTCTAAATCCGGATGTACCTTACCGCCTGTCAGGTAATAATAGAGCCTGCTGAAGACAGTAAAAGCATCGGTTGTCTTTTTTTTCATATCCGGTTCGAGGCAATAATACGCGTTTTCTGTTTTATTCTTTTTCTCATCAATAATTACACCGTTAAAATTCTCCAGAGCGAGAATCGTGAATTTAAAAGAATACGCCGAGGAAAGCGCTTTTTTACCTTCATTTTCCCAGTACTCGCTTGCTTCGATTTGTATTTTAATATTCTCCGGATATGAATTATGATCGGGTTTTGTCAGGCCGGTTTTCTGCCATTCGAGCGCTTTTTTATAATATGTTACATTATCGGGATACTTATTTTCCGCCGTTGCTTTGTAGGCTTCGTTAAGATAAATTTTTATCAGTCGTGATTTGATTGCATCAAGGTTTTTTGTATCATTCTTTTCATGATAAATAACCGCTTCCTCTTCATATTGACAAACTGTGTTTAGATCACCGATCTGACCGGCGATATCTATCAACTGGCGATACACCCATCCATGCATTTTCTCGTCAGTTCCGCCTTTTTTCAATCCTGCTATATCGATCCCGATTGCTTCCTTCAACAAACCTGTGTGCAGGAGGGTATCGGCATATGCCCATGTCAGATAATACGAATTACGCAGTTGAAAGACATACTCGAAAACCTCTATCGCCTTTTGATATTCCTTTCGCTTCATCCATTCGTAACCGTAATTTTCCGGCGCGATATAACTAAAATAGTTTCCTAATCCCGTGCAGTAATACTTCTTCATAGTCTCGAATAACTTCGCTCCTTCCAGTTCGTTTCCTGCTTTGGCATACTCAACGGCACGGTCAAGGAAGTACTTGCAAAACAGATAGCTTGTCCATTCGGAATTGATACCGGGATTTTTTTCAAGCACAGAGTCAAATGCTTTTTTATACACCAAGGCCTTTTCATCATCCGGTTCCTTGCAGAGAATACCCATGAGACCGTTCAACGAATTCAGGTTATCCTTGGGTTTCGCAATCTGAACGGAAAGTGCGTTTTGAAAATATATCTGCGCAGATTTCAAATCATTTAGCGCTAAATACGCACAGGCGATAGAATTATTCAGCCCGGCGGGATCGTACTCAGAGTCGGCCTTTTTCCAGACCTTTATCGCTTCCTGATACTGATTGTTCCCGTTGAGCATATTTCCATACCATACGATAATGTTATTATTCGTAGGGTTTTCCTCATACGCGTTCGCTATCAGTTTCAAAGCCTCACTTTTATCGCCTTTCTTGTACGCCTCAACGAATTTGGAATAATACTGGGCGGATTTATCTGCATGAATAATACCGAAAGTAATTAATACAAATAGGATTATCCAAACTTTCATTTTTACCCTCGTTTAGTGAAATACTCTTCTAATACCTTTCCATGAGAATTTTCACCCGCGCGGCTGAATCCAATTCCACGGGGTTATTCTTATTCTCCGCGCGCGACGCCGCTTCTTCCATCTCTTGCCGGGTGTATCCCGCTTCGCCCAGTTTCGGAAGGCCGAGCTCACCGACCCATTTATCGAGCATTCCGGTCAATACGCCGCATCCGTCAAGACCGCAATCCTTTCCCGCGAGCAGGTTTCCGACCCGGGAATACTTCGCGAGCGCGGTTTCATATTTCGACGGGTTTTTCTCCATCGCCTCGATATTCGCGCGGTGCCCTGCCGCGAGCAATGTCCCGCAGAGTACGCCGTGGGGCACGGGCTTCAACGCGCCCAACTCGCCCGCGAGAGAATGGATCGTCCCAAGCCCGGAATTGGCAAGAGCCGCGCCGGAGCAGTACGCCATGTACGACATCCATGTCCTCGCGCCGATATCTCCGCTGTCCGCGAGCACACCCTCGAACGCACGTGTATATCCCTCGAGCGCGCTCAATACGAGGGCGTCGGTGACCGGGGTCGCCTTGACCGAGACATAGCTCTCGATCAGTTGAGTCAGTCCGTCAAGCCCGCTCGCGGCGGTCACTTCATGGGGACAGCTCAATGTCAGTTCCGGATCGACTAACGCTATATCCGGTATCAGGTTATCTTGACGGAGCGATTTCTTGTATCCCTTCTTTCCCAGCCTGCTGATGACGGCGTTCTTAGTCGCCTCGCTACCGGTTCCGGCGGTGGTCGGCACCGCGATGAACGGCACCTTATAGCCATCATGCTTTTTCTTCCCGACACCCTCGAGAAAATCCGTGACCGAGCCCTTCTGCGGGATCATCGCGGAGACCGCCTTACCGAGATCGACCGCGCTCCCGCCGCCTACCGCGATGACTGCATGGACGCTTTTACGGCGATATTCTTCAGCCGCCTCGTCGACGGCCTCAGGCGAAGGCTCTCCCTCGGAGATCAACTCGTGAGTGCGGATAGAAAGTTTCGCTAGGGCGTCGAGGAAGTGATCCCACTTCGGATTATCCATGATAGAAGCGCCGTGCACGAGAAGAACGTTATTCCCGATCTCGTCGATCAAACGCGGCAGTTCGGTGAAACGCCCTGCCCCGAAATAGAGTACCTGATTCGCATGATAATTGAATTGCCTGATTGCATCCAATTCGTTTTACTCCTCGTCGTAATCGGAAAATGAAGCGGCGACCTTCCATTCGATCGTCCCGCCCTTCTTCACCGTGTACTCGAATAGAATATATCCCATGTTATGCCCGTCGTCGACCGGGGCGTAAACCCATTTCGAATTGAGGACGATATATTTGCCGGGGTTATAAAATCCGTATTTCCCGCCGAGCTGACCCTTGAACGGAATAAGCTCCGGGTGCATCGAGAGATCGGCGATCAGGTTCGACACCGGGTTTGTTAAGCCGAGACCGGTCATCACCTTGATATCGAATTTGCTTAAATCAAGCGAGTCCGGCCGATCCGGCTGACTTTGCGATACCGCGCCCATATTCGTCTGCGCGCTCAATTTGTCTAAAAGGAGTTTTGAGTTAAAGAAAAAGTAGAAACTTGCGGCGGCCGCGAGGAGAAACGCGCAGAACCATACCCATCTTTCAGCCCTATCCATACTTACGCTCCGTTTTCCAGACTTCGGGATCGAGCGGCGCGATCACATCGTGCGCGACCCCTTCACGGGGTTTCGCCATCCATTCCGCGACCGTATCCTTCCACTTCTTATAATGAGCGGTTTCCTTATGCGCGGCAGCCCCCGCCTCGGTCCGGTAGACCTCGTAGAGTGTAAACCGGCACGGATCGCTTTTCGCCCTGAGGACGTCGAAACGCAGGTTCTCGGGCTCCATAACGGAACCGCGGTGGTTCTCGATCGTCGCCTCGATGAATTGTTCGACGTATTCCGGCAGGACATAGACTGTCACGCATGTCGCTATCATATCCGCCTCCTTCCCGGGAAATAGGGTGGTTCTAAAAATTTTTTACATTTTATAACATTAGCATAAATAAATCTTTAAAATACACCCAATGTTCACTTCCTTGTCCCGCATCTTCGATTCTCTTTTCACTATCGAATGCGTGACTTGACGCCGAGAATCGCTTGCTCCCCGTTTTCGAGGAGCGATTATTAGAAGTGACCATATCTTAAACAGACGTAGCGGGAATGTCAATAGAAAAGCCCCGTTTACGGGCATGTTGACGAAGTCATGAAATACACGATTTTTTGTCACTGCGAGCCTGCCTTCCTGTCCACCTTCTGACGAAGGCGGAAGGCGGGCTACCGAAGGTAGACAGGACGCGAA
>MIBE01000068.1:0-6883 GCA_001829415.1 Spirochaetes bacterium GWF1_51_8
AGGATAGCTCCGGCTACGCTGAATGTCGCCGAGATAAGCGCGGGGGCTCGCCCTCGCGTCCCATGACTTACTCTATAAGCCGGGGGTCAGCGGAATCTCTTATCGCCTGACCTAAAAGGTTATACGATGTGACTGTCAGGAAGATCGCTATTGCCGGGAAAAGCGACAGCCACCATCCCCGGTCGAACTGGATATACGAGTATGCCACACGAATGATAGCGCCCCAGCTCGGAGTGGGAGGCTGTACGCCGAATCCGAGGAAGCTCAATGTCGACTCTACGAGGATAGCGCCTGCTACGCTGAAAGTCGCCGAGACGAGAGCGGGGGTGATGCTGTTCGGCAGGACATGCTTTGTGATGATCCCGAACGAGCCTACGCCGTTGACCTTCGCCGCGCGGACATAGTCGAGGGTTTTCACCTTGAGGACTTCCCCGCGCACAAGCCGCGCGATACTGGTCCATCCGGTGATCCCGATTACGATTATTATATTATAGTAACTCGGCGGCATGAACGCCAGCACTGAGAGGATAAGGAAAAACGTGGGGAAGCACATCATGATCTCGATGATACGTGAGAACACGACATCGACAGCGCCGCCGAAATACCCGGCGACAGATCCGATCAGCGAGCCGATCAGGAAAGTTAGGCCCGCAGAGATGACGCCGATACTGATCGAGATTCGCGTGCCCCAGATGATCCGCGCGAACACATCCATCCCCTGGTCGTCGGTACCGAACGGGTGATCCCATGACGGCGGCTGGACGCGGTTGGCGAGGTCGGACTTCACAGGCGAGTAACGCACAAGCGGCCAAAGCGCGAAATCGATCTGAAAGCCGGGGTTACGCCAGTCGGTCGAGAGGTATTCGCTCGGTGCCAACAGTCCCGGGAAATCCAGCTTACCCTCTTTGACCATCATCACTGGGGCGTCGTTCGCGAGGAACGGCGCGAAAATCGCGAGCAGGATGAGCAGGATAACGAAGTAGAACGCGAAACGTCCGGCCTTGTTCTTCCCGAAACGGGCTAAAAAAACGGTAAAAAAGCTTTCGTAACGGGGCTTCGAGGCCTCAGGCTTCATACACGATCTCCCCCGCGTAGAGAGTGTACCTGACGCTGCCCCAGAGTTCTTTATCAAGAAAAGCGCTGTTCTTGGATTTGGATATGAAGCCTTCCGGCTTGACCGTCCAACGTTTGTCCGGGTCGAAAACGGTGATATCCGCGCGCTTAGTTTCCTGAATCGCGCCGCCTTCTTCCAAACGGAGTATCTTCGCGGGGTTGGCGCACATGAGTTTCACCATGTCGAGCATCGACGTCCTGTGCTGTTTCACGAGGTGGGTAAACACTACCGACAAGGCGGTCTCGAACCCGATCACCCCGAACGGCGCCTTGATGAAACCGGCGTCCTTTTCCTCGGGCGAATGGGGCGCGTGGTCGGTCGCTATCGCGTCGATAGTGCCGAAGATCACCGCGCGTTCCACCGCTATCCGGTCGTCCTCGGGCCTGAGCGGCGGGTGCATCTTGAGATTGGGATCGAGCAGGAGATTGTCGTCCTCGGAGAGACGCAGATGGTGCGGAGTGGTGTCGGCGGTGATCAGCCCCGGGTAGAGCCGTTTCAGCATCCTGACCGCCTCGACCGACTTGCGGGTGGAGATATGAGTAAAATGCGCCCTCGCGCCGACCGATCCCGCTATCGTGCCGAACTTCAGGATATCGAGACTTTCCGACTCGGCGGACTGCCCGAGCGTTTTCAATATATCGGCGATCTTGCCGTAACTGCATGGTTCTTTCTTCGACAGGAAAACGTCCTCGGGATGCTCGATCAGGAGCGCCCCGGCGTTCTTCGCCTGATAGCAAATTTCGTACAGGAGTTTCTCGTCGCTTACCCCGTCACCGTCGTCGGAGAACGCGGTATAGCCCGCCTGCTTGTTCTGGGCGAAGTTGACCGGCTCCGCCCCTTCGCGGTTACGGGTCATCGCGGACGCCACCTTCACCTCGATCCGGGACTCCTTGCGGATCGCCGCCTGGAGACGGTAGAGCACATGCGGGTTGTCGAGCGCGGGGTTGGTGTTCGGCATCGCGAGTAATGTCGTGATACCGCCCTTCGCGGCCGCGGACGTCCCCGTCTTGACCGTTTCCTTATGCTCGCCGCCCGGTTCACGGAGATGGCAATGCATATCGACAATCCCCGGGATCACATACTTTCCTTCGGCGTCGATCACCTTCTCGCCTTCTTCGGGCTTGATCTGGCGGCGGAGCGCGGAAATCTTCCCGTGCTCGACCCGGATATCGAGAACCTGCCCGTTAATATGGTTCCTGTGATCGAAAACAAATCCGCCTTTGATAATCAAATGACGCCCCTTATTGCAGACTTGAACGGATCGCGTTATAGATATCGAGACTCGCGTTCGACTTATTCAGCGTGAAGAAGTGCAGGAACTTATGTCCGTGAGCGATCAGGTCCAGGCATTGCCTGACCGCGAAATCCACGCCGATCTTGTAGACCGCCTGTTCGTCGCCGGCCGCTTTCTCGACCGCGCCGATCAGTTCCTTCGGCATGACCGCGCCGGAAAGGGTGTTGAACGTCTCGATCTGTTTGTAGTTCGTGAGCGGCATGATCCCCGGGATGATCGGTATCGCTATCCCTGCCTTCCGCGCGCGCTCGATATAGCGGTAAAAGAACTCGTTATCGAAATACATCTGCGTCACCGCGAAATCCACTCCGGCGTCGACTTTTTCCTTGAAGCGCGAAATCTCGCAATCCCAATCCGGGGATTCGAGATGCTTCTCGGGGAAGGCGGCGATCCCGATAGAAAAGCCGTCTCCGTAAATTTTACGGATCAGCCGGACAAGGTCTATCGCGTGCGGGAGTTCGCCGTCGGCGGGATTGATATTCGTCCCGCGCGGGGTGTCGCCCCGTAACGCCATGATGTTCTCGATACCGCTCTCATGGTACTCCGCGACAATCGTTTCGATCTCGGCGCGTGTATGTCCGACACATGTCAGGTGCGCCATGACTGTCAGTTTCTCTTCTTCGGCGATCCGCCGGACGATCCTCGATGTATTCGCGCGCGAAGAGCCGCCCGCTCCGTATGTCACAGAGACATACGCCGGATCGATCCCCTCGAGCACTTTCAGATGTTCGAAAAGGCTCAATTCGCTCGCTTCGTTTTTGGGCGGAAAGAACTCGAACGCCACCCCTGTTTCCTGTCTCAAAATATCGCGTATTTTCATAGTCACCTCAAGATTCTGCAGACATTATTTTAATAGAGGCAGGCGTCAAGTCAAGTTTCAGAAAAAAAAAGACGAGCGATACAAGAAAATACCGCCCGTCTCAATATCATGCCCCCAAAATATAACGGATGATATTGACGCAGTATTATACTATCCGGGCGGAACAAATACAATCATACTAAAGTATGATTTTTTACGTTTTCATAAACTCGTATTTTTAAACGCCGCGACAGTCGGGATAATCAGTAGTGAGAAAAAAAATGTCTTTGGTCCGATGTCCCCACAATCATCTCTTTATGCTCTGCGAGGGTCTTCCCTGTATTTCGTTAGACCGAAACCCGGAGAAGTTCGCGCGGAGAACGCGGAGAAAGAAAAGCATGGACGATTGTTTTGGAGATTTACACTTTATCTCGAAGCTATTCATTAGCCCTTGGGTTAACCTCTCCGGCGGTCAGGGTAATCAGCAGTGAGTAAATAACACTATCTCCGTTCAGATGTCCCCGCAATCATCTCTGCCCGCCCTCATGAAGTGGGGGTGTGCTCTGCGAGGGTCTTCCCTGTATTTCGTTAGACCGAAACCCGGAGAAGTTCGCGCGGAGAACAGGATTAAATCCATTTCTGATTTGCCGCGAAACCGCCTATTTCAGTTCCAATATGTCGGCCTTCACCCCGGGAATCGATTTGAGCGTCTTGGCCAGTTCCGCGATCTCCGCCGGGGAGCCGTTGAGGCAGAGCAGGATCAGCCCCTCGTCGGAGCATTGCTCGCCGGTGTCGTGTATCCCGAAACGCGCGGCGATATTGCACCCGAACTTCGTGAGCGCCTCCTGCACCTTCACCGCTTCCTTCACACGTTTCTCCAGCCTGACCGCCATTACCGCACCGCATTTCATATTTCATCCCTCCTTAGATTTGTTTTCTCATCTGCTCGCGGAAAACCCTGTATCCCAACGATTCCCAGCTTTTCCGGGCAATCGAATTCCCGCTCAGGAAGTTCAGTTCGACATAGTTGATCTTGAACGACCGGAAGTAGTCGGTGAGGATTTTTTCAAGCTGGGACATCACCCCGTTATTCCGGTACTCGGGAAGCGTGTAGGCGCCGAATATATAGCCGATCTTCTTCACGACCGAAGGCGGGAAAAAACAGTCGCGAATCTCCCCGCAGATAAATCCCGCGATCTTTCCCCCGTCGTCCGCGACAAGCGTGGTTTTCGCGCGGTCTTCAATAGTCGAGGCGAGGTATTCCCCAAGCCCGTTCTCGAGATCGCTGTCGGGGTCCGTAGTCATATAAGGATCGGATGTTTCTTCGATCAGGTGAGAAATCAGCATTTTGAAGAGATTCAGAACTGACGGGATATCGTCGGTGGTCAATTCACGGAAGGTCATCGCATTCCCTTTTTCATCAGTATGGCCGATAAAAAATGAACGGGCAAGATTACCCTGATTGCGTCCTCCCGTTACAGGATTGGGTAAAGTTGCCCGTATCGCAACTAACCGGGATATAACCCCGATCGTTATGTGATTCCGCTCTGTCGGAATTCACTTACATCTAATATATACATTCCTCCCCCCGATATTCCTAAATTTTTTGAAAATATTTCTTTTTTTATTTGTGATTATTAAATACCGAAAATAGAATATGGTCGCCTTTTAACACTCATTAAAGGAATTGACCATTGAGCGTTTCTTGCAAATGATCTCGGGATTTTCTATAAAATAGAGGGATTATTAGAACCGCCCATATTTTTTCAGATGTCTACAGGGGATAAAAATGCCCGATAAGAACCTTGAGCCGGATTTCAACGAGGCTCCCGAAACCCCAGCCGAAGAAAGCGCGGTCAGCGATCTGGCGTACGAACGGATGATCGAGAGCAACCGTGAATACCTCGCCGAACAGATCGAGCAGGGCCAACTGAAAAGCGCGCGAAACCTGCTGGTTAAGCTCGAACCGAAGGATATCGCGCTTGTGATCGGGCGAATGACCGGCACGGAGAAAATCCTCGCGTTCAGAGTCCTGCCCCAGGAAATCGCGGTCGAGGTATTCGCCTATTTCGAGGCGCCCGAACAGGAAGAGTTCCTCGGCAACTTCACGAACCGTGAGGCCAAGCAGATCCTCGACAATATGCACCCCGACGACCGTACCGACCTTTTCGAGGAACTCCCGGCGATTGTCGTCCGTAAGCTCCTGAAACTCCTTTCGCCGGAAGAACGCACTGTCGCGAACCAGCTCCTCGACTACAAGGAAGACACCGCCGGGAGAATCATGACCCCGGAGTATGTCGACCTCGAACTGGGAATGACCGCCGCGCAGGCGATGAAGCAGATCAAGAAGGAAGCGCCCGATAAAGAAACGATCTACACCAACTATATTGTCGACGAAAGCGGAATACTGGTAGGCGTGGCGTCGCTGAAAAATATCATCCTCGCCCCCGCCGAAAAACTCGTTTCGGATATTATGGAAGACAATCCCATCAAGGTCACGACGGATACGCCTCAGGAAACCGCGGCGAAAATGATCAAGAACTACGACATCCTCGCCGTCCCGGTGGTCGACCTCAACGGGCGCCTTGTGGGTATCGTCACGGTCGACGATGTTATCGACGTGCTGGAAGAGGAGAACACCGAGGACTTCCAGAAGATCGCGGGTATCCAGCCGACCGACGAGGGGTATATCAAAAGCGGCTTCTTCCGCCTCGTCTTCAACCGTTCGCTCTGGCTTGTCATTCTTCTCTTCGTCGCGAGCGTCACCCAGGACGTGATCAAGGCGTACAGCGGTCTGCTGAACGACCATCTCGCGCTGTCGTTCTTCTTCACGCTGCTTGTCGGTGTGGGCGGGAATATCGGATCGCAGTCGTCGATCCTTGTGATACGCGGCCTCGCGACCGGCGAGATTACGAAAAAGGATACGTTCAGGCTCCTTCTCCGTTCTCTCACCGTCGGATTGACTATGGGCGCGATCCTCGCCGGGTTTATGCTGCTCCGCATCCTGGTTTTCGGAACCGGGTCGGACGTCAAGTGGGTGGTGTCGGTCGCCCTCGCGGCTCTGGTCACCCTCGCGAACTTCCTCGGCGCGATGCTCCCCCTCGTGATCAAGAAGATCGGCATCGATCCGGCTTTGGTCTCAGCCCCCCTGATTACCACACTCATCGATGTGGGCGGACTGGTCCTTTACTTCGAGATAGCCCGGGCGTTATTAGGAGCTGCCTGATGACGGAAGATAAAAAGAAGTACCTCGAACTTAAACGGATCAATATCCCGCTGTCGAGTATCGATCCCATTCTCTCGGGACACAACATCGTGCACGATATCGAGCTCGATGTCGAAAAGGGTGAAATCCTCGGGATAGTCGGCCCCACCGGGTGCGGAAAGACGATGCTCCTCAAGGCGGCCGCAGGACTGATCAGGCCTATTCAGGGCAAGGTGTTCAAGGACGGCGCGGACATCACAGGCTATGAACCGTCGAAACGCGGGATGTCGATGGTGTTTCAGGACTATGTCCTCTACCCGCACCTCACATCGAAAAAAAATATCCTATTCCCGTTTTTACGAAAGGGCAATTTCGAGGTTTCACCCGATGTCCGCTTGAACGAGGTCGCGGAAATGCTCCATATCACCGAGGAGAAGATTCTCGAACGGAAGCCGCGGACTATTTCCGGGG
>MIBE01000068.1:6915-12717 GCA_001829415.1 Spirochaetes bacterium GWF1_51_8
GTTATCGAATATCGAGGAAAATCTCCGTAACGAGATCCGCCGCGCGCTCAGGAAGCTGATCAAAGACCATGGGGTGACTGCGGTCTATGTCTCGCACAATCAGGTCGAGATCGCGGAAATCGCCGACCGGATCGCGGTGATGTATCAGGGCAGGATCGAGCAGGCCGATACCTATATCAACCTCTATGAAAACCCGCTCCGTTATTTCGTATCGCTTTTTATCGGCGAAAAGACCACGAATTTCCTGCGCGGCGAGGAAGTCGATAAGGCGACCGCCGGACGGATCGCCTACACCCTCACAATCCGCCCGGACGAATGCTCGCCGGTCGAAACACCCGACTCGATCCGGATCGACGGCGAAATAGTGATTATCGAAAATCTCCTGCACGAGCATAAAAAGATCGCGTATATCGAACGCACTGCGGTCAAGGCGTTCGAGAACGAGTTCGCGATGGGCGAATTGTTCGGGATAGAGCTCCCTATCGATTACAAGGTCGAGAAGTGGCAGAAATTCACGATCTACGTGCCACTGTCGTCGGCGAAATACTTCGACCAAAACGGAGATAGAATCTATAATCTGTGGTAGTATCGCCCTTCGACGAGCTCAGGGTGACGGATTAGACATCATGGTGAACCGGCCGAACCATGACAAATGGAGATCATCCTGAGTGCTTGTCCCGCCTTCCCCGGAGAGATGCAGAGGGATGACGGAGAATGAAAGTGTTTAGTATACAGGAGGTGTGTATGGGTGGTTATCAGGATATGCTTCGAACGGCTGTAAAAAACCTATTCGGTTTATTTATTGTTCTGACTCTCGCTTTTTGCGGACAAGGGATAAAACCGGGAAGCAATTCTGTAATGGGCTTCGGGATACTCTCCCGTCTTCCGGGTTTATGGTCGGGGCCTGTTTTCTCCGACACTCCCGCCGGGAGCTTCGAGAATTGGTATGTCGATTTCCGTCCGGTCTCCCCGGGACAAATCGCCCAGTACTCCACGCTTGACGCCGATACGGTGAACTATCTCACTTTTTTTATTGTTCTCCATGACGGTAAGTTAAAAGTCGCGATGCGGACGGAAGGGGTATTTCAGAATAAAGGCTGTGTCACCTATGAAGTGATTGAGATCGCCGACGAGGAGAAAGGCTATTATAAATTCGCCGATTTCCAAGCCGGGGACAAACGCGCCTATACAGAATTCAAATTCTCGGGTGATTCGTTTGTCATGGAAGTCTATACGAGCAAGTTCGGAAAGGTGTATCCCCTCGAACTGCATAGCCGTTGGGAAGCGAAGCCCGGGGATAAAAAATCCGCCGAAACCGCGATAAAAGAATTCGCATTCCCGCAACCGGTCATGGTGAAGGATTTCACGGACGTTTTTAAAAACATGAATGAAAGTATCTACTATACATTCGAGAGCGATCCATACCCTTCAAAATCTCAGCCTTATGTCGGGGAAGTAAAGGTGGATATCGTGATCGATAAAAACCTCCCGCTGACACCGCAGAACGGACTTTTCCTGATGCTCACCACGGAGAGCCTTTTCAATGGGATCAAATATGACAAGGAAAAGCTGAAATATACTTCCCGTTATATCTATCTCAAGGGAGATATCAGGACATATACGTTTAAAAACGTCCATCCGGGGAAATATTTCATCTACGCCTATGCTGACCTCAATAATGACAGGAAATACCTGCAAGGGGATTACATGAATTCGGATATCCAGAAGAGCTTTATAGTTCCGCCGAACGGCAAAGCGGAAACCGCAGTAACCATCGATTTCATGATTCCATAGCCGCTGTTGTCGGCGAAATTTTTCGGCCAGAACGCCGGCCGGATTTATCATCTGTGGTAAACATTACCCACAGAGAACTCATTGCCTCGACAACACTTCGGCAGGCTCACGCTTCGGCAGGCTCAGCGTGACGAAAAGGGCGTCATCCCGAGCTTGTCGAGGGACGGCTATTCCTGCTTTTCGACAACCACGAAAGTTCTTCCAAGTCCCTATCAATCAGCGCCTGTTTCTTTTGATGTGACCAACCTTTTATCTGCTTCTCGCGCCTAATTGCGTCATTCGGAGAATCGTAAAACTCGGTATATAGAAGCCGGAGCGGCCTTCGTGAAAAGGTATAACAGTCCTCTTCGATACCCGCTTCGTGCTCTGAAAATCGCCTTTCCGCATCGTTCGTCACACCGGTATAAAAGGTTTCATTCGAGCAAAGAATGATATAGATAAACATCCTCACCCTCGAAAATGTACTAGCAATTCACCCTTCGACAATACCTCGACTTCGCTCGGTACAAGGCTCAGGGTGACTATTCTTCTATTTGTCATCCCGAGCCAGTCGAACCATGACCCCTACGGCTTCACATACACCGCCGAGTTCGGCGAAACACCGCTCCCGATCGTATACTCGTAGTAATGATCCGATGCGGGACTCACGCTGTTATCCTCACCCTTGATGTTATTCGTGGGCCATGTCGAGTATACGTAGTCGCTTGCCCCGTCGGTGACAAACCCGTGAAGGTAGAACTTCTTACCCGCGCTCAGGTCGAGTTTACTCCACGCAACCTTTACTTCGGTAGTCGAATTGCCAGACCATCCGATATACGCGAAATCGACACCCAAATCGGTGAAGTTCCAGTCGCTCCCGCTGTACTTGAAGAGTTTTGCGCTTCCGGTGCCGGGATTCATTACCTCAATACAGTACATCACCTTTATTCCGCGCGGGTGAAGACGCCAGTTACTGCCGCCGTCGTAGTCGATACAATGTGTTGCGCCGACATTTGTATTGGTGGTGATATAAATATTCAGTTTCGCGGCGGAGTCGTTAAAATTCTTATTCGAGATCACGATATAGAGATAGGTCGCGTCCCATGTGACCGCCGCGCCGATCCCCGCGCCGCCCTCGCCGAGAAACTCCGTCGCCTTGTAGAAATCGAGCGTGCCGTCGATGGCCAGAGTGTGATAGGTATTGAAGCTCGCGGTGACATTGAAGCCCACCGAGTTCGTCTGGCTCACGTTGTTGTAGCTGTCGACCGAGTACGCGTAGAGCGTATGCGCGCCGACTGTTACGCCCTTCAGGTTCGTGCTCCACGCCGACGTCCCGGAGACTTTGCGGAATATCCCGCCGTCAAGCTTCAGGTATACCGACTGCACCGCGCTTCCCGTGTCCGACGCCGTCCCCGCGACCGCGATGTTTGTGTTCGTGGTGCTCGACGATGCCGCCGGGTTCGTGATGCTGACTGTGGGCGGAACGTACTCGAACGTCTTCTTGAATGACGGGCTGTTGGGGGCGGTCGTGATATCCGTGAGGTTGATATCGATGTACTTGGAGAGGTGCGTATTGTAGAAATCGGGAAGATTGTCGCTGTAGAGCTTCGCGTAGGTGTTCTCGACACCGCTCTGCTCGCACACAAGGAACATGGTCAGGTAGTAACGGGTATAGTTCCCGATATCGCTTTTAGGGATGCGGATTTCGAAATAGTTGCCGGTGCGGTATAGGTTCCCAGCCTCGGTAAACCACCCCGACATGCCCCACCCCGAGCCGTAACTTTCGTTAATCACCCCGCCGCTATTGACAAGCTGAAGCCCCAGATGGTACTGGGCTTTGAACGGCAGGTACGGCTTCTGGTTATTGTACTGGACGCCGGTCTTGTTCCCGAGCGCGTCGTTGGTATTGGTCGAGATGTATACAAGGAGCCATTTTTTCGGATCGTTCGCGCCGATATCGCTCCCCTCGAACGCGAGGTAGATATAGCTCCCGTTCCATGTGACATAAGCGCTGTAGCCCGATGTCGTGGTCGCGAACTTCTCGTTCACGTTATCGAAGTCGTTTGCGCCGTCGATAGAGATCGCCCGGTTGCAGACCACCTTTTTCGACATCTTGGAAGACTCTTTGCCCGAACGGTCTATCGCGCTGACGGTGACCGTGTTCGTCCCGAGCCGGACAAAGACGTCCTTATCCCACGAGAGGGTTTTTACCCCGAACGCGAGTACCATGTTGGTGGTCGTCCCGGCGTAGTTCGATACTACGACAAGCACCTTGTCAAGCCCGCTTCCGCCGTCGAAGGAATACCCAGCGACACCGATCAGGATGTTCTTTGCGTTCGTAGTGATATTCGCGGTATCGATCCAGTTTGTCGGCGCGGCGGTGTCTTTATAGTAACGCACCGGTACGGCGACCGCCGCGTTATTCGTCCCGTTATTCGCGCTCGCGATAGCGTAGGCGTAGAACGCGCCTTCCGAAAGCGCGGAGAGCGATACCGCCTGCGACCAGTTCGCCGACACGCCGGAGAGGGCGCGGTTCGACACGACCGTGGCGGAATTGGACAGTTTTAGGGTAAGACCTGTCAGCAAGTTTCCGCCCGAGATAGACGCCGTACCCGCGAACACCGCCGACGGCGCAGTGAACACCGTATCGGCCGGATAGTTGGTTAAAAGGACGTTAGGCAGATATGCCGATATGATCCGGTTCGTCTTCGCTTGGACATTCCCGGCAAAGTCCGTGACAGTCAGGATGACCTTGTTCGTCCCGCCGTAGAGCACTCCGGGGAACGCGAAGCTGAACGCGCCGGATGAGAGATTTGTCTGCCACACCCCCGCAACCCCGACCGTGACCGTATCGACCCCGCTCGGTGCATCCGTTGAATTGCCGGAGATGGTGAATCCGCTCGCGGGCACGCTTTGATTATTCGTAGGCGCGGTGATCAAAGCGTCAGGCAGGGTCTTATCCACACGGAACGTCGTCGAGTTCGTCGCGGCCTTATCGCCCTTCGCGACGGCGATCACCTTCAGGCCGACCGTCGTGCTGTCGGCATAGGGCGCGAGATCGAGAGTGTAGCTCCAGTTTCCGGAGCCGTATGCCGCGTATCCCGCGAACCCGTTATTCGTAAACACCGAGACCGCGTTCGAGGCCGCGAGCGTCCCGTTATTGACATAGTATGTCCCGGAGAACGCGCCCGTCCCGAGCCATTCGTTCGGCTGGGGCGAGGCATACATGATAGACGGAGTCCCGGCGGGATTCGCCACAATCACCGTCATCGCGTTCTGCGCCTTGTTGCCGTCGTCGTCATACGCGGCGGCTATCGCCGAATGGTAGCCGTCGGGCATGGACTGTATCTGAAACTCGTAGTAGCCGTTCGTGGTATTGTACGTCAGCGTATTGGTCTGGCCGACAAACACGATATACGAGTTCGTGATAGCGCCGTCGTCGGTAATAGATATCTTCATCTTATGCGGCGTCTGGATCGATACCCCCGGGGCGGGATCGACAAACGTGATCTTCGGGATGATCGCCGTCCCCCAGTCGACAAGCGGAGTGGTATCGCCTTCGATCGTCTTCTCGCGGAAACTGCACCCCGCGAGAACAAGCATAGCGGATACCGCCGAAAACAGGATATTTCGTATTTTCATATCCGCCCCCTAATTCTTCTTGTAGACAAGGACGCCGTACTCGGGAATCTTGATAGACATATTCCCGCCGCCCCCGGCATCGACATATCCCGTCAGGTAGGCGTCCGCCCACGAGTTCCCGAAGGCTCCGCTCGGGTGCGCGAAGATCAGGCTCCATTGCCCGGCGGGGAACCACACGGAATACCCGGCGCCGTAAGGCGTCTTATCGTAATTGATGATTACGTTGATATTCCCGCCGCGCGTGAACCCGATCACCTTACCGGTGTCGTTCACATGATGGACGTTGATATCGTAGTATTTGATTGCGTCGTTTTCTTTGCGGATCCATGCCAGCGCCTGTACCGCCGCGGCAGTCCGTGCCGCTTCCACCCGGACAGGATAACCGTC
>MIBE01000068.1:12736-15364 GCA_001829415.1 Spirochaetes bacterium GWF1_51_8
TTGTTCCAGCTTAACGCCTTCGTGTCCACGAAGTAACGGGCGTTATACGGCGGGCCCCAGTACGAGTCGTCGTAGAAGCCCTCGAGGAACTCGTCGCCCATGAAGACCATCGGCATCCCCTTACCCATCAGCACCGTGGCGAGCGCGGTCACCATCTGGCACTGCGCGTCGAACTCGGTCGTCGCCCATCCGCGCACATAGTGCAGGTCGGCGGCCATTCTCTGCTTGCCGTTCGCGGCCTCGTCGTGCGAGCACGCGTACTGCACCATACTGGACGCGTTGAGGCATGCTTGTATCGAGGCCACGCTCATCGAGCTCGGCCCGGACTTGAAGAGAAGCTTCAGGTTGTGCGCCATATCGGCGTTCCACTGGTAATTGAACGCCGCCCCGCTCGGATCGGTGATCCACGAGTCGTTGGGCAGATTTTCCGCGATCAGGACGACATTCCCGCCCCCGGGAAGCCCGCCCGCGCGGCTCTTGATATCGCGCGTCATATTATAGAGGAAGTTTCCGCCGTCGTTGCCGGAGTCGTTCCAATGGATGTAATAGGTCGCGTCGAAACGGAAACCGTCGATATGGTAATACTGCATGAGGTAGACCGCGCTGTCGGTGAGGAACTTCCGCACCACGGGGTTCGCGTAGTTGAAACGGGGGCCCCAATCGGTCTTGTACATATAGAAATAGGTATTCGGGCTATTCCAGTCCACGGCGGGATCGATTACGCCCAGCACATCGTCGCTCGCCCCCATGTGGTTGAACACGAGGTCGGCGATCACGGCGATTTTCCTCTTGTGACACTCGTTGACAAACACCTTATACGCGTCGGGACTGTTCTCCGAGGCGCAGTACGCGGTCTCGGGGGCGTAGAATAGCACATAGTTGTATCCCCACGACTGGTCGCCCGCGAATTCCTGGATCGGTAACGGCTCGATCGCGGTGAAGCCCATATCCCAGATATAGTTCAGCATGTTGGTCGCGGTATTGAACGTGCCCCAGCCCCAGTAGTTGCCTTCGCCGTTCGTCCAGAATGTCCGCATGTGCATCTGGTAGACCGTGTAGTACTCGAAGCCCGGCCTGCTCCACGACCCGTCTTCCCATTGGAACGCGGCCTGATCGACCACGTAGGAGTCGTTGAACGGCGGGGTGTGTTTGTTCTTCTTGGCGGCGGGATCGGTGATCCAGTCGGTGTACGGCCCGCCCCACTCGTTGGCGTACTTCTCGATCACGTACTTGTACGCGTCGCCGGGCGTGGTGTTCGAAAGGATCGCCCACCAGTACGTCTTATCGGTAGAAAGGTACATCGGCACGGGCGTCCAGCCGGAGAACGTCCCCGCGAGCTGAGCCTTCCGGATATTCGGGGCGTAGAGCATGAAGAATGTCACCCCGCCGCCCCAGTAGTTCGCGCCGAGGTACTGTGTCCACAGCCATGCCGAGTCCGCCCACGGCGGATCGCGAAAGACATTCGTCTCGGTCTCAAGCAGGTACGGGAACGACTGGTACCATTGTCCCGGCGGGTAGACAAACACCTTATCGTAGGTTGAGATCGAAGTGTTGACAAGATTGGTGATATTCATTCCGCTCCCGATCGTCTGCACCGTATCCACGACCTTCGTCAGGATCGGCATTTTAATGATGCGGTCGTACTTGTTGCCGTTCTCTGTCTTGATCGGTTCGACATTCGCCCAGTTGTTGTTATGCACCTTCACGCCGATCCGCTTCTGGATGTCGACGTTCGTGATCCTGAATACCCACCAGACGATATACCCGTCGCTGTAGTTCGAGAGCTTGGTCAGTTCACCCGTCGCGCCGTCCGCGTCCCACCAATGCACCATCGGATTCGCCCATCCGGAATAAGGGCCGGAGTCGACATACACCCAGAGGTAGTTCGGGATCGGCTGGTAAACCATGGATTTTATAATGTAGTTCGTGTTCGTGTAAACCTCGATAGTCTGGATCACGATGTTCGTTTGATAGACCGTATCCGAGATTCGGATGATGTTCGTGATCGCGATCAGGTTCGTCCGTACCGATGTCGTGTTCGAGATGACGACGACATTCGTGAGGTTCGGATTGCCGATCAGCCCCTCGAGCTCCGCGAGCCTCGTGCACTGCGGGAGAAACACCGCGAACGCCAAGAGCATGATATAGACAAGGATGATATTTCTTTTCATTGACGTCTCCTACTGCACTGTGTAAGGCGGACAGTACGCGCCGAGGTATGTCGCCGAGAGCTGGTTCTCGTTCGTCACCGTCTGGTTGATCGTGCACTCGGGGATGGCGTCCCATGCCTGGCTGTTGCCGTTATCGCCGTCTATCCCGGAAAGGGTGACTATCGCGCGCACCTTATCGCCGGCGATGAGGCTGAAGAACGAGAGCGGCACCGCGATCTCGAAACCGTTCGTGTAGATCACGGACATCTGCACCCCGTGCATATCGCCGTTCTGCCAGTTGTGGGCGATCATCGTCCAGTTCGTTCCGGACGCCTGGTAGACCGCCTGCCCGCCGCCGTCCGACTGGATACGGCACTGGAGCTGGAAGTCCGGCAGGTAGTTGTTCGTGGGGTTGTAGACAAACACCCCGCCCCACATATCTTTCGTCACACCGGCGGTATCGGCTTTCGTGTCGAGC
>MIBE01000068.1:15380-31915 GCA_001829415.1 Spirochaetes bacterium GWF1_51_8
CGCCGTTACCCGCCGATATCGGCGCAGGGAGATTTCCCGCGCCCACCCAGAGATAGAGATTGTTCGCGTCATTCGTCATTCTTAAATCAGATAGTTTATATCCGCTATACGTGGCAACAAGCGACTGCCCGATCATGGGCGCGCTGTTCCATATAGTATCCTTGATCCCGTCTACGCCGATTAAAGCCTTAGTGATCGTGATGACCGGGTAGCTGTTTGTCAGCCCGGACGAGGAAATCCCCTTGCTGTAGAGATAGTTCTTCCCGGCGGTGAGATTGACCGCAGGCTCCATCCATGTTCTCGATAGGATGGTGTTCGTCCATCCGGTGACATTCCCGCCGAGCGACGTATCGTAGATACTGTTCGTCGCGCCCTGCTCGCTCAGGTGATAGATCAGCACCTTCGAGACGGTCGCGGGCGAGGTGACATACGCCTTCCCGCTCAAACTGATCGTCCCGGCATTGGTGACAGTCCCGTCGTATGCTTTATCGAATGTGAGATAGGGTGTGTTTTTCGTATGGAAGTTGAGCGCCATCGAGTAGCTCCCGAACCCGGTGAGGTTCGCGGAGATGCGGACAAAGATATATTCCGTCGTCTGCTGGTAGGCCACCGCTTCCCACGCCTTCGTGCCGGGCGACGGCGTCCATACTTTGCCGTTCGTGGAAAATCCCGAGTTCGTGACGGTGATCGAGAGCGACGTACTGCCGTTAGGGATGAAGTCCGCGAGGTCGCCGTCCACGGTGCCCATGATCTTGAACGTGGGCTGGACTTCCTGCTCGTTGAACGTATTCGTGATATAGATATTGCCCTGAAGCACGTAGCCGCCGTTAGTCAGGTACACGGGATTCGTGATGATGCTGACATTGGTGTACTTCACAAGCTCGATGACGGTATAGTAGTTGGTGATATTCAGGTTCGGCTGAACGATATTGGTAACAGTCAGCGTATAGTTCAGCGAATGCCGGATGTCGCATGAGCCGCTGAGCAGGATCACCGCGCCCACTGCCGCCGGCAGTATGAACCTTAACAAACTCTTCATGACTCCCCCTTATAGTGTCAGCGAAGCGAACGCGTATACCCCGACAGAGCCGATGTAGATACCGGCAAAGTTCATCCGGTATTCCGCGCCGAAACCCGCCTCGAACGACTCCATGATCCGGTAACCTGCCTTAGCGCCGGCCCGGAGCATGAAGCCCGCGCCCGAGCTGGACGAACCCTGAAGAGTGAAGATGTTGATCGGAACGCCTATTCCGAGATAGGGATAGATCGAGATATTGCCCGGAGCTTCCGCCGCGCCGTTCCGGATGATCCCAAGACGATAGAGGGCGGTGATCTCCGGCTCTATCGATGTGATCCCGAACTCGACGGGGACGATGTCAGTATTCAGCCCGGCGGCTAACAGAAAGTCGTCGCCGAATCCTCCGCTCGACGGCGAACCGAACAGCGACATCCACCCGTTCAGGCTCTCCTGATACGCCGCCCGAACAGTGAACCCCATCGCGTCGCCGTAGATACAGACACCCGCGCCGAAATCCAGCGCCCCTTTCGAATATAACGGATTGAAAAACAGAAACAGTCCCCCGATCAGAATAATAGCCCTTATCATAACATCCTCCATTACAACCTTAAAGAATACTATACACCGATTTTATGAAAAAAGAAACTGTTTGTACCTTACATCGGGGCGGATTATTTTCCATCCAGCGTGTCTATTTCCAGCGGTTCGACTATTTTATCCTTCTTGATCCCGAAGATTTTAAAGTAGGTATAGACGCAGAGACAGAGGATCGAACCCCAGCCGAGGATGATAAAAATCCACCCGCCCGGCGTAAGCCGGAATTCCTTGACCACCGCGCTTTCGGATACCGCCATGAGAATTTTATTTGAAAACTCGATCGGCATGTTACTCGCGCCGGGTATTTCCCAGACAATCGGGATCACTTCCCACACTTCCGCCCTGAGGATGTTCGTGCCGGGAATTGACGGCGCGACCTTGACTTCCGCCTGCATGTTCGAGAAGAAGTTCGACCCGGCAAGCGTACCGCCCATGTACACGATCAGCCGGGATTGGATATTCGTCATGAGAGCTGCGGACACGGTGAACTCTTCGTAGACAGTCTGGTGATTGGACGGCATCGAGACCGAGGCCTTCTGCGCGGACAGCGCCGTAAAAGGAAATATCAAGGCCAATACGACCCACAAGATTTTTTCCATCCTATTCCTCCCCCGTCTCGATCTTCAGTTTGTCGTCGAGCTTATACTTTTTCCACGCGAGGTAGATGATGATATTAATCACGCCGAGGAAAACGATAAACCCGATCCTGATCGAGGTAATGAAGGTTTTCTGATCGATCATCCCGCCGAGAAATTCCGCGCGGGGGTATTTCGCGACAAGCCCCATGAACGTATCCGCTATCAGGAAGCGGTTCAGGGTTTTGATATCCGTGGGCGACAAGGATTTTTTCGACGCAAGCGCGGCTGTCGACGGATCGAGCTCGCCGTTGTCGAAGAGCGAAGCGGCATAGAAGTTCGTCGCGGCGAGACAACGGTTCAGACCGGCGGCAAGCATCGCCTTCGCCTTCTCGAAACCGGTCGGTTTGGCGGCGGCCTGCACAGCCAGAGCGAGCAGTCCCCGGTCGGAACTATACTCCGGTTTCGTCACCACGCCCGGTATAGCCCCGGAATCGAGATAATTGCTGATATCCGCGAACGTGACTCCTTCCTTTTTCATCGCCGCTTCAAGCGCGTTTTTGTTGCTCTCGTGCGTGTTCAGCATCATGGTGGAGAACCCGAGGATTGCAGTTCTCTCGTCGGGGCTGAAGTACGACAGGACGTGCCCGGAGAACGGATCGCTGAAGTTCTGGAGCCGCTGGATCATCGCGGCGGAATCCTTGATATCCGCTTGCGTGAAATCCTTGGAATCCATGCCTTTCAGGGTGATAAAGTCCCAACCCTTCAGCACGAACCATGCGCCGAGCAGGACGATAAGATACACGGGAGTGATGTATTTCAGCGAGAACTTGAAGAACTTCGGTATCTTGATATCCGCGCCCCGGTTCATTTCCTTCCAGCCCTTTTCGGCGCCCAGTACCCACGCGAAAATTACCGCTTCGATAGTCCCGAATAGGATCAGGGCGAAATTCCCAGCCCAGAAGTCCATTTCGTCCACCGCTCCGGCGTTGAGGCCGAACACCGCGAGAAGCCCCATGAAGAAAAAGATCACGAACTGGATGAGGATCGACTTGCCGCGGGAGTACTTGAACTCGTCCTCGAAGAACGAGATTCCCGGCTGGAGCAGCGAGATCGACGAGGTGACTGCCGCGATGAAGAGGAAAGAAAACCACACGGTCTCGAATACCCCGGCGAGCGGGAATGTCCCGATCACCTGCGGCATGGTGATAAACCCGAGGCTGAACGTACCCGACGCGGCGATGGACCGCGCCTGACCCATCCCCATAATCGCTATCGCGGCGGGGATAACCAATGTCCCGCCGACGATCACCTCGAAGAACTCGTTGGTACCGTTAGCGGTGAGCGAGGAGAGCACGATGTCCTGTTTCTTGCGGACATACGAGGAATAGGTCAGGATCGCGCCGATCCCGACGCTGAGGGTGAAGAAAATCTGCCCCGACGCCGCGAACCAGACATTGATGTCGCCCAGCCGCGAAAAATCCGGATTCCACAGGAACGAGATGCCCTCACCGATATTCGGCAGGGTAAAGACCTTTATCATCATGAGGACGCTCAGCACGAGCAGGATGGGCATCATGATCTGAGAGGCCCGCTCGATTCCCTTCTTAACGCCGAAGTAGACGATCAGAAGGTTGAAGATCAGGGTGATCAGGAAGAAGAACAGCGCGGCGGGAATTCCGAATATCGTGGTCGACAAGCTGATATAATTGGAGAAAAACGTCCCGATCAAGGCCGGGGATGTGGACGCGGGGGCGAGGATTCCCTGCAGCGAGTACCAGACATACCCGAGGAGCCACGACTCGACATAGATATAATAGAAATTGATGAACATGGGGCCGAAGATGCCGAGCGAACCCAGATACTTCGCCCACGGCCGCCGCACGACGGCGTTAAGCACACCCGGCGCGCTCCCGTGACTGAACTGCCCGCCGTAACGCCCGAGGGTCCATTCCACCCATGACAGCGGAATACCGAGGAAGACGAGCGCGATGAAATAAGGGATTAGGAACGCCCCGCCGCCGTTGGCGGCCGCAACCCCCGGAAACCTGAGAAAGTTCCCCAGCCCCACCGCGCTGCCCGCGACCGCGAGTATCACCCCAAGTTTGGATGCCCAGTTTTCCCGTTTTACCGCCATCCCGCACCTCCGTTGCGCCTATCGAAAAGGATAACATTTATTTATTACAAAACATTGAAATCACTCTGATTTTTATGGAAGTTGTCGAATAATTTGTCCGCTTCTTCAATATTATAACCAAATAATAAACAAATCCATACAATAAAATAATTTATTATGTTAAGTATATTTTCTTGCGAATTATAATTATTTTCAATAGTACAAATGTCTTGATCCGAAAATCTTAAACCTTTCGAAATTAGATTTTCTCTAAATGTATTATTCTGAAATGTTAAAACATTATTTTGTACATTCTCTAATTTTAGGATTATATATGCTTTTGCAAATTCTTTTGATAATTCTTTCATTATTGTATAGTATTGACCGATTGCACAAACAACAAAGCTAAAGAAATTATATCCATCGATAAACATGAAATTATTAAATACTTCATACTTTTCATAATTGGGACAATCTGCCAGTATGTTCGCTAATGCGTTATTATTAATATAGCTTAATGGCGAATGAAATTTAGCAGAACCATCAAAAAACTGATGCCATCCAATAGTAGAATTATAATCATCAAGAATTTTTGAATTTCTTAGAACTATTGATTTATAGGAGTAAGAAAAAAAAGGGAATATTAAATTTGAATCGATACCTTTTATGTTATTTTCATAATGAAATTTTTGCTCACATCTGTTAGAAATATAGTCTCCCAAATCAAGTAAATGAGATTTATGCAACATCAAGTCATATTCAGGTATAATATAAATACTACAAAACCCAAGTTTTTTCAGCGGTACTGAATAAGGTTCAATACAAATGTCTTTTTTACAGAAATCTTTTATTTTTTGTTTTTGTTTTTCAGATTTTTCATATAGTTTATCAAGTGAATATCTATCTTTAATTTCCTCAATCGGAGAAGTATCGCTTCCTGTTCGCCTATAAATTTTACCTCTTGAAATATACGGAGTATTTTCTCCCTCAGGTACCCATATTACTAAAATTCCGATATTATTATTTGATGGTTTTTCTAAAAATCGAACTTCAAATTTAGGAATAGGATCTACTAACTCTTTAAGTATATTACTGATAGTTTGCTCATAATCAGCTTTTGGAATATCTTTCAAAATTTTTGTTTTATTCTCTATTCCAATAAACAACCATCCGCCATTTCCATTAGCTAAAGCAGAGATAATATTAGGTATCTTTTCCTTTACTTTATTATCAAGTACACTTTTATATTCAGTATTAAATCCTTCTTCAATATCATTCTCTTTAAGTTTCTGTAAGTCTTGATATACTATTTCAAAGATGTTTTTAGATAATCCTTTTTCATCTTTAAAAGGAGAAGCTCCGAATTCATACATATTTTAACCCATTAAATTTTTTCTTTAATAAAACTGCTCCTATAAATTGAGGACTTAATTACATAAGGGGAGTCCTAAATACTCCTTTAGAATACAAAAAGTCATTGTTCTTTCTTTCTGCAAACCCAGAAAAGAAAGAACGAAAGAAAGAGGTTTCCCGCCGGGATGACGCTTTCAAGCACAGGGGCGCGAAACGGGAAACACCGTAACTCGCCGCGAAAGAAATCACTTAAGCGTGATAGAGCAAGGCTCGAACAGACGGCGTTTCTATCCGTTTCGCTTAGTAAAACCACGTCATAGCGGCGGGGGTGACAGCCAAATACAAATATGCTAAAGAATTATGACTTTCGGCTACATCGTCCGCGCACTTTAAAGCGCTTCTTACTGCCGGGAAATCCGACCAAGGGCTCATGTCCGACGCAGGCTTGCTATCGCTTTACAGGGAACTTTCATGCGAGTTGGGCCCGACTCGGATTTCCCGGATCTTCTTTTAAGTTTTATCAGCGCGGCGGCTCTTTCTTTATTTCATTTCTTTCTGGCCGTTCAGAAAGAAATGAAAAATGTCTTTTTAAAGGCTTTTTTAAACTATTTAAGTTTTTATAGCCGCCCGTAATATAATTTAGTGGATAACGATACCTCGAAACGAGATAAATGTCAATAGCGGATTTATTTCCCGCCCGGGAATTCTAAACCCGGCATTATTTCCCAGAAATACCGATCCATGCTATAATACACGGTGTTAATTTCGCCCGTTATCAGGCTATGATTAGCATTAATACTCTTCGACAGGAGGTCTCTCATGAGAGATCAGGAAATCGCCGATAAAAAAGGCTATGTCAGAGGTCTGGAAGGTGTGTCCGCGGGGGAAACTACTATCAGTTATGTCGACGGCGTAAACGGCATCCTGGTGTATAGCGGATACAATATTCATGAAATCGCAGGGCGAACCTCGTTCGAAGAAATCTCGTACCTGTTATGGCACGACCATGAGGACTTGCCTAACGAGCGCGAACTCGAGCGTTTTTCGCACGAGTTCATTAAGAACATGCATGTCCCGTATGAAGTGGTCCAGCTGATCAAGTCGATGCCCGATTACGCGCACCCGATGGCCGTCCTGAGGACGGCGGTATCCGCTCTCGGATGCCTCGACCCCGAGGCCGAGGAACTCAGCGGACGCGGTTTCGACAAAAAGGCGATCACCCTGATCAGCCGTGTGATGACGATTGTCGCGAGCATGTACCGGATCAAACGCGGCGAACATATCCTCGAACCGGATATCGACCGCACGTTCGCCGAAAACTTCCTCTATATGTTCCGGGGCACGTGGCCCGACGAAGAAGAAGCGAAGGCGTTCGACACCCTGCTCGTGCTCCACGCCGACCACGGCTTCAACGCCTCGACGTTCGCGGCGCGCGTCACGACATCCACGCTCTCCGATATCTATTCCTCGCTGACATCCGCCATCGGGACATTGAAAGGGCCCCTGCACGGCGGGGCGAATCAGAAGGTGATGGAGATGCTTTCCGATATCGGGCATGTGGACGAAGTCGAGGAGTATATCGATTCTCTATTGAACGAGAAGAAGAAGATCATGGGGTTCGGCCACCGTATCTACAAGACCGAAGACCCCCGCGCCAAGCACCTCAAGGTGTGGGCGGAGAAACTCGCCGCGAAACGCGGTCAGGAGAAGCTCTTCCAGATCGCAAATAGGATCGAGAAGCTCGTCATGGAGAAGAAGGGGATTTATCCCAACGTCGACTTCTATTCTGCGGTAGTCCAGTACGCGCTGGATATCCCGAAGGATTATTATACGACGATCTTCGCGGCATCCCGCACCCCGGGCTGGGTCGCGCATATCCGCGAACAGCTCACCGATAACCGCCTCATCCGCCCCACCTCGCGTTACGAAGGACGGCTGGATAAGGAATGGGTTCCGATCGGCGAACGAAAATAAAATAAAAATTGCCCCGCATCGAAAGCGGGGCTTATTTTTTGACAAATATTTTTATTGCCTATATATTTAATTATCAGAAAAGGAGCATAAGATGTTTTCCGTTGAGAATGTCGGGCCAATTAGAAAAGCCGAAGTAGAATTCGGTGATTTTACTGTAATTGTCGGGCAACAAGCAACGGGAAAAAGTATTTTTCTACAATTATATAAACTTGTTCAAGATTCAGGAGTAATAAAAAAAGTTCTAAAAGATTTTGGTTATTCATTTCAAGAATGGAAAGATTTTCTGTCTATTTATTTTGGCGAAGGAATGGAATCGGTTTGGAAGCAAAACAGTTCCGTGATTTATAAAAATAAAGCATTCGATGAAAATTCTTTTAAAAACTCAAGAGAAGGTTTTCAGAAAAATTTCTATATACCCGCCCAACGAGTTATTGCTATGGAAAATGGATGGTTGAAACCATTTACAACATTCGAGAGTTCATATCCTTATGTAATGAGAGAGTTTAGCGAGGATATTCGATTTGAAATGGAACAACCTGGTTCTTCAACAATATTTCCAATAAATAATAGAATCAACAAAGATTTAAGAAGTGTAATCGATAAAAATATTTTTTATAGTTCAAGCTTGTTAATCGATAAAATAGGGAATCGAAAAACAGTAATACTGAAAATTTCTGAAGATACAAGAATTTCAATTGGAAGTTGGTCAACTGGTCAGCGAGAGTTTACCCCGCTTTTATTAGGACTATTTCATCTTCTCCCACCATCAAAAGTTACACAAAAAGATAGAATTGAAACTGTAATTATTGAAGAACCAGAAGCAGGATTGCACCCTGCGGCAATAATTGATGTGATTCTTTTATTAATGGAATTATTAAAAAGGGGTTATCAAGTCATTCTTTCTACTCATTCGCCGACTGTTTTGGATATTATCTGGGCGATAAATGAGATAAAAAAGCATAAGACCCCGCCTCAAACTTTTTTAAATCTTTTTAATGTTAGTAAAACTCAGTTTTTAATTGACCTAGCATCAAAGTGTATAAATAAAACTTTTAAGGTGTTTTATTTTCATCATGAGGATTCATTAACTGATGTATTCGACATTTCCGATTTAGATCCCGGAAGCGAGGATGATAAAATCTCCGGTTGGGGCGGGCTTTCCAGTTTCAGCGGAAGAATTGCCGATGTTGTGGGTTCTCTTTATCAGGATGAGGAATAATTGAGATGTCGTTATCTGTAAGCCTTATCCAATCCATTCAATACTTATCACAATACTATCAAAATGGAAAAGGTGCAATCAAGGGAGAACATAGGAGAAAAATTGAGGTTACTGAACAGCCTTTTGGAAGCATAAATTTAGACCCTTTAATAAAAGCTTGGGACGCTTCAGAAAAAGAATGGGATTATCTTGTCACAATTAATTCAACTTTAGTTTTTATCGAAATCCACCCAGCCACTCAAAAGAATATTCAGGATATTATTGAGAAATATAAATCACTACAAAAATTTATACAACAGAAGATTCCCCAAATCCTTATACCTAATCTCAAAAATAAATATGTATGGATTTCTACAAGTGGTATGCATTTTCCAAAATCTGGAAAAGGATATAAACTCTTACAAAAGTTAAAAAAACTTAAAATAGATAATCCAAGAGAATATATCTCAATTCCATAATAGTTTTCTCCCATCCGAAGGACGGCTGGACAAGGAATGGGTTCCGATCGGCGAACGCAAATAGGGCGGTTCTAATAACCTCGTTTTTTTAACAAATCAAGGTTTTATTTGAAAGGAAGTGAACATATAAACGATAGCCCCGCATCGAAAGCGGGGCTTATTTTTTCACCGGATACCGGCGTAAATAAAACGGGTCATCTATCTTGTCCTGTGTCTTACTCCGACGTCACCGTGATCTGATCCCACAGCTTTTTCAGGTTCTCGAAGGACTTTTTCTGCCAGAGGATGTCTTTATTTCCGACCACAGTAAGCGCGACTTTATTCATAGGTTTTATCTCGAGGATGAATTTACAGAGGATACTGATCCCGAAACTGTTCATGAATTCAAGATTGACATAGTTCAATGTCAGTTCCTTGATATTCAGGTCGTGCACGTCGAGCATGAACTGCTTTATCTTCTGGTATTCGGTCGGGTCCCACAGCCGGAGTGAGCCCTCGAAGAAGATAGTGTTCGTTTCATGATCGAAGTTGATTTTAAAAAACTCACCTTCCATTTTCATTGTTAAATCTCCGTTGATTTTAAAATTACTTGCACTCTCACCCTGAATATCCCGCTTTCCTGAGTTCTTTCAAACTCGAATCCGATTTTCGGGTTGAAACAATCGATCAGTGTCAGCAGCCCGATCATCGAAGTCTTGCTGTCAATTTCTTCGGTTTTCAGTAAATCCAAATATTTCTCATTGGTGTTGTTCGTCATAATAAATTTCTCTATATACTCCTTAAACGCTCCATAGAGTTCTTCGTTGATAAAATTACTAACCTCGAACAGTATTTGGTCTTCATACTCGACCAGCATGACCGCGAGATTGAACCCCTGGTTCACCGTGTACTTGACCGCGTTTTCAAGAAGCTCGTTCAGCACGAACGACAGGGTATTCTTTCCCTTCTTCAGGTCGGGCCGGGATAATGAGAGATACTGCGCGCAGTAGTCCGCGGTGATTCCGCAACGGGGCCAAAAACCGCCCATATTCCCGGGCATGATATCGATATCGATCCTTGTTTTGATTCCGGACAGCTTCTCGACATGCTGGTAGCTCCCGAGTATCACATTTCCCTTAATCTGGGAATCCATCGCAAACCCTCCTAAACCTGTTTTAGGATCATCAGGGTGATATCATCATAGATATCGGTTTCTCCCTTAAAATTGTATACTTCTTTCATTACTTTATTCTTGAGCTGGTCGGATGTCATGCCTCGGTACTTCACAATCACCTGCTCCAGCCTTTCCAGTCCGAATTGCTCCCTATCCCTGTTTTCCGCCTCGGTGATCCCGTCGGAATACACAACGAATATATCCCCGCTTTCCAGCTTGAACTCATAGTCGCTCAGCGAGTTTCTGATATCCGGAAGCATACCGACATAGTAGCCCAGCGCCATCGTATCGATATACTCGATATCGCCGTTCTTCCGGCAGATGATCGGGGACTCGTGCTGGCCGGAGAAAATAAACTTTCCGTGACCGGTATAGAAGAAGACGCAGAGTGTCAGGCTCCGGTCGTCTCCGATCTTCATGATATTCGAGTAGAGGATGCGGTTCAGTATCGTGATTAGCTCCGAGGGTTTCTGGTGCCTGTTCTCCGCCAGACTGCGGATCGCGGTCTGCGTCATCATCATGATAACACCGGAATGGAGTCCGTGCCCGGTGACATCGCCGAACCCGAAAATGATCTGCTTCTCCATCACGATCACATCGTAGTAGTCGCCGCCAACTTCATCGGCGGGGCGCATAATACAGGAGATGTCCAGCTCTTTGATCGCCGTCAGTTCTTTCTCCGACGGGAGAACCATGATCTGCAGCTTCTTGGCGACCTGCACTTCCGCGCGCAGACGCGTGGCCTCGTCCTTCAGTTGTTCGGCGTAGAACGCGAGCTGTCGGTTCGCGCCGCTGAGTTCGTCGGTCAGCTTCTTCTGTTTCTCACGGGCGCGGATATTTTCGCTGAATATGATATTGATGATCACGGCCGCCATCACCGGCGTAATAAACATTGACATAATCTTGATGATTTCGTTGGCCGAGTTGTTCAGCAGGAGCAGTTTGTTCACTTCCGCCTGTACCGACGGGAAAAAATAATAGGCGACCGCAAGTAAGGTTCCCTGAATCAGGCTGATTGCGAGGTGCCGGAAGATCGATACTTCCACCAACGCGGCAAGGAGCGGATAGAGGATTACGATGTAGATCGATGAACCGTTCCACATCCCGCACAGTACCATAATCAGGAAAAGATGCCATTCGAAAATGACAATGGTTAAAACCCGGGCGGGGCGATGTAATTTAAAGCGGTTCAATACGATATTCAGGACATAAAATACCCCGGCTACATACTGGATGATAGTTAGGTAGAACGAGTTCTCTACCGCGAATGCGACGAATACCCCGATCCCGAACGCAATAAACGTATAAAACAGGTTCAGCCCGTTCACCTGCCTGACGAGCCGGGTCTTCTGGATATCGTCCGTCTCGCTTGTTCCGATATTGAGTATTTTATCCAATATTTCCATGAGTGGATTGTTTTTCATAATGAACTTGCTCCTCGAAGGCTACTTTTTCAGGATCGCCACCAGATGTCCGCCACCCTGCACGATCGGGGTTTTAGTTATTTTACAGTTACTGAAATTTTTCGTCACCATCTTGTCGATTTCGTCCACTTCCGCCTGCCTGAAGAATCCGGAGAAATCGTTCCAGAGGATTGCCATCAGCGAATTCGCGCTGGACATCATGGGAGCCATTTCCAGAATTGCTTCCGTGGTAAAGACGCCTTTTTTCGCGATACGGATCAGTTCACGGACCAACTGTTCGCGTTCATCAACAGGATAAAAATGGAATACGTTAATACACGTAATCCAATCGAAGGAACCGTCTTTATAATCGCCGAGGTCTTCACGCGCGTCGCCGATCAGAAGCTGTATCTTGTCCGATATCCCGAGACGGTTGTTTTCTTTTCTGCCAAGTTCTATCGAGAAGAGATTGGTATCGATCCCCGTCAGGCTCATTTTCGGCATGGCGTTATGGATAATCCTGAGGAAGCTGCCGTTACCGGTGCCGATATCCATTAGTGTGTCCGTTTCTCCCAAATCGTTCTGTTTCAGGTTATCGATCAATGAGGCCGAGAGATTGTCGCTGACTTTGGGCTGATAATTACGGCTGACTTTCCCCTCGGTCAACGCTTCGAGGCTCAGTTTCTCTTTAAACGTTTCGCTGGAATTGAGCGCGGCATTCATGTAATATGAAGTGATCTGAATCATCCCGAACAAGTCTTTGACCGGCGAAGACGAAGCGAAAAAAGAACCGAGCGATGTTAACGTATATCCATCGGGCGTCTGCTCGACAAAACTGTTACTGACGGCAAAATACAGCCACATTTCGACCTTTTTTATGTCAAAATTCAGCAAATCGGAGATTTGCTTTGCGGTTCTCGGCTCTGTCGGACTAAGTTTTTCAAAGAAACCGGCCGTCACCCCGGCAGTCAGAGCTAAGCCCTTCCATGTAGTCGAAACCAGACCCGCGATCTCACCCATCTCTTTTCTCGTCTTTTCATCCATGCTGCACCTCCTAAGGTTATACCGAAATCAGTTACTCCAAAATTAATTTATCCCTCGACAACCCTGTTTCTCCCGAGTTCTTTCGCTCTATACATGGCATTATCGACTCGTTTGATGAACCTCGACATTTTTTCGCCCTTTTTATACTCCGCCACCCCGAAACTGGCTGTGACCTGTCCGGCGGGATCATTCTGCGACGACGCGATTTTCTCGCGCAGTCTCTCGGTAATCGCGAGCGTCGTGCTCAGATTCGTCTCCGGCAGAAGGATCATAAACTCTTCCCCTCCCCAACGCGCGAATATATCGTTCTTTCGGATCATCTTGGAAACTATTTTCGTGATCGCGATAAGCACTTTATCGCCGGTCTGGTGCCCGTAAGTATCGTTGATTTTTTTAAAATGGTCGATATCGAACATCACCGCAGTAAACGAATACCCTTCCGTATTCATTTTTTCAATTTCACGGGCAAGGGACTCGTTAAACTTGATGCGGTTAAAGATACCGGTCAGATGATCGGTGACCGCCCTCCGGCTGGCCTCGTCGAACTTGACGATCTGCTCGTTCTCCATGAATGTCGAGAACTCTGTGGTATTCAATAACAGGAGCCGCAGTTTCTCATTGTCGCGCTTCAGGACTTGAATATCGGCCATCAACTGTTCGTTGATCGCCATCTGAAGGGATAGTTTTTCTCTCATGTCGGAAAAGTTCTGATTATTTTCGGCGGGAATTTCGACACAATCGTTCTGAATGTTCCGAATCCTCTCTTCGAGGTCGTTTTCTATCGTGGACGCATATTCGACGGTGCTGATATAGAGAACCCTGAATTCCTCGATTTGGGCTTTGAGCCGTTTGTTTTCCTCAAGCAGGGTTTCATTTTTCGAGATTTCATCAGCCAACTTCACACGCAGTGCCAGCAAATCCTTTTCGAAGCCTTCCATAACCGAGCTCCTTCTAACGGGAAATACACATTAGTTTCGTCAATTATCCGAGAAGTATTTCCGTTTTCCGCAAACCTATTATCCCGCTGACAGATGAAAATCTTTTTTCCCCATTTGCTCGATAAATATTACCATATCCTCAATAAAATTTCAAATTCATGGGGCTTTCGGATTAAATATATGGTTCTTATCGTGAAATTTCTCCCGAGTCCCGCCATCCAGATTGCAATGAAGTGAAAAAACCTTGAATTTTTCGTTAAATTACGCCATAATGGATTACAGTCCGGTCGGCGGAACACCGTGTCGCAGTAAAACGAAGGGGGATTTCATGAGCAAGGCCGCGTCCATTTTCAGTCTCATCCTGCTATTCACCGTGTCCTCCTGCGGGCTAGTCCCGCTCTACTACGGCAACACCTTTCAGCCGTTCGTCTCGGACTTCGAGGACGGCACAACCGGAGTCTGGGGCCTCGAGCAGGGACGTCCCGGCCTGATCGCGGTCGTCACCAACCCAGTCCGCACCGGGACTTATGCGGTGAAGTTCACTATCCTTCCCGGTGTGACATGGGGTTCCGGTAACCGCACCGAGATGAAGTATTTCAACATCGACCCCTACGGCGAAGAGGTGTATTACGGGTGGAGCTGTATGCTCGCGCCGGGCTACACCGATAACGGGCTCTGGCAAATTATCGGGCAATGGCACGACCAGCCCGACCCGTTCGCCGACGAGTCGTGGTCGAGCTTCCCGAAGAATTCGCCGCCCCTCTCGATCAACTATACATCGAACAGGGTCTACCTCGTCGTCATCCATTCCGGAATCAAGAATAAGACGATGTGGGAGTACGGCGTCCCGGTCGGCTACGGGCAATGGTTCGATGTGGCCGTGCATGTGAAATGGTCGATGCTCTCCGACGGCTTTGTCGAAGCGTGGATTAACGGCACGAACCTTTATCCCGAACGGATCTACTGCCCGACCGTCGTGAACAGGATCGGCAACTACCTGAAGATCGGGTTATACCGTGACGAGAACGCCCAGGGCTCGAACGTCGTCTATTACGACAATGTCAAGATCGGTAAAACGCTCACGGAGGTACAGCCATGAAGAAACTCATCCTGATCCTGCTTTTCTCCGCCGCAGGGACGCAGTCCGGTTCGGCCGATACCCATGATATCACCGTGCTTCTCGGGCGATGGAACACGAAGTATTGGCTGGGCTCCTCGCAGGTGACCTACCGTTCGCCGGACATCTTCGGACTGCCGTTAAAAATCTCCGCCGGAATCGCTGGATACGGCTCGCTGTATATCATCTCAGACGGCGCCTACGAGATTTGGACTTACGGCGAGTACGGCCTTTACCGTGACGATGTCTGGCGGGTGTACGCCGGGGCGGGCGGTATCTTCTACCAGAACTTCCCGCTGAAATGGACCTCGTTCCAACCGTTACTCCTCGCCGGGGTTTCGGCCGAAATCGGCTTTTTCAATCCCGAAGCCTATCTCAGGCTCCGTTTCTACTCCGACGGATGGGCGGTATCGCTGATTCAGGACTACCGTTTCTTTCTCGCCGATTGGCTCTTCCTGACACTGCACCCGAGGTTCGAACTGATCGGCTACTACGACTTCCGTTACACCGAACTCCGCGCTGACTTCTTCGCCGGAGCCGGATTCAGGATATAGGCCGTGATAGACGATTACCGCCTGTACGGGACACAGCCCTACCGCGCGGTACTGGTGCACGGCGGGCCGGGAGCACGGGGCGAGCTCGCGCCGGTCGCGCGGGAACTGTCGTCCGAATTCGGCGTAGTCGAAGCCTTCCAGACCGCCGGTACCATCGGCGGGCTTGTCGCCCAGCTCCATTCGATCATCAAGGTAAACTGCGGCCGGAATGTCACTCTTGTCGGTCATTCATGGGGCGCGTGGCTTGTGTGGCTCTACGCCTCGCAGAATCCGGATTCGGCCCGTAAGATCGTCCTGGTCGGCGCGGGGCCGTTCCAGCCGAGGTACGCGGACGGAATCATGGAGAAACGTTTCTCGCGCCTGAGCGACGCGGACAAGGCCGAGTGCGTCATGCTCGCGAACCGGCTGAACGCCGACCCGTCGGCGATGGAGCGATTTGGCGGGATCATGCGCCGCGCGGATACGTTCGACGAAACCCCCGGCGCGTACGAAAGCGGCGGTTTCGATATGACGCAGTACGACACGATCTGGCCCGAGGCAGAGAAGCTCCGTTCCGACGGCCGTCTGCTCGACGCGGGCAGGACGATCAGGTGCCGGGTCACCGCGATTCACGGCGACTACGACCCTCACCCCGCCGATGGAGTCCGTATCCCGTTGATGGGCATCATACCCGATTTGAAGTTCGTTCTCCTGAAGGACTGCGGGCACTCCCCGTGGGTGGAACGCCAAGCGCGCGGCCTGTTCTTCGATATCCTGAAGAGCGAGATACTCGAATAACTCCGCGGGAATCCGCGAACTAGTAGCACGCGTAGTCGAACTTTTGGGGTAAAATCTTTCATTTACATAGAGCGGGGAGATAAAAAATGATGGAATCCTTACCGTTGATTCTCACCAATCATCCGGTCATTACTAATGTGACAAATAATAGGTGGCGTAACAAACAAGAGACCTCCAGTCTAAACAAGCCTCAGATTGTATAGGAAGCTGAAAATATTTTCAAATCCCGAGCATATTAC
>MIBE01000069.1:0-2071 GCA_001829415.1 Spirochaetes bacterium GWF1_51_8
GCATCCCTTTTCAAGTAGATTTTTTTATGACGCAACGAATATCAATTTTGAGTAGGTTTTTATTTGACGCAACACGGATATCCCGCGCGGCCATCCGATGCATTTTTTCGCCCCATCCAGTTCGTTATATTATTTTCCAGCCGAATCCGAACAGCAAGAGCAGAATGCAAATACATTTCACGCGGAGCACACGGAGAGATAATATCGGCTCTCTTGTATGAGAGATCGTGGATTTCCCTCCGCGTACCCGTGCGGGCAGGCAGAACTTACAGATGGCGTGGGTTATTCGTGCCCATTCGTGTTTATTCGTGGATTATGCTTTTTCTTCACGCGGAGCACACGGAGATAAAAATATCCGTGCTTTTGTAGAAAAGATCATAAATTTATCTCACGTATACATTTTGGCAGAAATATGTCCTGAAAGCCGACCGCAGAGGCGCGAAGGCGCAGAGGTAACAGCCGCGGGGGAAGATGGGAATAGCGGGAATTTTGAGCCCTGTCAGGCAGAAGTAATCTATGTTATTATTGAACAGAGTTTTATACTGACAGCTTCTACCACGCTTCAAAAAGTTTCCGTAGCGCGGTATCGCAGTGACAAAAACCCCTGTCATTTCCCGAGTTCGTCCTCAAACCCCGCACCGCGCGGGCAGGCAAGACTCACAGATGGCACGGTTATTCGTGCTTATTCGTGGATAATACTTTTTCTTCACACGGAGTACACGGAGATAAAATATCGGCTCTCTTGTAAGAGAGATCGTGGATTTCCTTCCGCGTACCCATGCGGGCAGGCAAAACTTACAGATGGGGTGGTTTATTCGTGCTCATTCGTGTTTATTCGTGGACAATTCTTTTTTCTTCACACGGAACACACGGAGAGATAATATCCGCCCCTCGGTCGAGTGGTGTTTCTTTCACCGCCCCGTCTTATTTCAAAGTGGCGGAGGGCTTGTCGAACATTCCGCCGATCGCGAGCTTGAATACGACCCGTTCGCCCTGCTCGTAGCCGTAAGTGAATAGCGTGGTGATATTCGGGAGGGAATATAGGAAATCCTTCGAGAACGAGGCTTCCGCCCCGATATTCATTTTTTTCGAGTCGGTAAAGATGCTCCCGGCGGCATGGATCACGATCGCGTCGCTGTCGAACTGAAAACCCTTGACCGTCAACTCCTTGTTCTTGAGAGACGCCGACAGGGCGATGTTGTCGAAGAAGAGGTCGTCAACCGGAACGCCGTAGAGCGCTGACGCCATCTCCTTCTGTACCGGGAAGTCGCGGATTTCGCCGCCGGACGCCTGTACCGTGAAGTCGGCGTCGGAGTTGAAAAGGTCTCTCATATCGAGCGCGAACGTCCCCTGCGCGTTGATCGTCCCGTGGAGCATCCCCTGCCCCTTGAGGAACGCGTCGGCGAACTCTTTCAGCTTGCCGTCGCTGTATTTGAAATTGCCGGAGACCGTATCGCCCTTCCATCCGAGATGCGCGGTCAGTTTCCCGCGAAGGAAATAGAGGGTGCCGTCTGCGGTGAGCTGAAAGTCTTTGAACACGCCGGAAGCGGAGATCGAACGGAGATCGACGTCGCCGAACACAAGCTGGCCGATGTCCGCGCGGATATTGAAGACGGGCGGCGCGATAGCCGGAGCGCCCGAGCCTTCTCCTCCGCCGCCGGAGCCGGAATACTTCTCCCATTCGGCGAGGAATTTCACCAGGTCTATTTTTTCAGAATCGAGCGATATCGTCCACGGGCTCTTCACGATATCGGGGCTGGAGAACTGGAGCGACGCCGTCCCGCCCGAGAACACCGCGGACGCGTTACCCGAAAGCTCGCTGTTCCGCACGACGATCTTACCGTCGAGCTTCTCGATCCATTGGAAGCGGAAATCCGCGAGTTCGAACTCGCCGTTGAGGTCAAACGTCTTTTCATAGATCAGGTCGACCTTCCCGGTCAGATGCCCGTCCATATCCTTGAAAAAGTCCGATATCCTGACGTCGATCTTGTCGATCAACGCGTCAATCTTGACGCGCGCAAACGACATCATAAACCGCGTCACGAAGAAGTCGCTCCCGTTGATCCGGAAG
>MIBE01000069.1:2108-23992 GCA_001829415.1 Spirochaetes bacterium GWF1_51_8
AGTAATTTCCTTTGAACTGGGTCTTCGAGGAGAACATGAAGTCTTTCCACTTGATATTGACGATCTTCCCGGTGATCGCGACCGATTCGACATTTTCCATCGAGAGTTCGGCTTCGAGGCGGGGAATCTGGATACCGGTGGAGAGTTTGAATATCTTGTCCGGCTCGAAATCTCTGACTGTCAGGTAGCCCTTCCCGATAGTGCCGTCGTAACGCAGGCTCCCGAACATGGATTCGGCTTCCATCATCAGCCCGGCATTGGAAAGGGTGTCCGACGGATTGAAGATGACATGGAAGTTCAGCGGGACGTCGTTGATCAGAAGCTGGGAATCCTTCAACTCGATCGCGTGTATCTTGAAGATGAACAGACTTTTCTGCGCGTTCGTGGTCTTCGACGGCGGCGGGGATTTGAGAAAATCGTCGAGGATCGCCATCGAGTTGTCGAATGTCGTGTACAGGCCGGAGACCGTGATGCTCAGGATGTCGAGTTCGCGCGCGAGAAGGGCGAGCGGGTTGTAGATCAGACTGCCTTCCTTGAAACTCACCGATACACCGTACTGGAAACCGCCCGTCCGGGACAATTCGATCCCGTTCAGATGGACGCCCTCGAAAATCGAGATGCTGATACCTTCGACCTTGATCTCGCGGTTATAACGGAGCATGACCTCGGCGGAAATTATCTTGACAAGTTCCTGCGGGTCGGTGGTGTAGTAGAAATAAGCGATTGTGCCGGCGAGCCCTGATGCGAGAATCAGGAAAACGATCAGGAACCACTTGAGGAAACCGAGTAACGGATTTTTTTTCTTTTTCGTGTCCTTGCTCATGACCGGTCCGAAATTTTAATGATAAGACTGAATTGAATAGCGAGCCGGGATTATCCCGCGCGGTGATCCTTCATAAAACGGCCGCAATTATACTTAAACCAGTCGTCGTAGTAACGGGAAATCCATTCGCGGGCGGCACGGCTCATCCCGATATCGGTACCGGCCTTCTCGCTCTCAAGCCATTTGTATTCAAGTATCTCTCTAATTACTTCGTCGATTTCGTCCTTTAAATCAAAACACTTCATAACATCTCCGCATAAACACATATAAACCTCAATGTTTCATTAATAATTTACCGTATTTTTCTAAAATGTCAAGCGTTTTTTCATTAAAGGATCGGGGTGAGCGTATGCCCGCTCCGGCTGAATTTTTTATTAATGGATCTATCCAAGGATGTAAAACCCTGCGTTCTTTCTTTCCCCTTCCCTACGGTCAAGGACAAGCTGCAAACCCAGCAAGAAAGAACGGTGGTTTGTGTTTTAAACTCCCTTATTAATACTCAATCTTATTGGAACTTCACGATCCGGGTGAACCCGTCGGCCTTCAGGCTCGCGCCGCCGACCAGAGAACCGTCCACATTCGGTTTCGCCATCAGTCCGTCCACATTGTCGGGTTTGACCGATCCGCCGTAAAGGATCCGCATATTGTCCGCGACTTCCTTATCGTACATCTGCTCGAGTATCTTGCGGATAATCTTGTGCGCCTCGTCGGCGTCCTCGGGAGAAGCGGTTTTTCCGGTTCCGATTGCCCATACAGGCTCGTATGCGATCACGACCTTCTTTGCCTCGTCCTTGGTCAAATCCTTGAACCCGCCCTTAGTCTGGGTCTTCAGGACTTCTTCGATCTTGCCGTTCTCACGTTCTTCCAGCAATTCGCCCACGCAAAGCACGGGTTTGAGATTACTCGCAAGCGCTGATTTGATCTTTTTATTGATCAGGTCGTTCGTCTCGCCGAAAACATGACGCCGTTCGGAATGCCCGAGAAGCACCCATTCCACGCCTATATCCAGCAGGTGCGCAGGGGAGATTTCTCCGGTGAACGCGCCTTCCTTCTCGAAGTACATATTCTGCGCGCCGACCCAGATGTTCGAACCCTTCAGTTCGTTCACGACAGGGGCGAGGAGAGTGAACGGGACGAAGACCAGGATATCGCGGTCTTCGACATCCGCGCAATTCCCCTTGAGAGCCTTCACCAGTTCGAGGGCGCTCTGGGTATTCATATACATCTTCCAGTTGCCCGACATCAACGGACGCTTAGCCATTCTATCCTCCGAAAACCGTAATTATAAACTTAAACCGCTTGTCATTGCGTGCTCCGCGAAGCAAACGGTTTAACAATCGAAAAACTAGTTACACAGACTGCTTCACCGCTTCGCGTTTCGCAGTGACAATAACTCGTTTAAAACCTGCTTTGCCAACACCCCGAGCACTTGTCGAGAGGCGCCGGACACATACAAGCAATCTGTTTTGCTTCGCGCGGATGCAGGCATCCGCTTTTTTCCCCTTGAGAGCCATCAATCTATCACCCTGAGCGTTTGTCGAAGGGCGACATACTCTAATACTCGAAATCCACGATCGCCCGTTCGGTAACAATGTCCTTCACGAATTCTCCGACCATCTGATGGTACGGGTGTTTCTGGTACACCTCGATATCGCCGGGCGTATCGAGGGTCACGATCAGGCAGACATCGAATGCGGCCGAACTCCGGTTGAAATCCGTCCCGACCCTCAGCTCGCAGACGACATCCACGTTTTCCTTGAGCGAGTGGAGAAGTTCGAGCATCCTGCTCCGGTTTTTATCCCTGTTCTCTTCCTTGAGCCTCCACATGACGACATGTTCTACCATATTTTACCTACTTATCGTTGAGCGCCGCGACACCGGGAAGAACCTTGCCCTCGACCAGTTCGAGGGATGCGCCGCCGCCGGTGGAGATGTGCGACATCTTATCCGCCACACCCGCCTTTTTAACAGCCGAAACAGAGTCGCCGCCGCCGATCACGGTCACCGCGCCCTTCAGTTCGGCGAGGGTCTTCGCGATCGACACCGTACCGTTGGCGAACTTCTCGAACTCGAACACGCCCACGGGCCCGTTCCAGAACACGGTCTTCGCCGTTGCAAGCGCCTTCTTATAGATTTCGACCGTCTTGGGGCCGACATCTAATCCCTGCCATCCTTTCTCGATCTTGTTGGAATCGACAGTCTTGGTGTTGGCGTTGGGATCGTACTTGTCCGCGATAATATTGTCGACAGGCAGGATCAGTTCGACTTTCTTCGTTTTCGCGGTTTCCATCACCTTTTTCGCGGTCTCGATCTGGTCGTCTTCGCAAAGCGAATCGCCGATCTCATAACCTTTGGCCTTATAGAACGTGTATGCCATGCCGCCGCCGATAATCAGCGTGTCCACCTTCGCGAGAAGGCTTTCGATCACGGTGATCTTCGACGACACCTTCGCGCCGCCGATAATGGCGACGAAAGGCTTGGCGGGGTTTTTCACGACCTTATCCTCGAGGTACTCGAGCTCTTTTTCCATCAGCATTCCGGCGACCGCGGGCAGGTAGTGCGCGACGGTCTCGGTGGACGCATGGGCGCGGTGGGCCGTCCCGAACGCGTCGTTGACATAGATATCGCCGTACTTGGCAAGCTCTTTCGCCATCGACTCGCGGGCGGGCGCGTCCTTCGAGGTCTCTTCTTTATGGAAACGGGTATTTTCGAGCATCAGAACTTCGCCGTCCTTCATCGCGGAAACCATTGCCTCGGTCTCGGGGCCGAACGATTTCGGGGCGAGCTTTACTTCCTTACCGAGGAGCTTCGCGAGATGCGCCGCGACAGGAGCCAGCATATGCTTCCCCGCGAGGTATTTTGCCTCGTCGAATACTTTGCCTTCCTTTTCAGCTTTTTCCTTCGCCTTGGCCGCGTCCTTCGACGGATCGCCGAGGTGGGACATGAGCACGAGGGTCTTCGCGCCCTTTTCGAGCACGTACTTGATCGTAGGCATCGCCGCGACAATACGCGTGTCGTCCTGGATCACCCCGTCCTTCATCGGGACATTGAAGTCCACGCGCATCAGGACACGTTTCCCTTTAAAATCGATATCTTTAACCGTTTTTTTCGTGATAGCCATATTCCTTCTCCTTCTATAATGTATCAAATCGAATAAAGACGTCCCGCCGGAGTAAACTCCGACGGGAAATATAAATAATTAATTACTTATCCTTGGAAACCATGTACTTGAGAAGGTCGACGACACGGTTGGAATAGCCCCATTCGTTATCGTACCATGAAACAACCTTGAAGAAGCGCTTTTCGCCCGGGAGGTTGTTTTCGAGGGTCGCCTTCGAGTCGTAGATCGAAGAACGTTTGTCATGGATAAAGTCAGTCGAGACGACTTCGTCCTTGGTGTAGCCGAGGATACCCTTGAGGTAGGTCTCGGACGCCTTCTTCATCAAACCATCGATCTCGTCGATCGAGGAGTCCTTGGTCGCGCGGAAAGTCAAATCCACGACTGATACGTCGGGAGTAGGCACGCGGAACGACATACCGGTCAGTTTGCCCTTGGTCGCGGGAAGAACAATCCCCACGGCCTTGGCGGCTCCGGTGGACGAAGGAATGATGTTCATCGCCGCGGCGCGTCCGCCTCTCCAGTCCTTCTTCGAAGGGCCGTCGACAGTCTTCTGGGTCGCGGTGTAGGAATGGATCGTGGTCATGAGACCGGTCTCGATCCCGATTCCTTCCTTTAAGATCACATGCACGACAGGCGCGAGACAGTTGGTGGTGCAGCTGGCGTTGGACACGATATTGTGCTTCGCGGTATCGTATTCTTCATGGTTGACTCCGATCACGAGGGTCTTCGCATCGCCCTTTGCGGGAGCGGTAATGATGACTTTCTTCGCGCCGGCTTTGAGGTGACCCGCCGCTTTTTCAGCGTCGGCGAAAAGCCCGGTCGATTCGATGACATAATCGATCCCGAGGTCCTTCCACGGAAGCTCGTCGGGAGTCTTCTTAGCCTGGACACAGCGGATTTCGCGGCCGTTGACCACGAGGATATCGTCGTCCTCGAGGCTGGGATTGCTCTTCTTGGAAGAGATATCGGCCTTCATCTGACCGTGAACCGAATCGTACTTGAGCTGGTAAGCGAAATATGCGGCGTCGGTAACAACATCGACGACCGCTTCGACATCATAAGTATCCAATAAACCCTGTTCGACTAAGGATTGAAAGACCAATCTTCCGATTCTTCCAAATCCGTTAATAGCAACTTTGACAGCCATTTGTATGCCTCCTGTACTTTTTCATCGTGATAATCACAGTGATTCCGCCAATATTTTAAAAGAATCTTGACGACATGTCAATTAATCGCCCACAGGATGTGGGTGATCCCGCGGCCGCATGGATGCGGAGAAGCGGGAGCTGCCCGATAAACCGGACTTGAAAGCTGAATTTTCTCTACGATAAAATATTTTCGCTTTTTTTTCCAAAAGTGTTAAAAATCGGATAAGAGCGTGCCGATAATCTACATGTTCGTGTGCATTACCGGAAAATATTTTTCGGGAATGACCGAATGAGATGAGAAAGCAGATTCCCCTCCCAATTCTGCAAACTCACTCTGGTGAGTGGGGCGAGGTCGAAAGACCTCGCTTTATTTTTTCAGCCGGGAATTTACTAACTAAAATCAATCTACTCTTTTCTCTGCGTCCTCTGCGTCTCCGCGGTCGCTCTTCCTTCATCTCTTCGTTCGCTACAGTCCCGCGTTTTCTGCGGGTCGCCGCCGCGACCGTTTTTATCCGCGTTAATCTGTGTTATTGGTGAAATCCGTGGACTATTGGGGTAAAACAACGGACTCTTACTTCACCCCAATTCCTCACGGATCGCGCGGATACCTCGACAATTTCCCCGGTGGGGAAAGCTCGGTACAAGTTTTGCGGATTGACGCAGTTGGGGCAGGATCGGCAGACTAATCAAACAAAAGGCATTATTCTTAGTTCGCGTTACCCTCGGTTGTTTGTCCGCGCACCATATAGCGCTTTTTACCCCTCATTCCTTACCTTCTTTGTACTATCGAATGCGGGACTTGCTGTCGGGAAATGCAAAAATCATGCGTTTTTCGCACGGAAATGAATAAAAGTCTCTCTTGAGAGAAAGAGCCTTGCTTTCTTTCTCCGTGTGCTCCGCGTGAAAACAACGGAAGAGGCAGGAGAAAGTTGAAAGGAACGGGGGAAAGGAACATTTATGAGCTCCGGGAATCCCGGGGCTGCCGTAAAACTCACGAGAGGAGTCCGCGCGGAGTACACAGAGAGAAAAGCGGGAACGTTTGTTAAAGAGATAACTTTCATTTCATTCAATCTAATGAAATGACATATGTCGCGAAGTAAAACGAATCTCTTGACCGAATAGAGGGTGTCAGGAATCTCCGCGTTTGCCTGACTTGCTTCATCTCTTCGTCCTCAAACAGTCCCGCGTTTTCTGCGGGTCGCCGCCGCGACCGTTTTTATCCGCGTTAATCTGTGCTGTCAGTGTAATCCGTGGACTATTGGGGTAAAACAACGGACTCTTACTTCACCCCAATTCCTCACGGATCGCGCGGATACCTCGACAATTTCCCTGGTGGGGAAAGCTCGGTACAAGTTTTGCGGATTGACGCAGTTGGGGCAGGATCGGCAGACAAAACTACCGAGAGGGATCATTCCTTATTACTCTGCCTTCGGCTATTCTCCCCCATCATTTTGACTCGCTCAGTAAGAATCAAAAAAGGTTATTTATCAGATCGATCATCATGTTCTCGAAGCCGTAATTAATATTTTCGATACTCTTCGCCTGGACGTCGGGATAGTTGTACTTGATAAACCGCTCCTTATCGAACTGGATGGGCGCGTCGCCGGCCGTCCCGCACGCGATATCCGCGATGTCCTTCAGGCACAGGTCCAACCCTTCGATCACGATGTTCTCCGTGCCGATATGGTCGAGCGCGGTCAGGAGCGAGGTGATCAGGTCGATCCCGTAGATGAACGTGAACCGCGAATGGTCGGTCAGGTTGACCTTCAGCCCCTTCCCCATCCGGGCGGCGTTGATAATATGGATGATCGGGTTCTCGATCTTATTGAAGCAATGTCGGGAGATGATGTTCGGGATGATGATCAGCTTAACAGTGTAAAACTCCCCGGCGAGTTCGAGGTAACGCTCGACCGCGCGGTGGAAATAGAGATAGTTCTTCTGGTTACTGCTGAACGGGTAATTCAGGATGAAGTTGAATGTCGTCCCGGTGAAACGGAGAGCGTCGAGATGACGCTGGAAGTCCGCGAAGATACGGAAGAGCTGTTCGGGTTTGATATCTTTATTGAAAAGGTCGAAGGTGAAATCGACGAGTATTTTTTTGCCGTAGTTCTCGGGAATCTCCCGGATAGGGATAAACTCGAAATCCTTCAGCGCTTCGAACTTGTCGCGAATCGCCGCGATCTCGGTATCCCCAGGTGAAATAATAGTCGCGTTGACGGTCTTCCCCCACCCGTTGAAAAGAGACGCCTCTTCCACAGTATCCCCCGATACCAATTCCGCTTGATATTGAATAGGAACGGGGCTGTCCCAAAAGGGTACTTTAGAGAATATTTGTCATTGCGAGGCGTCATGGTGAGCTTGCCTGCCTTCCCCTTCGGAGAAGGAGACAGGCCGAACCATAGCCGAAACAATCTATATTATTAACTGATAAACAGTTAAATAGACTGCTTCATTACTTCGTTCCTCGCAGTGACAGACTTTTCTACTTTTTCCGTACTTTTGGGACAACCCCGTCCTGGTTTATTTACTTCTGGCCTTTGTTCGTCGTCTTGGACGGTTTGACATCGAGGAGCTTGTTCATCTCGTCGAACTCCTTCTGCATCTGCGCGTCCTTATCCGTGTCGCCGGAATTATTCTGCTGTTCGTACTGTTTCGCGGCCTTGATCTGGTACAGGTCGTCGTTCATCTTGATCGCGGAATACCCGTCCTTCTGGATGACCATATTCATGATCTTCTGCTTATTGTTGCCGCTGCCTTCGGGGAGCTTCGACGACCCCGCGATATCGACCACCTTATTCGCTACAAGGAATCCGGCGATCTGGAAGCTGTCCTCGGCGAGCGCGTAGATCGTCACCGACGAGTTCATTTTGACATCGAGCTCGTAGGTGCCGTTGTTCTTGATATAGGTACGGGTCATCCCGGTATAGTTTTCCCCGCAGGCAATCACGAGGATGTCCGCGTCGGCGGGAAGCGCGGGCGCCTTGACCTGGCCCTTGACACACGCGAACATCGAGATCGGAGCGGCGACCATCCAGTACGAGAAATGGGTCGCCTTGAAGCTGAGGTACTTATTTCCGCCGATATCCTTCACTTCCGGCGTAGACATACTGACCCATACGGCCGAGTTCATATCGAACGCGTACACCTTGAGCGTCTTGATGACCGTGTCGGACAAGCCATAGGGCGCGGGAATGTTTACCGTGACATAACTCCCCTGCTTGAGCTGAAGATCGGCACCCTTCGCGTCCTTGGGATTGAAGTAGATCAAGCCGTAGGATTCGAGGATCGCGTACTTGCCGTTCTCGGTGATACTGAAATCGAGCATCGAGCCGAGAAGGTTGCTGCTTCCGTATGCCGCGAAGATGAAATCGATGTTGCTGACCGGTTTCATCGACGGATCGATGAAGACGGCCTGGTCGAACAGGAACTCGAGCTTACCCGCTTTCAGCTTCGCCATCTTCGTGACGTCGAGGACATACTGGTCGAACGGTATCCTGCCCTTGACTATATTCGGGAACCATTTCAATCCTAATCCGAGCTTGGGGCCCGCGGACTGCCCGGGCTGAACAACAGGCGAGCCGGACGTCCCTCCGCCGCACGACGCTATCATCAGCATCGCGGCGACCGCGAATAAAACTTTTTTCATCATGATCCTCCTATCCTTCGTTAATTATTATAGTACGGAAAACCCGATTATGCAATTCCGCATAAAAAAAGCCCCGCGCGCGGCGGGGCTGATATCCAAAAATCGGATTAGTAAGAAGAATCGAGTATATCCAAAATCTCTTCGTTCCCGTTGGCCTCAGCGAGGTCGATCGGGGTGGAGCCTTCCTTGTTCTTGATATTGGCATCGGCGCCGGCTTCGACAAGAAGTTCGACTACGTCGACATATTCGTTCTGGACAGCCCAATGCAGCGGGGTGTCGCCGAATTTATTCTTTACATTGATCTTCGCGCCGCCTTCGAGGAGCATCTCCACGATATCGGTGAAACCGCCCTTAGCCGCGAGGAAAAGCGGAGTGTCCTTACTGGCGTTCTTAATCTCGAGATCGCAGTCCGCGTCGATCAGCACCTCGGCCACATCGTCATATCCCTTGAAGCATGCCCAATGGATCGGGGCATCGGTGTTCTTGTTGAGGACATCGACTTCGGCACCGGCCTTAATGAGAATAGCGGCCACATCGGCAAAACCCTTCTGAGCCGCGAGACAGACAGGAGTGTCCTTACTGCCGTTCAGGATCTCGAGGTCTGCGCCCGCGTCGACCAGGAGCTTGGCGATCTTGACATTCCCCTTGAATGCCGCCCAATGCAGGGGCGCATCATCCTGTTCGTTTTTATAATTGGGGTCGGCTCCCTGCTTCAGAAGCGCCTTTACCTCAGCCGCATCTTCGTTCATCGCCGCTTCGACAAGGTCTTCGTCGATATCGGCATAGACTAACGGAACCGCGGCAAATAACGACAACACACACACCGAATAGAAAAATTTCTTTAACATGGAATCCTCCTTCACTATGCTACTTCAATATCATATCATATTTTTCGTTCACTTTCAATGGAATAAAATATTAATTTGTAATATTTTTTTCTTCAAGGAACTTTACCGCCTGGAGCTGATTGTTCTCTAACGCCATATCATACGGCGACTTACCGTCGGTCGTCTTCAACGTCTTTTTTGAACCTTTATTCAGCAATAGCGCGATGATATCGATGCTTCCCATCCTGCACGCGTAATGGAGCGGGAGGGCGCCGCGCGTGTCCGTGGCGTTCACATCCGCGCCGTGTTCCAGCAGGAGTTCGACCATGATGAGGTCGCCGTCCCACGCGGCCTTGTGGAGGATCGTCATGCCCTTTTTATCGGGGTTGTCCGGGGAAATCCCCCGTTCGAGGAGCATCGCCGCCGCGTCGATACTGCCCATCATGTACGCCCAGATAAACGCGCTCTCGCCGTTATGGTTCGTGGCGTTCATCTTCGCGCCGTTCAGCATGAAAAGGCCGATCAGGTCGGTCTGCCCGAACGCCGCCGCCCAATGGAGCGGGGTGTTGCCCTCTTCGTCGCGGCTGTTGACATCCGCGCCCGCATGGATCAGAAGCGCCGCCACGTCCGCGTAGCCGTACTGCGCCGCTATGACCAACGGGTCGTAGTCCTTGGCGTAGGCCTCTTCGAGCTTCGCGCCCCGGTCGAGAAGGAACGCCGCGACATCCGCATGCCCCTGCGATACCGCCCAGAAAAACGGGGTCAGGCCGTACTCGTCGGGATGCGACACTTCCGCGCCCCACATCATGAGGTACTGAACGAAGTTGGTGTCGCCCTTCGCGCACGCCACTGTCATCGCGGTGCCCATTCCCGGGACGACCGCGTCGATATCCGCCCCGCCGTTCAGTTGGCGCAGCGCCTCGATCAGTTCGCCGTCACGCACCGCGCTCACAAGCGCACGCTCGGGAATATAGAGCCCGCACGAGACGAGCAGAAACGCCATGACGGCGAGCGCGCCGCGCTGTAACGGTTTCATCTTGCTTCCTTATAATCGCTGTTACCCGATACTGTTCTATCGCTCAATCTTCACATTCCGCCTATTTGTACTGCTTCGACTCGATGATCTTCTGTAAATAGTCCTTCTGTTTGAGAGAAGGCGCGGTATCGCTCATATCCGGCTTGACGAATTTCAGGTCGCCGATAATCTTATCGTAGGAAGGAAGATAGACCGAGGTCTTGACTTCCTTGCCGTTCAGTTTCGCCTTACCGGTCGCGCTGTCGAATTCCACCTTCGCGGTCTGTCCGGCCTTGAGCTTCAATTGAATTAGCACGCGCGAAGTTCCCATCAACGGCGTCAGGTTCACAGTGAGCGGCTTCGCGTAGCCCTTATATGAAATAGTAAAGTTCATCAACGTCTTGTCGCGCTTGAAATCGACTGTAAACCTCGCGCCCTGTCCGAACGCGAACTCCGAGGAATAGGAGTTCCATTTCGACGGGACGGACGGCATCAGGAGTACTTCGTCCTTGAGCAGGTTGGGCTTGAAGCCCGCGAAGTCCTGGTACCCGTTGCGGACATATTCCGCCACACTCCACGCCTGAGCGTAAGTCCCGGAAAGCTTCAGTTGGCCGTTCTTCTGCGGAATGGCCTCAACCAGCTCACTCATATTCCCCCGGCATCCTAAGTAGAGTATCTGGTAGCCGAGATTGGTCGCGAGGGCGTAAGCCAGTTCGGTGTAGCCGTAACGCACGAGCGCGGTCACCGTGAACCCGGCGTTCCAGCCCCAGACCGTGCCGTTATGATAAGCGGCGTCTTTATTCGCCCACGCGTCGTATTTCTCATGATACGGGTGGAAGTACGGGTCGGTTTGCGCCAAGGACGCGATTCCGTAAGGGTACAGCAGTTCGCTCACCGCGTTCTTCAGGATGTATGCTTCCATCTCGCCCGACACGAAACGGTCGTCGAACGGGACCGAGATCACCATGAGCTGGTTCGGACGCACCTTAAAGTCTTGTGTCCCTTCTTTAGTGATGCGGTCGGCGAGGATTTTCTTCGCTTCGTCCCAGAAGAACTTCGGGAAGTTGGCTTTGAGCTTGTCCATCACCGCCTTCCATTGCTTCGCGGACTCCTTGTCGCCGCTGTACTCCGCGAGGGTCACCCCGGACTGGAGCGCGACATACCACAGCACCTGGATATCGACCGCACGGTTTCCGCGCGCGGACCACGGCAAGTTTCCGCCGATCTTGGCGTCCATCCACGTGTCCGCGTCCTCGTGCGTCAGGAAGCCGTACTCGTCCACATAGTTCTTCATCGCCCCTTCGATCGCGAGCTTGACCACGGGATAAATCTCTTTGGCGAATTTGAGGTCGCCCGTGTACATGATATATTCCAGCGCCTCACGGATAAACCACGGGGTGCCGTCGGTCGTGTTGTAGATCACATCGTCCTTACTCGCCACGCGGTTCGGGATACGGCCGTAGTTCTTCCCGATCTCGACTTTGAATGTCGCGTCGAGTATTTCAGGAATAGCCTTCTTCATCTCTTCGATCTTTTTCTTCAATTTGTCCTGATTGTCGATATAGTAACGGTCGGGGGTGGTGAGGATTTTTCCCGGCTTGAACGACATCTTGACATTGATATTGTCCTTCACATAAGCCTTGATCTGCTCCTTCAGCTCTTTATTGTTTTCGTCGAACAGAATCTCCATCCCGAGCTCGCCCTTGTTCTGATAAGTCGAGAAGTTCGTCATCAAGTCGAGAGCTTCCTTGAACATACCGGTAGTAATCAGCGTGCCGGGGAGCGAGATGAATGTATCTCTGCCCCAGTTCTGACGGAACCACGGCAGGCCCGCCCAGATACCCACGCCGAACTCACGGACTACCATCGCGTACGCGCCGATCTTCGCCCACATCAGCGCCTTGTTGTATTCCATATCGTCCGTCCAGAGATAGCTCTCCGTAAGGAACTTGTACATCTTCGCCTTATGCACCGCGTCGCCCTGCTTTTTCGCGAGCTCCTCAGCCTTCTTCACAGCCTGTTCCGGGGTGAACCCGAACGCGATATTGATCGTAAACTTTTTCACTTTTTCCTTGGATGAAAACACCGTCACTATGTTCATCTTGTTGAGCTTGAGCACTTTCTTGTACTCGGGGTGCTTGTTCGTGTCGTCGACCGAACCGGCGACCATGGTGAACCCGGTATTCGCGGACACAGCGACATACGGCGGGATCAGCCCCATCTTCTTGGGATCGGGGGCGGGTGTGGGCGAGAAGAGATACACCCCTTTCTGCTCGGAAACCGTCGTCTTCTTCTCGGGGATCGACATCACCGGCAGGAGCGCGAGGATATCGGCGTTATCGGAATACACCGACAGCGTCACCGCGTTCTCCATCGAGTGAATGATCATCTCGTCGAAACAGCCCATGTAAACGGCCTGCACTCCGTAAGGAAGTATCTTCGTAAAATCGGCTTCTTTTTTGTTGTTGAACTTGTCGCCGCAGTAGGACGCGAAATCGCGGAAATTCGCGGCGCTCGACATCACATACCCCTGCCCCTTCATATAATCGTGGGTGTAGCCCTCATAAAACCCGACATTGTTGTCGCCGTAGATGTACTGCGCTTTTTCCTTCGCGGGCACGACTATCGCGAGAGATTCGAATAACTCCGCGTCCTTCGGGATCGCCGCCCAGCTTCCCGTACTCAGTATCAGAACAGCCATAATAACCCCTATCTTTTTCATACATCCTCCGGTTTTTTATTCATCGGGACGGTTCCGATAACCCTCTTTTTTTACAAATCGAGGTATTCATTGAAACGAAACGCCCGACAGCCGCCTCCATCGATCGGTATTAGAAGCGGCCGTATTAGTATAAAGCACCGGGGCGGACTGTCAAGTGGTCATCCTTAAAAATTCTTTGAAATGACCACAAGTAGTCATCTTTAAAATTTTCTGAAAGTCAGTCTTGTCATTGCGAACGAATTTGCAAAATTCGTGAAGCAATCTATCTAATAAACTGATAAACATTTACATAGACTGCTTCTACCGCGTTGTGAAAATTATAAAAAAGGTTGAAGCAGTTAGTGTAATCTATTGTCGAATATTAAAATAGATTGCTTCGCTGCACCCGCAATGACAAAATGGGTTTGCCTACACGTCCGGGGTGCGCTGCGCATTAGGATACGCGGTACCTTGATTTATTTTCAGTTCCATTGGATAATAAAAGCGCATTCCGTAAGAGAAAGTCCGGCTCGTTTTCTCCGGACGTATCGAGGAGAAACAAAATGTCGATATCATTCAACCCGTCATCCTCGGCCTCACAGCCCCCGCAGTCGGGATATATCCCGCCCAGTTCGTCCATCCCGCAGAAAACCGGCGGCGGAGCGGGGCGCGGATGCCTCTCCGGTTTCATCGGATTCGTCCTTTTCTTCCTGCTCAATATCACCTTTTTCCTCTATCTATTGAACCAGATCAGCGATAAACCGTTCCTGACAAAGATCGGAACGGACACTCTCGGGACGGTCTACGACCAGAATCCCGAGATGTTCGATAACTTCCTGAAGCCCCTCCAGGCCGAACTCAAGAAGAACCAGAAGTCCCAGCCCTTCCCCGAACTGAAAGTGACGATCACCAAACAGGAGATCGCTGGATTGAGCGACAGGGAGATCATAATCTATATTGCGACGAATAAGTTCATCGACCCGTTATACGAAAAAGGCGACGCTTACGCGCAGTCGATCTCGAAAACAGGCGAAAGTCCCAAGGCTTCCGGTACGAAGAAGAAGCTGAAAGCGGATACGTTCGAATACGAGGGAAAGGAACGGACGGGATTTTATTTCCTGTCGCGCGAGTTCCATGAGACGATCTCGTCGAGGTACTATATTTTCCTCGGGGTCAGTATCGCCCTGCTCGCCGCGCTTCTGTTTATTAATACCGGGTACGGCCGCCTTTCCTCGATAGGCGTCACCCTCGTGGTGTCGTCATTACCGCTCATGGGTATCTATCTCACTTTCACGGCGCTTCTTAAATCCGCCGACTGGATCGATATGAGCGATTTCGCGGTGCTGCTTCCGGTAATGACAAAACTCCTCGATCCGTTTATCGAGCTCTTCCGGAACACCTTCCTGATCCCGTTAGTCGCGGGCGCGATTCTGATAGTGGCGGCGATTTTCGTATCGGCGGTCTCGAAATCGCAGGGGTCGCACAATTAAAACCCCGGTTAGGCCGGGCTTGCAGGATAGAACGATGTTTCTTGTCATTGCGCTAGCAGTCATTGCCGCCGTGTCCGCATCCTGCGCCGGGAAGCCGGTTAACGCGGAAAGCCCCGGCATGTGGATAACGGGGGTTTGGGTGCGGACTGACGACGCCGCGGCCGGAACCAAGGTCTCGGTGACCCTTTCGAACGGCTTATTTTACGGTTACCTTTTGACCGCCGAGGGCGTACTAAAAAACAAGTTCTTCTCCAACGAGTGCAAATGGTCGAGTCTCACGCAGACCGGAAAAGCGGAATGGCAGGGCGGCGACCTTTACCGGCTCGCGAAGAAGAACCATACGAACTCGCCGGCTGATAGTTTCGGCGGCGGATCGAACACGGGATACCTTCCCTGTGTGATCGTGCTGTCGGACGCGAATACGCTTTACCTGCACACCGACCCGGTGAAGAAACCGTACCCGCCGGCAAGCAAGATCGAGTTTCCGATCGTCCTGCCGCCGCAGAAATGGATCAAAGAATAGACTATAACCCGGAGGAAAATATGAAATTCAGTTCCCTTATTCTGATGACAGCCGCGGTATTCGTCTTAGCTTCATGCGCGGGCGGCGATTCAGCGGTAAAACCATCCTCATTCAAAACGTATTCCGGCCAGAACTTCGGTATTTCGTTCGGCTATCCGTCCGAATGGAAAAACCTGATCGAAGACACGGCATCGGTGTGGGTATCGTCACCCGATAAAGCGGACATCCTCTATGTTCTTGTTAACTCAGGCGCTTCCCTCGACCAGATCGCCGAAAAATCGCTTTTCACCCTGACCTCGGGGGCTTCCAAAATAGATCCAGAGAATGTCAAGGGCACCGATCAGATCCTGCTCGAGGATAGTTTCCTGAAGAACTGCGGCGCGGATTCAGGTTATTCCACCGCGCGGAAATTTTTCGCCGGCAAGGACTCTTACTCTGCCCAGTTTATCGTCATGAAAAAAGGGACGAACCAGTATATTCTCCACATGCTGACTAAAAGCGAGTCGTTGGAACAGTACGGCCCTGTCAACGCCCGGATTATCGATTCATTCAAGATCGCCAAATAGGAACATCTTGGAGGTTATCATGAAAAGAGTCTCATTCGTATTCTTACTGACGGTTCTTCTGTTCGCGGGATGCGGCGGGAAAAACGGCACATCGTCCCAGCAGGACGGCAAACCTTCCGGTACCGGCGGAGTCCGAATATACTCCGGTTCCAATCTCGATGTGACCTTCGAATACCCGAACGGCTGGACGATCGACGAAAAGGAGAACCGTGTCGGCGTATTCAGCCCCGACGACCAGGCCGCCGTCCTTCTCTCCCAGTTCTTCAATATCCCCGGGGATGAGAAGGTTCAGGACATCTATGAGAACGTCGTGGTCCGTCCATATTCCGAGGCCGACTCGTTCCAGATCGGCGGAAACCAGCTCGATGAAGCTAAATGTTATATCGATCCGTCCGACGCCGGATTTTACAACGCCGAAGAGGGATACACCGGCGTGTTCATGGGGCAGATCAGCGGTACGAAGATCGAAATGACGATCACCGTACTGAAAAAAGGGACTGCCGCATACCAGATCCTGTCCTACTCGTCGGCCAGCTCGGGAGACAAATACCGCTCCGTATTGAGCGAAATAGCCAAATCGGTGAAAATTCCCGATTAAAGTATTGTTTTTTGATAGGATTATTTAAAATCTTGCTTTTTTTGCATTCTCTATCTATCATTATCACTTAATATGATGTCGTATTCAGTATCTTTTACCCGCGTGTAAATTGTTACACACATAGAGTTAATTCAGAGGAGACATTCATGGCCGGACAGATCAAGAGAATGATTGAAATTATTATCCAGGAAAGAGCTAAGGGTAATCCGCTGATCGAGCGGACGACCCGGACGAAAATGCTGCTGAAAGGGATCAACCCGAACAAGTACAATGAATTGTCGCCCGACGATCCCCAGATTATCGAACATCTGAAACGTCTCGCTCTCGAAATGGGCGGACGCGCACCGTTAATGTAAGGAGAACTCAATGGGAATAAACACGGCTTTTTCCAGTTTACCTAATCCCGCGGATGCGGCGAACGATCTCAGTAATAAACTTATCGGATACGACCCGAAAATGGTGCTTTTCTTCGCCTCGTCGAACTACGACCCGAATACGATAGCGGCCGCGATGAAGAACGCGTTCCCGAAATCGCTCACGTTCGGATGCTCGACGTCGGGTGAAATAGTCTCGGGTCAGATGCTGAAGAATTCCGTCGTCGCGATGGCATTCGACGGTCCCGCGATGCTCGACGCGAAAGTAGTGGTCATGAAAAATATCAAAACCGGGAACCCCGTCCAGCAGGCGTTCGGCGAGTTCGAAGCCTATTTTAAGACACCGATGCGCGATCTCGACTTCACGAAGTATATCGGGATCATCCTGATCGACGGAATGAGCGGCGCGGAAGAAAAAATAATGGAGAAGATAGGCGACCTGACAGATGTCACGTTTATCGGAGCGTCCGCCGGCGACGATTTGAAGTTCAAGGAGACCTATGTTTACGCGGGCGGAATCGCCTACACCGACGCGGCAATCCTCGCCCTGCTCAAACCCGGCACCCCGTTCGATCTCATCAAGACCCAGAGTTTCAACGAGCTTCCCGCGAAACTCGTCGCCACCAAGGTAGATGCAGCCTCCCGTACTGTTCACGAGTTCAACAACCGGCCCGCGTTACAGGCATACGCCCAGGCGCTCGGGGTGCAGCCGTCGGAAGCGGCGTCGAGGTTCATGCATAACCCTATCGGCCTGATGGACGACGGCGAGCCGTATGTCCGAAGTCCCCAGCAGGCGAAGGGCGACGATATCGTGTTCTACTGTAATGTCAAACAGGGAATGGAACTGTCCGTCCTCGAGTCGCAGGATATAGTCGCGGATACGAGGGCGGTGATCGAGGCGAAGAACGCCGAGATGAATGGGATTTCGGGGATCATCAACTTCCACTGCATCCTGCGCACCCTCGAACTCGAAAAGAAGAACCAGACCGAAGCCTACGGCAAGATATTCTCCGATATCCCGACTATCGGGTTCAGCACCTACGGCGAACAGTATATCGGACATATCAACCAAACCTCGACGATGCTGATATTTAAGTGAAAAGTTATATGTGACAAGTGACAAGTTTTAAGAAAATGGAAAGGTAAAAAAACTGAAAATTCAAGCGTCCCGAAAAACGGGACGCTTTTTATATGCAAATTTCGATTGAAGGCTAGAACTGAGATTCCGGGGACTCGAAGATGCGTTCCATCGGTGTGACGATCTTCGTGACGCGTACCGCGAAGTTTTCGTCGATGACCACGACTTCACCCTGCGCGATCGCTTTATCGTTGACAAGGATATCGACCGGTTCACCGGCGAGTTTATCGAGCTCGATAATAGAACCTTCGCCGAGACCGAGGATGTCCTTGATCGTCATCTTGGTACGTCCGAGTTCCACGGTCACACGCATCGGGACGTCGAGAAGCAGGGTGATATTGCCCATCGCTTCCGATTCCACGCCCATCTGTAACGGTTCGAACGCCACCGGCTTGATCTGGATACCGGACTGCTGCATCGGCGCTTCCGCGCCCATACTCATCGCGCCCGCGTTTTTCGCGGCGTTAAAGCTCGATATGATACTGCGCGCCATCGAGATCGGGATAAACACGAAGAAACGCGCGCTGCCTTTATCCTGGAGATTGAAGACATAGTTCATACGGACTACGAACGTACCGCCAGCTACGCTGAGGGCGCTTGCGTCCTGGAGAAAGTCGATATGCGGGAAACCGGGGGTGATCGTCTTGCCGAGCTTGTCGGTCAGGATCGTCATTAATGCGCCGGTGGTCTGAGTGATGACTTCGCCGAACGTGTTGATCACGAGATCGGTGACTTCGGTATTGTCTTCCTGCCCGATCAGGATATTGGTGATCGAGAGGACGCTCTTTTCGGGGACGATATAGACCCATTCGCCGCTCACACCGCCAGTCAGGTTGACCTTCGCCTGGATGACTTTACCCTTGATATCCTTTTTCAGGGTTTCAAGCTGTCCGGCGTCGATAAACGGCGAACTGAACTTTGTAGTCACAGAGGTGAGTGTCGAGATAGCGTTCGCCTGCGCGTTGCCGATCTCGCGCAACAGATCGCCCAATGTCGCCTTGTCGGTCTCGGAGATAGTTTCGGCGGACACGGAAGGGCCGGCTTCATAACCAAGGGGCGCGGTCGTCCCGAGGTTTTCCGTCATTAATTCATCTGTACCTTGTAATAATGCATCTATTTCATCTTGGGACAGGGTACCGTCGCTCATACCTTTCCTCCATTATTTCTTTATCTATAAATCGGAAAAAAAACGAATTTCCTTATACCCACGGGCTTTATTCTTCCTCGCCCATCAAAATATCCTGCAGCATCTCTTCGTCGATCAGGCTGACCACTTCCTGAATCTGGATACTGACACGTTTGCCGACCATACCGGCCTTTCCCCGGAACTTCACGCTGTTTCCGATCAGGATTTCGACATCCGCTTTGATCGAGCCGTTGAGGCGGATAATATCCCCTTCACGGATCGCGGCGATCTCGCGGAACTTCAGTTCGGCTTCGCTCAGCTTCGCCGTCACATCCACACGGACATCGGAAATCTGTTCCTTGATCAGATTGAGGTTCTCTGTCGTGATACCCTTACGGATACTGGAATACCAGTACTGCGCGGACAGCTTGGAGATGATCGGTTCGATCGTGATATACGGGATACAAAAGTTCATCATCCCTTCGACGTCGCCGACCTTTGTGTCGAACGTGGTCAAAACGACCATGCTTGTCGGCGGAACTATCTGCGCGAACTGCGGGTTCGTCTCGATATTGCCCAAACGGGGCCTGAGGTCGATCACGTTCGCCCACGATTCACGTAAGTTGCCCAGGAGGCGGACGATGATCCCTTCTATAACCGAAAGCTCGATATCCGTCAATTCCCGGTTGGTCTTCAACGGTTCGCCCTTTCCGCCGAACAGGCGGTCGATGATCGCGAAGGTCACGCTCGGGTCTACTTCGATGACCGAACTACCCTTTAACGGGTCCATGTTGATGATGCCGAGAGTTGTCGGCGAGGGGATAGAACGGGTGAATTCGTCGTAGGTCAACTGGTCGACCGACACCACATGCACGTGCACGAGGGTACGCAGGTTCGCGGAGAGTGAGGTTGTGGTCAGACGCGCGAACGTTTCATGCATCATCTGCAATGTACGGATTTGGTCCTTCGAGAATTTGTCCGGGCGCCGGAAGTCGTAAACCTTCAGACGCTTTTTCTCGCGTCCCGGCTTAACCGACTGTGAACCGCCCCCCCCCATGGAAGGGGCGCTCATTGGTTCCGATTCTAGCGATTCTCCGCTGGATACGGCTGTTAATAAGGCGTCTATCTCATCTTGCGATAGAATTTCTGTCATCGCTGTCTCCTAGGAAAATTGGGAACCGGAACCGTTTATACCCCGTCAGGATATGACAAATTCGTCGTAGAAGACGTCTTCTACCTCGCCGTATTTCAGTACATTATTGATCGCGTTCTTGATCTCCTCGCAGAGCACTTCCTTGAGCGCGTTGGTATCTATCTCCATCTTCTGCTTGGAGTTCAGGATACTCAGGATAATGTACCTCAACTGTATCTTACGGTCGATCAGCTCGGTCTGGAGCTTGTTGTTTTCGCCGTCATACGCCACATAGAACTTCACGCGGATGAAATGGGGTTCGTCGCGGTCGGCGGTGTTCACCTTGAAGTCGTCCAATGTGAATATCGCCTTCGGGTCGGGCTTGGCGCTGAGCTTATGAGTTTCGTACTCTTCCTCGCTCTTCTTCGAAATCTGCGCGTTAACGTAGATGACGATGAAGATGATCGAGATGACCACCGCGATGATCACGGGGATCATGTTCGCCAAAAGCCATTCTATTAATTTACCAATCGAGAACCCCTCTCGGGGCTGTTCTTCCTGCTGTTGTTCCTCACCTGATTCTATATCGATATCTTCGGGTTCGCCCATATTCTACTCCTTGATAGTATTTCACTATCATGTATCGGAATACTTGGGGTTTTCTTGATAAAATTACTTCTTATATCTTCTTCCTACAATAGTTTAAACAGTATTCCGTAAAAAATCAATCCCCCGGGCTGTTTTTCCGAAATGATAATATTTATTCGGGAAAAATCCTCATACTTTCGGGAACGCGTCCGATATACTCAATAAGGGATAGTGTGATTTTTTACCATGGAGGGTAACATGAAGAAAATAATCGCGGGATCGGTTCTTTCGATCCTTTTTCTCGCCATAGCAGGGTGCTGTTCGAAACCGCCAGTCAAGGAGGAAACGCCTGCTCCTCCGGTCGAAGAAGTGAAAAAATATGATGAAAAGAACTACGGGTCAGTGGTTTACATCAAACAGGACGGCGGTTTCTTCGGCATCGTCAACGACCGCGGGGAAAAGTTCGTTCCCGATCTCCTGCCGGATATGTTCCGTTTCGACGGATTGCGGGTGTTTTTCGATTATCAGGTCCTCGAGTTTAAACCGGGGTCGAAGAAATGGGGCGTCCCCATTCAATTGACCGTGATCCGTATCGAGTGACACATCGCTTGTCCCGTATTCTTTGTTTACTTGTACTTTAGAATGCGGGGCTCACCCCACTCATAAAAGCCGCTCCCGTTCTATAACGGGCGTATTGACAAACTCATTTTGTCATTGCGAGGCGTCATGGTGAGCTTGCCGAACCATAGCCGAAGCAATCTATTTAATTACTGGGTATATAAATTAAACAGACTGCTTCTACCGCGCTTCAAAAATTCTTCGTAGCGCGGTATCGCAGTGACAAAAAACGTGTATTTCATGACTTCGTCAACACGCCCAACGGGGGCGCTTTTTTTCAGGGAATTGGAACAACCATCCGCTCTCTTAGCATTGAATTAGCACTCATTTTGTTATACCAAAATAGAAATGTCCCTTATTAACAAAATAGAAATGTCATCCTTAAAATAAGCGACCTAAAAAAAAGGGTTGCGAATGGAAAGGATGATCGTGATGACACCGAAGGCGCAG
>MIBE01000070.1:0-18036 GCA_001829415.1 Spirochaetes bacterium GWF1_51_8
CGACTCGAGGCTTCCCGCAGAGCTGAAAAGGTCGCCCGTCACGTTATTCACGGGCTTCGAGATGGACGCGGAAAGCACCACTCCCAACAGAATCGCGATAATAAATCCCGCGCTCATTCCAATAATTCCCTGTATCAATGATGCGGATGAAATAGTTTTCAGTTCTTCATCCTTGGCTTTCAGCAACTTTTCGATTTCATCCCTGACCTTTTTAATAATTTCCTGCACTTTCGATAGATGGCCGAGAGAATGTTCAGAAAAATAATTGCACGCACCATCGACATCACCGGAAATTAAAAACTCTTCGAGTTTTTCTATTGAATGATGCATATCCGAATGCGGTTTTTCCAGTTGTGCTAATAGCTCTCTAATTCCAGGAAATTCATTTTCAATAATTAACCTTTCTTCCCCATAATACCACATTCCAAGATTACACTTTGTCGGGTCTTTTTCTACATGCAAATTCGAGTGCTTTGAGTTCAACTCGATCATTACTTTTTGCGCCCAATTCAGATGCTCTACCTCACGATGTAAAAGCGATTCATTCAGTAAGTGTAATTTGCTCATACCACCGGAAACAGAATTAAGTTGATCGACCGATAAAAGACCCAGAAATCCCACTACACCGGTCAAAATTGCTACGATAATAAACCCGGTCATCAGCTTCGCGGTCAGACTCATGTTTTTAAACATAGAATCCTCCTATTATTTTTCGCTATTGCTGTTCCCCTCTATTACCCCGGGTTATTATCTGGAAATGCCTATTACCGAATTGAAATATAGTTCCTAATAAACTCTTTTACTCTAAACCTTCGCTTCCGCCAATTCGGGAGCTTTATCGTTGAACTCACGCATCTCGACTACTTCGTCGGAACTGAGAATCCTGTCCATATTGAGCATCATAATCATCCGCTCGCCGACCTTGGCGATCCCCTCGAGGTACTGGCTCTTAAGGCGCAGGCCGATATCGGGGGTTTTCTCCATATCCTCTTCCTTGAGGTCGACAACATCCTGCACCGCGTCCACCGATATCCCGAGGTTATAGATTTCCTTCACGCCGAGGATATCGACAATAATGAACACCGTGCGGTCGGAATAGTCGCGTTCCTGGAGGCCGAACTTCGCTCGCATATCGATGATCGGGATGATCTTCCCGCGGAGATTGATCACACCTTTCAGGAACTCGGAAGCTTCGTGGATAGGAGTGATCTTCACGAAACGGATGACTTCACGGATTTTCGAGATCGGAATCCCGTAATCCTCGTCGTTGATATTGAAAATCAGGTACTTGGTCGAATTGTCCGCCATAGACTCCTCCTTATGCGGTTTACTTCTTCAGGAACATCTCGACCACTTTGATAAACTTGTCCGCATCAAAGGGTTTGATGATCCATCCGGTCGCCCCCATATTCTTTGCCTGAACCATTTTCTGCTTGTCGGACTCGGTGGTCAGCATCACGATCGGCGCGCTGGGATCGAGTTTCCGGATTTCACCGATCAGGGTGATCCCGTCCATATTCGGCATATTCACATCGAGTATGTATAGTTCGATCGACTGGTAGGAGACCCTTACCTTATCCATCGCGTCCACTCCGTCCTCAGCCTCGATAACATCCCGATAGCCGTATAGGTCGAGCGACTTCCTGACCACACTGCGAACCACTCCGGAATCATCCACGATTAAGATGGACATACGCTTTTCTCCTTTACTGAAATTTATCCTCTCACGGGACCGACGGAGCTTTGTTTTGCTTCCTCTTTCCCTTTCTTCTGAAACTTAGTGCCGGATTTCCCTTCCTTGCTCTTTGCGGTGTCGAGGAATCCCTCGATATCCACTACAAACCCGATCGTGCCGTCGCCGAAGATCGTGCCGCCGGAGAAGATGTTCATTTGCGACAGGCTTTCACCGAGATTCTTGATCACTATTTCCTGCTTGCCGATAATCCGGTCTACCAGTATCCCGTAGTTCTTGTTCTCATGCGAGATCACCACCGCGAGAAGCTGTTCGTTCTCGTCGGTGACAGTGAACTCTCCGGAGAAGATGGTTTTAGAAAAGATCAACGGGATATACACATTCCTGTTGTAGAGCATCCGGCTCCCGTCCTCCATCATCTTGACCTGTCCGGCGCGGGGAACCAGTATCTCGTCCACCGCGTTGAATGGGAGAACATATTTATTATTCGATATCTCGATTACAAACCCTTCGATAATCGCGAGTGTCAGCGGAAGGCGGATGATAAAACGGGTGTGCTTCCCGAGAACCGAATCGACCTCCACCTTCCCGTGGATTTCGTCGATATTCTTCCGGACCACATCCAGCCCCACCCCGCGCCCGGAAACTTCGGTCACTTTCTTGGCGGTCGAAAATCCCGGAAGGAAAAGGAGATTATAGATTTCACGGTCGGTCATTTCGGTCACCGAGTCCTCCGCGATCAATCCCTTCTCGAGGGCTTTCTGGATGATGATATTCTTATCGATCCCGCTCCCGTCGTCCTCGATCATGATCTGTATCCCGTTACCGCGGTGTTCCGCGCTGACGGAAATATGTCCCACACGGTTCTTACCGAGCTTCTCACGGTCTAACGGGGATTCCAGGCCGTGGTCGACCGCGTTACGCACCATATGCACAAGCGGGTCGTAGATCGCCTCGACGACATTCCTGTCAAGCTCGGTCTCCTCGCCGCGGATATCGACAATCACCGATTTATGCAGGTCGGCGGCCGTATTCCGAATCACGACTTTCAGCTTATTGAATACCTCCGCGATCGGCACCATCCCCATCGAGAGAACAAGGTTCTTGATGCTTGTCGTAATCCCCTCGAGCTGGGAAATGATCTTCTCCGCCCCCGTCTCGGTATCGTCAATAGCCTTATCGTTGTCCTTCGCGACAGACTTGATATCGATGATCTGCCTGAGCATCGACTGGTTGATCACAAGCTCGCCCACAATATCGATCAGGGTGTTCAGGCGTTCGTTGGACACCTTCACATAACTGACCCTTTTGACCGTCGAGCTCTGTTTCCTGATCGCGTCCTTGACATCGTCCGCCGAGACCATCTTCTCGCGCACCGCTATCGTCCCGAACTTATCGTCCGTCTCTGTCTGCTTCTTCAGGATGGAAGAAATCTCATCCTTGGTAAGCTTACCCTCTTCCGCGAGGATTTCGCCGATCTTCTTAGTGGTGTATTGTGAAAGGATCCGTTTGATCAGGTCTATATAAGAGAAGATGTCGATTTTCATAAAGCTTTCGCGCAGATGGGCAACCTCGAAATTGAGGGTCTCCATTACAGATACCAGATTCCGTATCAGGTCGATCCCGAAAAAGATGACGTCGATCAGCTCGCGTGAAATCCTTATTTTTCCGTCACGGATCAGCACGAGCAGGTTTTCCATCTGGTGACCGACTTCCTCGAAGTTTTTCAGCCCGAGGAATGCCGACGAGCCTTTGATAGTATGGAAACTGCGGAAGACCTTGTTGATATTTTCCTGATTGGAGTCGTCGTATTCGAGTTCGACGAGAGTGAACTGAGCGGTATCGAGATGTTCCTTGATCTCGTCGGCGAGCTGTGAAAGCATTTTCTTGTCGTCGACAATCGCGCCGAAATAACCCGCCCCGTAGCGTTCGCTTAACGGCACATCGCCGGGAGAATCCGAAACCGTCACACCCGCCTGTTCGGGCTGAGGTTCGGGCTTATCCTTTTTCTTATCCCGGTCGAATATGTCGTTGACAACGGGCGTCAGTTTATCGATAAGAACGATGGCGTTTTCCGGATTGATAGTTTCGGAGAACAGCTTCTCGAGAATATCGTTGGCCGCCGCGAGTACTTCCCTGACATCTTTCTCAAGGCTTAACTGCGACAACTTCATGACAGCCTTCGCGAGAAGACTGACAAATTTGGATATGTTTTTATAGGCCGGGTCTGAGGAGAGTTTCTGCTGAAGATTGAGATAGGATTCTTTTATTTCCAGCACCGACATCAAATCACCGCTTTCAAATCCCGATAGACTTTTTAAAATTCTGGAAAGGATCGAAGAAGATTCCTGGTTATTCATATTTCACCCCGAAAACAACATTTGGGAAATCCCTCTCCCCCTTTTCTTCGATCCGAGTCCGATAGAAATCGCCAAGTTCATGACGACCATTTTCCATATTCTAATAAACAAGTGAAATGCAGTCAAGTTTTATTAGTATCCGAAGCTAAAATTTTCTTGACTTAAATCCTCCTTCTTTATATTATAACATCCGAATGCGGTTTTTTTATAAAACTTCATAAATATATTTATCTTAGGATGATCTTTCATGGCGGATCAATTTGTATACCCCGGATCGTTGAAACGGCAATTTATGGTCTCGCTGGTACTCTTCGTTCTGATGTTCGCCGCCGGATGCGCGACAATCTTTTACGTGTTCGCGAATTACGCGGAGAAGGACACACTGATATTCGGGCTGGGTGTGCTATTCATCGCTCTTTCCGCCGTCATGCTGATCGTCGGTATCCTCGGTTACCGCAAGGCGTTCAAAACTTACCTGATCGAAAGCCGCACCCGTATGCTGACCTCGTTCTACGCGGTAAATTCCTCAATGAACATTATCATCAGCTTGTTCATGACACTCGAGAAGATGAGAGTCCCGGGCGACGAGAAATTCGCGGACGTTAAATACCAGGTCTTGCGGAACAGTATCAACAAGATTAAAGAAACAATCCTATCGTTCTCACATTATGAGGATATGCTGAAAAACCCGGAATCGGTCGACGAAGACTTGGTCGACTCGGGGATGAAAGAGATTAACAATCACCTTTTTACCCTTAACGAACATATCGTCTCCGCGATGGAAGACTTCGCCAATTCCTACGGCGATAAGAGCGACACGATTAAAAAGACCGGGTTCGAGATGGCAACCTTGATCTACTACCTCGCGAACATTATCCCGATCATTTCAGACTTCTCCTCGTCCTCGAACCGTTTCTCCCGCACCGTCATCATGCAGGTCATCGGCCAGTTCGAGGAAATCGCGAGTTTCAGTACGCGTATCACCGACGACATCCAGAGCACGATGAGCGACCTGATGAACGAGGGCAAAGAAGACAGTCTCGCGTTCATCATCAAGCGCGCCCATTCCGTAGTCGAAGATTTCGACACTTTCTATAAAAGCATGGACTCCCTTAAGGACGTATCCAACCAGTTCGTTCACAATTCGATCGAGAAGCTGAAAAACATCTCGGATATCGCCGACTCGATAGAAGAAATCGCCGAGACTATCAAGGTGATCTCGCTCAATGTCAGTATCGAGGCCGCGAATACCGGGAATATCGGCAAGGGTTTCCATGTGCTCGCACGCGACCTGCGTCAGTTCGCGCACACCACCATGCGTTTCGCGCAGGATGTGAAGAACCGCGTGCAGGACACGATGATGACTACCGAAAAGCTGAAAGAAGGCTATGTCGAGAACATGGAATCGGTATACCGTTACGGCGAAGAGATCAAGCAGTCCATCGAATCGTTCGAGACGATCATCATCAAATCGTTCGAAAAAATCCGCACGATTATCGACACACTGCGGAGCTTCTCGGACAAGATCGATAACGGCATCAAGGAAGTGGTGGGTAAGCTCCAGTATTACGATATCACAAGTCAGGAAGTCGAACACCTGAGCCAGTTTATCGAGCAGATATTCAGGATATCCAGTACACGTATCGACGAGATCCATATCGATCATATCCTCGATCAGGATACCCGTCAGATCATCAAGGTTCAAATCCTCGATACGGTCAATAAGATCATCACTACCAAGAACGAACGCGAGATTTACGAGACTTACCAGAAGGTGTTCGGGGTGAGGGTCAATCAGATCGATATCGAAAATAAACTTGTCATTTCCGAGGAGCCGGGCGGGATCGAAGGCGAAATACTCCCGTCGAGCAAAGCCGACGACATCATTATCTTTTAAGCGCGCCTCTAAAAACCCATAGATAATAGAGTATTATCAAATATTAAAAATAGCCTTGTCATTGCCCCTCGCTCAACTCATTTGTGACGCGCTCGGGACAAACGGGTGCTGTGAAGCAATCTATTTTAATATCCGGCAAAAAAATGCTTTACTCTGCTCAGAAAAATGTTTTTATCCATTTTGATAGAGTTTTTGAAGTGCCCTCCATTTTTAACCGTGTTTTTCCTTGTATCGCCGCAGGTGTATCGACATCGCCGGTTGCGGGTATCGATAATGGGATAAAACTCCGTAGGAGCTTCACATTTCAGGCACGGTATGCTATAATACTGTCACCGATTACAGGAGGCATGGATATGCACCCCAAGGCTCTCGAGGTGATGAAAAAATACCGGGACCTGACCGACCTTTTATCGCATAAAGACCCCGGCTCGCAGGACTATATCAAGACCGCGAAGGAACGCGCCGAGCTCGAACCGTTCGTAGACAAGTACAACGCGCTTGCGACGGTAGAAAAAGAGCTCGAGGATAACGACGCGCTCATGCGGAGCGACGAAGACCCCGAGATCCGCGATATGGCGAAGGCCGAGATCGACCGCCTCTACGCGAAACAGGACGCGCTCGATAAGGAAGTCCTCGCGATGCTCCTGCCGAAAGACGAACGCAAATCCCGCAATATTATAGTAGAAATCCGCGCGGGGACGGGCGGCGACGAAGCCGCTATCTTCGCGGGCGACCTTTTCCGCATGTATACCCGTTACGCGGAACTCAAACGCTGGAAGATCGAGATCATCGATTTCAATGAAATCGGGCTCGGCGGATATAAGGAAGTCATCTTCTCCATGAAGGGCAAGGACGTGTACGGCTACCTGAAATACGAGAGCGGAGTGCACCGTGTCCAGCGTGTGCCGCTCACCGAAGCGGGCGGACGGCTTCACACCTCTACCGCGTCGGTGGCGATCATGCCGGAAGCCGAGGAAGTGGATGTCCATATCGACGATAAAGACCTCAGGATCGACGTTTACCGCGCGAGCGGCGCAGGCGGCCAGCATGTCAACAAGACCGACTCCGCCGTGCGGATCACCCATATCCCGTCGGGAGTGGTCGTGACCTGCCAGGACGAACGTTCCCAACTCCAGAACCGCGACCGCGCGATGGGCGTTCTGCGCGCGAAGCTGTACGATATGGAACTCCAGAAGAAAATGAGCGCCGAAGTCGATCTGCGCCGTTCGATGATCGGGAATCAGGAACGCGCCGAAAAAATCCGCACCTATAACTATCCGCAGAACCGCGTCACCGACCACCGGATCAACCTGACGCTTTACAAGCTCGAGTTTATTATGAACGGGGACCTCGACGAACTGATCAACGCGCTGATATTCGACGAACAGCAGTCGATGCTCAAGACGCTCGACTGACAATGACAGCCGGCGAGCTTTATCATGACGCTATCGAACGTTTCGCGCGTGCGGGAATAGCCGCACCCAGGACGGACGCCGGAATCCTGATCGCGCACGCGTTCGGGCTCGAACGGATCGATATCCTCGCGGATAAAGACCGCGAGGCCGGTTTCCTGAAAAAACGGCGCGCGCTGAAGATGATCGAACGGCGTCTCGCGAACGAACCTGTCGCATACATCCTCGGATACAGGCATTTCTATCTCGATAAATTTATAGTCACCCCCGATGTCCTTATTCCCCGGTGCGACACCGAGCATATTATTTATACCGCCGAACGTTACGGAAAACAGCGGGGCGGATACAAACGAATCCTCGATATCGGGACAGGAAGCGGGGCGATCGCTGTATCGCTCGCGAGGGTGTTTCCCGACTCCGCCGTGATCGGGATCGATGTCGTGACGAGGATCGCGGAGAAGAATGTCCGCGCGCTGGGCGTGTCGAATGTCCACATCCTGTTTCAGGATATGATGGAACTGGAGCCCGCGCCCGGGACGCTTTTCGACCTCGTGGTCTCGAATCCCCCGTACCTGTCCGGCGGCGACATGAAAAATCTCGCGCCCGAGGTGCGGGACTACGAGCCGGACGGCGCTCTCTACGGCGGACTTGACGGCCTCGACTACTACCGCCGGATCGCGGAACTCTTGCCCGGCCTGCTGGATAGCAAGGGGATGCTTCTGCTGGAAACGGACTACAAATGGCGCGAGGTGTCGGAGGTCTTTATGCGGAAGGGATACCCCACGCTCGAAATAGTGAAGGATTACAACGGTATCGAGCGGGTGCTGGCGATAGGGAAAACGCACCCGAACATTTGAAAAATTCCGGGTTTTCCGCGGGGGACGGCTGAAATAACCTTGAGATTTATCACAAAATAAGGCATAATTGATGATAAATCGTCAGGCGGCCGTTTCCCTGAATAGGTATTTTTAGTGACCGCAAATGAATCGTTTCTATGATATGGGAGGTAAAAGTTGAGTCTTAAGGACATATTCAAGAAGAGTTGGTTATTCGCGTTCGCGGCGATTGCGATGATCGGCGGCGGGATTTGTGTTGTTTGCGCGCAAAACCAGGGTCAGGCGGCCGCGGATTCAGCCGCGCTCGGATTCTATTCCGAGGGACTTTACCGTCACAGCTACGAGGAGATCGCGAAAAAGACTTCTCCCAATCCGGCCGATTGTTACCTCGCCGCGCGGAGTCTCCAGGAGCTGAAAAAGTTCGACGAAGCGGTCAAGTGGTTCTGTAAGATCGATGTCAAGGCGCTCGCGGAGTGCAAGGACGGCAAGTTCCTTAAGGAGAACTACGATTATTTTTACCCGAAGGCCCTGATCGATTCCCCAGTGGTGTACCAAGACTCGCTCGCGATTGTATCGAACATCCTCGCGGGAATCAACCCCAAGTCTATCTATTACAACGAGGTCGGCGGCACCTATCTCTTCTTCCTTTGGAAGAACCAGAAGTACTCCGTATTGACCAACACCAAACTCCTGAAACTATCCAACGATAATCCGTATATCCCCCTCGCGCAGTACATGCTCGGTGATAAGAAACAATTGACTGCGGCGTTGAACAGGTACTACGACGTCCCGAACAAGAGCGTCTTCAAGGTCATCCTCGACACGCTGAAAACGGAAGACCTGCCGAACCTGTGGTGCGTCAAACGAGCGTACACAATCGCGCTCGATCTCCAGTTGAACGGGTTCGCGCAGAAGCTGCTCGAACGGATCTTCGCTCTCGAGAAGGATAAGGACTACTACGAACGGAATAAATGCATCCTTCTGATACGGATGGGGCAGAAAGCGCAGGCTATCGAAGGCTTGAAGAAACATGTCCAGTCCGGCAAGGCATCGATCGCGTCGTTCTCGTTCCTGCTGAAGAACCTGAAAAAGAAAGGGACATGGAAGGATGCTTACGATGTGGTCAAGATCGCGGAAGCGAAATTCCCCGGCGAGTTCACCGACAGCTATGTCACGATAGTCAAAAACCTCGGTTATGCCGACGAACTCCACGACTGGCTCGTGAAGCGTCTCGACAAACCGGCGATTATCGAAAAGTTCGGCGCGGTGACTATCCAGACGCTCCTGCGAAAGAACGAGACGAAAGCCCGCGAGCTGATGGACAAACTCCTCGCCAAGGCGGACGACTACAACGTGATGCTCGTCTCCGCGCTATTGTACCATGAGAAGGGCGAGATGAAAAAAGCCTATCCGCAGTTCCTGAAGGTCATGCTCTACTACCCGTTCACCTACGAGTGGGTCGTCGCGATGCGTTACGAACCCATTCTCCGGAAGGACAACCAGGAAGTTTATGACAAGACGATCGCGGAATGGCTGAAATGGGCGAAGGGGCAGTCGACGAAGAAGATGCTCCAGGTCTATCTCGGCTACTCGCAGGCCGATCCGGCCGGGTTCGAGAAGCAGATCGGGATGAAGAATATCGAGAAACAGCTCGCGGACTACCGCCAGTCGATGAAGGGCATCCTGAAAGCCTCGAAGGAAATCCCGTCGGTCGCCCAGATCATGACGCTCGCGGACAACAAGTGGAATATGGAACTCCTGAAGCTGGTCGAGAACGCGCTCGATAACGCGTGCCGCAACGAAAAGGACGGTAAGCTCAACGAGGAGCTCAAGTGGAAATACACCTATCATTATAAGGACGTCTACCGCGCCCTCAACCAATGGGGCAACGTGGTAGCCCGCCTCAATACATGGTCGTTCAGCCTGATCGGCGGGCGGATGTTCCATCCGGTCCTGCCCGAGGAAAGCTTCAAGGACCTTTACCCCTTGATGGAATTCCCGTTCATCGTCAAGATGGTGGGCGATACGAATAGGACGCTGTGGATGCTTTCGTCGTTCCGCGAAGAGAGCCATTTCCGCAAGCTCGTGACCTCATGGGTGGGCGCGGTCGGATACGCGCAGGTCATGCCTTACACCGCCGAGGGCCTCAAGAAGAACATGAAGGAGCCGTACCTCGAGCTCCGCGACTTCGAGGACAATATCCGGATGGGGATCACGCTTTTCAATTACCTCTTCAAGCTCTACAGCGACAACTACGCGTTCGCGCTGGGCGCGTATAACGCCGGCGAGGGCGCTGTGAACAAGTGGAAGGCGGATGTCGCGTACAAGAACGAGCTGTGGATCGAGTGCATGCTTTACGACGAGACCCGCAACTACGTGAAGCGTATTATGCTCACCCGTTTCTATTACAGCATGCTCTACGGCCTTCCGAAGTTCAAATATGTGGATTTTCATTAGGTTGACACTTCGCGATTTCGGAAGTAAAATATAGTAGAAGCCCGAACGGAGAAATCTATGATTATTTTACACGGGACGTACGATAACGGGAAGATCGAGATCAGGGAGAAGGACTTGCCGAACGTGAAGTCGGAAGTTGAAATTTCATTGTCTTTTGAGAATAATGAAAGCGAATCCGATGCTTCCGAGGAATTGCTTCTTGAGAACAGAGAGGAACTGTTAAAGGAATTCGGGAAACTTCATTTCGGAAAAGAACTGGATAAAATGAACATCCGGGATTTAGCTTATGACTAATGTCCTTCTGGATACGAATGTGCTGATTTATTCTATCAACCTTGATTCCGATTATTATGACGGCGCGCGGACGATCATGAGAAACCCGGAATACCGTCAGTTTATTACCACGAAGAATATTTGCGAATTCGTCTCATCTGTTACGAGAATGAATCTGCTGCCTTATAAAGAAATCATGAAGTTTGTCGAAATGTGCGGGAATTCCTTTCATATTCTGTTTCCCGATAAAGGTTCTTATCGGATATTGCTTTCACTCCTGGAAAAGTACAATCCAATGAAAAATAAAGTGTTCGATTTTGAAATTATCTCGATCATGCTTGCTAACGGCATTACCCGGATCGCGACATTTAACGAAAAGGATTTCGAGGGCATTCAGGGGATTGAGATTGTTCATTGACGGCGGTTTTGCATTCGGAAAAAGGAGTGTCGATGTCCTCAAAGGAAGCGATTATTAAAGGGGTCGAAAAACTGATCCGTGAGAACGGCGGAGATTACGGGTCGTGGTATATCGGGATCAGCGATGACGCCGACAAAAGCTTGTTCTCAGATCATCATGTGCACGAGGACAACGATCCGTGGGCGTTCTACACCGCGGAATCCCATGAGGAAGCGTTCGAGATCGAGGATTATTTTAAAAGCGTCAGGCGGACTGACGGCGGACGCGGGGGCGAAGACCAAAAAGCGGATATGCTCTACGCCTATAAGAAATCCGTGAGGACGAACCCGTAGGCCGGAAAATTTCTGTTTAGCCGATTTGACAACCGAGAAAATGAACTAGAACATAATGGTTATGTAATCCAGGGAGAATAAAATAATGAGTGTGTTTAGTTTGGAGAGGGATTTAGAGTTTTCGCATACAGTTGTAAACGATGTTGGTTTGCCATACAACAAAGCCTTAAAAATGGAAGGTTTAGAGTTTTTATCCCATATAAGTGATAACAGTATACCTGTTTGTTTTTTTGATCCCCAATATCGCGGAATTATGGATAAAATGAACTATGGAAATGAAGGAGTAAGACAAAAACTACGGGCAAAGTTGGAGCAGATGTCGGAAGAAGTAATCTCCGAGTTTATAAAAAGGATTCATCAAGTGATGATACCATCCGGTCATCTTTTTTTATGGATTGATAAGTTTCATCTTTGCGAAGGATTTGGTGATTGGTTAAAAAACACATCCTTTCGGATTGTTGATTTAATAACTTGGGATAAACAGAAGATGGGGATGGGGTATAGGACCAGACGACAAGTTGAATACTTGGTTGTCATTCAAAAAGAACCACAAAGGGCAAAAGGCGCATGGAAAAAACATGATATTCCTGATGTCTGGTCTGAAAAAGTTAAAAATTCAAACCATGCACACCCCAAACCAATAGGACTTCAGAAAGAATTAATACTTGCAACAAGTAATGAAAATGATATCGTTCTTGATCCCGCAGCAGGAACTTTTTCAGTAATGAATGCTGCGATAGCAACAAATAGAAGGTTTATAGGTTGTGATATTTCATATGGAGAACTCTATGGCATTAATTGAAAAATTAAAAGGTAGAATGGATGCAAATTCTGGGTATTCAAGAGTTTTTGGAAATCAACAACTTGGGAGTTTAGTAAGTAGAGTACATGCAACGTCAATTTCTGCCGGAAATGAACTAGAAAAAATAATTTCATCATTTGCGAATACTTCATTACTATTAGATGATATTTTGAATGAAAACTTTTCTGATGGAGTATATCTGATCACAAAAAAGGCTGTAAAAAAATCCAAATTGAAGTTGTTTTCAAATCTTGAACCAGATTTATTGATTTTTGAAATTAAAAATAAACGTCGTCATTGTTATATCGTGGAATTAAAAGATGGGGATAATTTTGATACGAAAAAATCCTCAGGTGAAAAAGAGAATATGAAGAAATTTGAGAGCCATATTTCAAATAAAATTCAATTTACTACTTCAATTCATTTCTGTTGCTTCAATCAAGACAGTAGACATCTGATTGTAAATGGTTTTAAGGGAAGAATTTCTGAAGATGATGCATTAACTGGAAAAGAATTATGTCAAATTCTAAAAATTGATTATGATAAGATTCTTACTTTAAGAAAGAAGGATCAAAGAGAAAACTTCGAATATTTTATAAATAACATAATAAGTATTCCTCAAGTTAAAGACTATTTAAAAGATAAACTTGTTTAGAAGCGAATATAGTTTATGCAGTTCCCAGAATACATTTAGGCGAGAAAGTATTATTGAAATCTCATCCCGCGTCGCTCTTTAAAGCGCTCGCCGACGAAAACCGTCTGCGGATACTGAACCTCTTGCTTGTCGAGGAAATGTGCGTCTGCCAGCTCGAATGCGTGCTGGGGATCAAGCAGTCCAACCTCTCCCGCCACCTGACCAAGCTCGCGCAGTCCGGATTGATCGTCCCGGAGAAACGCGCGCAGTTCGTGTTCTACCGGATCGACCCGGAGGCCTCGGCGAGTTACCCCGGTTTCGAGGCCTTCCTGCGTCACGCGCTGGAAAACATTCCCGCCCACCGTACCGATATCGAAAACTATACCCGCGATAAAAACGCCGGGATGCTCTGCCTCTCGAAATGTAAACTTTAACCCTTGACTCTAGCCCGGATTCTTGCTATAATATTCCTATATGAGCAGATAGTCATATAAAGAAGAGTGCATGAAAAAACCGCGAATAATCGTGAATGCGAAGCGGATATTCGACTGCTTCATTCGGATTATTGGTGTGTATTCGTGGATAGACTTCTTGGGATATGACTTTTTACATAGGAGGGCGGGATGGAAAAGGCTAAACAAACGACCGGCTTGGGTGTATTCGAAAAATTCCTGACCGTGTGGGTGATCGTATGCATCGCGCTCGGGGTCGCGGTCGGGAAGTTCCTGCCCGATGTGCCGAGGTTCCTCGGGACGCTCGAGTACGCTCATGTATCCATACCGGTCGCTATTTTGATCTGGCTCATGATCTACCCGATGATGCTCAAAATCGATTTCAGCGGGATGGTCAGGGCGGTGAAACAGCCGAAAGGCCTCGCGATCACTCTCGTGACGAACTGGGTGATCAAGCCGTTCACGATGTACGGGATAAGCTGGTTCTTCCTGAAGGTCGTGTTCGCGGGGCTGATACCTGAGACGCTCTCGACCGAGTACCTCGCTGGGGCGGTTTTTCTCGGCGCGGCCCCGTGCACCGCGATGGTGTTCGTGTGGAGCCATCTGACTAAGGGCGAGCCCGCGTTCACTCTGGTGCAGGTCGCTGTCAACGACCTCATCATTCTCGCGCTCTACGCCCCGATTGTGGCGTTCCTCTTGGGTCTGTCCAATGTCCCGGTGCCGTGGGACACTCTCATCCTTTCGGTCGTCCTGTTTGTTGTGGTGCCGCTGTCGATGGGTTACCTGACAAGGGTGCTCGTGATTAAGAAGAAGGGCGAGGAGTTCTTCAGGGATAAGTTCGTGACGAAGTTCAATTCCGTCACCGTGATCGGACTCCTTCTGACACTCGTGATCATCTTCTCGTTCCAGGGCGAGACTATCCTCGGAAACTACCTGCATATCCTGCTGATTGCGGTGCCGTTCATCATCCAGACCTTTTTTATCTTCGCGCTGGCGTACTTCTGGGCGAGGCTGTGGAAGCTCCCGCACAGTATCGCGTCGCCCGCCGCGATGATCGGCGCGAGCAACTTTTTCGAGCTGGCGGTCGCGGTGGCGATTGCGTTGTTCGGCCTCAAGTCAGGCGCAGCCCTCGCTTCGGTGGTCGGGGTGCTGGTCGAAGTTCCGGTGATGCTGACTCTTGTCATGATCTCGAATAAAAGCCGGAAATGGTTCAACAAGGACGTTCTCGAAGAATACGGAATCGAATAACCGTAAGGGAGATATATAATGAAGATACAGGTTTTAGGAACCGGGTGTTCCCGCTGCAATATGCTCGAGGCGAACGTCCGTGCGGCGGTCGCGGAATCAGGCTCCAATGCGGTAGTCGAGAAGGTGACCGATCTTGACATGATGATGGACTTGGGCGTCATGGTTACCCCCGCTCTTGCTGTCGACGGCAAGGTGGTCAGCGCGGGTAAGGTGCTCACTAAAGAGCAAGTTCTTTCTATAATCAAGGAGTAGACAATGGCCGAATGCAATTGCGGGTGCGGACAGAAGACGAACCTGATCTACGCATGCTCGGGCGCGGCGAACACCGGCTTTTTGGCCGATCAGGTCGCGCGCGGACTGATGAAGGACGGTACGGGCAGTATGACCTGTCTGGCGGCGGTCGGCGCGGAGCTGTCCGGCTTTGTCGCCTCGGCGCGGGGCGCGGACTCGAATATCGTGATCGACGGCTGCGCGGTCGGGTGCGGCGCCGGGATTTTCGAACGGCTCGGCCTGCCATACACCCAGTTCGTGGTCACCGACTACGGGGTGAAAAAAGGAAAAACTGAAATCACGGGCGAGGTGATCGAAGAGGTCAAAAACGCGATCAAGGGCGCGCTCTGCAATGGCTAAAGAACTCCCGCCCAATAAAAAGCTCCTAATCTTCGCCGGGATATTCGCGCTCGCGTATTTTATCCCGTGGGGCGATCTGACTATACAGAACTCCCTTCATGAGGCGTTCTTCATGCTTTCCGACTACGCCCGGCAGCACGTGCTTCTCTGTCTGATTCCGGCATTCTTCATCGCGGGCGCGATCACGGTCTTTCTCAATCAGCAGTCAGTGATCAAGTACCTCGGCCCCAAGTCGAACAAGCTCCTCGCTTATACAGTCGCGTCGGTGTCCGGCGCTATCCTCGCGGTCTGCTCCTGTACAGTCCTTCCATTGTTCAAGGGAATCTACAAAAAGGGCGCGGGTTTGGGCCCGGCGGTCTCGTTCCTATACTCCGGCCCCGCGATCAGCATCCTCGCGATCGTCCTATCGTTCAAGGTATTCGGGTGGGAGATGGGTGTCGCCCGGACAGTCGGCGCGATAGTGTTCGCGTTCGTGATAGGGCTATTAATGCAGACAATCTTCCGGAAAAGCGACGAGAAACGGCTTACGGACGAACGGATGTTTTCCGGCGCGCATGAGCAGAGCCCGAGGGGTTTGGGCAAGACCGCGCTCTATATGGCGTCGATGATCGGTATTCTTGTGTTCCTGAACTGGGCTCCGTCGGACGGTTCTGTCGCGGTCGTCGATTTTATCTTTGGTATAAAATGGTGGATCGCGGGCGGGTTCGGTATCGGACTGATCGCGATGCTGATCTTCTGGTTCAAAAAGGACGAACTGAAGGATTGGGCTGTCGCGGCACGGGACTTCTCGATACAGATCGTCCCTCTTCTTTTCGGCGGGGTCCTGATAGCGGGATTCCTGCTCGGGCGTCCGGGACATACCGCGCTGATTCCCAACGAATGGATTGTGTCGGCGGTGGGCGGGAACTCGATCTTGTCGAACTTTTTCGCATCCGTTTCGGGCGCGCTGATGTACTTCGCGACGCTGACAGAAGTCCCGATCGTGCAGGGGCTGATGGGCGCGGGGATGGGCAAAGGTCCGGCGCTCGCGCTTCTGCTCGCGGGGCCGTCGCTCTCGCTGCCGTCGATGCTCGTGATCGGCGGAGAACTGGGCGCGAAGAAAACGCTTGTCTATATCGGACTCGTGGTCGCACTGTCCACGCTCGCGGGTTGGATTTTCGGGATGATCGCGGGTTGACAGGGTGAAATAAATATTTTCATAGAAGGATGTTAAGTGCTGATATTCGCAATAGTCACATCGGTAATCCTGATCGTGTCGTTAATCGCGGACAGGAAAAAAACATGGCTCGGGATTAAAAAAGGTGCGATGATGTTTATCAACCTGCTCCCGTCGCTTCTCTTAATCCTCGCGCTTGTTGCGGTAGCTTTGGCGTTATTACCTAAAGAGGTCATGGAGAAGATACTCGGCGAAGAGTCCGGATTCTGGGGATACTTCTCCGCGGCAGTGCTGGGATCGATCTCGCTCATCCCGGGTTTTATCGCTTATCCGCTCTCGGGGGTACTGATTAAAAACGGGGTGAGTTATCCTGTGATCGCGGTGTTCATAACAACATTGATGATGGTCGGGGTGCTGACTCTGCCTCTCGAACGTAAGTATTTCGGGTGGAAGGTCGCGATCATGAGAAATCTGCTGAGCCTGATCGGCGCTCTCGCGATCGGGATAACTATCGGATTCCTTTGGAGCGTGATATGAAATCCTACCTGAAAAAGCATCTTGTGGATCTCGCCGGATTTACCTTGTTCGCGTGTTTTGTCGCCGTTTCATGGGCCGCCGAATTCCAGTTCGGGATACAGGTCCGGGATCAATTTGTCGGGTCGTTTCTGGAAATGGCCGCATTCCTGCCGCTCATGTTCATATTGGTAGGATTGTTCGATGTCTGGGTGCCGCGCGGGATCGTGGAACGGCATATCGGGCAGGGATCGGGGATTATGAGCGTGGTGTGGATGGTTCTTCTGGCCACCCTTCAGGCGGGGCCGTTCTATGGCGCGCTTCCGGTAGCGTACCTGTTCTGGAAAAAAGGCGCGAGCGCGAGGAATATTTTCATCTATCTCGGCGCGTTCTCGACAATGAAAATCCCGATGCTGTCGTTCGAGATCGGCTACCTGGGGCTGAAGTTTTCCCTGCTCAGAACCCTTTTAACATTACCGGTATTTATTATCATCGCCTTGATTATGGATAAGATGTTCGGTAAAAACTTTGAAATGTTCAGCCCGGAAACGGATGTGAAAAAGAAGTAGTATTACATTTACGGAGGTCAAGATGAAAGTTTTTTCCTTAAAAGAAATGCTGGCATATCCTTATGAAGAACGGGATAAGAATGTGTTTTTCAAATCTCCGGAGTTTAAAACCCGTATCATCGCTTTGGCGCCCGGGGAGAAACTTCCCGACTGTGAAATGAAATCCCATGTGATATTTTATATCATTTCCGGCCATGCTGAATATACAATAAATGGGGAATCCGGTGAGTTGACAGAGGGACAATGCCTGATATCCGAGCCGGGCGACTACTCCATCTCTACACGGACTGGGGTTAAAATTCTGGGTATTCAAATTCACAAGAAATAATACATAACGGAAGAATAAAACAATAG
>MIBE01000070.1:18218-170234 GCA_001829415.1 Spirochaetes bacterium GWF1_51_8
TGATGCAGAAGGTCATGGAGCAGATGAAGGCGCAGTATTCCAACAGCATCAATATCGTCTTCTACGATATCAACACCCCGGACGGGAGGCCTTACGCCGCGAAATACGGTATCCGTGTCATCCCCACTCAGGTCTTCCTCGATACCGACGGGATGGAATACTTCCGCCACGAGGGGTACTTCCCGTTCGAAGCCGTCGCGAATATCCTGAAGATGAAGGGTGTGGAGTAGTGGGGTTTCTTAAGGACATTTTCGACGCTTTTCACGCGGCCTTCCAGTCGGCCCCGGCGATCGCATTGCTCGCGGCGTTCGGATGGGGAATACTCAGCATATTGCTGAGCCCGTGCCATCTTTCCGGGATACCGCTCGCGATAGGGTATATCAACGGGCGCGGCAGGATCGAAACGAAGCGCGCGTTCTTTCTCGCGGCGCTCTTCTCCGCGGGTGTTCTCATCACATTGACCGTCATCGGCTTGATCACCGCGGCGCTCGGGATGATGCTCGGCGATATCGGGAAAACAGGCGGTATCATTGTGTCGATTGTGTTCATCCTGATGGGTGTTTGGATGCTCGATATCATCCCGTTCCTTCGGATACCGCAGGCCGCGCCGGATGTGAAAACGAAGGGCGGATTGGGCGCGTTTCTCCTCGGGCTTGTATTCGGGCTTGCGCTCGGGCCATGCTCGTTCGGGTTTATGATGCCGCTTCTCTTGATCGTGTTCAATTCGGCCTCGGAAAATTTCACCCTGTCCGCCGGACTCCTTCTATCGTTCGCGCTCGGGCATACCGTGACTATCGTCCTCGCGGGAACGTTCGTCAACCTTGTCCAGAAGTTCCTGAAATGGAACGAGAAGTCGAAAGGGGCGGTGATCTTTCGATGGGTCTGCGGGATACTGGTCGTCCTGAAGGGAATTTATCTTTTGATCGAAGCAATCAATAAAGGGCACTTCTAAAAACTCATAAATAATAAGATATTATTAAATATTTGAAAAATTGCCTTGTCATTGCGAGTGAAGCGAAGCAATCTATTTTAATATTCGACAATAAATTACACTGACTGCTTCTACCGCGCTCAAAATTTTTTCGTAGCGCGGTATCGCAGTGACAAAATAACGCTTTATTCCGTTCTGAAAAATGATTTTTTATTCATTTAATAGAGTTTTTAGAAGTGCCCTAAAGTATAATCCCGTCCGGCGGTAATACTTTTTACCGGAAACGATATAGCTGAAAATATTTTCAAAACTACTTGACGAAAAAAGAAAAATAGATTATTCTATAATTATGGAACAATCGAAATATGCAAAGGCTTTTAAAGCACTGTCCAACGAACAGCGGCTGAATATTTTCCTTACGATCTACCGGCACTGCCGTGGGGATGTCGGCGCGGGAGACCATGGGGGGCGATCGTGTTGCGGATGTATGAACAAGGCGTTCACGAGTATCAGCCGTACGGTCTCTATTTCCCCTTCGACCACATCGCATCACCTCAAGGAATTGCAGGAGAGCGGATTGATTATCTGCGAAAGAAACGGCCAATCCTACGATTGCCGTGTAAACATGGATTTAATAAACGAAATTACGGAGCTGCTCACATAGCATTTTTTTTAACTATAAAGTTCGATAGCTGTCGAATAATAGAACTTAGGAGGTTTTTATGTTTGGTGACTTTTGCGGTTGCGGGACGGGTCCCGGATCGATGCGCGATCAATTGAATTTTTCCGTGAAAGAGACGGAGAAAGGCGTTCAGATCGATGTTACGCCGAAAGACGCCGCGAAAACGGATTCTCTTAAATCCTTTGTAAAAGGATTTAAAGATTTCTGTAATTGCTGCTAATAAGCGTTTAATCGATTTCTGCAATCCGGATATATGCGCGCATATATCCGGATTTTTTACGACAATTTTTGATATAATTACAAATTGGGTTGCGTAGTAAGGAAAAACCTATTTATAAAACACTTGATAACGTTTCGGGTTTACGGGGTATGTTCCCGGGGAAAGTGCCCGCGAACATCCCGGCGATTGCCGATTCGATTTCCTTTTCGGTCATCGGAACTACCCGTCACCTTCAGTATTTTCATTTTCCATCGAATATTATACCGCAGGCAGGTTGACAAATCCTTAGTTGAATCTATAATAAACGGAGAAGTTATAGGGGGACAAGGATGAAAAAGGGACTAATCGGTATCGTTTTTACCTCTGTTTTTTTGATCTCCTGCGCGGGATCGGCTGTAAAGCAAGGCGATGGTTTGCCCATTGCTCCCGTGGGAGAGATAACGGTCAGGCTCGACATAGTCCAGGCGTTCGATTCGAACCTCCCGATGATCGGCGGGTCCGATTCGGAGCAGATACTTTCCGAGGCGGAAAGAATCCTGAAAGCCAAGTTCGGCAGCACGATTCATTTTATTTTCGAGGATCATGGGCAGATTCCGGTCGACGATTTATTCAAGGATAAGACCTATCAAAATACGAAGCTGTATGAGTCATGGAAGCCGTATAAATACGATCTCAAGCTGGGAAAGGAAATGCCGGTCTTCTCCGATCCCGCTTTTAAGAAACAGGTAGTTAGTTTTTTACAGATGTTCAGCCTCGCCAGCCTGAGTAATTATTTTCCCGGCGTGGCTATAAAGGATTACGACCACGCGGCGGAACTGGTTATGGGCGTCTATCATTCGAAAATCCTCTGGCTGAAAACCCTCAAGACCGCCAAAGGAAAACCGGTGCTTTATCCGGACAATCCCGCCCAGCAGTCGTTTGTAGAGTGGTACACGATGATGGAAAAACAGGACCGGTACGACATCGTGATCGCCAATTCCTTAATAGTCATGGACCTGATTACATCGCCGTTTCCGCATTCGGTCTGCAAGCACGCGAAGGTGGGCGGAGCGAATTTTAACAGTCCCGCGCGGAAAGCGTTCGACGGTAACGCGGTAATGATCAATATCCTTGAGGAATACGGCAACATCCCCGGAATAAGCGCGGGGGGTAAACCGCTCTCGAATGAAATGAAAAATAAGGTGATCGGGGCGGTGTTACTGGCGCATGAGATCGGGCACGCGTTTTTTCATATCCCGGATGTTTACGATCATCCGCTGTCCTGCCTGATGAATACTCCCTCGGCGGAGGTAAGCTACCCCGAACTCTATCGTCTTCTGCTGGAAGACCTGACTCCTTGTCCGAAATGCCAGCCGTGGGTGGAAGCCAAACAGTATTCTCTGATGGCGGATCAGGAGGACGATTTGGTTAAAAAAGGCGATCTATATCTGGCATGCGCGCAAAAAACGATGGATTTGATGGGGGAAGGGATGTATAAATCTTACGATCAGAAAGTCTATATCGCAAGGCTTTTTACGCTTGCCAGAGAGGCTTACGAGGACGCGGACGATAAGAAAAAAATTCAGTCCTGCGATAAGCTGTATTACTCGATATTTAAGAAGTAGTTATTCCGCTGTTCGAATCGGAACGGAAAAAGAAGGCGGGTTCCGGCTAAAAAAATGATCCTCGCCGCGGGCTTGTTGACAAACCTATTTTGTCATTGCGAGGCGAAAGCCGAAGCAATCTATCTTAATATCAAATATGATGTTATACCGACTGCTTTGACGCTTCGCGTCCCGCCTGTCTACCTTCGTAGAAGGCAGGCAGTGACAAAAAGTCATGTGTTATATTAGTTTGTCAACAGCCTGCCGTGTGAAGAGCGGTATCAAAAATATCTCCATAAGTTCAAATCCAATTCTGATCGAGTGATCCGGCCCATTTCTCGAAATCGGGATGGCGGGACTTGGCTTTTTCCAAAAGCGCCTCGGGATTGTCGGTAGAGCTGATGCCGAATTTCGATTTCAGCCATTTCCGGTAACGCAGGTTATCATCGCTTTGTTCATCATCAAACTCGTAGAATTCGCCGTCCTCGGGGTCGAAGTCGCGGTTCGCGGTTAAAATCTCAAGATAGTCGCTCAGGCTGTCGGCGATCACTGTCGAGCCGGTCATGTCCGAAGAGAGGAAAACGATGGGGGCGTTGTAGGGAGTCATACCGTCCTTGTAAAGCCAGAATCCGGCGAGCGACCCGGTATCGTCCGCCGCGAATGCCAGAACGCGTGAGTACCCGGCCTCCTTATTCCCGAACCACTCCTTCACCCCGCCGTAGTTATCCGCCTCTATTTCAATAGAGCCCGAGAAGTAATCGGGATACTTGTCCCAAAACACGCAGAGTTCCCTCAGCATCTCCGGAACCGTGTAACTTCCGAAACATTTCGTCATCTTGGCCAGAGTTTCGCTCATAAAATCTCCCGTGATGGAATAAAACCGTTTTTTCCCGGATTTCGGAAATTATAACGAAGGAGTGAAAAAGTTGCATCTATTTCTTGAATCTGCCGAAAATCGCGCCGTATCGGGGAATATTTTTGCGAAAAATTCGTTCATCTGTTATAATTCATGTGCCGGGAATTAATCCTATCTCTTTGCTTGACCGGTTGGGCGGGGAAACTGAAAAACATTCAAGGAAATCGGTATGTTTTCACAGAAGAAATCTCTCGGGGCTTTCGAGGATCCCGATCCGTTTAAGGATCTGGATTGTATCGGGAAATTGTTCTTTTGGAAAAATCACGTCTTCGATATCCTGAAAAACGACCTTTTTATCGCTCATGACTCCGTGCTGATCCTCCGTTCGCCCTTCATGATTCATGACGAGGTCGAATGCGAGAAGAAAGCGGAAAAAGTAAAAAATAACCAGGAGGTTTCATAATGGCTAAGCAGATGGTGTATTTCTTCGGCAACGGTAAAGCCGAGGGAGACAAATCGATGAAGGAACTCCTCGGCGGAAAAGGCGCGAACCTCGCGGAAATGACCAGTATCGGTATTCCGGTACCCGCGGGTTTCACGATCACCACCGAGGTGTGCGATCTTTATTATAAGAACAATAAAAACAATCCCGACGGATTGGATAAGGAAGTCGAGTCGAATATTAAAAAGCTCGAAACCGCGATGGGAATGAAGTTCGGCGATAAGAACAATCCCCTTCTCGTATCCGTGCGTTCCGGCGCCGCCAGTTCCATGCCCGGGATGATGGACACGATCCTCAACCTCGGTATCAATCAGGAAGTGGTCGAAGGTTTCGCCGCCAAGACCGGCAATCCCCGTTTCGTATGGGATGCCTATCGCCGTTTCATCCAGATGTTCGGCGACGTCGCGATGGATGTACCTCACGATAACTTCGAGCATATCCTCGAAGCCCAGAAGGAAAAAGCCGCTAAGAAGAAAGGAATCAACCATAAAGATATCAAAGACACCGATCTCGATGTCGAAGACCTGAAAGAAGTGGTCGCCGCCTACAAGAAGATGTACAAGGAAGTCAAGGGGCATGAGTTCCCGTCCGACGCCCGCGAACAGCTCTGGGGCGCTATCACCGCCGTGTTCCGTTCGTGGAATAACGACCGCGCGATCAAGTACCGCCAGATCAACGATATCCGCGGCCTTCTCGGCACCGCCGTGAACGTTCAGGCGATGGTGTTCGGGAATATGGGCGAATCGTCCGCTACGGGCGTATGTTTCAGCCGCAACCCCGCGACCGGCGAGAACAAGTTCTACGGCGAATACCTCATCAACGCCCAGGGCGAAGACGTGGTAGCCGGCATCCGCACTCCCCAGGAAATCACCCTCGACGGCTCGAAGGAATGGGCGAAGAACAACAGCATCTCCGAAGACGACCGCAAGAAGAAATTCCCGTCGCTCGAAGAAACGATGCCTACCGTATTCAAAGAACTCGTCGCGATCAAAGACCGCCTCGAGAAGCATTATAAAGACATGCAGGACATGGAGTTCACGATTCAGGAAGGCAAGCTTTACTTCCTCCAGACCCGTAACGGCAAGCGCACCGCTCAGGCGTCGCTCCGGATCGCGGTCGAAATGGTCGAAGAGAAGCTGATCGACAAGGAAACCGCTCTTCTGCGTATCGAACCCAACGCCCTCGACCAGCTCCTTCACCCGACCTTCCAGAAGGGCGCGAAGAAGCAGGTGATCGCGAAGGGTCTCAACGCGTCTCCGGGCGCCGCTGTGGGTAAGGTCGTATTCTCGGCTGACGAAGCTGAACAGATGGCTGAAATGGGCGAAAAAGTCGTCCTTGTCCGTATCGAAACCTCTCCCGAAGATATCGGCGGTATGAATGTCGCTCAGGGTATCCTGACCGCACGCGGCGGAGCCACATCACACGCCGCTGTTGTCGCGCGCCAGATGGGTAAGCCCTGCGTGGCCGGATGTTCGACTATCACAATCGACTATAAATCCCAAACAATAACCGCGGGCGGAGTTACCCTGAAGAAGGGCGACTTTATCTCCCTCGACGGTTCGACCGGCGAAGTGATGGCGGGGGCCGTGCCTACCGAAGATCCCCAGCTCACCGGCAACTTCAAGACCCTGATGGGATGGGCCGACGAGGCGACGAAGATGAAAGTCCGCGCCAACGCCGACACTCCTATCGATGCGAAACGCGCCCGCGAATTCGGCGCTGTCGGTATCGGCCTTTGCCGCACCGAGCACATGTTCTTCGAGGGCAACCGTATCGACTCAGTCCGCAAGATGATCCTTGCCGACGACGAAGCCGGACGCAGAGCCGCATTGAAGGAACTCGAGCCCATGCAGCAGAGCGACTTCGAACAGCTCTTTACCTCGATGGACGGATATCCCGTGATCATCCGCCTTCTCGACCCGCCTCTGCACGAATTCCTCCCGCATACCGAAAAGGAGCAGAAGGAACTCGCCGTCCAGATGAAGGTGCCGTTCGAGAAAGTCCACCAGAAAGTGGAATCCCTGCACGAGTTTAATCCGATGCTCGGTTTCCGCGGATGCCGTCTCGGTATCATCTTCAGCGAGATCACCGAGATGCAGATCACCGCTATTGTCAATGCGGCGATCGCGGTCAAGAAGAAAGGCATCAACGTGATCCCCGAGATCATGTTCCCGTTAATCGGCAATGTCAAGGAACTCCAGTTCCTTCTCGATAAAACCAAACCTATCATCGAAGAAAGGATGAAGGCGTCCGGCCAGAAGATCGAAATACTGCTCGGTACGATGATCGAAGTGCCCCGTGCGGCGATCACCTCCGACGAGATCGCGACTATCGCGGAATTCTTCTCGTTCGGTACCAACGACCTTACCCAGATGACGGGCGGTTTCTCACGCGATGACTCCGGCTCGTTCTTGCCCACCTATGTGGAGAAGGGCTTCTACGACTACGATCCGTTCCAGGTCCTCGACCAGAGCGGTGTCGGCCGTCTGATGAAGCTCGCGATCACCCAGGCCCGCGCGGTCCGCAAAGACCTCGAAGTCGGTATCTGCGGCGAGCACGGCGGCGAGCCCAAGACCGTGGAATTCTGCTACAGCCTCGGCATGAACTATGTGAGCTGTTCCCCGTTCAGAGTGCCGTTGGCACGTCTCGCGAGCGCCCAGGCCGCGATCAAGACGAAGAACGCGAAGAAGTAAAAAGTTGACGGATTAAAATTTATTTTTATAATAGGGTGAAGATTATTCTTCACCCTATTGGTTTTATTTCAGTGTGAGGTTTGTAAACGGTAGAAATGGAACATAAAAACTGTTAAGTGAGTAGGTGGCGAAGATGCCAATCATTTCAATGTTTTATGGAATAATAATCCGTATGTTTAATCTTGATAATCAGAAACATCATAAACCGCATATCCATGCGGAATATCAGGGTCATGATGCTGTATTCTCCTTGGAAGATGCGGAAGTCATAGAAGGTAACTTTCCGATTAAAGCTACGAGAATGGTACAAGCATGGATAGAGATTCATAAAGATGAATTAATAGCGGATTGGAAACTCGCGATTTCAGGTGAAAATATATTTAAAATTAGACCCTTGGATTAGGATGGAATATGATAAAAATAAAAAGTGTAAAACCCATGCAAGGTTATCGGCTTCTTGTGACATTTGAGGATAAAACGGAAAAAATCTGCGAGATTTCTAAGTTTTTAGATATTGGTTCTTTTAAGGAATTAAAGGACGTGACAATTTTCAATCAGGTGAAAACTACCGGATACTCTGTCGAATGGCCGAACGAACTCGATCTAAGCGCGGATACTTTATTATCTACTTGATTTATCTGAATCCTAAAGAATGCTTTTCCCTTCATTTGGAAACAGAAACCGCTACGCAAAGGGGCGGTCTTTTGATTCAGTAACAAGTAAAAAGTAGAAGGTGCAAAGTAAGGGAAAAGACCACATGCGGTCTTTTTATTAGATGAGGTGAGAAAAATCTAGGCGTATGACAGTTTCCCTTTCGGTTTGGGGATAGGACGCCCCGCTTCATTCGCGGCCTCGATCCATTCGGAGATCACTATGCCGACATTTTTCAGCGCGTCCTCGTAGGTGGGGCCGTCCGCCATGCAACCGGGAAGTTCGGGGACTTCCGCGATAAACGTGTTATCGGGTTCGCTCCAATAGATCAGGATTTCGTATTTTATGTCATTCATCACTGTCTCCCAATTGATATTTTATAATAATATTCCTAACCTGTTTCACCTGGTAAGACTTTGAAAGGTTTCCAACGGGTTGAATATTGATTATTTCTTCAATTCCGTTCTTATAAAAAATATGGTGACTCCCTTTAATCCTTTGATTGAACCCAAGAAAACGTAAAAGTGAAACCAATTCCTCGAATGGAATATTTGAGTCGGATTTTCCTGAAATTATTTTTTGAATTATTTTTACCCATTTACTCATAGGTAATTATAGATAAAGAAAAAAAAATTGTAAAAGTTTATTCGAAATCATTCTTACTCCCCGACGAGCGGTCTTTTATTGACAAATCACGTGCGCGGGTGTATATTCATTGTAGATACAGCGGAGGCGTTATGAAATCGTCAGTACAGAAATGGGGAAACAGTCTCGCGATGAGGATTCCAGCGAATTACGCGAAGGATGTCGGTCTTACAGAAGGGTCGAGTGTGGAAATGATTGTCGAGGAGAACCGGATAGTGATCTTCCCGGACAAGAAAAACAGTAAGCTGGAAGAAAAGCTTATAAAGATCAACGACGGTAATCTGCACGAAGAATCCGAAACGGGGGATGCGGTTGGAAAAGAAATCTGGTGAGTATATTCCTGAACGCGGCGACATAGTCTGGCTCATGTTCAATCCGCAGAGCGGACACGAACAAGCCGGACATCGACCGGCGCTCGTGATTTCCCCTAAAAACTACAATGCCAAAACAGGGCTCGCGCTTTTTTGTCCGATTACCTCGAAGATCAAGGGATATCCGTTCGAGGTCAAGATACGCGCCGGGGAAACGATAGACGGTGCGGTATTGAGCGATCAGGTGAAGAGTCTCGACTGGCGGGCGCGGGACGCGCGGTTCATCGCAAATACACCCGTGGATATCATTTCCGAGGTCATCGGAAATATCAATCTTCTTATCAACGAATAGAAATGCGATTTTTCAACTATATAACATGTAGGTCAGCTTTCCCTTCGGTTTGGGGATAGTCAGGCTCAATATCCCTCGATCCCATCCATTCCTTCCATCCCGGGGAGTTTTGGGGGAAAGACAAATACAGTTTCGCGCGGAGCACCCCTCGATTTACTCGGGGCAGGCGCGGAGAAAGAAGCGAGGATACATATTAAGAGAAATCATCATAACACCATAGCTGTTTATTTATCTCATGCTGAGAGATGGAGTTGAAGATCGTAATGCCGCGAAAGAAAAATAGTATCTCTCATCAAATATTCATGGTAGCACCTCTCTGCGTCCTCCGTGTGATGTCCTCGATCAGGCGGCAACTCCATTCGCGTCCATTCGCGGATAGATTTCTGCGTCGTCCGTCCGTGTTCCAATCCGTGAGTATCCGTAAAATCTGTGCTAATCCGTGTTGAACTTGTGGTGAGCCTGCCTGTCTTCTATGAAGGTAGACAGGTCGAACCATTGGGATAATCCGCTAAACCCCAATTTCTCACGAATAACACGGATTACTATGATTTTCACGGATGAAGAAAGTATTTTTTATCATACTCTGCAAAAGACCACAATCGGTCTACACGAAATAAGCGCTTGTAATCCGTTCGGGGATTGTCAAACCCCGCGTCTTGTATTATACTAAACCCATGCTCGAAGACGCGTTCCGCATGCTCGGACTCTCGAAAGAATGCACCCTGCGTGATGTCAAAAAAGCCTACCGCTCACTCGCGAAGGAGAACCATCCCGACCTCGCGGCCGATCCCCACACCGGGCAAGCCCGTGAAGAACGGATGGCGCGGATCAACGGCGCGTACCGGGAGATTACGGCTTATCTGAAGGCGAACCCGCAGGCTCATGCCGAGGAAAAGGAGAAAGAGGCGGACGACGATTACACCCTTTACAAACGGGGCGTGAAGCTTTACGACCGTTACAGCGGATCGATCGCGGCGAAGTTCAGGAATATAGAAATGGATATCGACAAACTTTTGGAGAAAATCCGCGATATCGAAGCCGCGCGCGAATGCTTTACGCTACTGTTGAAAAACTATCCCGGGAGCGACTGGGCCTACGATTCGGAAGAGAGGCTGAAAAAGATAGAATTGGGTTTCGGCAATCTCGAAACCAATGTCGGGTTCATCCGGACACACCGCCTCGATAGGACCGCGCGAGGAACGCCGGAATGGAAGAAGAAGGAATAGCCATGCGGGAATTTTCTACCCTCTACGAAATACTCGGTATTTCCCCGGACGCACCGGCCGATGCGGTCAAGACGGCGTTCAGGAAGCTCGCGCAAGTCAATCATCCCGATAAGGCCGGGAATTCCCCGGAATCCGCCGCGAAGTTTATAGTCATCCATCACGCTTACACGGTGCTGGCCGACCCCGGACAGCGCAGGGAGTACGACAGCTATCTCGCTTCGAGCCGCGCGGTGCGCGAGCGCCCGAAGTACCGCACCGCCCTTCCCGGAAGCGGATCGTGGGAATCCGTCCTGGGCGATCTGAATTTCGTCCTGTGGGATATCGAGGACCTGATCCGTGATGACGAATCCGGCATATTCGACGCGGCAGTAATGAAGATTCTTTTATTTATCGAGATATGGGTGCTCAATCCGGCGGGCTACCCGGACTACTTCTACTCGGCGCGGCAGATGGATGCTATCGCGGAACCCGTGTTCTCCGGGAATAAACCAAATTCGTACGGGCCGTATGTCGATATCAGAAGCTATTTTTATAGTATGCGGATGCGCGCGAATAAGGTACTGGACAAGACTACGCCGTCCGGGATGATGGCGGCGATCGGTAAAACGGGACTCCGGCTGATCGACGGCGTGATCGAGGCGGTGAACCTGGCGCGGCACTACCTGAGTCTGCTGAACAACAAATATGCCGATCGGGACGGCGGCGTTCCGGGGTTTGTCCACTCCGATCCGGCATTCCTGAAACCGCCTGTTCTCCCGAAATCCGCGAAATAGGATAAAATGCCTATTGTCTTCCCGCGCGCGGGTTGCTACAATATGTTACAAAATTTGGAGGCTGATATGAAAAAGGATATTTTTGCCGCTGCGCTTCTGTTATCATCATGCGGGGTGTTCGATGCGGTAAACAGCGCGAAGCGCGACGCCGTGCCGCAGAGCATCGTCCTTTCGTCGAACGTCACGGTTACGGCGGGAGGCGCGGTGACGATGATGAACATGGACTTTTTCCCGTCCGGTTTCAGGATCGACGCGGGGGGGAAAACGATCTATATCGATCCGTTAGTCACAAGCGAATCCAACACGGCGGATTACATCTTTATCACTCACGAGCACGGCGACCATCTTTCGGTAAAGGATATCAAGAAGCTCATGAAGGATAACACGCTGATCGTGTGCACGAAGGGTTCGGCGGGAGCGCTCGCAGACTTGCCGGTGAAACTCGTGAAGCCCGGCGACATCCTCGACCTCGGCGGTTTCTCATGCGAAGTGGTACCGTCGTACACAACAAGGCCGGTCTTGCTATGGCTTATCTCGCACCCGAAGGATAACCAGAACGCCGGGTATGTCTTCACCTTCGGCGATGTCCGGATATATCATATGGGCGACACCGAGCTTGTTCCCGAGATGTCCGCGATTTCGAATATCACCCTCGCCCTCGTGACGACGAGTTTCACGATGGAAAATGCCGAGGCCGCCAAGGCCGTGAACATGATGAAGCCCAAGATCGCCGTCCCAATGCATTATGTGATGGGGAAGACGAACGCCCAGAAGTTCGCGGAGCTGATCGGCGAAGGGATCGAAGTGAAGATCATGACGAAGGAATACTAAGCGCAAACGGACGCGCTTATTTATCTAAAACTTGAGTTCCTGTTCACCCGTCCTTATAGTATTGGAAGGAAAAATGAACGAAGGGCGCCCCAGCGGACGCCCTTTTCCTTCGAGGCCGTAGTGAAGCATATCGATATCTTTATCCATTTCCTTTGCCTGCTGTCGGGGATTGTGACCGCGCTTCTGGGTTTTCTCCTGTATTTCAAGTATCGCATCAAGGCGATCAGGGATTACGCGCTTTTCATTTTTTCGACAACCCTGACCGTCCTCGCGACGACGTTACTGAACTACCTCACATATTTCATTACCATGAATCCCGTCCCGGCGTTTCAGACCGGCGGGACAATCCTTTTCGGACTGCTCATCACTTTTATCAATCATGCGTTCACGATGTTCGCGCTGGGGATTACGAATAAGAAGCTCTCGCTCCCGAGAAAACTCATGCTCGCGCTTCCGTGGACGGTGGGTGCCGGCGCGGTGGTTTCCGCGATAGTTTACTATCTGTCGAATCCGGCCGCCGCGCATCCCAAGTTCATCGAGATCATGGCGGCCTCGCAGATATTCATGCTTTTCGCGGCGTTCGTGATCTACAGCATCTTGATTTCTATCAACCTGAAGAAGATCGAAAACCCCGACCTGAAGAAGGCGCTCAAAGCGCTCGCGGTCGTGTTTATTGTTTATATCCCGCTCCAGACCGCGATGATTATCCTCAAGCCCGATATGCTGTATGTGATGATGTCGCGGAACCTGTTCTATATCGCGATCAACCTTGTGAGCGTGATCTATGCGGCGAAGTACTTTTTTATCAAGGCGCCGCTTGTGTCCGAACGGATCGAGATCGCCGAAAGTTTCACGGCGAAGTATGGAATCACCGCCCGGGAGAAGGATGTGATCGGGCTGCTGCTGGGCGGGTACGCGATCAAGCAGATCGCCTCGGAGCTGGATTGTTCGTTCAAGACGGTCAATAACCACATCTACAATGTCTACCGTAAAACCGGAGTGACAAGCAAGATGGAACTCCTCAACTGTGTCAAGGAATCCCGGATATAGGATAAAATACCTATTGCTTTGCATGTCGGGAGAGACTATAATATTCACGTTCGATAACGAAATATTTATCCGGAACGGATAGGAGGATTTTGAATGGACACGAAGGTTTCAGAAAGCGGATTTTTCCCGTCAGACGGCGACCCACAATGGAAGCCGCTTTTCAAGCTCGCGGGAATCTGCGCGTTGATCATGGTGGGTATGATACCGGTGCAGGCGGCTGTGTATATAATCAGCCCCCCGCCCGAAACGGTACTCGGGTATTTCTCGCTGTTTCAGCAGAACTGGGTGCTCGGGCTTCTTGATTTGGATATTCTTCTCACTATCGATAACCTGTTGATTGTGCCGATCTATTTGGCATTGTTCGTCACGTTAAAACGTACAAATATATCGCTGGCTTTGTTGGGGCTCGTGTTCGGTCTAATCGGGCTTTGCCTGTATTTCGTCTCACGCGAAGCGACGTTCACGATGTGGCTGTTGAGCGGGCAGTACGCCGCCGCCGCGACCGAAGTCCAGAAAACGGCGCTTGTCGGGGCGGGGCAGACATTGCTCGCGATCTATAACGGGAGTTCGTTCGATCTCAGCTATGTTCTCGGCGGAACGGTGCTTGTTCTGTTCTCGGCGGCGATGCTGAAAAGCGGTTTGTTCGGTAAGGCGGCCGCGGTTGTCGGTCTTGTCATGGGGATGATGATGTTAGTTCCGCCTACCGTGGGTCAGGTCGGAATGATTATTTCCATGATTTCGCTCATCCCGACCATGGTCTGGCTGATCATGATAGGCCGTGTGTTCCTGAAGATGGGAAAGCGGGTTAAGGTTTAATCGAATAAGGAGTATCAAATGAAAATAGGGATAATAGTAAATTCCAAATCAGGGCATACATTGCAGGCGGCGGAGGTACTTAAACAGAAACTCGCCGCGCGGGGGCTGGATGTTCGGCTGGAACGGGTTTCGGCGTATGACGAGTCCCCGATGGACAAAGGGAGCGTGAAATTGAAATCGGCTCCCGATATCTCCGGGTATGACACGCTCGTCGTCTGTGCGTGGGTGATGGGCGGGACGCTTTGTCCCGCGATGAATACTTATCTCTCCGGGAATAATAACCTTTCTGGGAAGACCGCGGTGTGTATGATCACCCACGCCTTCCCGTTTAAAAGCTGGGGCGGCACCCAGACATTGAACCAGACCGAGCGGCTCCTCGAATCGAAGGGCGCTTTGGTGAAGGGCGGCGGGATCGTCAACTGGATGGGATTCGGCAGGAAGTCGAGGATTGACTCGGTTGCCGAATGGACTGCGGGACTGATTTAAACAAGGAGTGGGCAGCCGAATGGGGAACGCGGAAATCTATTACTTTTCAGGTACCGGGAACTCGCTGATGCTCGCCAAGGATTTAGCCGGGAAACTGGACGCGCGTCTGACATCCATCCCGTCGGTGATGGCACAGGCGGCGATCGCGCCTGAAGCCGATACGATCGGCATCGTATTCCCGGTCTATTATATCCAGGACATTTGTGTTCCGCTGATCGTCGAAAGGTTTATCGGGAAGCTGGAAGGCATCGGCTCGAAGTACATCTTCGCGGTCTGCAATTTCGGCGGCGGGTCGGTTCACGCGATCAGGTATGTGCGCGGGATGATCCGCGAGCGCGGGGGGACACTGGCGGCGGGTTTCGGAATCCGGATGCCGCAGAACGCGTTCTATAAACCGAATGAAAACAAGCAAAAACTATTCGCCCAAGCCTCGAAGAAGACCGAAAAAATCTATCGTTATGTCGCCGCGCGCAAACACGGAAAGTACGACGATCTCTGGAATGTATTTATCAAGCTGATACTGGCGCCGGTTCTGCCGAAGCTACGCCGCGACGGGGTGCGCGATCTCAGCAGGATCGCGGAGTCCGGGCCGCGCCCGTTCCGGGAACTGGTCCCGTTGACGGATAACAGCTTTTCCGCTGACGGCAATTGCAACGGATGCGGTATCTGCGCGAAGGTGTGTCCGGTGAATAATATCAGTATCGACGGCAAGAAGCCAGTCTGGCATAACCGCTGCGAGAACTGTATCGCGTGTGCGTCATGGTGCCCGCGGGATGCAATCCGGGGCGGTGTCCTCCAGGAAGGGATGCGTTACCGCCACCCCGGCGTAAATGTTTCGGAGATGTTTACCCGTTCCCGATAGAGATATTTATTTATAAGGAAAGCAGATGAAGACAGAAATTTATTATTTTTCAGGTACCGGAACATCGCTTGCGGCGGCGAGGGAGATCGCGCGCGGGCTGGACGCGGAGATATTTCCGATTCCGAAACTGATGAAGAACGGGCCGATTGAGCCCATTTCGGAAACGGTGGGACTGGTTTTTCCGGTGTTTTTTTCCACCAATGAGAGCGGTATCCCATTTATTGTGCAGGATTTCATCAGGAAGCTGAAAAATATCCGGGGAAAATATATTTTCGCTGTGTGTGTGTCCGGGCACGGCCCCGGCTCGACAGTCGAAAACCTGCGTACTCTCCTCAGTGAATGCGGCGGCGGCCTCGCGGCGGGCTATACGGTGATCTTGCACGTCTCCCCCTATACCACTTGGGCGAAGCTGAAGAACGTGCTATTCCGCGCGAAACTGAGAGAAATGCCGGCAGAGACCCTCGAGGCGAAACGTCAGGCTCTCGCCGCGCGGTGGCGGAATAAGCTCGCCTCGATTATCGATACAGTCAAGCACGGACGGACGGGGATTTTTGAAACGACAGGCGCGGTGAAGAAGGCGTTCAATCTCCCGGCATTGTACCTGCTGAAAAAGCCCACGTTTCGGGCGCGTTACAGGAAGCTTTCCGGACTCCGCGCGGACGATTTCTGGGAACTGGTTCATTCGGCAGATAAGGGATTCAGCGTGAACAGCGATTGTAATTCCTGCGGAATCTGCGTGCGAGTCTGCCCATCGGAAAATATCTTTTTGGACGGCGGGAAACCGGTCTGGAAACACAAATGCGAGAACTGTCTCGCGTGTTATGTCTGGTGTCCGAAGGCCGCGATCGGCGGGCCGCTTGTCGAGTACAACGAACGCGGACATTACCCGGGTATCAAGGCTTCGGATATGTTCCTGAGATAGAAAGGAGAAAAGGATGGAAATCGAAAAGATCAAATCGGCGCTCAATATCGCCGCGATTGTGATGCTGGTGCTGGCCGGGCTGACCTTGCTGCCAAGCCCCGGCGCATCGAAGCAGTGCATCCTCGGCTACAAGGCGAAGTGCAGTTTCACCCCGTTCTCGACCGGCATCATGCTCCTGCTTTCAGGCGCGCTCTTTTTTATCCGTTCGCGGGTCGGGCAATAGACTTACAGTATTATCGGGAGGATTTATGGCATTCTTTGCACATATCGGTACAGGGTTCGCGTTAAAACCGGCCGCGCCTAAAGCGCCGGTGATCCTGTTGATTACGGCGGCAATGTCCGCCGATTTGGTCTGCTTTCTGCTGATGGCGCTGGGTGTCGCGGGGGAATCTATCCTCGCGTGGACTCACGGGTTATTCATCTCAGGAGTATGGGCGTTGGTATTCGGGTTCACGTCGGGCGTGATCCTGAAAAACGCGCGGGCCGGAGTATTTACCGGAATCGCGGTGTTCGGCCATTGGTTGATCGATTTCATCACTCATCCGATGTACGGAGGCGATATGAAGCCCGATATCCCGCTTTTCCTCGAGGGTTCGCCGAAAGTGGGACTGGGGCTGTACGGCAATCTCGCGGCGGCGATTATCATCGATCTCGCCGTCCTCGCCGCGGGAATCGCCCTCTATGTTCATTACCGTTTGAGTCAGGCAAAGCCTCCGGCTACATCACCGGGTGAGTAAGTAAAAATGAAAATGAGAGAGTGCGATGGGGATGATACAAAAGGTGTTTTTATTCCCAATAGGCCGCGGATGTTGCGGATGACGCAAGTTTACACGGATTTAGAAATGAACGAGGGATTATCCGCGAATGAACGCTAAAGAGATCGCGAAGCAGAAGTAGGGGCTACTCCCGCGCAAAATCGAAGATTTCACACAGAGGACACAGAGGATCAACCATGAACATTTGATAAGAGATATCATTATTTTCTCGGGGTATATTGCTATATATGTCAGAAGGGTTTACAGTGGGTTTAATAAATAGCTTCGGGATAAAAAGCGAATCTCTAAAACAAGCGTCCTTACTTTTTTCTCCGTGCTCTCCGTGCGAAAATGTATTTGTCTTTCATGCGTTTCGTTATCGATCCGCGCGAATCCGTGTAACTTGTACTGAGCCTGCCCAGGCCGATGCATCCGTGAATTCCGCGCACTATTGGGATAATACAAAAGGCGTATTTATACCCCAATAGGCCGCGGATGATGCGGATGACGCAGGTTTACACGGATTTAGAAATGGAACGAGGGATTATCCGCGAATGAACGGGAAAGAGATCGCGAAGCAGAAGTAGGGGCTACTCCCGCACCTTGCGGACGAACATCCCGATGCCGACAAAGAAGAATACGATATTGGGGAGCCAGACCGCGGCGGCCGGAACAGTGCCTGTGTCCGCGAGAGAACCCATCAGCATCTTAAATCCGAAGTAGACCACGATGATGATGAGGCTGATCCCGAGCCCCTCGTTACGTCCCGTGCGGACATTAAATAACCCGTAACAGAGACTGATGAGAGCGAAGAAAAGCGACGCGAGCGGCATCGAGAATTTTTCATGGTAGATACGCATATATGAGAGCGGCAGGCCTTTGCGGAAACTCTCGATCGTTTTATCCGTCTGGGCGATACTGCCCTCGACCGCTTCTGCCTTGAACGCATACTCCTTCTTCTTCGCATCGAGCGCTGTTCCGTCCATCCCGGCGGTTTCGGCGGCGAAGCGCTGTTTCAGTGTGTCGAGCTCTTTTAAAAGTCTTGTTTTATCTGCCTCAAGAGTGTCTATCGTTTTCAGGATTTCCTCAGACTTCTTCCCGATATCCTGCATCAATTCGATATAATTCATCGATTCCGGGCTCTTCGAGGTGAATTCCTGCGGGAGATCGACCATACGGTTGATCGCGAGGTACTTGAATGTCGAAACGAAGAAATGCTCTTCACCGTCACTCGTCATCACCTCGGACAGACTTCCGTTCGCGAGTTTCAGTGTATAATGACTGGGGTCGTCAGGATCGGTGAAAATACGCCCTTTCTCCGCTTCGACCGTCTTCCGCCCGGCGATATCGACAAGGTGGATGTCGTAAAGGATATGCTGTCCGGCGTTTTGCTCCATCCGCGCGAAATTGATCTTGAAGTTTCCGAGCTGGATAAACTGGTTCTCCATCAGTTCGACTGCCGGCTTCTGCGAAATGATCTTCGCGTAGAGAAGCAGATAGTTCATATTCGCGGGCATCTCGACCTGATCCTTGAAGACGAATGAAAACAGGCTCATCACAAGCCCGAATACGATACCCGGGCGGATGATCCGTTGGACGGACACACCGCAAGCCTTGAGCGCGGTCACCTAGCTGTCCGTGGAAAACCGTCCCATAGTCAGAAGGTAGCCCGGAAGCACCGCGAACGGGATCGAGAACGAGAGCACGAACGGGATTTGGTTCATCAGCAGCGCGAGCACCTGGTCGAACGGCACGTTAAACTCGAAGAAGAGCTTGGACAGAATAAAAAGCTGATTGAACATCAGAAGCACTGTCAGGAAGAGCAGACCGAATAGATAGTTTTGGATGAGCTCTTTATAAAAATAGCGGTCGTAGATCGCGAGAAATCCTCTCGATAGGCCGCGCAACGGATTTTTCACATCATCCCCCGCTGGTAAAATCGAAGGTATATTCTAACAGGCGGGGCGCGGAAACGCAAGCGACGTGACGAGTCGTTCGAAACGGGATCAATACCGCAGAAAAAACTGATACTTACAGACTAAAGGCCGGGGGATGTGTCCACGAATAAACACGAATGCACACGAATTGAGATCCCGCTAAATCGAAGATTTCGCGCGGAGTACGCAGAGGATCAACCATGAACATTTGATGAGAGATATTATTATTTTCTTAGGGTTTATTGCTCTATTTATCAGAAAGGTTTACAGAGGGTTTAATAAATAGATTAGAGATGAAAAGTGAATCTCTAAAACAATCGTCCTTGTTTTTTTCTCCGTGCTCTCCGCGTGAAACTGTATTTGTCTTTCCCAACGGTCGCCGAGCGGAGCCGAGGCGTATCCGTGAAATCCTGCGTTATCAGTGGATTGACTTCGGCTTCACCCCGTCGCAGGCTTGGGATTTATCCTTATTACCCTATTACGTAATGGGACTAGCCGTCACGCAGTGACTTACTGCTCGTCGTTCAGTTGGCGGCCGGTTGTCTTCAGGAACAGGTCTTCGAGGTTCGACTGGCGCATCATGTAATCCCCCGGCGCGAGCTTTTCGGAGAGCCGCTTGAGCAGCCCGAGGTCGTTGGAATAGTAGAACACCACCGATAGAGTGTCGTCCATCCGGGCGTCGTGATCGAGCGCCTCGGACTTAATCTTCGCCGACGCTTCGGGGTTGATGACCTCGAGGACATAGCTCTCGACATGGCTCGAAAGGAGCTCGGCGGGTTTGCCCTCGAGCATCTTCGCGCCCTTATCCATGATAATAATGCTGTCGCAGATCTGGAAGGCTTCTTCCATGTAATGAGTGGTGATGAGGATAGTGACGCCGCTCTTCATCAGGCCGCGCAGTTTCTCCCAGATCAGGTGACGCACCTGGGGGTCGAGGCCGGTGGTCGGCTCGTCGAGGATCAGGAGCTTGGGCTGGTTGATCAGAGCGCGGGCGATAGTCAAACGGCGTTTCATCCCGCCGGACAGTTCGTCGATCTTGGACTTTTTCCGTTCGGATAGCTCCATAAAGTCCAGCAGTTCGTCGATCCGCTTTTTGGCTATTTTCGACGGGATGCCGTAGAACTTCGAGAAGACGTACAGGTTATCCCAGACATTCAGTTCGGCGTCGAGGTTGTTCTCCTGGGGTACGACCCCGCAGATCGATTTAATCTCGAGCTCGTGGTGTAACGGGTCGAAGCCGAAGATGGAGATGCCGCAGTCGCAATCCGAGTCGCGTCGGGCCTTACCGTAGATCATCTTCATCATCGTGGTCTTCCCGGCGCCGTTGGGGCCGAGCAGGCCGAAACAGGTCGATTCTTCGACATTAAAACTCAGGCCGTTGACCGCCTTGATCTCAGGATAGGACTTCGAGACGTTACGGACTTCGATGACATTCATAATTCCTCCAGGGGCACATATTATAGAAAAAAGCTGAAAATCACGCAAGAAAACGCGGATGTCTTGCGAACGCCGGCGGATTCTGATATAATATGGGTGAATCGAAAAAGCAATAGCATTCATTACAATTACATAGTATTTCTTAAAAAATTCGCCCAATGGCCGCTTCTATGCCGCCTTGATAAGGCGTGTTGACAAAGTTATGAAATGCCGATTTATTGTCACTGCGAGCCTGCCTTCCTGTCCACCTTCTGACGAAGGCGGAAGGCGGGCTACCGAAGGTAGACAGGACACGAAGCGGTGAAGCAGTCTATTTTATTTATATATCCAGTAATTAAATAGAAGGCTTCAGCTATGGTTCGGCCTGTCTCCTTCTCCGAAGGAGAAGGCAGGCAAGCTCACCTGGACGCCTCGCAATGACAAAATGAATTTATCATCAAGCCCGATAAGGCGGCTTTTTTAAAGCGGCAATGATGACCTGCCTGATTTTACGGAGGATACGCATGCGTTTAATGGAAAAGATTCTCGAGGCCGAGCTCGCCGGGATATTGAAGAAGATTTACCCGGATTTCAGCGATTTTTCAAAGCTTTTCGTGCAGAAGACCGGCGATAATAAGTTCGGTGACTACCAGACGAATTTCGCGATGACGACCGCGAAGACGCTCGGCCGGAAGCCGGTCGAGATCGCGCGCGAGATCGCCGACGGTTTTGCCGGGAGCGAGGCTGTCGAACGCGCCGAAGTGGCGGGGCCGGGCTTCCTCAATCTCTTCCTTCGCGCGGACTTCCTCGGCGGGTACATCCGAGGGATCGGGGCTTCCCCCTACGACTATTCGTTCGTTCAGCGTGACGGCGCGGTGGTCGTCGATTACTCGTCGCCCAATATCGCCAAACGGATGCATATCGGTCACCTGCGCTCCACCGTGATCGGCGACGCGATCAAACGGATTTACCGCTTCATGGGGTACGACGTCGTGGGCGACAACCATCTCGGCGACTGGGGCACACAGTTCGGCAAGCTGATAGTCGGCTACCGGAACTGGCTCGACCGGGCTGCATACGAGCAGTCGCCGATCGAGGAACTCGAACGGATTTATGTGGAGTTCGAACGGCGGAGCGAGAACGATCCGGCGCTCGCGGAAACGGCGCGTGTGGAACTCAAGAAGCTCCAGGACGGCGATCCGGTCAATACCGGGCTGTGGAAGGAGTTCATCGACCTGTCATTGAAGGAATACGGAAAGATATACACGCGGATGGGCGTGTCGTTCGATACATGGTACGGCGAGTCGTTCTATCACGGCCTCATGCCGGGCGTGGTGAAGACGCTGATGGACAAAGGGATCGCGAAGGTTTCCGAGGACGCGGTCGTGGTGTTTTTCGACGAAAGCGAGCACCTTCCGCCCTGCCTCGTGCAGAAGAAGGACGGCGCGTTCCTCTATGCCACGTCCGACCTCGCGTGCATCAAATACCGCCGTGAGAACTACAAGCTGAACCGCATCATCTATGTTACCGACGACCGCCAGAGCGACCATTTCCGTCAGGTGTTCCGGGTATCGGAACTGCTCGGCTGGAACGAGCCGAAGTCGCACGTACCGTTCGGCTTCATGAAGTTCGCGGACGGGATGTTCTCGACCCGTAAGGGCAATGTCATCCCGCTCGACAGCCTGCTCGAGGAAGCGGTCAAACGCGCCCGGGCTGTGATCGACGAGAAGAATCCGAACCTGCCCGAGGAAGAGAAGGACAATGTCGCCGAACGGGTCGGGGTGGGAGCGGTGAAGTATGCCGACCTCAGCAAGAACCGTGTCAGCATGGTCATCTTCGACTGGGATAAAATGCTCAGTTTCGAGGGCAACACCGCGCCGTACCTGATGTATACTTACGCCCGTATCCGTTCGATGCTCCGTAAGGCGGAAGACGCCGGCAAGGCCTGCCGTGAGGACGCAGAGATGTTCTTCACGGAGGACGCCGAACGTTCGCTCGCGCTTCTCCTGACCCAGTTCCCCGTCGCGGTGATGAAGGCCGCCGAGACGTTCAGCCCCAACCTGATCGCCGATTACCTGTTCGAGCTTTGCCAGGGGTATAACTCGTTCTATAACGCCCTTCCGGTGCTGAAGGAGAAGGAATCGTTGATGTACTCCCGCCTGCTTCTTTCGGAACGGGTCTCGCGGATTCTGAAAACCGGCCTCGACATCCTCGGGGTGGAGTGCGTGGAACGGATGTAAACCGGTATAACTTGCGCGATTTTTCCCAAGCGGATATAATGAGGGCGGTTTAAAAAACCCTTAACATTCTCAATAACTGAGTTTGTGTGCTCAATTATATCGCCCAATGGGCACTACCTAGCCGCCGTGGAACGGCGGTCATTAAAAGTGCCCATCAGTTCTGCTAACGGGAGATTGTCATGCGTGATTTTTCGCAAACCTATCAGACGTCGGAAAAGATCAGGGTCGAGTTCGAAACCGCCGGGGTGCTCCTGCGTTTCGCGGCGTACGTCGTCGACATCATTATCCAGTCTCTCATTACCGGGGGAATCCTTTTTGTCCTCATGTTCGTCATGATGGGCGGGGCGTGCCTTCGGGTCGACCAAAGTAACGACTCGGCTTTCATGACAACCGTGCTCGTTGTATTTCTTATCATTCTCGCGATCTTGATTACATCGTTCCAGATGATCTTCGAATTGCTATGGAAGGGTCAGACACCCGGCAAACGGATTCTTCATATCCGCGTGGTGCAGGATAACGGGAGCGCCGCAAGCCCGTTATCGATCATCCTGCGGAATATTTTCCGGATGGTGGATTTCCTGCCGGTCGCGAATCTCGCCGGGGCGGTCTGCGCGCTTGTGAACAAGGATAAAAAGCGGATCGGCGACCTTGTAGCCGGGACGATCGTGATCCGTGAGAAACCCGCAAAGCTTCCCGATTTCAGGAAGTTCGCCGGGGCGGACAACCTTTTCACGGGCATGGAAGCCAAGCTGAAAGCGGATTTTTCCGATGACGAGCGCAAGGTGATCGAAGACTATTTCGAGGCAAGGGATTTTCTCTACGAAACCAATCATTTTCATTCAATAAAAGACCTGGAGAAGGAAATGCTGGAATGGCTTGAACCTAAGACGGGCGTGAAATGCCCTGCGGGTGTCGAGAAGGGGCAGTATATCGGCGCGCTGAATGCCGTGATTTCCGGGTACGGGGGTAACGATGGACCAAATGCCTGACTTGACGAAACGAATGTCGATCGCCGATATCCTGACATGGGCGGTCAAACTCTATAAACGCGACTTCTGGTACTACATCAAGGTCGTCTGCGTGGTCTTCATCCCCACCGTCATCCTGTCGAGCGCGATTGTGTTTATCGCCGGATTTCCGGATCTGAACGGCAACTTTCTCGAACTTTTGTGGTGGCTTGTCGTCTACTATCTGACCTCGGGGATGATCTACCTGATCGGGTTTATGATCGCGGGCGCGGCGTCGATCAAGTCGATCGAGGGGAAGCTGTTCGGAAGAGAGATGAAGATCGGCGAAGTGCTCCGTGAGACGATCCGCCGAATTATCCCGTTATTCCTGACCACTCTGCTGATCGGACTCATGTCCGCGTTCGGTCTCGTGATGTGCTTTGTAGCGATTATCGTCTTGGGGCTGTTCCTCATGTTCGTACCGCAGGCGATCATGCTCGACAACCGTTACTACTTCAAGGCAATCGATACAAGTTTCAAGCTGGTGACAAAGAGCTTCCTGACAGTGGCGGTCATCGCGGTCACTTACGTCGCGTTGATCGGGTTTATCTCGCAGTTTGTCACGATGATCGTATACATAGTCCCGCTGATCGAAGAGATCATGAAATCCATCGAGGGCGGCGGATTCAATCTCCCGGACTACATGAACGTCCTGTCTCCCGCGAACTCGATTCTGCTCTATGTCATCCAGATCGCCCTGGTGGCGATTGTGCAGGTGTTCTTTTTCCCCCTGCAGAATATATCGTTCACGTTATGCTACTATAATATGAAGAACATCCAGGACGGCGCGGAGCTGACCCAGCGTATCCGCGCGCTGAAAACCGGTAATGCTAACCCGAAGCCATAAAGGACTATTTTTTACTCTCATTCTCTTGCTTGCAAGTGTCAATCTGTTCCCGGCGGGACTGCCGAAACCCGATATCGAGAAGAAGCTCGAACAAGTCGTCTCCCAGCCGAAATTCAATTATATCGAGCACAAGGAACCGCCGGTCGAGATCGATTCCGGTTTCCTGAAATGGCTGAAGGACATGTTGCAGTCGATATCCGAGTTCTGGAGCGAGCTGTTCAAGAAGCTCGGGAATCTCTCCACCGCATTTCTCGTGATCGTAATCGTTCTCGTGGGTGGAATAGTGATCTTCCTCGTGACATGGGCGATCCGGAATATGAACTTTTCGAAGAAAACGAAAAAGCTCGATGACGCCGCCGCACCCGAAGAACTCAATCTCGACTACCAGCTCGAGGTGGCGCGCGGAAAACGGCTTATGTCCGAGGGCAGACTCAAGGAAGCGGTCGATATGTTCCTCAACGCCGTCTGGCTCTACCTTTCCGGGAAAAGCGAACTCCCTTACGACAAAGCCCGCACCGACCGTGAGTGCCTTTCCCGCCTGAAAGGAGTCGAGTATTACCCGAACCTAGAAAAAATAGTCCGGCAGTCCGAGATTGCCGTGTTTTATAAAGAAAACCTCGAAACGGAAGAGTGCGGTGAAATCCTGGGAAAAGTTGAAACCTTTTTATCGAAATAAGTCCTTTAGATCGACGGCGCTGATCCTAGTAGTATCGTCGGTCCTGCTTGTCGGCGCGCTCTATCTATTCGAAAGCCTCAAGGCGGGTCAGCCCAAGCGCGAGGACGTGTTCCCGAATATGAGCATCTATCATGAAGGGTCGACCGGGACGATGGCGCTCTGGGAGTTTCTGCAGGCCGCCGGGCTCAAGCCCGGCAAGATCGTCGAGCCGTTAGTGGACTTCTACGCGCGCACCGAAGACTATGTCGCGCAGGGCGACTGGATGGGGCCACCGCAGGACACCGCCGGCGAGGGCGTCATCCTCGTGATCGGGCCGGATACGCCGTTCACCGCCGACGAGATATCGATGTTCTATACGCTTGCATCCAACGGGTTCACGTTCATCGTGTTCTCGCCTCATACATGGATCTTTGCCCCGTTCATCTCGCCGTTGACCAATATGCAGGACGCGCTCAGCGAGAAGTCGCTCGAATACCTCGAATTGACAAGGATATTTACTAACGGCGCGCGGATCGTGAAGGACGGGACGGGCGTGCTGGGCGACGCCGGAAAACTGTTCCTGCCCGGGGAATCGCGTTTCTCCAAATGGAGCATGAAGTGGGATTCGCTATTGAGCGATCAGTGGGGTACGATAGCGCTCGAACATGAAGCGGGCGAGGGGCGGATCGTGCTCTTCTGCGACTCAGGCTTGTTGTCCAACCTGTTCCTGCGCGAGGGCGATAACGGCGTTTTCATCTACCGCCTTGTGAAGCACTACGCAAAGGGCGGCGCGGTCTATATCGACGAGTACCATCACGGTGTCCGGCACAGCCTCACGATCTTCTACTTCCTCGCCAAGCCGGAATTCCGCCACCTGATCGTGCAGGCACTGCTGTTCCTGCTGGTCTTCTTCTACGCGAAGGGAATCCGTTTCGGCCAGTACCGTTATCCCGCAGAGGCGAAGAACGAGAAGATATACTATTACTCCGAGGGGATGGCCGGCCTGCTCGGGCGGCGCCGTTACGCGGACAAACTGCTCCCGCTTGCGCGGGCGAACCTCGCGAAGCTCGGGACGCTCCTGCCCCAGCGTTACCCAAAGGCCGCGATAGACAAGGCGCTGGAGGAATCGGAAGCGGGCGATACAGGCGGACATAGAGCCGATCCGGTGAAGAAACTGAAAGATTTGTATAGATCGATAAAGGAACTTTAAGGAGCAAAGCATGGTCATCCGGGAATTCGCGGATCATATCAAAAAAGAAATGAAGAAGGCCGTTGTCGGCCAGGATAACGTGATCGAACTCATCACGCTGGCGTTCCTGTCGGGCGGACATGTCATCCTCGAGGGGGTGCCCGGGCTCGCGAAAACGCTGATCGCGAGGACGTTCGCGGCGATCACGGGGCTCAAGTTCTCGCGCATTCAGTTCACCCCCGACCTCATGCCGTCGGACATCCTCGGCACGATGGTCTACGACGTACAGGGCGCGAGGTTCGTTTTCCACGAGGGGCCGGTATTCACCAACGTCCTCTTGGCCGACGAGATCAACCGCGCCTCGCCCAAGACCCAGTCCGCCCTGCTCGAGGTGATGGAAGAAAGCCAGGTGACGATCGAGGGAAAGCGTTATGTGATGGAGCCGCCGTATATGGTGCTCGCGACGCAGAACCCGGTGGAGTTCGAGGGCACGTACCCGTTACCCGAGGCCCAGCTCGACCGTTTCCTCATGAAGATCGCGGTGGAGTATCCGGAGAAGGAGATCGAGACCGATGTCCTGAAGAAATTCCGCGACGGGTTCGACTCGAAGGAACTCGACAAGATCAAGTTCGAGAGTATCGATAAAAAGAAGCTCGCCGAATGCCGGAAGGAGTTTTCGAAGGTGCGCGTGGACGACTCGCTCATGGACTACATCATGAACATCGTGCGCTCGACCCGCGAGAACCCGTCGATCCTGCTCGGGGCGAGTACCCGCGCGGGGCTGGCGTTAATGAACATCTCGCGGTACAAGGCCGGGATGGACAACCGCGACTATGTCATCCCCGACGACGTCAAGGCCGCCGCGCAGCCGGTGCTCCGCCACAGGATCATTCTGCAGGCCGACGCCGAGATCGAAGGATATAAGACGGACGACGTGGTCAGAAATATTATAGAAAACGTGAAGGTGCCCAGATGATCGTTCCCCGCAGGCGCTTTTTTATCCTGCTCGCGATAGGTTTTGCGTTCTCGCTTTTAGGCTTTATCAGCCCCGCGGCCGGGGGATTGCAGTATCTGTATTATCTCGCGCTCATGATCGCGGCGGGGATCGATATCGCGATGATCCCGAGGAAAAAGGACTTTTCGGTCAAACGGACGCACGAGAAGTACCTGTCTATCGGCGCGTACAATCCGATCCGTTTCAGCGTGACGAACAGGAGCGCATACAGGGGCGATATCGAGATCCGCGACGAGTACCCCGACGAGATGGAGACTATCGACGACCGGATCGTCTTCCCGAGCGCGCCGATGTCGGTGATATCCGCGTCGTATACGCTGAGGCCGCTCAAGAAGGGCGACTATTCCTTCCCGGGCGCGCAGATGCGTGTTTCCGGCAGGATGGGGCTGATCGCCCGCCAGTACCGTTACGAACTCCCCACCGAGTTCAAGGTCTACCCGAATATCCTCGAGCTGCGGAAGTACCTCATGATGTTCCGGATGAACCGCCTCGAACAGATCGGATACAAGCGCCCGGTGCACGGCGGGGAAAACGAGTTCGACTTTCTGCGCGAGTTTCTCCCCGGCGACAACTACCGTAAGATTAACTGGAAGGCCACCGCGAAGCACCGTTACCCGATCATCGAGGTGGACGAGAAGGAGTACAACCGCAACGTGTTCACATTAATCGACTCGGGGCGCATGATGACGACCCGTTACGGCGACCTGACCAAGCTCGACTACGCGGTGGACGCGTCGCTGATCCTCGCGGGAGCGGCGTCGAGGAAGAAGGACTTCTTCGGGCTTCTCACCTTTTCGGATAAAATCCATACCTATATCAAACCCAGCCGGAAGAACCGTGTGCTGAACGAGGTGCTCGGGGTGCTGTACAAGGTCGAGCCGGACTATCTCCGCACCGACTATATCGCGGCATACCGTTACCTGATGCACCGCCTGCGGAAAAACTCGATCATCTTCATCTTTTCCGAACTCTACGACCGGATTGTCTCGAAGGACCTGATCCGGCTTCTCCAGCTACTGTCCGATCACCACCAGATTTACTTCGTGAGCTTCGAGGAATCCGAGGAAACGGCGCGGGGTACGACTCTTGACGAGATCGCGAGACGGGTGATGCAGGAAGAGCAGACTGTCGAAAAGGAGTCTGTGGTGAAGGAACTGTCCAAGACCGGGATCAAGACGATCCGTGTGAACGCCGGGAACATCAAGCAGAAAGTGGTGAACACGTACCTGTCGCTTTAAACCTCTCAATATACAAGCCAAGTCATGTCGAGGGAAGTATGAAGGAATAAGTCTTTCCTCAACACTCAACCTTTAGGAAAAAACTATAAAAGAAAACTATCGCTTATATATATGTGTTATTATACACATAATTTGACATACTTAGAATTTTATGTTATATTTTATGTAATGTGTAGAAAGGAAATTTAATAGCAAGAGGTCACTATTAATTTTCCTAAAAATATATATTTTTAGGAGGTTATCATGAAGACTACTTCCGCGAGTTTGCGGATGAATGAGATGATTTCGGTTACCGAGATCGTACGTGGTTTTCCCCGGATTTTAGACAAGATCAGGGATCATGAGATTAATAGGGTTTTTGTTTTACGGAACAATAAGCCCGAAGCCGTATTAATCTCTCCTGAGGAATACGAGGAAATAATCGAGTTACGGGAAGAGTTAGAGATCGCTAAAATCGTAAAGGAGCGGCTGAGTGATAAGGAAGTAAAATATATTTCTCAAGAGGAAGCCCTCAAGAAAAGCGGATTAACTCTGGAGGATATAAATAAAGTCTGAGGAGGACAATGATGTCCTTTCAAATTAAATACCACCCAAAAGCATGGGAAGAAGTTGACGCATTAGAAGGAGGACAGAAGAAAAAAGTATACAAACAGATAATAAAACTTAGTACGACCCCTGAGTTGGGGAAGCCATTGAGAGCTTTACAGGGAAATGATTTGTCGGATTGCCGAACTATGTACGCGGATAATAAACGCATCAGAATTGTATATCGTCTCGTGGAGGGGACTCCGGATGTTTTTATTATTGCAATCGGTAAAAGAGACGATTTTGATGTTTATAAGAAAGCAGTAAAAAGGTTATGACTAATACTATGGGGTGTAAGTGATAATCACATATCATCTCTATTTAAAAACATCCACGCAAGGTGTTTTGGTTATACTTCAATTCAACTATTATCGAATGAAGCCCAATTGATTCCCTTGCTATAAATTATCCGGAAACCAAGTTTGTCGAATTATGCGGGAATATATTTCTCCCAACATTAGGCTTCCGCGAGAATAGCCTCGTTCTTGGAATCTTCGTTCTTCCGTTTCCACACAAACCCGATCAGGAAATAGCTGAGTATGAACACTGTGTTGACCGCCGCGATCAGCACCCGTATTCCGATCTCCACCTTCATCGGCGTAATCAGCCCCTCGATCAGGCCGGAGATGAAGAGAAGGAACACGACTCCGGCGAGCGCCCGAAACGCGTCGCGCGAATGCTCCTTCAGACGGTACTTTCGGGGAAGCCGGCCGGGCAGAAGGATCGCCGCTCCGATATACAACCCCGCCCCGCCCGCGATGATGATCGCCGGGAGTTCGATCGAGCCGTGTATCATGATGAGGGAGATAAAGTCGTCGAAACTGCCGTTAAGGAAATAGAACGCCGAAAGCGCACCCAGCATGAAACCGTTGGACGCGAGGATATACAATGTGCCGATGCCGAGGGTGATCCCCAGCACGAAACAATAGATCGAAACACGGCTATTGTTGTACCAGATGAAAAAAGAGACCGAGACACGGTCTTCCTCGGGGATATCGTCGAAATTCCCGAACTGCTTCTTGTTCTCGAGGTCGTAGCGCGCCATCTGGTAGGTCGACGGGTCGAGGAAGATTTCCGCGAGTTTGATGTTGTTGACGGTCATGAAAAACGATACTAGGCCTGAGCCGATAAAAATTCCCGCTGCGATCAGGATCGGGATTCCGAGGCGGGCGAGAGTCGCCGGGAATGTCTTGAACAGGAATTGCAGGAAACGCTGGAAACGGGATTTTTGCGGACGGTAGAACAGCATATGGCATTCCCGCACAAGCTGGTTGAGGTAGAGCGCGGTTTGGTGATCGGGAAACTCGGTCTGCGCGAACGACAGGTGCTCGGTCGCGGTGCGGTAAAGCCCGCCCAGTTCCCTGGTCTCCTCGAACGAGCGTCGACGCTTCTTCAGGAGCTCGGAAAGCCTGCTCCATGTGTCCCGGTTCTTCGCGGTAAATTCCTGCACATTCATAAAATACTCCGCATTGTTTATCTGAATGGATTCACGATTGTTAATTCATCATCGAAGACCATTTCGTTCTGAAGGTCTTCGGTATAAAGCATTTCACATCCGCACGAAAGAGAAGATGAAATTATCAGCGAATCCCAATATGATATATTCGAGCGTGAACGAATCTCCAGAGCTTTTAAATATCATTGCGGGTAACTGAGTGAATATGATTTTCAGGTATTAACAAAATGAACTCAATCAGACTTTTTTCATTGAGCGGAGGCTGCATCTTTTTTATACAGATGTTACAGAACTCGGAAATTACCTGGGTACTGACAAAACAGTATTCCGATTCGAATAGCTCTTTTAATAGGCTTTTCGAGATTTCCTGTTTTTCGGGATTTCCGTTATCAAAGGAATACACTAAAATGTTTGTATCGAGGAAGCATCTACCTTTCATGAAGTTCATCTCTTGTCCAGCGCGCGACACTACCTTTATACCCCTCGATGATCCTCAGGGCGTGCGAAAAACTTGATTTTTCGATGTTTTCAATAGGTAATTGAATTTCTATTTCTATGCGGATTTTAGGAAGGTCTTTTTCCTGTAGTTCGATTTTTCCATTTTCGTAAATTCCATGCAGAATCATTTTATTTCTCCAAAACATTTATTCTTTCTTATATATTTTACTACAAAACAATTAAAAGGCAAGAAAATAGAAATGAATATTGATCGGGGGAATGGGTTTCTACCCCTCGATGCTTTGACTTCGTAGGGCGCATGGCATTAAGCGGTCTCCCCTTCCGCGAGAATATGTGACGAATAAGGGATTCTTTTCTATACCCCAATAGCGCGCGGATTTCACGGATTTTATAGATTGACACGGATCGGAGCCGGCCGCGCACGGTGACCGCCGGGAAATACAAATGCAGTTCGCACGGAGCACCCCTCGATTTACTCGGGGCAGGCGCGGAGAAATAAGCAGGGATGTTTATTCAAGAGAGATCATCATACTCCCATAGCTATACTTGCCATCATATGTTATGAAATTGACATTAAAACCACGATGCCGTGAAAGTAAAACGGTATCTTTCATCAGATGTTCATGGTATAACCTCTGCGTACTCTATGTGAAATTTTCTATTCGTCGATAGTCTCAACTCGCGTTCATTCGCGGATCGATCAATCGTGATTTATCCCGTTTCGCATCCGTTAGAACCGTGGAACTATCGCCGCGTCGGCCGAGGGATGCCGCGGAATACACAGTGAAAAGGTGTTTTGAAATCTAAAATGAATCAGAAAATATTTTCGGGGCGGCGGAAACCGCCCCGATTTGGATATAGCATACCTAAAAAGCTGAATTTACATAGTACAGGAGATCGCTGAGCTTTTTTGCAAGCACGGTAACCTTGGACGGCACCTCGGCAAGTTTCGCCGCGGCGTCCGTAAGCGCGCCAGCCGCTTTCGGGGCGTTCAACGCATCTAAACCGGTGAAATCCTTCGGCGCGCTTTGCGCGAGCGCATTACAATCCTTTGCAAGCTGTACGCTGGTTTTACCCGCGGCGGTAACTTCTTCCGCGGCCGATGGCAGAGCCTTGATTACTTTTTCGAATGCGTCGATTTTGGATTGAATTTCAGCGGGGATTTCCACGCTTGCAGCCGGGTTCACTTTAAATTTCGCCTTTCCACCCTCGGCGTAGATCTCGAGCTTCAGGGAAACGGAAACTTCCGCGCTTTTAAGTGAATCGACGAACGCCGCCAGGGCAGATTCAGGATCGCTGATTGCGGCTTTGGTATCCCCAATAATCATTTTCAGGTTAGAGGTGAAGTCGTCCACATCTGCGGCGGCCTTTACCAATAATTCGTTGATATCGTTCGCCTTTCGAAGTGTATCGTCATACTTCGCATATTTGTCCCCGAACTGGTTCTCGTATACCTTCGGGACATATACCTTCACCTGAACCTCCGCCTTAACAGAGGCACTCCCCCCGCCGCAGGAAAGTAACATCGTCGCGGCGATCATACACCACAGGAAACGAATTTTGCTTTTCATACAGCCTCCTCAAATATTTTAAATACCTTTCCGAATGATTCTATCCTCCTATTTTTCAAATATTTAATGAAGTTTTACCCTGTCAACAATAGGCGAATACCGTATTTTTGTCAATGTTTTACACTACTTTTTACATACTTTTTACGATACGTTGAGCAATATTTTCAACATAGCCCGGAAGGACATTGTACGGATTCGCGCGGAATACACGGATACTGCGGATTTGCCCGGATACGCCTCGAAAAGCTCATGCTTCGGCACGCTCATGCTTCGGCAAGCTCATGCTTCGGCAAGCTCAGCATGACGGAATGTCATCCCGAGCACTTGTCCCGCGTTTCTCCCGGCATGCCGAGGGGTTCCCCGCCGAGCCCTCTGTGCGGAATTGCCTAATAAGCGCCCATCCGTGTAAATCGGTACACAGCTTCGTGGTGCCCGGCTTCTGGGTATAATAAAACTAAACGGTCATCGAGCGCGGCCGAGATGCCCGCCATTTGCCTTAAACCTATTTAATTGGTATAATCAATAGGAAGGAAAAATGAACCTTAAAAGAATTGTTCTTGTAATCATACTCAATATCCTCATCGTGGCGGCTGAGATCATTTTCGGCGTCATAGGCAACTCGATGGGGCTTGTTTCCGACGCATTGCATAACCTGAGCGACGTAATCGCCCTTGTCATTTCGCTGATCGCGGTGAAATTCGCGCAGCGTGAGGCAAATGAAAATATGACCTACGGGTATATCCGTTCCGAGATGATGGCGGGGTTTGTCAACTCGCTCTTTCTTGTGGCGGCGATGATCTATATTTCGGTCGAGTCGATCGGCAAGCTCATGCACCCGGAGAAGGTCGAAGGGATGACGATGATGATCGTCGCGGGTATCGCCGTGATCGCAAACAGCCTTTCAGTGCTGATCCTGCGCAAGGCCGGTATCGGCCATACCCACCATCACCGCGAGCACGAACATAAAGATGAGCATACACACGAACACGGCATCGATTACGAGCATGAGCATGAAGAACACGCACCCGACCTGAATACCCGCGCGATGATCCTGCACCTGATGAGCGACGTATTGATCTCGCTGGCCGTGATCGCGGGAGGGACGGCGATCCATTTCCTCGGCATCATGTGGATCGACCCGCTGCTCTCTCTGGCATTCGCGGCGTATATTATCCTGAAAGCGATCGGCGTGTTCCGTTCGGCATTCTTCAGCCTGATGGACCGGACGAGCCGGGATGTCAAGGACATAGTCGCGTGCCTGGAATCGTTCCATGAGATAAAAAACGTCCATAGCGTGCATCTCACCGAGCCGTCGTCGAAGGACATCTTCTTCTCGGCGCATATCGTTATCGACGCTTGTATGGCGATGCGGGAAGTGGAGGGATTGATCGAACGGGTGAAGGACGAGCTGAAGAAGAAGGGTATCACTCATGTCATCCTCCAGCCCGAAACCGATAAATACTCCCGGGACAGCCTGATTTGCGACGGCCATTGAGCGGGGACGGAATGCCCGGGCATAACGGTATAGAAGAGAACAAGGGCTATGTGACGCCCGCCGAAGTCTCCTCGATGCCCCCGGCATTCGGCGTGTACCTGATGAAGAATGCCTCCGGGCTGGTCATCTATGTCGGTAAGGCGATCAACCTGCGGAAACGTGTCACGTCCTACTTCCAGAAAAACCATCCAGATATCAAAACCCGCGCGCTCGTGGAAAATATCGCACTGATCGACTATATCACGGTCGGAAGCGAAATGGAAGCATTGATCCTCGAAGCGAACCTGATCAAAAAATACCATCCGAAATACAACGTCGACTATAAAGACAATAAGTTCTACCCGTTCATCACGGTCACGGTGCAGGAAGAATACCCCCGGATATTCCTGACGCGCGATCCGAGGAAGGACGGCTCGCTGATCTTCGGGCCGTACACGAGCGCGCAGATGGTGCGCCGTTATATCGATATGGTACAGCGCCTCTTCAAGATACGTGTCTGCCGTGAATTGCCCAAGCACGAATGCCTTTATTATCATATTCACCGCTGCAGCGCGCCGTGCATCCAGAAGGTCACGAAGGACGAGTACCGCGCGCAGGCCGAACTCGCCACCCAGCTTCTTCGCGGGGAGATCGACGATCTCCTGACGCGGCTCGAGGCTGAAATGCGCGATGCGTCGAAGGAGCTCCTGTTCGAGAAGGCGCAGGCGGTAAAAGAGAAGATCGAAGCCGTCCGCTTCTTTGTCGAGGGACAGCATGTGCATCTCCAGTCGAGGATCGACGCGGACTTTATCGCGGCCGCATCCAAAATGGGTAAAATCCTCTATGTGGTCAACATCATCCGGCAGGGCAAGATGATCGGGAAACGGAGCTATACCGCCGCGCCGAGGATCGACGAGGACGAGGCTGAAATGCTCCAGCGCTTCGTGATCGAGTACTTCCGCCAGTCCGACGGCAAGGCCGAGGTGATTGTAGTCGAGCCCGAGTACGCAAAAACGCTTGCCGCGCTGAACGGCTACTTTTCAGGGGCGGCTGAGGCAAAGGTCAGGGTGACCGTGCCGGTGGACGACGACCAGCGGGCGCTTGTCAGGATAGCGCGCGAAAACGCCGAACTCCACCTCGCTCAAGTTCTCAGCAAGGTCGATCGTTCGGAAAGCCTCAAACTGCTCCAGGAGGCTCTGGGGACAGACCGTCTTCCGATGCGGATCGAGGGTTTCGATATCGCGAATATCCTCGGTCAGCAGGCGGTCGCGGCGATGGTCTCGTTCTATGGGGGAGACCCTGATAAGCCGAATTACCGCCATTTCAATATCCGCTCGAAAACCACGCCCGACGATTTTACGATGATGCGCGAAGCGGTCTACCGCCGTTACAAACGGCTCCGGGACGAGGGGCTGGATTTCCCCGACCTCATCCTGATCGACGGCGGCAAGGGACAGCTTCATGCCGCGCTCGACGCGGTGTCCGAACTCGGTGTGAAGGTGAATGTCGCTTCGCTCGCGAAACGGAACGAGGAGATTTATCTCCCCGGCGCCGATCTGCCGCTCGTACTGGAAAAGAACTCTCCCGCCCTTCACGTTCTCCAGCGTGTGCGCGACGAGTCCCACCGTTTCTCGAACAAGTGCTATAACAAGCTGAAACGGCGATCCGCGCTCGAGTCCGTATTCGACGACATCGACGGGATAGGCGGGAAACGGAAGAGTGTGATCGTGAAGAAATTTCTCCGGCGCGAGGTGATAGAAAACCTGACATTGAACGACCTCACCGAAGAAGGCATCCCTACCGGCATCGCGGAAAAAGTTTACAATTCGTTGAAAGCATTATATAATAAGTCTTCAAACGATTAGCAGAAGGTTCATTCTTTCTTTTTTTATTCTCAGGGGGGCAAATTATGGCAGGTAAAAAATGAATATTTTGCTTTACACCCCGTCCATCTACGTCAGAAAAACATTTATCAACGCGCTCATTCCGATAGGGATTTCTGTATTCCATCTCGATCATTTGGCTATGTTGTTCGATACGATCCGGAAAAACCAGATAGAAGTCGTTATCTTCGATGTCATCCAGGAAAACTACTCTGATATTTTTCCCGAACTGATCAAGATCAAACAAGGCACGGAACCCGGATTGCCGGAGAAGATCGCGCTCTTAATGCTGATCGGATCCGTCGATAAAACCCAGATATCCCGGGCGCTCCAGTTGGGAGTGATCGGGTTTATCAAGAGCAACGCGTCCGAGGAAACCATCTCGAAGTACATCCCGGAGATTTACCAGAAGATCAAGGGAATTCCGCCCGCCCGAAAGTTTGTCCGGGTATCGCTGAATACATTGATGGAATCGGAAAGGATCGGTGTGAAGTTCCGTTCGGCGGTCAACCTTCAGTTGATCCTCGGGGTTATCAAGGATATCAGCGCGGGCGGTATCGCAGTCGAGCTGGTCGGGACGTTCGACCCGGCGGCTATCGAAAACGGGATGGAAGTCAAAAATATGCAGTTCATGCTCGATCAGAAGGATGTTCTGGTGAACGCCCAGGTCGTAGCGTACCAGAAGCGTTTCTGCGCGTTCCGGTTTACCCATCTCTCCCAACAGGACAGGGAAGCGATTAGTCAATTCATTTTTGAAAAAATCTCGCGTACGCCCGAAGCCGTGGAAAAGCCTGTCGAACTTCCAACCCCCACGCCTTCACCCGCGCCCGCTCCGTCTCCTGAAACTCCGCCTACCGGGGAATAAGCCATGGCTTCTAAAAGAGAAGGCTTGGATTTCCCCAAGCGCATCCAAAAGGTATCCCCCGGTCTCCTGAAGGACCTGATAGAAATTGCCGTGAGGGAAGACCTCGACGGTATCGGCGACATCACCACGCAGGCGCTTTTTAAAAATATCTCCGAGGATACCCGTTCCGCGAGAGTGACCGCAAAAGAACGCGGCGTAGTCTGCGGTATCGATGTCGCTCTTGCGGTCTATTCGATTGTCTCGAATCAATCCGGGGTGGAGATCATGCCGAGGAAGCTGGACGGCGAAATAGCCGAAAAAGGCGAAACTATCCTGACATTGAAGGGACGGCCTTCGGGGATCACCACCGGCGAACGGATCGCCCTCAACTTCATGGGGATCCTTTCCGGGGTCGCCACGAAAACCCGCCGTTATGCCGATCTCATCTCAGGTTCTTCCACCCGTCTTTTAGATACGCGCAAGACTCTTCCCGGGATGCGCGAATTGCAGAAGTACGCGGTCGCGACGGGCGGCGGCTACAATCACCGGATGGGGTTGTACGATATGATCCTGATCAAGGACAATCATATCTCCGCGGTCAGGTCGCTGACAAAAGCGGTAGAGCTCGCGAAGGCGGCCTATCCGTTCGTGCCGATAGAGGTCGAGACTACGACGATCGAACAGGTCGCCGAGGCGGTGGAGACTGAAGCGGATATCCTGATGCTCGATAATATGAACAACGACCTTGTCCGCGAAGCCCTTCGGATTATCGGCGGATCGAAGTATATCGAGGTTTCCGGGAATGTGGACGAGAAACGGCTTGTGGAACTTGCCGGGATCGGGGCGGATTTCGTTTCGATGGGCGAACTGACCCATACGGTCAAGCCGCTGGATTTGTCGCTGCTGTTCGACGAATAGAAGAAAGGTTCATCGCAGATAAACGAAGGGGTTGTCCCAAAAGTACGGAAAAAGTAGAAAAGTCTGTCACTGCGAGGAACGAAGTAATGAAGCAGTCTATGTAACTGTTTATCAGTTAATAATATAGATTGCTTCGGCTATGGTTCGGCAAGCTCACCATGACGCCTCGCAATGACAAATATTCTCTATAGTACCCTTTTGGGACAGCCCCTTACTTATTTCATAGGAGGTTATCGGAGTTTTGGGTGCGCTTGAGGTAATCGTAGATGAATTTCCCGATCCCGAGCGATCCGTCGTAGGCGGTCTGACGGGCATACTCGGTGTAGAGCATGTCCTCGAAAATTTCCTGCTTGAGTCCGCCGTCGAGCCATTCGTCCTTGGGGACGGTGCTCCGCATCGATTTATACATTTCCTGAATGAAGAGCGCGGAGAATTCGTCGGAAACCTCGTGCAGTTGTTTGTCTTCCATTGAAGCGTACTTTGTTTCTTTCATCGCGGTCGCCTTCGAAAGGTTGAGCTTTTCCTGAGCGGAATAAAGGTATTCGCTGCCGAGTTTGATATCCATGTTTCCTCCGGGTGTCTATCCGAAATATCGGAAGAATCCGGAAAACGATAAGCGGATACCTAAAGATTGAAGAGTATTTTCACAGTCGTGCCCCTGCCGATCCGGCTGTCGATCTCGATAGACGCCTCGAGCATTTTCACGAGCTGGTAGACGATATAGAGCCCGAGTCCGGTCGCCTGCTGGGGGTCTTTGGTAGTGAAAAACGGGTCGAAGATGCGCGGCTTGTTCTCGTCGGGAATCCCGCACCCGTCGTCGCTGATATCGATCCTGACATGGCCGCTGTCGGGTCGGAATACTTTTATCTGGATCGCCCCTTTCTCGTCCACTGCGTCGACACTGTTTTTTATCAGGTTATAGATGATTTCTTCGATAGTCACTTCGTCCGTCACGAGGATACCCGCGAGAGGATCGACATCGATCTTCAGGGAGATTGACGGTGATTTCTTCCGCGTCATGCTGCCGAAGACGGGATCGAGGGTTTTGAAGAAGTCCCTGAGGTCGATAGGTTTCTTGGTGATCTTCTCGTGGCGGGCGAAAATATGCATCCTATTGGTGATTTTTATTCCGCGGTCTACGGCCTGCGCGATATTCTCGAGGTCGTTCTTCGCCCGCATGTTTTCAGTATCGTCCATGCTGTAAAGGATCAGTTCGTAATACCCTTTGATGATCGCGAAGATATTGTTGTACTCATGCGAGATACCCGCCACCAGATTTCTCATCGTGTCCATCTTCTGCTGCTGGATCAGCAATGCGGTCATCTTATCCTTCTGCTGTTCCATCTCGATCTGCGCGTTAATATCCATGATATGCGAGAGGACGGCGGGCTTCTGGTTGTACTCGACAATCGACTCGTAGACCGAGAACCAGCACGGCTTCCGGTCTTTCCTGACACCCTTATAGGAATACTGGATGCCGGTGTTTTCGTCTATCCTCCGGGCGGTATTGGGATCGGGATGCACTTTGATAGTGGAATCCTCCGCGGCTAAGACCGCCGGGTCGAGACCGTTGTCGATATCTTCCTGGGTGTATCCGGTGATATCCATGAACTTCCGGTTCGCGTAGACGATCCGGTTTTCCTGCATCAGATAAATACCGGTGAGAGCGTGCTCGATAACCGCGCGATAGGTCGTCTCTGAGTTTTGGAGCTGACGGAAAAGCATTTCGGTCTCGATAAATTGGGCGAGGGCGGATGCGATGTTGTTCAGGGTAAATTCAGTCAGCGCGGTATTCATCGCTAACGGGATACCGATACCGATAAACCCGTAATTTTGCTTGGATGTGGTGATCCTGAAAAAGAGATTGCATTGATCCTTATCGCAGTTTCTATCGATAGCCTCGTTTGAATCGAAGTAGAACTTTTTCGAAACGTCGCCCTGCCCGGAAGGAAGCCTGCCGTACTTATAGTAGCCCTCGAAGCCGCGCAGGTAGACATACAGCCAGACCGCTGAGAAGTAACGTTCGATCAGCCTGCCGATCAGGTCGATGGAGTTCTGGCGGAAATCCTCGCGGATCAGGAGCTTGAAGATCGAATTGAGAAATTCGGTCGAATGGATCCCCTGAAGGATGCCCATGATGTTTTTGATAACCATGATATAGAGCGGTTTGTCGTCCTGGATATGGAGCGAGATACTGATGTTCGCGGGAAAGAGCGAACTGTCCTTTCGGCGGCAGTCGCTATTAAATCCGTGACTGATTTCGGCGGATACGGCGCTCAGTTCCGCATCCAGCACTTCATGTTCGGCGAAAAGCGTTTTCGGGGTGATGGCGTTCAGTTCCTCAGACGTGTATCCGAACTCAATCAGCGTCTCATGGTTGTAATGGATGAGCCGGTCGCCGGAAAAGACTACTAACGGAACCCCTACGGCGTCGAAGATTTTCCGGTTGTAGCTGTTCAGGGAATTGAGCTGACGGTTTTTCTGAGTCTGAAAAAACAAATAAATTAGCGCAAATAGTATAACAAGGGAAAATGCTGATGTTGCTATCACCGATGCGGAAAGGTTATGAAGATAGAGTTTACTTAATTGGGATGCGGTTAAGGAAGCATCGAAAAGGGTCGTGATATACTGATTTTGGGTATTAAAGAAAAGCCAACCCAAAACAAAAGAACCCACAAGGCAGAGGATACCCAGATTAATAAGTATTATCTGCCGACGCTCGAAGATATCTTTGTCGTTGATGAAGAAAAGAATAAACGATGAATAAAACATACCAAGATGAAGATTAAAGAGAAAAAAGTGAAAGTCGGATTTTTCGACTAAGGTGAGGTAATAAGTATAAAAAATCGCACTGAATAACAAGCAAAAGATGATGATATAAGCGATACGTGTAATTTTTAATCTATATTTCATATAAGAGAATAATGAAACAAGTGTTCCCGCGAAAATCACCGCGATAAAAATAACATATATAAAATAAAGAATTCTAATCTGAAAAATTGCGCTCGTAATCGCAGATAATAAAGCCGCGATATAGACAAAATAGATTGCGTTACCTTTTAGAACGGTTTTTTTTATCATTCGAGAGACAAAAAACATACTCACGAGAAATGTTGAAGTAAACATCAGGTTTAAAGAAGGAATTTGATATCGAAACTCGATATAATATAAGACCTGAGCTACTGCAAATAAGAGTGAAGTAATGAAAAAATTATGAAGAAGCTTTTTTTTAGGAAAAACTTTCACTAAGAAAAAAACCACTATGCTGAGAAAAATACATAACACTACCGAAGCAAATACCGTATAATCGGCGAGAGGGGAATGGACACCCGCAGGTTGAAGAAACTCGGTGTTATAGAGTAGTTTGCTTAGGGAATTTGTCATATCGTATCGCATCCCTCTCTGTACACTCTTATTCTATCGGAATGAGGTGTTTTGGTCAAACAATCGGCGTTTTTTCTTGACGGCGGGGAATATACCCACTAAATTAATAGGCTGGAGTTTACATGGACTGGAAAAACCTTACCTTTAACGATCTTCCCCGGATACTGCGCTCTGACGATGACGAAACGCTCCGTTCACTCCTGGACCATGCTTATAGTGTCAAGATGGAGACGGTGGGGAAAAACGTCTATTTCCGGGGGCTGATCGAGTATAGCAACCTCTGCGCGAAAAACTGTTATTACTGCGGGATACGCCGCGGAAACCGTCACGCCCGCCGTTACACAATGACGCGCGAGGAGACGGTGGACGCCGGATTATTCGCGTTCAAGCAGAACATGGGCTCGATCGTGCTTCAGTCCGGCGAACGTTGCGACCGGGAGTTTACCGAGACAATCGAGGGGATCATCGCCGAACTTAAGGAGCGGACGGGCGGCAAGCTCGGGATCACGCTATCGCTGGGCGAACAGACCCGTGAAACCTACCGAAGGTGGTACGGCGCCGGGGCGCACCGTTACCTTCTCAGGATCGAGGCGTCCAACCCCGAGCTATATAGGAAACTCCATCCGGCGGGGCACGATTTCGATCTGCGGCGGAACTGCCTGATCGGCCTCAAGGAAATCGGTTACCAGACCGGGACGGGTGTGATGATCGGATTGCCGTTCCAGACCGGGGACGATCTCGTCTCCGACCTGGAGTTTTTCCGTGAGATGGATATCGATATGATCGGGATGGGGCCGTATATTGTCCACAACGAGACACCGCTTGCGGCGCACGCGCCGGATTCCCCGGAACTCAGGCGGAAGCATTACCATGATACGCTGAAGATGATCGCGTTCGCGAGGATCCTGCTCCGCGACGTAAATATCGCGGCGACCACGGCGATGCAGGTGCTCGACCCGTTCGGACGGGAACGCGCGTTGAAGGCCGGGGCGAATATCATCATGCCGAATATCACCCCGATGAAGTACCGTTCGGACTACGCGCTCTACGAGGGGAAGCCGTGCGTGGACGAGGAGCCCGATCAATGCTTAGGCTGTCTCACCGCGAGGATCAGGATGATCGGCGAGGAACCGGGCTTGGGGCAATGGGGCGATTCGCTCCATTTCAGGAAGAACGCGGATTCCCCGATTGAGACAGAAGGGTGAGGGACTTGAGTTCTCGACGGTAATGGCTCCTGAAAATCCTGCCGAACAAGTCGATCAGTTCGTTACGCACAGAAACGGAAATCTCCCTGCCGTCCCAGAAACTCATCCCGTCCGCGTTTTCGCAGTCGTAGATAAACCTGAGAGTGCCGTTACCCAAACGGTGCTTTTCCGATGTCAATTCGCTCAGCTCTCCGGTGAAATTGCCCGAGTAATAGGGAAAAATTCCTTCCGCTATCAGCGCGGTCACGATGAAATAGAACGCGTACTTCTCGAAACGGGTATCTGCCGCGAGGCGTTTCATGAGTTCCGGAAGGAGCGGGTAGAGGGCGAACGGACTGTCGCCGGAGAGGGCGGTATCGAGGATTTCGAAAACGAGATAGAGATACGCGAGCCGTTTGAGCTCGCCGCGGATACCGTCGAAACTGTCGCATAACGATATCTCGCGTACCGAGGGGAGCTGGTTTTCCTGTGGGATTTTCGGACGTACCGCGATCCCGTTCACGAGGTTGCCGGCGAGCACGGCGCTTTTACGCCTGCTGTTCTGGCGCGAGGAGCCGAATACCGATAGCCGGATTTTACCGTGGTTCTCGTCGATCAATGTGAGGATGCGGTTGCCGTCGCCGAATGGGTCGGTCTTGAGGATGATACCCTGAAAACGGATCAGGCGCGACGAATGAAATTCTTCGTTGGTTTCGCTATTCCTTGGGTTCATTGGAAAGCTTTTCCAGAACGGTATAGCCCCGGAAACGGCCGCGCTTATCGAACAATTCTTTGACCACGGCGAAATTTCCCGAGCCGACGTAATATATCTTCCTGCCCTTCTGCTGAAGGTCGGGTTTTTGCTTCTGGAACTCGCCCACAATACAGTCGAAATGCGCGTATTGTCCGGTAGGTTCGTGCTTCAAGGCGTAGATCAAGCCCTCGATCGGTTTCTCGCAGAGCGGGCAGATATGCTCTTCTTTTTCAAGTTCCTGTATCTTCTTGCTGGCTTCGAGCCCGTTCAGGCCGAGCTGGTCTTTGATCTCGTCGGAAAGATTGACCGGCGGGTAGATTTTCCTCGGCGGTTCCTTACGGGTCAGGTCGGTGCGGCCGTCGCGGTTCTGCGGGGGACGGAAGCCTCCGCCCTGCTGCTGCGGGCGGTTCTGGCCCTGGGGCTGTCCCTGTTGGGGCCTGTTCTGGTTCTGTCCCTGCGGACGAGGGCCTTGCCCTTGCGGGCGGTTCTGGCTCTGGGGCTGTCCCTGCTGGGGTCTGTTCTGGTTCTGTCCCTGCGGACGAGGGCCTTGCCCTTGCGGGCGGTTCTGGCTCTGGGGCTGTCCCTGTTGGGGCCTGTTCTGGTTCTGCCCCTGCGGACGAGGGCCTTGCCCTTGCGGGCGGTTCTGGCTCTGGGGCTGTCCCTGCTGAGGCCTGTTCTGGTTCTGTCCCTGCGGGCGGCTTTGACCCTGAGTCTGAGGCTGTGCCGGGGGTTGTGCCTGTCCCTGCTGAGGCGGCTGGGGCGCGCCTGTTTCGTCTATCGGCCCGTCCTGTCCGTCGGGGCGGTGATGGTAATGCGGCTTGCCCTGCGGCGAAAGAGGCCGGTGTCTTTTTTTATTAAACGACATTGTTTTGCTCCTGATGTACTATTATAATAGCTTTCGTCGATTTTTGCAAATCGCCCGCGGTCAAGTTGCCCGACTTATTTCCGGGAACGCTCTTATTTGACAAAAAAGAGGTAAGGGCTTAAATTGAATGCCGCTAAGGAGGACTTCATGAAAGCAAAAATTATCAAGGGTCTCATCTATCTTGCGATAGGTTTCGCGGCTTTATTTGTTATCCGTTTGATTTACGGATTCGCGACCGGTGAAAAAACCGGGGTGCAGAGTTCCCAGTACTATCTCCCCGCGGGCTATGCCAATAACGAGATGACGATTCAGTCGGGGTCTTCCGGATCGAGTTTCTATATGGAGAAGAACTTCGCCGGCGAGAAGATGATGAAAAATCAGACCGATAATGCCGGGAACACCGTACAGGTGGAGATCGAGCAGAAATATGAAATGATCGCCAATATGGAACTGAAGAGCTCCGATTTCCCGGCGGACGAGAAGAAAATGAGAGACTTGTCGGCGTCCAACGGCGCGATCATTCAGTACGAGAGTATGCAGGGCTTGCCGGGTTCCCGCCAGCTTCAGCTTGTGATCGGCGTACCGCCGGAAAAGTTCGATTACATCGTGAAGCAGTTCCAGGGTATCGGCAAGGTGAAAAACCTTTCGATCAATAAGTACGACAAGACGAGCGAGTATAACGACCTCATGGTGCAGAAACAGTCGCTCGAAACGATGCGCGAATCGCTTGTGGCGCTCAAGTACCAGAAGGGAAGCATTAAGGAAATGATCGAGCTCCAGCAACAGATTCTCGAGGTCGAAAAATCGATCCGCACTTTGGGTGTCAGCATCGGCGAATTCGCCGAGGAGAACGAGTTCTGCACCGTCGAAGTGACGTTAAGCGAAGGCAGCGGCGTATTCCGTATCATTTTCGCGGTCGTGCTCTTGTCGCTGGAATGGGCATTCTGGGTATACTTCGGCATCCTCGGATTAGGCGCGGTCGCCCTTTTCGTGGTGTTCATCATAGTCAAGATCATGGAGAAGACCGGTTTCCTTTTCAAGCTGAGCGGGGCGAAAACCGAAGAAAAAAAGTAGCCGGAAGAAGCCCAATCTAACTCATTCGACGGTACTCATTTAAGAATTAAAGGCGAAATACCGATTCATATATAAGGAAAACCTATGGATCGGTTCGAAGAAGACCTTTTTCAGCTTAAAAAACGGAAAAATCCGTTATGGACGCAGACATCGGAGACGGAAAAGCAGAATCTTCCGCTCAGGAAGATCATCCTGAACGCCGTGCTTGTTTTATGCGCGGCGGGCGTCCTGATTGTGAACGGCATGATTATCCTGAACGCGCTCGACGGCGATAGCCCGTCGAAGAAATACGCTTACGGCGATAAGTTCGACCCGTACACGAACCAGACGATCGACGATATTTTCAGCGGGATCAACGGGCGTATCCCGATCCTGATGTACCATAACTTCGTGACCCCGGCGAATACTCTCCAGATCGGGATTATTACTCCCGGGAAGAAGAGGTACTATATTACATCCGACGAGTTCCGGCAGCAGCTCGAACTGCTGTATAAGGGCAATTTCAGGAACATATCGCTGGACGAGTACCTGTCGCTGATGAAGGGCGAGAAGAAGGCGCTCGACCGTCTGCCGCCGGACTGCAAGCTCTACGTGCTGACATTCGACGACGCCACCTACGGGCAGTTCGATTTTACCGGGACGGACGTTAACGGGAACCCGAAGATCGATCCCGACTCGGCGGTGGGGATCATGATCGAGTTTTCCAAGAAGCACCCGGAGTTCAAGCTGAACGCGGCATTCAGTATCGATTTCGAGAACACGCCGTTCCTCCAGCACGAGTATGTCGAGAAGAAGCTCAACCTGCTGCTCGATTATGGTTTCGAAATCGTGAACCATACCGCGAACCACGAGTACCTCGCGACGTTTTTCCCCGGCCAGACAGACAAGATCAACAAGGAGATCGGGAAAGCGATGGAGCTTCTCGAGTCCTATCTCGGGTACAGGGCGAGGACGGTCGATAAGATATGTTATCCCGGCGGGTACGACAATCCCGCGATGAACGCGTACTTGAAGAAGATCAAATATAACGGCAAGACTTATGAGTTCAGCGCCGCGCTCGACGCGGAAGGACTTCAGGCGTACAACCCCAACGATTACCGTTTCGACCCGTTCGATATCGCCCGGATCGAGATCAATCCCGGGGATTTCGATATCTTCGTCCTGAACGCCCCGGGCTTGTTCGTGACACCGAGCGTGCTCGGGCAGAAGAACGGCAAGACTACGGTAAAAGAGAAATCGTTCGAACTGATCCCGGAAGAAGCCGCCGGGAGTAATATGACTGAACAGTTGCAGTAAGAATTCAATCCATGAGGCGGGGTAGATGAACGGACAGGAAAACAAATTTAAGATCGTGCGCTTCCAAAAGGGCAGCTTTCCTATTATCGAGAACCAATCCACCGACGACTATTTCTTTATTATCAAACAGGGACAGGTGCGGCAGTTTACCAACAAACTCGTGATCGGAGCGCAGAACGAGCTGATTCTCAAGGAAGGCGACTTCTTCGGGGTGATCTCGTGTATGGCGAAACGCCCCCGGCTCCATTCGATCGAAATGCTCGAAGATACCCTCGCGATCATGGTCAGGCGCGAGGATTTCAACTACCTGATCGAGAAGAACGCGCCTATCGCGATGAAGATACTCCGTTACTTCAGCAAACAGCTCCGTTATTTCAACGCCATTCTCACCGAACTCTCGCTGAAGTCTTACACGGCGGAAGACCCGATCCATCTTTTCGACCTCGGCGAATACTACAGTTCGCTCAAAATGCAGTTCAATCACGCGGCTTACGCGTTCATCCAGTATGTCAAACACAACCCCGAGGGGAAGTACGTCCCTATCGCGAAGTCCAAGCTCTCGAAGATTGTCGCGAGCTACAAGGACAAGCTCCGGCTCGAACCGCGCCGCGAGGAAAACTATTACTATATCTACCAGGACTCGCAGATCATCTTTCTCGAGCACGAGCTCGGGAATATGCTGTATATCATCCAGGAAGGCGAGGTGAAGATCACCAAGGTCGAGCAGCAGCAGGAAGTGCTTTTGAACATCCTGAAACCCGGCGATATATTCGGCGAAATGGCGATTCTCGAGAACAAGCCCCGCAACGCTACGGCCGTGGCGTCGGGAACGGTAAAAGTGATGGCGGTATCGCGCGAGAACTTCCCGGCGATTGTCGCCGCGCATCCTCAGATCGCGACTAAGATCATCACCCTTCTCTCCGAACGGATCTGGTTTATCCACAGGCATATCATGAATATGCTGATCGCCGATCCGGAAACCCGTCTCTACGACGCGTTCAATATCCTGATCCTGAAGGGCAGGGTAAATATCGCGCAGGGCGGAAGTTATGTTTTCGACGTGGGTTTCGACGACATGCTGAAATTCACCGGGCTGGAAAAAAACGCCAACGGTTCCGGCACATTGCGGAACATTCTCGACACCGATAAATCGTTCGGGATGAAGGACGGCAAGATTGTCTGCCGCGATCTGAAAAAGCTCGAACAGAAGATGAACATTATCCGGCGGAATCTCGAGGTGATGAATAAGTCCAAGAACTCGCTGTTATAGCGGGGGTGGTGACAAACTCATTTTGTCATTGTGAGGCTGTCATGGTGAGCACTTGTCCCGCCTTCCACGGCGGGATGCCGAACCACAGCCGAAGCAATCTATCTCATTATCAAATATGATTTTATACCGGCTGCTTTTCCTCTCCGTGTCACGCAGTGCCGGAAAACTCTTCATTCTGTGAGTTCGTAAATACTCCACGAAGGGATTGTTGACGAAGTTGAAATTTTCGCTGTTTTTTGTCACGCGAGCCTGCCTTCTACCGAAGGTAGACAGGGAGCAAAGCGACCTGTCTCCTTCTCCTGAGAAGGAGAAGGCAGGCAAAGCAGTCTGTATAATTCATATTCCAGTAATTAAATAGATTGCTTCGGCATATGCCTCGCAATGACAATGCAAGTTCGTCAACTAGCCCTTAAGGGAACTTTGTTATTTCTTCTTAAGCTTTTCCAGAGCGCGTTCGTAGAAATCTTCCACCGCCCACATCATCCGGTACTCGCCGAAATTGACCATCAGGTTTTCGCATTCCTTCTTGACCAGGCTCCATTGCTCGGTATACACAAGCGCGAGAAGTTTCTGGTAGAGGATTTCCGGCAGAAATTTATCGTTCTTGAATTGGACCGCGCCCTTATCCGCTATCGAGATGACTTCCTGATAGAGAGAGTGCTGTTTATCGGTATCGTTAAAATACTCTTCATAGAGGTCGGCGAGTTCCATCACAAGGTTCTGGAGATTCCATGTCGCCTGCGCGGGTGTGTCCCCCTGATAGTAGGCGTAGAACTTTTTAAACGCCGCATCGGGGTCTTTCGCGGATAACTCTTTATACTCTGGGTCGCCGATGATATCGACAAATGCTTTCCACGGGGTCTCCTGAAGGCGTATCTGCATCTGGTGTATTTTGTAGTACTTATCGTTGATCTCTTTCTGGTAACGCATCTGTTTGAAGTCGAGAAGGAATTTGTAGGAATCCTCGATCCCCTCGTAGGGTTTGAGATAGTTCGGGTCGAGTTTGCTGGCTTCCTGGAACTTCTTCAGCGCTTCTTCGGCGATCCCCAGATCGAGCAGGTCGAGTCCCTCGTAATACGTCTTCACCGCGTCGAAGGAATACGCCATCGGCTGAGCGAGCGCGACAGGCTTCTTGATCCCCATCGCGGTCAGAACCTTGCCCGCCAGTTCGTTCTGGACGACCAGAATGTTCTTCACCACACCCGACGACGAGAACGTGCCGACAATCTTGCCCGATTCGGAATCGGTGATCTTGCCGTCGATCCGCACCGAACTGCCGTTGACCACGAACGAGCCGTAGACGAGCTTTTTAGCGTTGAGCATCTGCCCGATCTTCACCGCCTCGTCCTCGTCCACCAGTCCAGCGAGCACGAGCTTCTGCTCCTGGATAATCTTCTGCATATTCTCACGCTCGACTACCTCGATCTCCGACGATTCAGAGATGTCGGTGATGAGCATATCGGCGATGGCCTTACGGAGCCATTCGTAATCCTTATTTCCGGTCGTGTTGTCGAAGTACAACACCGAGATGACGTCCTTCGCGGACATCTGCGAAACGGGAACAAGAGATAATAGAACAAAAACGGCGAGTATTTTTTTCATCGGCTTCTCCTTTTTAATAATATATATCTTAACCTGTATCGGCGCGGGTATCAAGATTTTCGGGTATCATATAGTACGGGGATGGTCCGGGCCGGTAACCTCATAAGGGATTTTGCGTCTCGGCGGTTGTTCAAATCTGCTCAACCTACAGTGAGGCTGTTGAATTATTCGTGTGCCTTCGTGTTCATTCGTGGATGCATTGCCCTAGTGCTTCTTGCGACTTCATATATTTGCGGTCATGCCTTTTTCTCGGTGTCCTTGGTGTTTTCTGTGGCAAGCCTTCGACATCCCGTGGAGGATCACGGGACGAGCGTTCAGGTTGACGTTTTTACTTCCGCGCTAATCCGTTCAATCAGCGTGAATCGGTGATTAATTGGGATAATATAATTGCCTTATATAATACACTATGAGGCCGCAGATACTTCGACTTCGCTCAGTACAAGTAAAGCGGATACTCTCCGCATTTTCCTCTGCGCCTCCGAGTCTCTGCGGTAGCTCTTCCGGCTGTTCAGACAGAAAAATACAAAAACCGTACCGCAGAGACGCAAAGACGCAGAGACGTCCCCGCTGCGTGAGGACAAGCAAAGACCGCGGAGAAAAAAAATACAGTTCGCGCGGAGTACCCCTCGATTTACTCGGGGCAGGCACGGTGATGCAAAGCAGACTCTGTTGAAAGAGAGACCTAACTCCTTCTCTCTGCGTACTCTGTGTGAAATCTTCGATTTGGCGCGGGTCTCAATTCGTGTGCATTCGTGTTTATTCGCGGATAGATTTCCTTCCCGCCGGGGACGCTTGCCCATCGGTTGTGCGGGGTGTCGAAGGTGTTCTCACGGAGTATAACAACTCATTCGCTCTCTATGTCTCTTCGTCTTTGCGGTCAATTCCCGCAGTGCCTTTATGTTTTTACGTTTGTTCAAATCCGTGATAATCCGTTGAATCGGCGAGAATCCGCGCGCTATTGGGGTTAAAATTGATACCCCAATTTAACACGGATTGCACGGATTACGAAGGTTTACACGGATATGAATATTACGCAGGATATCTAAGGCTTGGGCAACTGGGGCGCTGGAGGAGCGGGCTCGTCGTGCAGTATGGATTTTCCGTCGGGGAGTTCTCCTCGACGGAGCAAGATTACGCTTTGGGTAACTGCGGGGGTGTTGGCGGAGTGGGCTCGTCGTGTAATATGGATTTCCCGTCGGGGATCGTCCGTAGTGCCGCGATCTTCGACGGTTTGACAAAACTTTCGATATAGCAGTTTCCGCCGATTTCGGTGCGCGCGGGGATGACCACGTCCTTCCCGATCAGAGTGACGCCGAAGTTGAGGATTTTCGGATAGTCCTCGTTCCGTTTCGACGGTTTCGGGTTGCCGATTACGACATTGCGCTCGATATTCGGGATCGAGTTGTCGCCGGAGAACTCGTCAATGATCGTGTTCTGGATCACGGCTCCGGCGCCGATATGGTTGCCCGGCAGGATGATCGAGTTCTTGACTATCGCGGTCGGGGCGATTTTGACATTGGAGAATATCACCGAATCCTGGATTTTACCGGACACGTCGGAATCCTCGCCGACTATCGAATGGATAAAGTGACAGCCTCGCGCGATAGTCGCGGGAACAAGCCTCGCCTTCTCGCCGCGGATCGGGACATACGCGTTATACTGGTCGTAGGTCAGATAGCTGTCGATCATATCGATATGGATCCGGTAGTACTCTTCGATACTCTTGAACGGGATGACATAGCCGTCGGTGATATCGGTGACCGGCATATCAGCGTCGATCTCTTCGCGGAATTTCGGCACCTCGATCAGCGTATCGTGCTTTTCGATGATCGCGGTCATTTTTTTCATGAAGAGATTTTTATCCAGCACAATCAGCGGGCATGCTTCGCGTTCGCCGTCTTTCCAGCGGAACGCGGTGGACTTCGTTTTCACATACTCCTGGTGGTAATGGCGGAGATTGAACCAGACCGGGTAGCCGCCGTTAATCATGCCCACCATGCTGACCTGTTTCTGATTGGCATATTCGTTGAAAAATTCGATGAACTCGGTCTTGAGGTCGAGTTTGTCGAATACATAGAAGTCCAGAAACGGCCAACTGCTCATCAGGTAACGGGCGACGATTTCCTTATCCTTATCCGTGAAGATGAGGAAATCCGTGACCCCGACAGAGTTCAATGTCGCGATAGAGAAGTCGATATTCCTGAAACGGGGCGAGAACGGGAGAAGGAAGTGGTCGACATACTCGTCAAACGACAGATACCCGCCGAAGGAATTCCCGACTATCACGCCGAGGTTGAGACGTTTTTTTCCGCCGAATATACTCATTTCGTTGCCTGCCTGAACATATTTTCGATATTCCGCTCAAACGGCGGAAGGATGCCGCCCCGGTCGCTGATAATCGCTGTGACCAGTTCCGACGGGGTAACATCGAATGCCGGATTGTACGCCTTTGCGCCCATGGGCGAAGTGCGTATCCCGGCGAAACCGAGGACTTCTTCCCGCGACCGCTGTTCGACCACTATCCCGCCGCCGTTCGCGAGGGAGAGATCGAATGTCGATGCGGGAGCGGCTGTATAGAACGGGATACCGTGGTACTTCGCGAGCACCGCGAGGGAATAAGTCCCTATCTTGTTCGCGAAATCACCGTTCCGGGCGATCCTGTCCGCCCCGAGTAAGACCGCCTGAGCGAGCCCTTTCCGCATTACGTCGCCGGCCATACTGTCCGTGATAATCTCGTAAGGCACGCCGGCTCTTTCCAGTTCCCATGCCGTCAGACGCGAGCCCTGAAGAAGCGGGCGCGTCTCGTCGACATAGACCTTTATCTTTTTGCCGTCCCTCTGCGCGCGGAAAATCACCGCGAGCGAGGTGCCGTTACCGCCGGTAGCGAGCCCCCCGGCGTTGCAATGGCTGATAATACCCATTCCGTCACTGATAAACTCAGCCCCGTATTCCCCGATCCGTTCACTGCTCTCGAGGTCTTCACGGTGAATACTCAGGGCTTCCGTGCGAAGCCCGTCGAGCATTCTATCGGACGACTCCGAAGCGCGGATCACCTGAAGCTGTCTGTCCAACGCGTAAAACAGGTTGTATGCCGTCGGACGGCTGGACTTGATATATTCGACAGCCCGTTCGGCTTCCGCCCTGAGGGCTTCCGTTTCGCGGGCCGATTTAAAGTTCGCGAGATGGACATAAATCCCATAGGCGGCGGCGACCCCGATAGCGGGAGCGCCTCTGACCGCAAGCGTCCGGATCGCGTCGAAAACCTCTTCCGACGTCCGTATCCGGAGATATTTTTCCTCGCCCGGCAGAAGACGCTGATCTAATAAAACAAGCGTTTCCCCTTCAAGCCGGATATGATCGACTACCGGGTTATTCATAGACCGTTTTTTCGGAACAGTTTGCGGTAGATAGTGACAAAGAAAATGATCGTGATCCTGAACCATCTGACCACATTGAACGGGTTCCGGATGAGGCGATACAAGCCCGTCCACTCCTTCTGCTGAACCCAGATCGGCGGCATCTGTTTCCGTCCGGCGATCACCCTGAACGCGTCGTCGGCGCCCACCACTACCGAACTGGAGAGGTTCTGCGACTGCTCGGTCAGCCAGATTTCCTGTTTCTTCCCGCCGTTCAGTCCCGCGAAAAATATCTGCGGAGCGCTTTTCCTGAACGCGATCTGGACATTCTCCAGTTCCGCCGACGAGATATTCGACGGGTAGTTGCCGACAATCCTGACTTGCGGGAATGACTTACGGATCATGTTGACCGTGAGACTGCTGATCTGACGGTCGCCGCCGAAAAGGAACACGGTATAGCTCATTTCTTCGGACGCGCGCAGAAGGTCGAGCATCAGCGTGACAGGCATCGTGATCGGGACTTTTTTCTTGGTGAACAGCTTGACCGCCCAACGCACGGTCTGCGACGAGCAAAGCACGATCTCCGCGCGGTTGATGATCTCGCGGAGCTGTTTATCGAAGATAGAATGGAACATTTTCTTCTCGTCGAGGATGAGGATACGAAATTTGCCCTTTTCGAATAGGGTGGTGATCAGGTACTCGCGCAGAGCGTCCCGTTCGATCGGGGTAACCTTGAGGCCGGAAAATTTAATCGCTATGGGAATCATCAGGACTCCTTTTTACCCGGCCCCGGAACAGGGGAAGAATAAAGAGGCACAGGCGGATTCCCCTCAGATTCCTGCCGGACGTTGATGATTATTATATCCAGAAAACCGAATTATATCAAACTTTACCCTATGTGTTCAGGAAGTCCTTGCCGGAGAAGAGGTAACGCTTGATCTTCTTCGTGGACGTCTTGTCGAACTCGTCCCGGCGGATCCTAAATCCCTGTATCTTCTGGTAGTCCTTCATCAGCCTGTTCACTTCGCGGACTTCCTTATCGATATGCTTCTTGATATTGTCTTCGGTGTTCTTGAAACCCTGCGTGCTCGCGAGAAGGTTGAAGTATTCGTAGTCCGGTACGATGAACGCGTAGATGTTTTCGCCCTTGTTGTCGCTGCTCTCGGGTACGCCGATCACTAACGCCTCGAGGATGCTCGGGCAGTTGTTCAGGTTCTCCTCGATCTCCTCGGGGTAAACATTCTTCCCGCCGCGTGTCACGATAATGTTCTTACTGCGGCCGGTGATATGAAGATAGGTCTCGCCCTCGAATGTGTCGATCATCCCGATATCGCCGGTATGGAGCCAGCCTTCCTTATCGATCACCTCGTCGGTAGCCTTTTTATTCTTATAATAGCCGAGCATGATATTCGGGCCGCGCGCGATGATCTCGCCGTGCCCCTCGGCGTCGGGTATATGGATCGCGACTTCGACATCGCGGATCGGGATACCGACCGTCTCGTTGCGGATCTTCTTCTCGAGCCGGTTGACCGAGATGACAGGCGACGATTCGGTCAGCCCGTAGCCGTTGAGGAGGCTGAAACCGAGAGTATCGAATCCTGTCGCGACTTTATTGCTGAGCGGCGCCGCGCCCGAGATCATGAAATCGACTGAATCGAGATTTGCTTTCTTACGAATAAAACGCATCAGGCTTTTTCCGGATTTGAACAGGCCTGCCAGTCCGTACATGAACATGACGATCATGCGGACAGGAAAAGCGAGGGCGCGGATATTACGCATAATACCCTCGTAGATTTTTTCAAAAAGGAGCGGTACGCCGATCATCACGTTGGCCTTGGTCTCGGCGACATTGGCGAGCATCTGCTTGGGTTTCAGCGATTCGGCGTAGGTGATCGTCCCGCCCTTGAACATGACAGTCAGCTCCACACTGAACTCGAACGTATGATGGAGAGGCAGGACGCTCAGGAGCACTGTTTCGGTGTTCAACGGTACGGCGTGCTGCAAGGAGTTTACCTGCGACGCGAAATTGGCATTTGTGAGCATGACACCCTTCGGCTTCCCGGTGGTGCCCGACGTGTAGATCAACGACGTCACATCCTCGGGTTTGACCGGATGATCCTTCAGTTCGTACTTTCTGCCCTCTTCGAGCACTTTTTCGAAACTCACGATCTTTTTATCTTTCAGCATCTGTTCGGTGGGGTCGAAGACGATGAATTCCTGAATATGGCTCATCAAATCCGGTTCCGATGCAAGGTTGTCGTAGCATGCCTTGGAGAGGAACAATACGCGCACTCCGCAGTCGAGCACGAGGTTTTTTACCTCACGGTCGGTGAGGCGCGCATCGAGCGGAACCGCCCAGATACCGTTGTAGGTGATTCCGAGATACGTCATAAACCATTCGGGACGGTTTTCGGAATAGAGCGCCGCGAAACCGTTTTTGCCGAGATGCTTGACCCGTTCGAGATACACGCTGACAAGTTTGGCATTGCGCTTCAGGTCGTCGTAGCTGTATTTCTGGTACTGCTGATCCGCGCCCTTCATCTGACAGACAGACTTACCGCCGTAAATCCCAATGTAGTTCACATACTCCTGCATCGTCCTGATTTCCATAAAAACACCTCCAGACAAAATAAAAAATAATTATTGCGACTTATTATATTGTAAAAAGAAGCTTCGTCAAGGGGTAAATTATTCTAGAGTTCGGAAAAAGACTGTAAACAGGCTAAAGATAGCGCCGGACACGTTTTTTGTACTCACGGTACTCGCCGCCGAAACTTGCTTCGAGAAACCTTTCCTCGGCCAGAACCTGCGAATGTACTACCGGCACGAAGATGAATATCCACACGAGAAACACCGGTAAGGCGGCGATCAGGAATACGCCCGCGGCCATCGAGAAGAAAAAGAGATAGATAGGGTTGCGCGAGAACGAGAACACCCCGGATGTCACAAGCCCGGCGGGGCGTTTGGAATCGATCCCGATTCGCCAGGACACACCCATTTCGATCGAGGCGAGGACGAACAGCAGAAACCCGCCCGCGATCAGGACGCATCCGGCGATATCGAACGCGATATGGTCAAAAAGGACAGTATACGCGATACCCGGGAGCAGGCGGATACCGAGATGGAGCGACGTATTGACAACCTCGTAGAGCCAGTACAGCGCCGCCGGGAAGCTCAGGAGGTTCACTATCTTCCGCACCGGGTTATCCTCGTTGCCGAACACGACGGGGATAAAGCCTTGCCGGGCGGCAAGTGTCGCTGCACGGGTAACCAATACCGCGAAAACCGCTGTCAGCGTAAAGAAAAGGTAATAATCGAAGAAGTTCATTCTATTTCTCCCGCCGACTCGGAGGAATCCGGGGCAGTGTCTGGAGGCGGGTATTTCTCCATGAACACGAGATCGATCTTGTCGTTCAGCCGGAGCTTCTTGAAAATGACATAGCCGAGCTGTTCATAGAGCCTGATATTGCCCGCGCTCTTTTCGCCGGTGAAGAGCTCGAAACGGACGGCGCCGGGAAACTCAGACTCTATTCTGACCATGAGTTCCCGCCCGATGCCCCGTCTCCGGTAATCGGGATGAGTCATCAATCTCCCCACTAAACAAGCCTTGTTGTCATCGAGGCAAGCCCGCACCGAGCCCACAAGCCGCCCGTCCTCGATAACGGCAATGACCGTTTTCTGGGCGCATTCCGCGGTCAGGTCGTCGAGTGTCTGGGTGAGAGGCGGGATGGTATAGTCGCCGTAAAGCTCCGCTTCGGTGATATAGGCAAGTTTTTGCAGTTCCAGCAGTTCGGGGTATTCGTCTGGGCGGACGTAACGGATAGTCATAGAAGTTCCTAATATTTCGATAAGGGCGATCTAAAAATTATAAACATCATAACATTAAGTATGGTATATTTTGACAACACGCCCAATGGTCACTTCCTTGCCGCCGAGAATCGGCGGTTATTAGAAGTGCCCATAGTATATTTTCTCTGATAAGCGGGGGTTTGTCAAATCGCGGGGAACTGTTCCCGAATTCGGATGTGCAAACCCTACACCATTTTTATAATATGCCGATACTTGAAGAGAGACAGGGATGTCTAAATATATCCATGGAGGGTGATATGCCGGCAGACTGGATGAAAGAACTCGCGAATTTCGAGACGGTGTTGAATGAATTGACCGCGGCGGTCGAATCGCTTGTTTCGCACGAGGAACAGAAATACGATGCGCTCAAGCAGATCGATGTGAAGAAGCTGATGGAGCTGAATTCCGAAGAGGAAATCCTGATGCAGCAGCTGGACGGACGCGACAAGAAGAGGGCGGTGCTCATCAACCGGATGGCGAGAGAGTTCGGGATAGAGCCGTCGGCGCCCCTGAGCGAACTCATCACCCAATTTCCGTTGGAGATGCAGGAACGGTTTCACGAACTGCGGCGGAAGATCAAACGCCTGAGCACGAAGCTCGAAACGGCTGTCCGTGAGAACTCACGGCTGATTCAGAACAATCTCAATATTATCAATTTCACGCTGAATTTCGCGAACCGCGGCGCGGTGACCGAAACTTATAATTACCGCGAACGCGGCGAAGGGCATAAAAACCTGCATATTGTCAACAGGATTGCCTGACTTTTTAGCAGTCACTTCTTTATCTGGGTATTTATAGAAGTGACCACAAGGAGGATCACATGTTATCGACATTTCACGGCGTAGAACTCGGAAAGAAAGGACTCAACGCGCATCAGGTCGGAATGGACACGATCGCGCATAACCTCGGCAATATAGAAACGCCGGGCTTCTCGAAGCAGAAGGTGAACAACACCACCTTCCACCCGATCTACGAGCCGTCGGCGAACCATCCCAACCAGGCCGGACAGATCGGCACGGGCGTAATGGTCGAAAATATCGAGCGCGTCAAGGACGCGTTGATCGACGACCAGATATTCTACGAGAAGGGCGGGCTGGGGTTCTGGGACGCGAAGCAGGACTATCTGCACAAGATCGAGATGCTGATGAACGAACCCGGGAAGCCGAATATCCGTACCGTGATGGACGCGATGTGGGAAGGGATCACCAAGGTGGTACAGGATCCGACCGAGATCGCCGCGCGTTTCGAGCTGATCGAGCGGGCGAAGGCCGTGACCGACACCGTGAACCATGTCTATAACTCGTTAAGCAAGCTCCAGGAAGACGCGAACATGCTGATTATCGACAAGGTCGCCGAGATCAACTCGATGGCAAGCGAGATCGCTAAGCTCAATGTCCAGATCGTAAAATCCGAAGCGCTCGGGGACAATCCCAACGACCTTTACGATAAACGCGACCTCCTGATCGACAAGCTCTCCAAGCTGATCGATATCAAGGTGGAGCGAAAGAATAATAAAGAAGTGATCATTTATCTCGGTTCGGAAAACCTCGTCCAGGGGCCGATTTTCAACCCGCTCGTCGCGAAATCCAATCCCGACAACAAGGGGTTTGTGGACATTCAATGGGAAGACGGGCGTTCGGTACGTCTGGGCGAAGGATACCTCGCGGGGCTGCTTTCGGCTCGCGACGAAGACCTGCAGGGCGCGATGAACAATATCAACTCGCTCGCGGTCAACCTCACCGACGCGTTCAACGAAGTCCACAAGGACGGTTTCGGCCTTAATAAAAGCACCGATGTCAACTTCTTCAAGGCGATCCCGTTATCGCCCTATGCCGACGGCGGCTACGACTTCAACAACGACGGGGTAGTGGACGGGACGGCTCTCTTCAAGGTCAGCGGCACCGAAGTTTTGAAGAAAGAGACCCTTGCCGGCACGGGCGGCTATCTCAACTTCGGCCCGTCGAAGGCGAACGGCCCGGATATAGTGGTACAGTACCAGCCCACCGATACGATACAGGCGGTGATGGACAAGATCAACCAGTCCGAGGCGGGAGTGACCGCGTACCTGAACCACAAGGGACAGTTGAGCCTGAAGGCGAAGTTTCCGTCGGACAACAGTTTCCCCGAGTTCGCGATTCGCCATATCGAGGACAGCGGTAACCTGCTGACCGGAGTGGCCGGCCTACTCGCGGGTTCCGGCGCGCAGAACTCGTTCGACTACAAGAATGTCAACGGCATCGCGAAGTTTATCTCGCCCGCGAACAATATATCGTTCACTCCGCAGACCAATCCGGCGGGATGGATGGCGGTCGACGATATGATCCTCGCCGACCCGCAGACGATCGCGGCTTCCGGCGGTATCGATACCACCGGCGACGGCAACCCGAACATGATGAATGGGCTCGCGGACAACCGTAACGCGATGGCGCTCATGGACCTGCGTTACGCCAAGATCATGGTCGAGTCGCAGTCCACATTCGGCGAGTTCTTCCAGAGCATCATCGGCGACTTCGGAGAACGATCCAAAACGGCGATTACAAATTTCGACAAAAACGACGGCGTGGTGCAGAGTTTACAGAACCTGAAGGACAAAATCAGCGGGGTGAATGTCGACGAGGAACTGACTAAGATGCTCCAGTTCCAGCACGGCTATAACGCGTCGGCGAAGCTCGTGACGGTGTTCGACCGGATGCTCGAGACGATACTCCGGATGGGCGCGTAAGATTCAAGGAGGAAAAAATGTTAGGTAACGTATCGCAGGTTTCGATGGCAAACCAATTCACTTTTAATACGAAGAAAACCGAGAACGAGCTCCAGAAGGTGCAGAACCAGCTCTCGTCGGGGATGAAGATCGCGCTCCCGAGCGACGATCCGGTCTCCGCGGTCAACTATATGGACTACGACAGCCGCCTCAAGGAGATACAGACCTATAACGGGCTGATCCAGAACGCTACCGCGAAGGTGGACTATATCGACGGCAAGCTCGGAAGCGCGACCGAAATCCTTCAGCGCCTGCGCGAACTTGCGGTGCAGATGGCCAACGGTATCTATACCGACGAGGTCAGAATGAACGCCGCGAAGGAAGTGGACGAACTGATGAAGGAACTTGTCTCGATCGGCAACTCGTACTACAAGGGCGAGCCGATGTTCGGCGGAACGTTTGTCGGCGATGTGCCGTTCAAAGAGACCTATATGACCGATCCAAAAACCGGAGAGGAATACCTCGTGGCGGTCAAGTATATTGGAAATAACCAGAGCCAGATCATGGAAATAGAGCAGAACGAGAAGGTCGCGGTCAATCACCCCGGGAACCAGCTTTTCTGGGCGAAGAACGCGCTCCTGATCCCGAGTATGCCGTCGACCGGATATACCGCGCAAGGCGACTCGAAGATCGTGGTGGACGGACTCGAGGTCGAGATCAAGACCGGCGACACCCTCGATATCATCGCGAAGAAGATTAACGACTCCGGCGCGGCAGTGAAGGCGAATGTGTTCACCCAGAACGGCGCGAGCTATTTCACCCTCGAAACGACCTCGCCTCACCAGTTGTCGCTGATGGATACGAACGGAGGCGCGGTGCTCCAGAACCTCGGGATTATCGAGCCCGGCACCCAGCCCCCGAACAATCTCGCGCCTTCGGCGAAAGTCTACTCGGGCAGTATCTTCGACGTGCTGATCGATTTCCGGAAGGCGTTGGTCGACAACAACCAGTTCGATATCGGCGGGAAAATCCTCGGCGGGATCGATATGGCGATGGACAACGTCCTGAAGTACCGGGCGAGTCTCGGCGCGGTGGAAATGCGGATGCAGACGGTGGCGGACAGGCTCGGCAACGAGGAAATCTATATTTCCGATATCCGCAGTAAAATGATCGACACCGATATGACCAAAGCGATGATAGATATGAAGATGCTCGAGTTTTCGCACGACGTCGCCCTGAACCTGGGCGCGAGGCTGATGCCTAAGACCCTGCTGGACTTCCTGAGATAAGAATAGTAATTCGATAAAGAGGGCCGTCCTACAAAGGTGAGATTGTCACTGCGGGAAGTGAAACGGCGAAGCAGTCGATTTTCAAAACAATGATTTTATAGATTGCTTCGCAAATCCTGATGGATAAGCCCGCAATGACTTAACAGATGTAATCTGTATTCAAATCTTATGAAGACGTCTTTTTTACAAACTGAAAACTTGCTAAAATTGCACATTGCTAATAAAGTATATACTGGGAAATATGGAGGATGGTTTGGAGAGAATTGCAACCAAAGCCTATGGCGAGATCGAAGTTCCCGAAAACAGCGCAATCCAATTCGTAGGCCCGATTCTCGGTTTCGAGGAGTTCCAGTACTACTACCTTCTCGAAGTCCGCGACCTTCCGGGTTTTTATTGGCTCCAGAGTAAACAAGACGCGAATGTCGCATTTATAGTGATCGACCCCCGGACATTCATGAAGGATTACGAACTTGTGATCGACAAGATCGATATGGATATTCTCGAGATCGGCGCGGGCGACGAAGTCCTCGACTATGTGATAGTGAATATCCCGGAAGACCCCGCGAAGATGACGATGAATATCCTCGGGCCTATCGTGATCAACGCCGCGAAGCGTCTGGGGATACAGGGGATATCCAACAAGAACGATTACGACACGAAACGCCCGATCTTTCATTCCGACGGCGAGGAAGCGAAGGCGGAGAAAGAGGCCGCGGCCGGGCAATAGTAATCCGGCGGTTTAAAGAAGTATTGGGAGGATGCACCTTTGCTGGTATTATCCCGAAAAGAGAACGAGTCGATCATTATCAATGACGACATTATTATAAAAATAGTCAGTTTGAAGCCCGATCAGGTCAAACTGGGAATAGTCGCGCCCAAGGAAGTGAAGATTTACCGGATGGAAATCTACGACGAGATCCAGAAGGAAAACCAGGCAGCGGCGATGACCGCTCCGAAGCTGGACGCGTTAAAAGACGTAATCAAACAAAAAAAGGAATAGGGATAGGAGGGAAGCATGATTCCCAAGGACAAACTCGATATGCTCCAGTACTACAATAAGGGTTTGGAGCTTTACAAACAGAGACAGTTCCAGGAAGCGCGAAAGTACTTTGCAAAATGTCTCGAGATGCTTCCCGGCGACGGCCCCTCGCAGTTGTATGTCGAACGCTGCGACGCTTTTATTAAAACTCCGCCCCCCGAAAACTGGGACGGCGTATTCACGATGACCACAAAATAAAATCGATAGACATGGAGGACTTTTAAATGGCTCAGACTATTGATCCTTACCGCGATTTTCCGACAAAGACAACCCTTAGCGGAAATACATTTTTCGACGGCACGATGAAATTCAAGGACTCGCTCCGGATAGACGGCAAGTACCACGGCAAGATCGACGCGAAGGGCTTGCTCGTGATCGGGCCGGAAAGTAAGCTCGAAGGCGATATCTTCTGCGACGAAGTGATTATCGGCGGGGAAATCCGCGGGAATATCACCGCGCGCAAACGACTCGAACTCCTGACCACCGCGAAGCTTTACGGAGACATCAGCACCCCGAAACTTAAGATCGCGGACGGCGTCGTGTTCGAAGGGAACTGCGAGATGACGACTGTAAAAGCCGAGTAAAAATTCTGTAATAATATTTCTCAAGATTGACAAAATTGGCGTTTCCTATTATTATTATATCGTTGGAAATGTATCTGAGTGGAGGAACCTATGATTGATGCCGAGAAAAGAGGGGATATTGTCATCCTGCGTGTTTCGGGAAGACTCGAAATCAACCAGGCCCTCGAACTGGAAGAGGTCATCAATACACATATAAATAACGGCAGTAAGCTTTTTATATTCGATTTGGGTGACGTGCATTATCTTTCGAGTTCAGGTATCCGCGTTTTTATCGCGACATTACGCCAGCTTAAGGATATCAGCGGCCGTTTGATCCTTTCGAACCTCAGCCAGAATGTAGTCAAGACCCTGAAAATCGTGGAACTCGACGGCTTGTTCGAGATCATCAACAGCGTGGACGACGCCGTTAAAATCATGACGAACTAATGGGTTCGCGTTTCCTTCTGGCCTTAGCCGGGTTTGTTCTGATCTGCGGCGCGGGCGGTCTCTGGCTCGGAATGAAATTACTACAAAAAAAACGAATTATCAAAAGCCTTCTCTCCCTTCCCAAGGAGAGAAGGTTTTTTTGGTATAAACTCAGGCAGTCCGGCTTCGAAATCTACAGTCAGGCGGTCTCCCGCGACGAAAAGTTTTTTGTCGACGATAACGAGAAGCATTGCGGACTGCGCGCGGATTTTCTCGCGCGGCGCGACGGGCGGAAGTATGTCTGCCTCTCCGCGGGCTCACTCGACGAAAAAGAGCTCCTGAAAATCTATTTTACCTACCGTTATTTTTTTAAGACGGACGGCGTGGTTTTTTACGACCAAAACGCGCGCGCGTTAGTCAAATGGGATTGAACGGCGGTTTTTTCGGAGAATAATATGGAACGCGTAATACTTTTAGGGGCGACCGGCTCGATAGGCGGCTCGGCGCTCGACATCCTCCGGGCGCATAGGGATCGTTTCGAACTTGTGGGTGTGAGTGGGTGGGGCAACAAGGAACGTCTCGCAGAGATCGCGTCCGAGTTCGGCCCCCGTTATATCTGCCTGCGCGAGGAGTCCCGCGAGTTCATGTCGCGTTTCCCCGGCAAGGAGTTCCTGTTCGGGTGCGGAGGCCTCGATCAGATGGCCGCGTTGACTGACGCTGACACCGTCATCATGGCGGTCTCCGGCACGGCCGGCCTCATGCCGACCCTCTCGGCGATCCGTTCGGGTAAACGGCTCCTCACCGCCAATAAAGAATCCATCGTCTGCGCGGGCGAAATCATTATGGACGAAGCCGCCGCCCGCGATACCGAGCTGGTCCCGTTGGACAGCGAACATAACGCAATCTTCAACCTGCTGACGCGGATCGATCCCGACACTGTTTCCGAGATCACCTTGACTGCGTCAGGCGGGCCCTTCCGCGAGAAGCCTATCGACGAAACCGTCACTCTCGAGCAGGTGCTCGACCACCCCACATGGGATATGGGGCGGTATATCACCGCGAACAGCGCGACATTGATGAACAAGGGTTTCGAGGTGATCGAGGCGCATCACCTGTTCGCGATGGAGTACGAGCAGATTCGCGTGATGATCCATCCGCAGTCGCTGGTGCACGGCATGGTGCGGACGTCGGACGGAAGCCTCTATCTCTCGGCCTCGCCGAGCGATATGCGGATCCCGATTTCACTCGCGATGTTCTTCCCGGGGCTTCCGCCGCAGACCGGCGAGCCTCTCGCGCTGGGCGGGCTGACATTCGATTTCGCCGATCCCGACTGGGTGAAGTTCCCGATGCTCGGCCTCGCGTATGAGTGCGGAAAGGCCGGGGGCTTGATGCCCGCCGCGCTGAACGCCGCCAACGAAACGATCGTGCACGCGTTCCTCGATGGGAAAGTGCCGTTTTTCAGGATACCGGAAATGGTCGCCGATGTGCTGGACGGTGTGACGAACAAGAGCGCGCCTTCGCTCGACGAGATTCTCGAGACCGACACGCGGATACGTGTAGTATGCGATGAGATGATCGGCGGATGAAGTTCCTATCGGCTCATTCTTCATCATGCTTCGACTATGCTCATCCCTCGACATCCCGGTGGGGAAGCCGGGACAAGAGCTCGGGATGACATTTTCTCAATGCTGCGCTCCGGATGACTTTTCTAAAACCCGTGGTGATGAAAAGTGTCACAATATTTCTACCGAACGTCATGCCGAACGTCATACCGAACGTCATAGTGAGCCTGCCGAACTATAATGAACTAAGGCAATCCTATTCCGCATTCCCGCCAACCTTTGACAAACAAATCCCGTTATTCTATAATACTTTCCCTGAAAGGAGGAACCGATGGTCGCGGTCGAAGTAAATACCCCGTCTTTAGTTCAGCGCATTTTCAGCGTCTGGTACCGGCATGTCCGTGTCTACAGCAGTCACCTGATCTCGAACGCCATCCCGCCGTTATTCGAGCCTCTCCTGTTTCTCGCGGGGATCGGCCTCGGGCTCGGGCGGTACATGGTGCCGATGGAGAACGTGCCGTTCCTTACCTACATGGGAAGCGGGTTATTGATGACGAGCGCGATGATGACCGCGGCGTTCGAGTGCACCTACGGGACGTTTATCCGGCTGGAGTTCGATAAGGCGTACGACGGGATGATCTCGTCGCCGCTGTCCTACAAGGACGTCCTGATCGGCGAAATCATTTGGGCGGGGACGAAGGGCGCGTTCTTCACGATCTGCGTGCTCCTCGTACTCGTGATCTTCGACGTCATCCCGGTGACGTTCGCGAACCTCACGCCGCTTCTGACGATCATAGTCGGGTTCTTTACCGGTATCATTTTCGGCGCGTTCTCGATGTGCATTACGTCGTTTACCGGCAACCTCAACCATTTCAACTTCTACTTCACGGGACTCCTCACGCCGATGTTCTACTTCTGCGGCGTGTTCTTCCCGGTGTCCGATCTCCCCGCTTTCGCGATTCCCATCGCCGAAGCCGTCCCGTTAACACACTGCGTGCGGATCGCGCGAGCGTTCGCGATAGGCGAATACCCGCCGGGACTGTGGATCGACATCGTGTACGTGCTCGGGGCGTCGGTGCTGTTCACATGGCTGGCGGTGGCGCTGATGCGGAAACGGCTTATCGATTAGCTTGGGCGAGACGTGTCATAAACTCATCTTTAGTAAAACCTTCGATCTCAATCGTCTTATTGCGCGAGGTTTGCCCGCGCATGATGGTGATATCGCGTTTAGGTATGCCGAGGATTTCCGAAAGCGCCACGGCAACCGCGTCGTTCGCCTTGCCGTCCACGGGCGGCGCGGTGATCCTGACTACTACCGTCTCGCCGGCGAGTTCCGCCGAGGTGTGCTTGCTTCTCGGGACAGCCTTGATATCGACTGTCAGGACTTTGTTTTTTTCGGAAATCATCCCGTGATGGCGAAACGGATTCTTTCGATCACGAAGCTCAGGACGTTAATGATGATAAGGAGATAGAACGGCGACAGGTCGAACATCCCGATACGGAGCGGCGGAAGGATTTTCAGGATGCCGAGATAGACCGGCTCGATCAGGCCCGAAACGAACTTCACAAGGGGGTTCTCGCGGCTGATCGGAAACCATCCGAGGAGGATATAGGCGATGAAGATCCAACTGTAGCATTGAAGGGCAAAGGCAAGAAAGTCGAGAAAGATTATCCAGAATTCCATTTGTTATCCTCCGAGTTCTCGGGAACGTTGGGCGGCGGCGCGGACCGCGTCCATGATGTCCGCGCGGAACGAGCCTCTTTCGAGGGCGTAGAGTCCGGCAGCTGTGGTGCCCCCGGGCGACATCACGCGGTCTTTCAGTTCTTCGGGATGCACTCCTTCAGCGAGCGCTTCCTTCGTCATCTTCGCCGCGCCGAGCACGGTCTGCGACGCGAGCTTTTTCGCCTTATCGCGCGGAAGACCTTCCCGCACTGCGGCGTCGACCATCGCGGAGATAAAGATATAGACATACGCGGGGCCCGAGCCCGAAAGCCCGGTCACTATATCGAGATGCTCTTCCTTAGCGACTTCCTCGGCGATCCCGCAGGAAGAGAATATCTTCATGACGTTATCCTTCTGCCCGGCGGAAAACTTGCCGTCGAAATAGAGCCCGGTCGCGCCTTCGCCCGCGAGCATCGGCGTGTTCGGCATCGCGCGCACGATCAGCGCCTGAGCGAGATGTTTCCGGTACACAGCGGCCTTCAATCCGGCCGCGATGGAAATCACGACCTTATCCTGCTTGTCGAGGATGCTTTTATGCTCGGCGACCATCGCTTCGACATCGAGGGGTTTTACCGCAACGATGACATAGTCCGAGGCTTCGATCGTTTCTTTGATATTGCTCTTCAGGACGATCCCGAAGTCCTTCGCGTTCTTCTCGGCCTTGTCGCGGGCGATATCGTACACAAAGACGTCATTCGCGGCTACCGCGCCGGATTTGACCATCCCGCCGATAATCGCGGTACCCATATTCCCGCAGCCGATCATTCCTATTTTCACTTGTTCCTCCGAAGTCTTATTCGCTCGCCGGGTAATTTCTTTCCCCGAAAATGATCCTTCCTAAACGTACCATATTCGATCCCTCCGCGATAGCCCATTCGAAATCGTCGGTCATCCCCATCGAAAGGATATCGAGCACGGCGTCACGGTAGACATTCCGCATCCGTTCGGCGGTCCGCCGCAGGAGCGCGAACGCTTCACGGACGGCTTTTTCGTCGGGAGTGAACGGCGCAATCGTCATGTATCCCCGGACAACGAGGTTCGGGAGTTCGAGTATGCGCCCGGTGAACTCTTCCGCCTTCACGGGATCGATTCCCGTTTTCGACGCCTCGTCCGACGTCTTTATCTCGATCAGTACGTTCAGCTTTTTACCGAGTTCGCCCGCGCGCCGGTCGAGTTTCCGGCATGTCTCCTGTTCGTCCGCGGACTGTATCCAGTCGAACACCGACGCGGCCTTGTTCGCCTTATTCTCCTGAAGGTGTCCCAAGAGATGTCGCGAGAAAACCAGATCGGGGATTTCCGCGAATTTCTTTTCCGCCTCCTGCACACGGTTTTCGCCGATATGCTTCATCCCGGCGGAGACCGCTGAGACGATATCCCCCGACGGGCGGGTCTTCGAGACCGCCACCAGCTCGACATACTGCTTCGTTCCGGCGCGGTCTTTCGCGCGTTCGATCCTTTCTAAGACAGACTCGATGTTCTCACGAATCGGCATAGTTATCCCCGGGAATATTATACAGGAATCTAATAAAAAAATCGATTTCCATCAAATAAAAAAACGGACTGCGAACAGTCCGTCGTTTTTGTGTTTATTCGGTTAAACTAAGTTGTATCCCAGCTCGAGAGCCTTATAGTTCAGGTTCACCATGCTCTCGCCCTTCTTGACGAATTTGTCGTGGATCGAGCGCTTCATCTCTTCGAGCGTGATGACTAATCTCTCACGGATATAACGTCCGATCATGATGATGTTCGCTATTTTCAGGTTGCCCAGCGTGTCGAGCGCCATCGTCTCCATCGGCACTTTAACCACTGTCTTTCCGGGGAAATCGAACTCCTTTTTGATCACTGACGAGTTCATCATAATTAGCCCGCCGTCCGCGACCATATCGGCGAACTTCAGCAGCGACGGCTCGTTGAACGCCATCAATGTATCGACCTCTGTGATCAGGGGCGCGCCGATCTTTTTATCCGAAATGATGACATGGCAGTTCGCAGTCCCGCCGCGCATCTCAATCCCGTAAGACGGAAAAAACGTGGCTTCCAAGCCGATATGAACAGCCGACTCCGCCAGCATCAATCCCGCGGAAAGTACGCCCTGCCCTCCGAATCCCGATATAATGATTCTTTCAGTCATGGCTTACTCCTTGTACTCGTCTTTGTACACTCCCGGCGGGAACGCCGCCGCGAGGACATCAGTGACATGTTTATTGGAATCGACGGGGGTCATTTTCCAGTTCGTGTTGCAGTTCGAAAGAACCTCCACGAAGCTGTAGCCTTTCCCCTCGATCTGGAGTTTGAACGCTTTCAGGATGGCTTTCTTAGTCTCGCGCACTCCCTTGACATCGGCGACCGTAGTCCGCACCGCGTACTTCACTGCGGTCAGGTTCGAGATCAGTTCCGCCATCCGGATCGGATACCCCTCGGTCAACGGGTTTCTCCCCGAGGCCGTCGTGGTCGTGACCTGTCCCACAAGTGTGGTCGGAGCCATCTGGCCCCCGGTCATCCCGTAGTTCGCGTTATTGATAAAGATCACCGTGATATTCTCGCCCCTGTTCGCGGCATGGATCGTTTCACCCATCCCGATGGAAGCAAGATCGCCGTCGCCCTGGTAGGAGATGACGAGGTGATCGGGCATGGCGCGTTTGATACCGGTAGCGACCGCCGCCGCGCGCCCGTGAGCCGCCTCGCAGACGTCGAAGTCGAAATAGTCGTAAGCGCTGACCGCGCATCCGACCGGGGCAATTCCGATCGTTTTCTCGCGCATCCCCAGTTCGTCGACAGCCTCGCAGATCAGGCGGTGCACCGTGCCGTGACCGCACCCGGGACAATAATGCAGGCGGATATCGACCATACTCTCGGGACGTTCGTATATTACATTTTGCGTCATAGTATCCTCACTTCAGCAGCGCTTTCATGCGCTTGTAAATCTCGGCCTCGCTCGGGAAGTATCCGCCGAGTTCGCCGTAGAACTCCACTTGGATTTTACATTCGACAGCCAGCCGCACATCTTCCACCATCTGCCCCGCGCTCATTTCGACGGTCAGGATTTTTTTCACGCCCTTTCCGGCGAGTTCGGCGATCCGTTTGTACGGGAACGGGTAAAGCGTGATCGGCCGGAACAGTCCGACCTTGTGGCCTTCGCCCCGCATATGCTCGATGACGTCGCGCGAAATTCTCGACGACAGGCCGTATGCGATAATAACCGCTTCGGCGTCTTCGGTGAGGTATTCCTCGTAACGGATCTCGTTCTTTTCGATCTCGCGGTATTTTGCTTGAAGTTTGTCATTATTGAGCGGGACTCCGTCCTGGTCGAGCCAGAGAGAACGGATGACGTTCTTCGGGCGGTCTTTGCACCCGGTGAGCGCCCACGGTTTCGACGGGAAGTTCGGCTTGTAGTCGTCGCGGACTTCCACCGATTCCATCATGAGGCCGATCACCCCGTCGGACAGGATCAAGCTGGGAGTGCGGTATTTGTCGGCGAGTTCGAAGCCGAGGATGGCGAAATCCATCATTTCCTGCGGGGAGTTCGGGGCGAGGACGATCGTGTGATAGTCGCCGTGACCGCCGCCCTTCGTCGCCTGGAAATAGTCCGCCTGGCTGGCGTTGATATTCCCGAGACCCGGCCCGCCGCGCTGGACGTTCGCCAGAAGGCAGGGGAGATGGCATGCCGCGAGGTACGAGACCCCTTCCTGCATCAGGCTGAATCCCGGCGAAGAAGTCGTGGTCATCGCGCGTGCACCTGTCGACGCGGCGCCCAGCACCATATTGATCGACGCGAGCTCGCTTTCGGCCTGTACGAATGTTCCGCCTATTTCAGGCAGACGGGACGACATATATTCGGGGATTTCATTCTGGGGCGTGATCGGGTAGCCGAAATAGAAACGGCATCCCGCGATAACAGCGCCCTCGGCAAGGGCGATATTCCCTTTCATCATGACTCTTTTCGACATCAGTCCCCCTCCTTTGTGATACGAATAACGGCGTCGGGACAGATGATCGCGCACATTTTACAGCCCGTACATTTGTCGGAACCCGGGGTTTCGGCGTAGAGCCAACCCATAGAGTTAACAGCGTGCCCCATTTGCAACACGTCCTTGGGACACACTTCCACACACAGGGCGCAGCCCTTGCATTTCTCTGTGTCTACCTTGACAACGAATCTCAAAGAATCCTCCGGTAACATGCAAGACGGCATGTTTGTTTTTTCGAATCGAAACAAAAAAACAATTGGGTAATCCAAGCATGCCAAAAAATGAAAGGAATAAAGAATAATAAAATCTTTAAAAATAATTATGACTCAGCTTAAAAAAAAAGTCAATGCTCAGCCCGATTTTTTAAAAATCCGCCGAGCTTATCGAGCAGGACCCGCCATCCTTCTTCGGCCGCCGGGACGCTCTCGGCGATCATTCCCCATCCCGGACTTAGCTCGATCCTCGCCGCCGGGATGACCGCGTCGTCGTCTATCCCGCGGAAGAACGACCACCGTTTGCCGTAGATTTCGCAAAACTGCGTCCTGATCCCGAACACGTCGAGAATCAGTTCCGCCGCCATGGAGAGCAGTTCGCCCAAAGGCGAGCTCGAAGCAAAAAGCGCATCCAGCCTGTCAGATATAGAGGTCGCGTTCGCCATCGGTGATCCTTTTTAGGTAGTCGTCGAACGTCGCGAGGAGCTTCTTATTCTGGTAAAACGGATCGTTCTTGATCTGATCTATCTCTTTCAATATTACTTTCTCGGAAGCGCGGATAGTCTCGCCGCTCGCGAAGTCGTCGAGCCATTCCTTATATGTCAGTACCGCGTTCAGCTTGCAGAACTTGCCCTCGACGCCGGACTTGAGGAGCTTCATGATCTTGTCGCCGGTGCGGCCGCAACGGTACCCGGCGGTGCAGAACGACGTGATGAGCCCCATATCCGCGAATTCGCGCACGACTTCGTCAAGGCTCCGTGTGTCGCCGAGGATGAACTGCTGATTATCCGCTTCCTGCTCGAGCGGCGTCTCGCTGTACGCCCCGATCCCTATCCGGGTGGATGCGTCGGTCTGTGTGCAGCCGAGCGGAATGATCTTCCGGCGCATTTCGGCGGACTCGCGGGCCGTCACGATCATCCCGGCGTAGGGGATAGACAGGCGGATCGCGATCACGAGCTTGCGGAAGTCGTCGTCGGTCACACGGTAGGGCGACTGGCTGTGCAGTCCGTTACCCTCGGCGGGATTGAGCCTCGGGAACGACACGGTATGCGGGCCGATCCCGAAACGGTTCTCGAGGTCGATGGCGTGATAGACCATTCCCATCACCTCGAAACGCCAGTCGTAGAGGCCGAAGAGCGCGCCGATAGCGACATCGTCGATACCCGCGTCGAGCGCCCGGTGGAGCGCATAGAGACGCCAGCGGTAATCCGCCTTTATCCCCGACGGGTGCAGTTCGGCGTAACGGCCGTGATGGTATGTTTCCTGAAATACCTGAAATGTGCCGATCCCGGCCTTCCAGAGTTTTTTAAAGTTTTCGATAGACATAGGGGCGGCGTTGATATTCGCGCGCCGGATTTGTGCGCTGCCGTGGCGCGTTTTCACGCTCACACTGTACACCGCTTCGATCGTTTCGGCGATATATTCGGCGTCCGACGACGGGTGCTCGCCGTACACCATAATCAGGCGCTTGTGCCCGATCTTCGCGATCGCTTCGGCTTCTTTCTTCACTTCATCGATAGTGAGGGTGCGGCGGCGTTCCTTTTCGTTGCCGGTGCGGAATCCGCAATACAGGCAGTTGTTCACGCAGAGGTTGCTGCAATAGAGCGGCGCGAACGTGATGATCCGGTTGTCGTACACCTTTCGTTTGACATCGCCGGCGGCTTGGGCCATTTCTTCCCACAAGTCCTCGTCAGTGACGTTGAGGATAGCGGCGGTTTCGTCCGGGTCGAGCCGTTCGATCGCGCGGGCCTTCGTGATAATATCGCGGATGCGCGATTTCTCCGGGTTGCGGTTCGCCGCGATCCGTTCGAATATCCCGCCGTCGTTGATGAAGTCTTTTCCGCCGGTCAGGTACTTATCGATCTCGTTCTGCTTAATTGTGCCGCGCATGAATTCCTTGACTGTCCGAACCATGAATAAGCTCCCATAATCCTATGAATACAGTATAATAAAAATCGCCGGTTTTGTCAAAGCCCCGGCGGGGAATTATTTCACATACACCCCGGCGGACGAGATGTTGCCGATCACATCGCTGATCGCAAACTGTACGAACGACGGCGACGGAACGGCGATCTTGACCGCGAACTTCTCGGTCTTCGAGTCGAGGATACCGTCGACGGGAAGGATGTTGATCCATTCCGCGCCGTTGATACTGTAACGCGCCTTGAACACCGGCAGGAGGCTGTCCGCCGCATGGAACGTGAACACATACATCCCGCCCTCGGGTTTCACTTCTATCGGCGAGACGACGGGCGCGGCTGAGTCTACATAGAAACTTTCGCCGAGAATCAGGTTGGTCTTGCCGCCGGATGCGGGATTGGAACGTTCGTCGCTCACTATCACCTTCGTCCGGTAGAGTCCGTCGGGGAACGCCTTGTATTCGATATCGTAGCTGGGGTTCTTGAGAGGAGAAGGATTTAGTTTAACCCATCCCTTTTCGCCCATCGCGATATAGAGGTCGTAGATCAGTTCGTCGTTATTGCCGTCGGCCGCTTCCCATTTTATATTGACGAATGTTTCGGAATACTTATAGGTCAGGCTTTTAAACTGCGGCGGCAGGTTCCATTCGACATACGGGATATTGACTTCCTTCATAAACGGAGTGTACTTGCCGTCCGAGGTGAGTTTGACCATGTACTGGATGAACCGCGCGGGGCCGCATGCGATCTTATCCTTGAGGCTCTTCCATTCGCCCCAGTACTCCGTCTCCTCGACCGCGCCGGACCGGAACAGGAACTTGATATCGGTACCGGGCATTAGTTCCTTCTCGATAATCGGCGTGCCCCATTCGGAAACGACGGCGGCGTCGAAGATATCCGAGGTGTATGTCCCTTCCTTCGCGTAGCCTTCTTCGATCTTGACTATTTCCGACGGGAGCAGGAGTATCGCGAGAAGCCCGTCCTTCGTCTCGAGGAATTTCAGGAATTTACCCTTGCCGAGCGAGGTGTATTTCACACGTGTGTAGTCGGTATTCAGCTCGAAATATCCGCCGCGTTCGTCAGTCCCGATGATAAGCGAATTTTTCAGGTGGGAGACCGCGATAAAACGGATGCCGCTCTTTTCGAACACCTTCTGGAATGCGCCGTTGGGATGCACCCTGTACAGTACGCTCATCGTGTTCGGGTCGGGGTTTTGCCCCTTGCCCTGCGACATCTTCAGAATGTTGTAGTCCATATAGAGGTCTTTGCTCGACGTCGTCACATAGAGGTACCCGTCGAAGTAGTCGAACCCGGTCACGGCGTTATCGAACGCGATCATCGCGACGGCCTTCTGCCCGTCGAGCTTATAGAGCGCTTTTTCACCGCAGAAGTAGAGGGTATCGTTGACGATCTTCCCGTAGATGATATTGTCTTCGAACTCGAGCTTGACCGAGAATTTAATCTCGTCATTTTCGATATAGTAAACCATCGCGGGATCGCCCGCGAGAGCGTAGTATCCCTTGCCGGACGGCACGATCTTCCAGATATAAGTGTTGTCGAACTCGATGGTTTTCACGGGTGTGTATGCCGGGTCGAGCACGACGATCTTGGCGTCGGGGATAGCGGAAACAGTGATGCCGCTCGCGGAAATATAGATATCAGTGAAGAATAGATGTTTCGGGAGAGAGAAAACCTCTTTGGACTCGCCGTTCTTGAGGAAGACGAGCGAAGCGGAATCGCCGGTACCCATCAGGTAACCGCCGTCATGCTGCACGAGGCTCCAGATCAGCTTGTCGGTCTTATAGATCGAACTGTAGGCATGAGCGAGCTCGATGCCGGAGTTCTGCACGAGGCAGACGTTGGAAAGCTGGTAATTCGCCACGTCGTCGAATTTATAATCGGAAAGGTATTTGGACGTGACCGCGAAAAGCGCGGCCAGTCCGCCGAGCACGAAAAGCGCGGCGAGAGTTAAGCGAAGCCTCATGGGTTCCTCCTTCCATATAGCTTAAATCAAAAACGCAAGTTCGGCAAGTTATTATTGGGCGGTTCTAAAAACCCCAAATATTATTAACACGTGAGGTAGTGTGAACAATAATATCACCCAATAGGCACTACCTTGGCTTCCTTCAAGGAGGTTGGCGAGGGGGTAAAATAAACTTTCCGGGGGCATTGACAATGGAACGTCCGCCCTTCTTCTTGAAAAAGGGTTTTACGGAAAAACTTCATTTTTTTATAACCGCCGATTGTGAAAAACGCTCAACACTAGGCGCGGCTCGATATGGAATGCGGCGGGAAATTAAAGCCGATTATTCTTGAATATTAGTCCCGGGATGTGTATAATTTATATATATTACGGATTTTATGAGGACGATATGGTAAAAAAATGGGTGATTTCCGACCCTTCGGTAATGATGGGTAAACCGCTCATTAGAGGAACGAGGATTACCGTGGAACATATACTTGAGAAAATGTCCGCTGGGGAAACGATTGAGCAGGTTCTCTCGGCGCATCCATCCCTCACAAAACAAGCCGTCCTTGCCGCTTTGGAATTCGCCGCGGAAGCATTGAAAGCGGATGTGGTGTACCCGATCGGAGCAGGGAAGTAATGAGGATTCTTGCCGATGAAAACATCGATGCTCAACTGGTTCTCGAACTTAGGAATCTGGGGGAAGATGTTGTTTTTATCGCCGAATTGAATCCCGGAATCAAAGATCAGGAAGTGTTCGATATCGCCTCCGTTGAAAAAAGAATTCTACTCACTTCGGATAAGGATTTCGGTGAAATCGTGTTTCGACAGAAAAAAATCACCGAGGGAGTGATTCTCCTGCGATTGAGCGGATTGAGTATCTCGAACAAAATCTCGAAGTTATTGACGCTTATCAAGGATCACAAACCGGAAATACCGCACTCATTTTCCGTAGTAACAAAAAACAATATTCGTATCAGAAGAAGATAATAATTACAAAAACATTTTCTTTTTTATAACCGCCGATTGTGAAAAACGCTCTGATATGTTACAATACTCCATTGAAAAATAAAGGAGCATCCCTTGAAAGGACTCGTCATCATACCGACCTATAACGAGCTTGAAAACGTCCCGTTGATCGTGCCGGAAATCCTCAAGCAGGATAAAGAGCTCGACGTCCTGATCGTGGACGACGGATCGCCTGACGGTACCGGGGCGAAAGTGAAGGAAATGATGACGAAGAACAAACGTCTTCACATCCTCGAACGCGAAAAGAAGTCCGGGCTCGGACGCGCTTATATCGCGGGATTCCGATGGTCGCTCGAGAACGGCTACGACTATGTGATCGAGATGGACGCGGACTTCTCGCACGACCCGAACGAGCTCCATCTGCTGATCGAGGCGATGCGGAACGGGCGCGACGCCGTGTTCGGCTCACGTTATATCGGCGGTGTCAGGGTGCTCAACTGGGACATGAAGCGCCTGATCCTGAGCGCGATGGGCAACTCTTACGCGCGTTTCGCCACCGGGGTCAAGCTGACCGACCTGACCGGCGGGTACAACCTCTACACCCGCAAGGTGCTCGAGGGACTCAATCTCGATAGGATTACATCGAACGGCTACTCGTTCCAGATAGAGATGAAGTCGAAATCGGTATTCAAGAAATTTTCGGTGGAAGAAGTGCCGATCATTTTCAGGGATCGTTCGCACGGCTCCACCAAGATGAGCGGCGGGATTGTCAATGAAGCGCTGTTCAAGTGCTGGAGAATCCGTTTCGATAAGTGGTTCAAGAAGTACTAGAACTTCGAGAACAGCCTCACCGCCATTTCCAACGTCTCGTCCACGGCTTTTTCGTCCGCCGCGCCCGAAAACGCGTTACGGTTGCAGGTGTCGTATATCTTCTGAAGCTCGTCCAGCGTCTGCGGGGGAGTACCTCTCTTCCCGAGTTCCGCGAGTATATCCCTGAACGCCATTCCCGCCGGAAGTCCGGTCTTATCCGTGATATAATAGAAGAGACCCTTCGACAGCGAAAGATAGAACTCCTTGAAATTTCCCTGTTTCAGGTTCGCGCGCGAATCGTTCAGGTACTTCGAGAGCCGCTTGTTCGCGAGGAAACGCCGGGAATAGCCCGCGTCGCCGGACATCTTGTCCTTATGCCGTCCGTAGAGGAACGACGCGAACGGCGACATACCGAATAGTCCGAAGACGATCCAGACAAACGGGGGAAGGGGATTGCCCGAACGGTCCGCGATTCCGTCGAGAGGTTTCGGGGTGTAGACCGTTTTCGCGGCGGACACGCCCTTCGAAGCGGCAGCATCGATAGTCCCCCCGGGAAGCTCGATCTGCCGGGGGTTCATGTCCGTATCGAAATAATCGATCAGGATGGACGGGATTTCGTATTTGCCGGGTTTCAGCGCGAGAATGGAATACACGATCTTCTGGACGAAAATAGGGGAGTTACCCTTCCATTCCTTGAAACCGATAGATGTCTGCGGCTGGGCGATAAAAAGCCCCGGGATAGACAGGTTCTTCAACGGGTTCGAGAGGACTTTCAAGTTGCCGTTACCTTCCATCTCGAGGGTGAACGTGACCCGCTTTCCGGCGTCTGCGAGATTTGTCTCGAGCGCGGACTTCGCGCTGAGCGTGCCGATATAGGACAGCCCGGTCTTATCTGAATACTTGAACGAGTCGATTCCGATATTGTCCGCCGCAAGCAGGAGGTGGCCGTAGGGAGAGATCGCGACGATCTGCGGAGGGACGACGACGAGTGATCCGGTCTCGATCGGGAAGAGGACGTAACGCTTGACGATCTTCGGGTAATACAGCTCGCCGGAAATAGTGACCGGAGCCGAGACATTGTTCGAGACGAATGCGGTGAGGTCGTAGATCAGGTATTTATCGCCGCGGATAGTCGATGTCTCCACGAACTGCGAGTTGAGGATTTCCGGATCGGTACAGAACGCCACGGCGTCGACGATCACCGGCGTGCCCTGGAACACGCCGCTCTTCGCCGGAATGAGTTTCAGGAAAATCTCCGGCGTTTTTTGCTGGTTGTGATTGAATATTTTTTCCATGATACTGAACGGGTCGTTCTGAGTCGTACCGGCCTGTTTTGACGGCGCGGTGATCTTGATCTCGAGCGGCTGGGTCTTGTAGGACTTACCGCCCGTCTTGATTGTGAACGCCCCGATTTTAAACTTCCCCTTCGTTTTCGGGAAGAGGATAAACTTATACTCGTATTCCACCGTCTGCGACATCTGCCCGTTAGCGTACATCATGTTCATACTCTGCGAGACGTACGGCCCCTCCAGCCTGAACATGTTCGCGGCGGGCGTGGTGATATCCTCGGCCTTCCTGTCCATCTTGATAATAATCTGCGCTTCCTCGTTCATCGCGATAGTCTGCTGGTCGATCATGACCTCGATGCTGGGCTCGTCCGCGAAAAGCGCGGCGGCGGATAGTATTATGAACAGGATCGGAAATAATTTACGCATTTTCTTCTCCGGCGGGCGGTACAACGGTTAATTCCCGCGCGAAATAGTTTGAACGATTTTTAGGGATTCGTCAACGTATCGCGGCTAAGACACGTTCTATTGGGATTGAATTTTGACCCCAATTCTCACGGATTTCACAGATTATACAGATTATCACGGATAGAGCCGGAGAATCACCGCAAAGACGCGAAGGCGCAGAGAGACCCAGAGAGAAAAGGAAAAGCCGTCACCCTTCGGCATCCCGTGGAGGAACACGGGACGAGTGCTCAGGGTGACAGCTTTTTTACACGCTGTTCCTCCCGCGCACTTTGAAGCGCGTTTTACTTCCGGGAAATCCAACCAAGGGCGTAAGTCCGGTTACAAAGTTTGAAACCTATGAATTCTTCATATCGTGTTAAGCCCGACTTGGATTTTCCGGCTTTTCCCCTAAGCTTCATCTTGCGCGGCATACGCTTGTCCTGAGCGAAGTCGAAGGGTTCTTTTCTTCTTTCTTTCCTATGCGGCCTGTCCCTGAGGGATTTCCTGAGGGGGAAAGAAAGAAGATTCTTCCCGAATATCCCGGAAAATAGCAAAATTTTTAAAAATAGGATAAAACAAAAAATTTCTCGCTTTCAAGCGTTTTTCCCGCCTTTTTTTTGACTCATCCGGCTCAATCCTTTAAAATAACTCACCAAAATTTAAGGAATAGGGTATTACACCTACGGGGAGGCTCCCATGTTCGGTATCTTCCGGGGTGAGAAGTTTCTCAAAATTGAGTTCCTGATAAGTGCAATCCTTCTCATGTCAGCTCTGGTCTTTTCGTTCGAAAGCAAGAAGTACAAGATCGACAGCACGATTGAAAAGAACTATGAGCAGTTAGTGGTATTTAAGGAATTGAGCGAAAAGCTGGACAACTCCGGCGGCTCGCAGGCCGTGCTCCAGAATGTCGTCGCGGGATTGAACGAGCTGAAGGCGAAGGATTTCGTGCTCAAGGGCGATGTCGACCTGAAGCTGTCGTCGGCGTACAACAAGCTCGGCGAGACCCAGAAGTCGAAAGAGCTCCTGCAGTACCTGATCGGCAACGGCGAGGACAGCGTGATCCGCGCGGACGCCGTGATGGCGCTTGCGATGCGGATGAGCTCGTATGAAAAGAACCCGTCCGGGGCGATAGCCATTCTCGAAAAACACAAGTCCTACTTCAAGGGATACCGCACCGACGAGTACTATATGACGCTCGCGTTAGAGTACAACGAGATCGGGAACCCGATCACCGCCGCGCAGTATATCACCCTTGTGTCGTTCATCCCCAAGGACTATGAAGGCCTCTATAAAAAGCTGACCGTTATCAACTGGGCGCGTTTCACCAAGGAGACAAAGCTCCGGGTGATTATGACGTTCTACCGTTTGGAGTTCTACAAGGAAGCGGCCGACATGGTCGAACAGTATATCGCGGAGTTCAGCCCGCACCCCAAGGAGGCCGAAGAGCTCCTTCTGGAATTAGTCACGCGCACTCAGCAGGCCTATATCGGCGAGATGCTCGACCGTCTGGCGAAGAACACAGTCTACAAGGATGTCGCCGCCGAGATGAAGGCGTTTATCGGGCAGTCCGGCGCGGGTATCCAGAGCGATTCCGCCAAGGTGCGCGGCGCGTATTATTACAGTATGCTCAACAACCTTTCCGGCCTCAAGAGCTATAGCAGTTCCCTCGCCATGCAGTACTACGGGAATTACCTCGAGGGCGATATCGATATCGACTACGCCAAGAAAAACCTGACCCTCGCGATCCGCAACCTGCTGGCGTTCAAGAAATACTCGGATATCATCACGATCACCGCGAAGACATACGAAAAACTCGGGCTCGACCCCGCGACCGGCACGGTCGATAAGAACGTGGCGTTCTGGTACGGGTTCTGTTTGTACCGTTACGGCAAATACGACCTGGCTCTCGCCGAGTTCGAGAAGGCGATAGCGGTGCGTCCCGACGACTACTTCGCGGGGCACGCGAAGGACTATATCCAGCGGACGCTTAAGGAACAGAAAGTTTCCCTCGAGGAGTACCTGAGCCGCCTCGAGTATCTCTATATCACCTCGTCCGATATCGCAACCAAGCTCCATTACGCAAAGGTCTTGTTCGCGTTCAGGAAGGGCTACGGCAAGGAAATACTCCGCCAGAAGATAGTCGAGATGCTTACTAAGTACTCGTACCACCCGATATTCAGCTATAACGACGAACTTGTGCGGGCGTTCCAGATGAATCCCAATTACACGAAGTTCGTGATCTATATGCGGATAGGTTTCGAGGAGAAGGCGCGCGCGATCCTGTCCTCGGCGGGGATCAGCGATCCCGAGGTGCAGGAGTTTTTTATCCTCAAGGAGTACATCTCCTACAGGAGTTTCGACGCCGCGGGCGCGATGTTCTATGACGAGTCGCGTGAGGGTTACCTCAACGACAACTTCGCATTCCTCTCGAAGGAACTGAAATCGCTCTATTTCCCCCAGCCCTACGACAGCGAGGTGAACGCCGCATTGGCGAGGGTGGGTAACGACCAGATCGATATGAACCTGATCTACTCGATTATCCGGGGCGAGAGCCTGTATATGCCCAAGGCGCGTTCGTATGTCGGGGCGCAGGGGCTGATGCAGCTGATGCCCGCGACCGCCGATTGGATGTCGTCGAGCCTCCTCGGGAAAAAGGGCGTCGACCTGTACGACACCGCGATCAACATCCTTCTGGGGACGGCATACCTCAGCGACAATATCAAGGCGTACGGGTTTATGACCGCTATCGCCGCGTACAACTCGGGATACTCGATCATCAAGAAGACGAAGGACAAGTATAATCCCGAAAACGAAATGGTGCTGATGGAACTGATCCCTTATAAAGAGACCCGCGACTATATCGTGAAGATACTCCGGAACTATTTCCGTTATACGGACATCTACGAAACCGAACCGTTGAAGATCAAGTCCGCGCCCGTGAAGGCGTTAATGTAATCTCCGGGGCGGCTGAGGCCGTCCGGGGCCGCATATTCTCACACCCATCTTAACACTGCGCTTGAAAACTGTTTTTCTGATACTCCTGTCTATGTTTGCGTTTTTTTAATTTTTCATGTAAAATATTAGCAGTTCTAAAAATTAAATTGTCAGGTGAATAAAAAGGTACGCGGAATGATGTGAAATCGTCCGGCGGCCGTAGATGAATAGGTACGAAGTATCTACCGAGAAGGAGCAAAGTGGAACAGAACCTCCCGGAGTTGAAAAAAGACATCTACCTGGCATTGCGAGACGGTAATCTTGCCCACGCCGAAGAGATCGCGTTAAACGCGATGGCGGAGCAGATTAACGACCCCGATCTGGAAGAGGTTCTTAAAGTAGTCCGTTTCTGGCAAAACCGCGCGGAACTTCTGAGTTTCAGCGAGGAAAGAAACAGCGGCGAAATTCTCTTCGAGGAATGGGATCGTTTCGTGCAGTTCGCCTCCGAGAACTCGCTCGGCAACAAAAAGGTGATCGGCGCGGTGAAATCGTATGTTTTCCGGACGATCATCGATATGCTGATCGAGTATTACCGGATCAACCCGTGCAAGGACAGGCACAGTCTGGTCATGCTCGGCGAGGCGTTCTACGAGGTAGGGGAGAGCGAGAAGGCGATTCAGACCCTCGAGTACGCGCTTAGTTTTCCCGGCGACGGTAACGATATCCGTGTGTATCTCCTCCTCGGCGATATGTATGCCGAGATCGGGAACGACGAACTTGCGATGGTGATGTTCGGCGAGGCGTTCTACCTCCTCCCGCAGATGATCAACCTCGCGGAGATTACTTACGCCCCGGTCGCCAAGCTGAGGAAGAAGATCGAAGAGGACGGGTTCTCCGGCAACGAAGTGGTCGAGTGGGTTCCTGTTTACGGGTATATCTACAAGGGCCTGACGGTGCGCCGGAACCTCGAGTATCAGGACTATATGTCGCTCCAGCAGAGGATTAAAGAATACGAGAAGTCGCTTAAAATAGATAAAAAGGTTGTACAGATTATCGTCCCGCGCCTGATCAATTACTATCTCTGGGTCTTCGATTACTACTTGTTCCAGATGAAGGCGCAGAAAGGGGCGAAGAAGGTCGCCGAACGGATTGTCGCGCTGTATGACGAGCTTCCCGAGAAGGACGCCCTGATGAAGCGGCTGAGGGAAAGGACTAAGGCGATCTGCCAGGGGCTTCTCGAGGAATACAATTCGTGGGATACGGCGGGTGCTCCGCCCCCGGAAGCAGAGTAGTGTATGTACGAAAATTCAAATAGAAAGGAATAACGCCCATGTCGATAGTCGCGGTCGGTTCATTAGCGTATGACAGTATCAAGACGCCGTTCGGCGAAAGAGACCGGATTCTCGGGGGTTCGCTGACCCATTTCTCCAATGCGGCCGCGTTTCTCTCGAAGCCCAAGCTGGTAGGCGTAGTGGGCGAAGATTTCGGCCCGGGCGAATGGGACTTCCTCAAACGGAAGTCATCAGCGGTCGACGCGGTCAAGGTTCTGAACGGCGAGAAGTCGTTCTTCTGGAAAGGCTATTACACCAAAGATTTCGATACAGCGGTGACCGAGGTCACCGAACTCAACGCGTTCGCGAAGTTCACTCCCGCGGTACCGGATAACTACCGCGCAGGCGACTATATCCTTTTCCTCGCGAATATCGACCCGTCGATGCAGCTCGAGGTCGCCAAGCAGTGCAGGAACAGCAAGCTGATCGTGCTTGACACGATGAACTACTGGATCAAGAACACCCCCGCGTCGCTCGACGAGGCGATGAAGCATGTGGACGGGGTGATTATCAATGAAGGCGAGGCCGAGCTTTTGTCCGGCGGGGAAAAGAATATGATCCGCGCCGCCGAAAAACTCTTCCTGCCCAATTTTAAAATTCTGATCCTGAAGAAAGGCTCGCACGGCGTGATGATCTTCGGGCGGGATTTCCTTGTGACGCTCCCGGCGTTCCCGGTAAGAGAAGTGGTCGATCCGACCGGAGCCGGGGACAGTTTCGCGGGGGCGTTTGTCAGTTATATCGATTCTAACGGTCTCTACGACTTCGACCGTGACGGGATCAAGCGCGCGGCGGCTTATGCCACCGTGGTCGCTTCGTTCTCCGTGCAGGGTTTCGGGGTCGAGGGTATCGATAATATATCCCCGAGGGATGTAGACCAGAGAATGAAAGAATTTCAATCGGTTGCCAGTTTTTAATTGAGGAGGATACCCGCAAGATGGCACAACAGACAGTCAAGCAGAAAGACGATATTTTATTAGAGATCGGTGAGAAGTTAAAGGAAGAAAAATGGACTCGCGCCACGGTCGAAAACTACAGCGTCCGTAACTTTGTTGAGCTCGACAGCTATATCCGTCTGGCTATCGACGACCAGTTCAAAGAGGAACTCCGCGCGCTCTGCAAAGAGCACATCAAGGCCTCCCAGAACAGTATTGTCGGGCTTTATGTGATCGGTCTCCTCTCTCTCGAGGAATCTTCGATCGACGACACCCATATTCCCCAGATTATCAAACTCTTTCTGGAAAACAAAAAGTATAAAATCGCCGAATTCCTCGGTGAAAAGCTCCTGTCCTACCGCGAGAGCAAGTTCGCGTTGAAAACCCTCGAGTCCATCCATGAGGAACAGGGCGACCACGACGAGCTGTTTAACGTGAAGAAGCGTCTCGTGCTGATCGACAGCAAGGACGCCGCCAACGCCAAGTTCCTCGGCGAGTTCTACGAGCACGAGGGCGATAAAGATATCGCGATGTTCTATTACCGTCTGGCGATAGAACGTTTCATCAAGAGCAAGAGCGTCAAGATGGTCGAAGACCTCTGGAACAAGATCGTCAAGCTGTTCCCCGACGATATGAACCTCCTGATAGGGATCGCGAGAAAGATCCGCGAAGTCATGGGCGATATGAAGGTCGCCGATATGGCGTTCTCGGATATCGTGAAACCCCAGATGCGCGACGGCAAGTTCAAGAACGCGCTGAAAGTGCTGAAGGTCATCATCGACTACAAGTCCGACGACAAGGCGATCCGTAAAGCGATAGAAGAATGCTACCGCAACATTTTCGAGGCGCACAGCCAGCTCGATAAATATCTCAAGGCCTGCCAGATCGGCCAGACATGGAAGCCTCACCGCGAGGCGATCCGCAACTTCGAAACGCATATCGCGTTCGACACCGGCCGTTACGTCTCCCATAAGACGTGGGGCATCGGGCTTGTCAAGGATATCCAGAACGAAGAAGTCACTATCGATTTTGAGAAAAAGAAAGAACATATCATGTCTCTCCAGATCGCCCTTCGCGCATTGACAGTTCTCGATAACGAGCACATCAATATCTGGAAGAAGTACCGCAAAGACGAGATGCTGGCGATACTTTGGCAGGAACCGCTAAAGGTCCTGACGATCATCCTGAAGAGTTACGACGGGAAGATCGCGACGAAGGATGTGAAGGTCATTCTCGTGCCGGAGATACTCACTGAAAAGGAATGGACCCGTTGGTGGACGGCCGCCAAAGGTGAGATCGAAACGAGCAATACCGTGGTACATAGTTTGACCGATAAGACCGCGCTCGAGTTCCGCGAAACCGAGGAATCGGTGACCGACGAACTGATCCGCAAGTTTAAGAAGACCACCAACTTCGAGAACAAGGTCAAGGTGTTCATCGACTTCGTGGTGCGCGGCGGCGATGTCAACGCGCCTCTGGCGTCGGCGCTGATCTCTTATTTCAACGAGATCGTCAAGGCGTCGAGCGAACCGCCCGAAAGAAAGATTATTTCGCACACGGTTATGAAGTTCGGTAATGTCGAATCCCATAAGGACAGCGATATCGACGTTTCGATTCTTTTCGGGGTCAAAAATATTGTCGGCCTCTACGAGACGATCGACCAGGAAGCGCGTAAGGCCTTTCTCGATATCATCAAAAATAAACTCAAAGACTGGGAAGACCGTTTCGCGGACTTCATTCTCCAATCAGGTATTACCAAGATGCACAACTATATAGTAAAGGAATTGGTGACTTACGAGAAGTTCGAAATCCTGAACCGCATCATGATGACCGCGATGAACAATTATCAGGAGAAGCCTGAGCTGTTCTCGTGGATAGCCCGGATGCTGATCGAAGAGGAATACCCTTCTCTCAAGGATAAGCTCGGGATCAAGGATAACGAGATCATCTACCGCCTCGTATCGCTGATCGATATCCTCAGCAATGAGATCGAGGCGAAGACGAATGTCGGGATGAATAAAAAGGTGCGCGACCAGATCTACGACCTGATCTGGAAGAAGAAAGCGCTCGACAACTATATCATGATCGCGGACGAAAACCAGTCCAACGCGATACTATCGCTGATCTACTCGGCGAACAGTATGCAGGACAGTATCCGGAAGGAATATATCGAGAAGATCATCGCGAAGTTCCCGCACCTCGAACAGGCCGCCGGACAGGAAAAGGTGATGATCCGTCATCCGTTCCTGGTCACGAAGCTGTCCTACGAGGCTAAGAAACGCGACCTCCAGAGGATTATGAACGAGGAGATACCCCAGAACAGCGCCGCTATCGGCGAAGCGATGGAAAAGGGCGACCTTCGTGAAAACGCCGAATACAAGGCCGCTCTCGAGAAGCAGGATCAGTTGAAGGCCGCGGCTTCCAAGCTCGAAGCGGAACTCGGACAGGCGAAACTGATCGAGAAGGACAAGATCGACACCACCAAGGTGGATGTCGGCACGCATGTGAAACTTCAGAATCAGGACGGCGCGACGGAAGAGTACCAGATACTCGGACAATGGGAAGTCGAATTCGAGAAGAATATCATTTCCTATCATTCCCCGTTCGGAAAAGCCCTGATCGACAAGAAGGTCGGGAAGGAAGTGGACTTCGAGTTCAACGGGCAGATGAAAAAGTACAAGATTCTCGATATCTCGATTGCGGATTTCGAATAAGTTTTTGTGATACATAGCGCTATTTGTATTTGATGAATTGGGCAGAGCATGCCCCTTGTATTGAATAACCAAGGAGTGAAACGTATGGCTAGTCTGATACCTCCGCAGGGACAGGGCGAACTCCGGAAAGCGGGGTTGTTTGCCCGTTTTCTGGCTGCGACAATCGACGGGATTATTCTTTTCTTCTTCAGCCCGTTAGTGAACGGTATTTTTACCGGCAGCTTCAGCTTCGGTATACAAACAAATACAGCTTCCGGCGGTTCGGTTCTTTACGTTTTAGTCTATTTGTTGATTGCGATTGCATACTTTGCAATAATGGAAAGCTCCGCGTATCAGGCTACAATCGGCAAGATGCTTGCCGGGATATATGTGGCCGATAAAGACACGAACGGGAGACCAAAACTCCTTTCCGTTCTTATCCGCGCCGCCATGAGAACTCTTACCGGATGGTTCGGTTTTCTCGGGCTTTTCTTATCGAAAGATAAACGCACATTGCACGATATCGCCGCCGGGACGAATGTTTACCGGCTCGAGGATAAAAAGGACGAGAAGCTCTTCGATTCGTTATATCCCCGAGGATACGAACCCTATCATTTCCGCTGGTTCGACTACGCCATCGCGTTTATGCTTTTAATTATTACCTCAATCGGATACATACAGACCCTTTCGCCGTCGGTCTGCGCCGGCGACTCCGGGGAATTGACCACCGCCGTATATGATATGGGGGCGTGTCATCCGCCCGGATACCCGATCTACGGGGTTATCGGGAAATTGTTCACCTTCCTGCCCTTCGGGGATATCGCTTATCGGGTGAACCTTTTCTCGGCGATCTCCGCCGCGGTATCGGTGTTTTTCCTTTACTTATTCCTTGTCAAACTCCTGGGTCTGAACCGCGACAGGAAGGAACTATCGCTCTCGGTGCATATCCCGGCCATCGCGGGATCGATCCTGTTCGCGTTCTCGGCCACATTATGGTCGCAGGCGGTGATCGGGGAAGTGTACGCGCTCAATACGGCGCTTGTTTCCGCGCTGTTGTTTGTCATGATCCAATGGTATGAGGAAATGGTCTATTTCCGCAAAGAGAAGACACTTCATTTCGCCGAACGGGGCACGTTACTGCTCGCGTTCGTGATGGGCCTGTCGCTGACAGACCATCAACTGCCGTTGTGGTACATCGTGACATGGGCGATTGTGCTTGTGGTAATCACGATGCTGATCCTTGTGTCCGAACGCCCGCGCGATTTCATCAATCAACTAAAGAAAAGAGTCGGAGTGATCGTGATGCTTGTCATTGTGATGGGTATCGCGGCGTTCCTCTTCCTGAAACTCGCATATACGTCGAGGCTGATCCCGAAAATCTCGGATGCTCCTGATACCTTCTGGATTGTGTTCTCGATTTTGATCATACCGGTGTTCCTGACATTATACGTCCTTTATGCCAAGAAAGCGTATAAGGGCGAGGAAAACTGGGTCGACAGATTTCTCGAGATATTCATGCAGAGCTTTTGGCTCTTCCTGTTCGGGATGTCGATCTACGCATATCTCGTGATCCGCGCCATGGCAGTCGCGCCGTTACCCGAACCGAAACCGTTAAGCTGGGGCGACACGCAGACCCTCGATATTCTCTTCAACCACATGCTCCGCAAGCAGTACGGTCTCGGCGGAAGTAATGTCGCGAACTTCGGCGGGCAGGTGATGGCGGTGCTGGAACTGATAGTCAAACAATTCCACTGGATCAATATGATCTTCGCGGCGATCGGCATGGTCTATATGGCGATCAAAGAGAAGGTGTGGTTCCTCTATACGATGGTGTCGACAGTGCTGTTCACGCTCGTGATGATCGCGTTCGTGAACTTCGAAGTCGATCCGCGCACGATGTCGTTCCAAGAAGTGATGTATATCCAGATGTTCCTGTTCATTGCCGTCTATATCGCGTTCGGCTACCAGTGCGTACTCGATATGACGAAAGGCATAAAAAAGTTTATCAGCGAAGCGAGACCCGCCTCAGCGGAGACGGAAGGGAACTGATGGGCATTGTAAAAAGATTTGCTAAATGGATACATAAAGTAATGCCGGACGGGGATTTTAAGCGAAAGCTGTCCGCGTTCGGCTACCGCAGGTTCTACGGCAAAGCCCTGAAGACTTACCGTTACGAAAAGGGAGTCTTCACGGCGGTGTTCCGTGACGGAATAGAGGTAAAAAGTATCGCCGATTTCGATCCCGAGGCGATCATCACGAACCTGCTGGATTGCCCTGTGGAAGAGGGATGGTCGGTGATGGACTGGGGCGGGCATTACGGCCTCGTGTCGGTCTATCTCTCGAAGAAGGTCGGCCCATCGGGTAAGGTGTTCGTGTTCGAAGCCGATCCCAAGAACTACGAAATATTAAAAAAGAATCTCGAGCTGAACGGTGTGACCAACACGTTAGCGATCGAGAAGGGCGTATTCGACCAGACGGGCTTCCTTGAGTTTTACTCCGGCGGGGGCTATACCTCGTCGTTCCAGAAGACCGACTATGTCGAACGCGATCAGGAGCGGTATGTTGTCGCGCGTGTGCCGGTGGTGTCGTTGGACGAAGCCGCCGCGGAGATCGGGCTCGACAGGCTGAACCTGATCAAGATCGATATCGAGGGTAGCGAGCTTCCCGCGCTGAAAGGCGCGAAGGCGTCGTTAGTGAAGTTCCACCCGTTGCTTCTCATCGAGACGCATGTCGTGAACGGTGAGCCGACGGCGGATAACGTTATCGGGCTGTTAAAGACTGTGGGGTATGAAGATATTGTTGTGGAGAATACTTACTACGGATTACCTTTTATCCGTGCGATATAAACGACGAATAATGCGGAACGACGGGAGGTAGAATGGCTTGGCAGATACTTGGAATACTGATTATGGTGGCAGTGGGCGCGTTATGCGGTATCTATTATGTGAAGGTATTGAAGAAGCCGATGATCGGTCACCTGGCCGGCGGTATCATAATCGGCGTCATCGGAAGCGTATTGGGGGGATTTTTCTTAGGGATGTTGGAACCGGTTTTCAAATGGTTAATTTCCAATCCTCCGCTGAATGTGAACTTTATCGCGACCTTCGCCGGCGCCCTGTTGTTGGTTTGGGTTTTTTCCCGAATCTCACATCAAGAATAAACTGATTAAAGGAGCGGAATATGCCTAATGAAATGGATGATGTTAATGTGATGAATATCGCGCATCCTAAACCGCAGATGGTTTCGAAGGACACCCCTTTGTTCAAGGCGGCGGATAAGATGCTCAGACTCAAAATTCACAGTGTCATTGTAGTCGATAACGAAGAAAGCGGGAAACCGATGGGAGTTCTCTCCTCACTCGATATCGTGAAGACGGCGTTCCTTTCGACCGAAAAGGCGAAGAACCTCCCGGTCGGAAGCCTGATCGAAGGGCAGAAGCCTTATTTCGTATATCAGGAAGTTTCGGTTCGCGACGTCCTCAACCTGATGGTGGACAAAGGTGTCCGCAGTCTCCCGATCCTCAATGAAAAGGACAAGATTTGCGGAATCATCACCATGTCCGACGTGATGCGTTTTGTGAAGGAAAAACTGGTCTAACTTTTCGGGTATTTAGGAGTATTTATGGCTAAGTATCTGGTCACCTCCGCGCTAATCTATGCAAATGGACCTATCCACTTGGGACATATGGCGGGGGCGTATTTGCCCGCCGACGTTTTCGTGCGTTTCAGGAGAATGAACGGCGACGACGTCATTTTTATTTCCGGCACTGACGAACACGGAGTTCCGATAACGATCAGGGCCGAGAAGGAAGGCGTAACTCCCCGCGAGATCGTCGACCGATACCATAAGATTACTCGCGACAGTTTTGCTCAGTTCGGAATTTCGTTCGATAACTACTCAGGCACCGCGCGTCTCAAGCATTATGAAATCTCCAGCAAGTTTTTCACCGATCTTTACCGGAACGGTCATATCATGCTCAAAGAGGAACAGCAATTCTACGACGAGGTTGCCGGGCGTTTTCTGCCCGACCGTTATGTAGAAGGGACTTGCCCTAAGTGCGCATACGAACGCGCGCGGGGCGATCAATGCGATAAATGCGGCTCGCTTCTGAACTCCCTCGAATTAATAAACCCAAAAAGCGTACTATCGAATGCAATCCCTATAGTTAAAAATACGACACACTGGTATCTCAAGCTCCAGGACTTCGAGAATAAGCTGATCGAATGGATCGAAGGCAACAAGCACTGGAAGGACAATGTCCGGAAGTTCATCCTCGGTTGGATTCGGAAAGAGGGCCTTCACGAGAGGTCGATCACCCGCGATCTGGACTGGGGCGTCCCGGTGCCGTTACCCGAGGGCAAGGGAAAAGTCCTCTATGTCTGGTTCGACGCGCCGATAGGGTACATCTCCTCGACCGTCGAATGGGCGGAGCGTTCGGGCAAGCCCGACAAATGGAAGGACTACTGGTATGACAAGGACGCCAAGCTCGTCCATTTTATCGGCAAGGACAATATCCCGTTCCACGCCGTTATCTGGCCCGCGGTGCTGATGGGGCAGAACGACCCTTATCTTCTCCCCTACGACATCCCCGCGAACGAATACCTGACTCTCGAGGGCGATAAGATATCGACGTCGCTGAACTGGGCGATCTGGATCAACGAGTACCTCGAGTGCTTCCCGCCCGACCCGCTCCGTTACTACCTGGCCGCGAACGCGCCGGAGTCGAAGGACGCGGACTTCTCATGGAAGTCGTTCCAAGAACGCAATAACGAGGAACTCGCGAACATCCTCGGCAACTTCGCGAACCGTTCGCTGACCTTTATCCAGAACCATCTGGACGGGACAGTACCCGGCGGGGAATACTCGGCCGGAGATAAAGAAGCAATCAATAAAGTTTACAAACATATTAAAGAAATCACAGGGCTGTTTGCCAACTACAAAGTCCGGGACGCGGCGAGAGTCCTGATGGATATCGCGCGTGTCGGGAACAAGTACTTCGACGAAACGAAACCGTGGGAACTGAAGAAGAGCGACCCGGCGCGGCTCGGGGCTGTGATGAATGTCTGCGCGAACATCCTGCGCGGGCTGGCTGTCGCGATGTACCCGATCCTGCCGTTCTCGGCGGAAAAGCTCTGGGCGATGCTCGGCGAGCCCGGCAAGCTGACCGACGAACGTTGGGATACCTGCACCGGCAAGACTGTCGAGGCGGGAAGGAAGCTCGGTAAACTCGAGATCCTTTTTGTGAAGTACGACGACGATGTCATCCAGCGCGAGATCGACAAGCTACATCAAAAATCCGCGCAGGCGAAACAAGGCGGGACGAAAATGGAAGAAACCGAAAAGAAAGAAACGGCCCCTTTGGTCAATATCGACGAGTTCAAGAAATTCGATATCCGGGTGGCGGAAATTGTGAGCGCGGAGCCTCTCGAGAAGTCGAAAAAGCTCATCAAGCTGAAAGTGAAAGTAGGCGATATCGAGAAGCAAATCCTCGCGGGGATCAAGGAATTCTACGATGCCTCGAACCTTGTCGGGAAAAAGATCATTATTATCAACAATCTCGAATCGGCGACGCTGATGGGAGAGAAGTCCGAAGGGATGCTCCTCGCCGCGTCCAACGGTGACCGTTCGGTGCTGTCGTTACTGACGCCGGATAAGGAAATGGAGAGCGGGGGAAAGATCAGTTAAACGGCGGTGCGGTATCGGGGAAAAAACAAAGGAGTGTTCTATGAAAGTCCTCGTTATCAATGCGGGAAGTTCATCGCTTAAATACCAGTTGATCGACACGATTACCCATCAGTCGATCACGAAGGGCATAGTCGAAAGGATCGGCGCCGACGCCGAATTCAGTTTTTCCACACGCGACGACCGCAAGATCAAGTCCGCTATCGACGCAAAAAACCACACACAAGCATTAACCTACGTTCTGGATAACCTCAAAGACCCGGCTAACGCGTTCATCAAGTCGCTCGACGAGATCGACGCGATCGGGCACCGTGTGGTACACGGCGCGGAAGAGTTCTCGGCGTCCGTCCGTATCGAGGAGAAAGTCATCAAGGCAATCGAGAAGTGCTGTGAAATAGCGCCTCTCCACAATCCCCCGAACCTCCAGGGTATCCTCGCCTGCCGGGAAGTCCTGCCGGACACCCCGCAGGTCGCGGTGTTCGATACGGCGTTCCACCAGACGATGCCCAAGAGTTCCTACCTTTACGCCATCCCCTACGAGTTCTACGAAAAGTACGGTATCCGCCGTTACGGCTTCCACGGCACATCGCACAGGTATGTGACTATGAAGGCCGCGGAGTTTTTAGATAAGAAGCTCGACGAATTCAACTGCATCACCTGCCATCTGGGTAACGGTTCCAGCATCGCGGCGGTCAAGAACGGCCGCTCGGTCGATACCTCGATGGGCTATACTCCGCTCGAGGGCGTGGTGATGGGCACGCGTTCCGGCTCGATCGATCCCGCTATCGTGTTTTACCTCATGAAGAAAGAAAACCTCGACGCAAAACAGGTCGACGATATCCTCAATAAAAAGAGCGGCCTCCTCGGCCTATCCGGCATCTCGAACGATCTCCGGACGATCTGGCAGGAAGAGCTGAAGGGCAACGAACGCGCCGCAGTCACGCGCGACGTCCTCGTGAAGAGTATCCGCAAGTATATCGGGGCGTACATGGTCGAACTCGGCACGGTAGACGCGATCATATTCACCGCCGGGATCGGCGAGAACGACTGGAATATCCGCGAGAGATGCGTCTCCGGCCTCGAAAACTTCGGGATCGTGCTCGACAATCAGGTCAACCGCGACGCGAAGGGCGCGATCACCGACCTCAGCCCGTTCGGAATGAAGACGCATGTGCTGATGGTCCCGACGAACGAGGAACTGATGATCGCCCTCGACACCGAAGGCGTGCTGAAGAAATAGATTTTTTATAAGGTGCGTATGGCGAAAGTGAAAAAACAGACGGAGCTTGCGGAAAGCGGGCGGGATCAGGAAAGGATTGTTGTCGAGAATTTCGGCCCTCTGAAAAATGTCGATCTCACACTAAAGCCCATCAACATTTTTATTGGTGAAAGCGGGGTTGGGAAATCTTATTTAGCAAAGTTAATTTTTTGTTTTAGGGAATCAATCATTATACCAGTGTTCGATTTACTCGAAGGATTAATCCCTTTATCCAGATTACAAGATAGTATCAAGGAAAGAATAGGACGATCTATTAGTTATATTACAAAACTAGAAAATATACCAGCGAACATTACTTATTATATTGATAATAATAGATTTTTTAAAGTAGATATAAAAAAAACAAATACGATCACCTTTTCACAGCATTTAGATTTAAAACTTAAAGAAATAATAAGTAAATACCCAAAGAATGAAAAAACGCATAATAGTGCAAGAAATTCAGAAGTAAAAAAGTTATTTGGAATGTTAATACCGGGCTATATTCCTGCCGGCCGAAGTAGTATTTTATTAATTTCTAATATTGCAATGACTATACTATCAGAACCAAGAATAAATATAGATCATTTTATCAAGATGTTTGCAAAAGATTATGAAGAGAATCGGAATATGCTGTTTTCTAATTCAAAAGGTGCCTTTAATAAAAAGACTGAAGAATACCTACAGCGTGTTTTTAAGTTACTAAAGGGTGAATATAAAATTATTAATGGTGAGGAACGTTTTTATGTCAGCAAACGTGAGTACTTAGACTTGTTGCAAATATCGTCGGGACAGCAAGAATTAATTCCTGCGCTGGTAGTTTTAATAGGTATAATCGAAAATGGCGGAGTCTTTCTTGATACATTTATTTTTTTTGAAGAACCCGAAGCCCATATCTATCCATCGACACAAAAAGAATTACTCGAACTACTGGTATTGTTCCATAAAATAAGGAAGAATAATAAAATGATAATTACCACTCATAGTCCTTATATTCTGACTGCGTTAAATAACTTGATCCAAGCGGATAATACCTTTAAAAAACGTCTTGATTTAAAAGAAAAAATTGAGAAAATTATCCCGTCGGATAGGTGGGTATCCTTCGAGGATGTCGGAGTATATTATTTCCGAAATCCCGAAGAAGTAATGAAGGGCGAAAGCAGTATCCGTTCACTCATGGATAACGATAACCGGATTATCAATGCTGAAGAAATAGATAAAGTCTCCGATGTCATCGGCGAGCAATTCAATAAACTGCTCGATATCGAATTCGGAGATAAATAGTGTGCTGTGATAAATATAAAGCGCTTTTCGACAAAGGCGACGAATGCTATGATTCAAATACTTCTGCCACGGAGAAGGGTAAGACATATCGAATAGAGATAAAAGATAAATCGGAAAGGTTCTGCAGGATTAAGATTGACGGTTGTGTGATTCCTGAAGAATCAAAAAAAAAGTGCGATTATCTCTTTGTCCGGTGTAAAACCGAGGATTTATATTTTATTGAATTAAAGGGGAAGCATGGCCTTGACGAGGCATACAACCAAATAGAACAAACGATCCTTTATTTTGCTTCTAAGATACAAAACAATAATAAATTTGGGCGGATAGTCGGCGCAACTGTTCCATCCGGGACAAAAGGTCAAAATCTCAGTAAAAAATATAAGAATAAGTTTAGAAAGCACGGACAACTGATTATCCATAGCGGTTCTATATTTACTGAAAACAAATTTTTATAGAGGGAAAGATGAAATACGTTAAGCCGGCGTTTTTATTTTCTGTTCTCTTTCTCGCGGTCTCATGCACATCCAATCACGCATCCGAAAACTTTTTAATCAAGCCGCCCGCCGATACGGAATACGGGCATCATATTCCGCCGGATATGCCTGTCCCGGCGATCCTCATGGGCGATACTTGGCTCGTCCATTTTAAGAACGATCTCCTGCCTTACTGGACGATGGACGGCGCGAAGGGCGTTCCGCAGGGCAACTTCCCGACATTCAGGCAGATGGACGGGCAGCCGATCCCCTCCAAGGGCGATCGTTACCCCCGGATGCTCGGCAGGCAGGTCTTCCTGTACTCGTTGGGCTTCCTGATGACCGGCGACGCGTCGCTTCTACAGCTCGCGAAGGACGGACTGGACTGGCTGATCGAAAAGGCGTATGATAAAAAGTACGGCGGATGGTACGCGAGGCTGGACGCGAAGGGGAATCCCATTCCGGGACTGCCGAAGACCGCGCAGGATCTGGCGTACGCCGCGCAGGGGCCGTCGGCATACTTCTTCGTGACCCGCGACCCGTTGGCGGAGAAGGCAGTCCTCGAATCGTTCGGCCTGATCTTCGATCCCGCGAAGTACTGGGACGGCGAGAATCAGCGTGTCAAGGACGCGCTCGACGATAAGATGATATCCGAGATCGATCTCGGTAATGACGGCGGATGGGAACTGACAGCCCAGCTCGATCAGGTGAATGCGTTTATGCTGCTTGCCCAGCCGGTTCTGACCGACCCCGCGGACAGGAAGAAGTTCCTCGACGGTATCGGGACGATCTGCGGGACAATAGTGCGCGAGTTCTGGAGCGGCGGGGTTTTCTGGGGGATGCACAAGAATAAGGGCGTATTCAATAGCGCCCATACCGATTTCGGGCACACTCTGAAGACCTACTGGATGATCCTGCAGGCCGATAAACGGCTCGACGGGCATCCGTTCAAAGGCTTCCTTTTCGACAATATGTTTTACTGGATATCGCTCGCGTTCCAGGAGTCTAAGGGTATGTGGGCGGACAAAATGACGGACTACGACAAGGCGTCGCAGGGCGGAAGGAGCTGGTGGATCTACGCGGAATGCGACCAGTTGGCCGCGGCCGCGAACCTCATCGATTACCGTTATATCCCGCTTCTCGGCAAGACCCTCACGAACTGGATGAAGTTCGTGGACAAGGACTACCCGTGCGGCGAAGTCTATTCCGGGATAAACTATTTCGGGGTTAAAAAGGCGGATATCCCGGTTGAGAGCGATATGAAGTGCAACGCTTGGAAGAACGGTTTCCATTCGTCCGAGCACGCGCTGGTGATGTACATCCTCGGCAAAAACCTCGAGAAGAAACCGGTCGATCTGTATTTCGCTGTCCCGCCGGGTCAGGCAGGGACGTTCATCGCGAAACCGTACATCTTCGAGGGCACGGAACATTCGAGGACGAACCTCGGGAATATCGTAATCGACGGGACTACACTCTCGAAAGTGAAAGTGAGTTTCGGGGAAATCTACTGAGCGAAGAGCGATGATTCAAGAATATATCTTGCGGATTTTACATTTTGAGTCTTGTTCTTTAAAATATAAAAAACTGGTATTTCCAGAGGAGGTTCATCTATGAAGAGGAATTGGTTTTCAATCGTTGCCGGGGTAGTAATGATGGGTGTGTTGGCATCCTGCGGTGCCGTGAATATCGACAAGGCGATTGCCGAGAACAAAGCGCTTCTTGAGAAGTGCATTGTCGCCGCTAAGGACGCAAAGGTTAAAATGGAATCCGCCGCCGCCGCAGCAGATGTCGCGACCATCCTGAACAATGTTACCGATGAGATCAAGGGTTATATCTCGCAGGGTAAGGACATCTCGGTGAAGTACGGTCTCAATCAGGATCAGGAAGACAAGATTCTCGACGCTCTCGGCGATAAGGTGGAAGAGTTTTCCAATGCCGGAAGAGAATTGGGTGAGACAGTCGGCGCCGCGATGGTGAAGTTCCAGGACGACGCGGCCGGGCTCGAACTGATCAACGGGGCTGTAGAAAACTTCAAGACAATCGGCGAATAAACCATATCCATAAAAAAGCGTCCCGCAAACCGGGACGCTTTTTTTATTTCATTCGATTATTCACAAATCCGTGATTTGACCTACTTGAATCTGCCTTCGGACATATGCTTCTTGCAGGTTTCGGCGTAAGGGATCGCCTCGAGGCGGTCGGATTCGATATCGGCACCGCAGGCCATACATTTGCCGTAATTGCCGTTCTTGATCCTCTGGAGAGCCTTCCGGATCAGTTCGAGGGTTTCTTTCTGGGTGGTGCTCAATCCCTCGCTGATCGCGACGGAACTGAACGCTTCGGCTTTATCGGCGAGGTCGCCGTCTACCTGGAACGGGTTTTCTTCATCGGAGGTTTCCCCGATAATGTTCGATAATATCTCTTCCTGCAGAGCGAGGAGTTTCTGCTCGTAATGATTTAATTTTTCTTGGGTCATATCCGGCCGCCTACGCCAAATCGATTACGTTGACGTAAGTTCTGCCTTTTCTCTCGGTAAACTTAACCGCGCCGTCCTTCATGGCGAAAATGGTGTAGTCCTTACCGAGACCGACGCCTACGCCGGGATGAAATTTCGTCCCGCACTGGCGCACGATAATGTTTCCGCCGACCACTTTCTCACCGCCGAAAACCTTTACACCTAAACGCTGAGCGTGGCTGTCGCGCCCGTTACGAGCCGAACCGCCTGCTTTTTTATGAGCCATTCTTTTCCTCCATGCAGAGTTTTATATGGGACGGATACTGTTCGCTAAACGGTATCAGACTGACTGCGAGCGACCGGAACAAAAGATCGTTTTTTTCAGTACGGGATACTTCCGCCTCGAAAAATCCGTCCTTCCTTGACGCTTCGCATTTTCCTCCGCCCAGCTTGTCGCTCGAAAGAAACCAGCTATCGACGAGAGTAGATACCGCACAGCAGACTAAATCCTGCCCTTTTTTGTCAAAAAGAGAATGCCCTTGCGCTCTCACGTAAAGGCATTCTCTTCTTATTTCCAAACGGATATCGATCACCTTTATTCCGCGGCGGCTGTCGCCTTGGCGGCCTTGATATCGGTGATCTTTATCAACGTGAATTTCTGCCTGTGACCGGTCTTCACACGGTAATTCGTTTTCGACTTGTATTTAAAGACCGTCTGTTTTTCGCCTTTTACCAGCGGATCGACCACTTTAGCGTCAACCTTGATTTTATCGACATAAGGAGTGCCGACGATGATCTCTTTTTCGTCACGGAAGAGCGTCACGGTATTGAAACTGAGCTTCTCGCCCTCTTTCGCTTCACGGAGGTCGACTAAAATCTCGGAGTCCTTGGATATTTTATAGCTTTTTCCGCCGATATTGAGGATCGCGTACATGTTGTTTTCTCCTTCTTGTCAGGGACGAGCCCTTTTCCGTATTCGATAAATTCAGGAAGTATATGATAACGCTTTTCCGGTGTTTTGTCAATAAATACCGCCGAAATGTTTTGTGTTTTACGTTATTTACGCCCCCCGGTTCTTCTAAAAATCTCCGCCGTAAAAAAAGTGCATAAATCTTAACCGAATAATAATATCCGCTTAACTGTCGCGATTGAAAATATTGACAATGCGAATTCCTGAGGAGGAAATTATGAGCGCGAAAAAGACTATGAAGCTGATCGAGTATTCCGGATACATTAACGAACGCCTGGATGGGATCGATTTCCCGCAGAAAGGCGATTTTAACTCGGGGCTGAGGGAACTGGTAAAGCTACAGGAGCAATTTCTGGCTGAAAAAAACCGGATGATCGAAACCAAGAATGCGCTTGACAAAAAGTATAAAGAGATGGAAAAAATGACAAAGGAAGCAAAAGAAGCGGTGAAAAAGGACAATAGGCATAAAAAAGCTGAAGAAAAAGCCGCGAAAAAAATCCTTAAGGCAAGCGCATCCCAAACGGTAAAGGAAGCCGATGTCTCGAAAAAGGCTAAAACCCCCAAAGAGAAACCCGCGAAGGAAAATGCCTGATGAGGGTTTTCGGCCTTTATAATATTAAAGGCGGAGTAGGGAAAACGGCCGCCGCCGTCAATCTCGCCTACCTCTCGTCGTCGGAAGGTGAAAAAACCTTGCTTTGGGATCTCGATCCGCAGGGCGCGGCCACATTTTATTTCCGCCAGGCTCAGGGGATAGAATCCAGTGTCAGAAAAGTCGTCTCCGGTAAAACGGATATCGGCGAACTTGTCAAACACACGGCATTCGAAAACTTGAGCATTATTCCTTCCGATCTCGCGATGCGCAATCTGGATATCCTGCTGGAAGAAACGAAGAAATCGAAAACCCGTCTCAGGGATATTCTCGACGAGGTGAAAAAGGATTATTCGCGTGTCTTCCTCGATTGTCCCCCAGGGATCAGCCTGCTGTCCGAAAACATATTTCATGCCGCCGATCACCTGATCGTTCCTGTCATACCGACCACTCTTTCTGAACGGACACTCGGACAGATCAGGGATTTCTTCGAGCAGAAAGACCTCGATAAAAAGCATATCGCCGTGTTCTTCTCGATGGCCGAAAAGCGGAAAAGGCTCCACCGTGAGACGATGGAAAGATTAAGCGGCGAACTGAAAAGGGTATGCGCTGTGTCTATTCCGTACTCGTCGGAGATCGAGAAGATGGGTTTGTACGGAAGGCCGATAACTGCCGCGAGGCCTAAGTCGAAAGCCGCAGCAGCCTACCGCGCCCTTTGGGATGAACTCAAGACTCTCTTCGGACTTTCCTGAAACGAAGTTTTATATTTCAGCCAATACTTCACCGAACACGTCGAGAAAGTCTTTTATCTCGCTCTTGGTAATCACAAGCGGCGGGTCGATTTTTACGGAATTAGTTATATACTTTTTTAATCTTATGCAAGGTATTTCTCTGTATAAGTATTTTTTTATTGAATTCAAACATAATGATAAGCAGAAAGAAAAAAGATTTTATAACGGATTGACAATAATAGATCCGGATGATAGAATGTAAAATATTTATGGGGTGTTTATGATTCTATATAGCATTCTTCCTTTATATAAAAACATGAAAGTTAAGTGTATAGATGCCTGTTGTTTCAAATTTAGCATGAGAAAAATAGAAGTCGGAATTCTCTTCATCATTAAAAAACTACCCTATCGACTGGCAATTAGTTTTTTAAGAAAAAATCTAACTATCATCTATGAACTTTCAGAAGATTTGAGTTTCAATGAAAAAATAGAAATGGATAAGTATTATGCTTTATGTAATATACTCGGATTAAAACCGGATCCTGAAAACCGCTTCAGCCCGTTTAAATTCATTCTTGAACTTGGAAAGCATTTTCCTAGGAAGGTTGAAGATACAATTAGGGTGGATTCAAATGAATCGATAAAACTCTTTCTGATTTCTCTTTCAGAAGATAAAAACTATCACTTCGGATGGTATAATAATAATAAAACAGGAAAGCATGTTTCAAAAGAAAATCTTCAAAAAACCATGACGCTACTTGGCGAAGATGTGTATGAGTTAAGCAAAGAAACAAATTTTAGCACTTGTTGGACAGCAAAAAGAAATCAAACTAAGAATAAAACCGTCCGAAAAAACTAATTTGTGAATAATGAGAGTTACAGTTATTATTTCAGCTCATTGAGCAGATACTCCGCGATCCTGAAATCGAGTTCGGTGTCGATATCGATCGAGCGCTCGCGCGGCATGATATACGCATAGGTCTCGTCGCCGATAAAACTCTCGAGCCGCCGAAGGTATTCGGTTTCCGCCATGCTGACCGCGCCGTTCAGACGGTAAAATAAAGGGAACTTCTGACGGGGTGTGTTAATCACTTCCGGGGCGAGAAAGTCCTTCATACATTTATCCTGCGGGAGAGAGTTGATCCATTGAGCCGGGTGATCGTTTTCGCAAACCGACACGACGGCCTTCGCCGAGGTCTCGGACATCTGCCGGAGCGCGTTATCGATATCCGACGGGGCGCGCAAGGGCGAAGTCGGCTGGAGACAGACCACGATGTCGTAACGATGTCCCCTGTCGGAGAACCAGTCGAGCGCGTGCAGAATGACGTCGACTGTGCGGGCGCTGTCCGTGGCGAGCTCGGCAGGGCGCGCGAACGGCACACCCGCGCCGGCTTTTTCGGCAATACCGCCGATCCGTTCGTTCTCCGTAGATACGATCAGGGTATCGAGAAAGACGCTTTTCTTCGCGCACTCGATAGTCCATATGACAAGCGGCTTTCCCGCTATCGGCAGGATGTTTTTCCCGGGGAGGCCCTTGCTTCCGCCACGCGCCGGGATAATCCCTAAAACTCGTTTTCCATCGATCATATTTCCTCTAAGAAAGACCTTTGTCCTTCAGGTATGTTTCTACTTCCTCACGGTCGCTGAAATGATGTTTGATCTTTCCGACGATCTGGTAATCCTCATGGCCCTTCCCGGCGACCACGATCACATCCTTCGGGCGGGCGAGGTCGATAGCCTTACGGATGGCGGTAAGCCTGTCCGGTTCGACCGTGTACTCTTTCGCGCGGCCTTCTACTCCCGGCAGGATGTCCCGGATAATCATATCCGGGTCTTCGGTGCGGGGGTTGTCCGATGTCACGATCACGATGTCCGAGTACTCCGACGCAGCTTTGCCCATCAACGGACGCTTCGTACGGTCACGGTCGCCGCCCGCGCCGAAAAGGGTGATCACCCTTCCGCCCGACGGTACGACTTTGCGCATCGTCTGGAGCAGGTTGATTAAGCCGTCGGGGGAATGCGCGTAATCGATGAACACGTCGAAATCGCCCGACGTATGCACGCGTTCCATCCGGCCGCGCGTATGGATATCTTTCAGTAACGGTTTGAATACCACGGGCGCGAAGCCGAGCTCGATCAGGATCGCGGACGCGAGCGTGAAATTGTAAACATTAGGATCGCCGATCATCCCGATCTCGAACGGGTCGCCGTTCATGAGATAACGGGTAAAGCGCGGGGTCAGTTCCTTCACTTCGGAGTGATAGTCGGCGGAACTGTCGTGAAGGGAAAGCGTCTTGAAGATAAAACCTTTCCGCGTCCCGGCGTAGGACTGTATTTTATCGAAAACCGGCATATCGCGGTTGATGATCGCGGCCTTCCCGGTCTTCGCCGAGATTTCGAGCATATCGAAGATTTTCAGTTTCGCGTCGAGGTAAGCATCCATCGAGCCGTGAAAGTCGAGATGGTCCTGCGTGAGGTTGGTGAACGCCATGATGTCGAACTCGAGCCCGAGGACGCGCCCGAGCGCGAGCGAATGCGACGAGACTTCCATCACGGTATACTCCACACCGGCGGCCGCCATGACGGCGAAAAGCCGGTTCAGCGCGAGGATATCCGGCGTGGTGTTGGTCGCGGGGACAACGCTTCCGCCGATCCGGTACTCGATCGTCCCCACAAGCCCGGTCTGATGCCCGAGCTTCATAAGCGAGGAGTAGACCGTGAACGCGGTCGTCGTTTTGCCGTTTGTGCCAGTGATACCGACGAGCTTCATCTTGGATGTCGGATCGCCGAAAAAGTTCTTCGCGGCGAACGCGAGGGCGTGACGGATATCCCGCGCGGGCAGGAAAACCCCTTCGGGATACGAAACGCCGAACTCGTCATAACGCGCGGCGTCGATCAGGAAATACCGGCATCCCCGTAAGTAGGCGTCGGGGATGAACACGTGAGCGTCGTCGACATACCCGGACGCGGCGATGAAAAGCGTCCCGGGATCGACCTTGCGGGAATCGTTCTCGATATTCGCTATCTCGATCCCTACGGGGATCGCCCCGGAGATTTCTATGTTCTTCAGGATATCGTTCAGCAGCATCTGTCGTCTCCTTGCGGTTCGGGCGATATTATAACATGGCGCGTAATTTTTTGAAATAAAGCGCGGATTTCCCGACGGAGCGCTATTTCTTCCGAGACTGTGCGTACTCGTAAGGATCGATCCGTTTGCCCATCCGGCGGAATACACCGTCCCACAAGCCGCGAAACACGAGCTTCATTCGGCGCCATTTGAAATCGTTGAAAAAAAGGATGAGGACGAGTTTCTTCATCGCGAACGGGAGCGAACGCAGGAAAAAATAGAAAACCGTCTTGCCGGGAAAATGCTTATGGGTAAGATAGAGATGGTTGCGGAGGTGGTAGTAGACCGTGATAACGTCGCGGGAGACCGAACGGTAGGGCTTATCCCTGCCGAAGACTTCGAACGTTTTGACCTCGGCGGTGCTCCCGCCTTCTTTGTGCCAGACACGCGCCCCGGAGGAATAGACGAGCTTGTACCCCGCGCGCACGGCCCGCAGGGAAAGGTCGCTGTCTTCCGCCCACATAAAGAGCGCCTCGTCAAAGAGGCCGATATCTTTGAGCATGGCCGCCGGGAAGAACATACATCCGCCGTGGATGTAGCCCGGAATCTCGAAATCTCCGTCATACTCCGGACAGTCCGGCGTGAACTCGTGCAGGTGATGCCCGAACGATTTCCATGACATACCGGTCGAGCCGCCGAGCGCCTGGATCGTCTCGGGGTCGTGATAGACCAACACCCTTGCGCCCGCGCCGTTTTTCGAGCCCGCCGTTTCGATGAGTTTATCGAGCGATGCGGGATCGGCGATCATATCGTTATTGAGGAACCAGAAATAGGAAGCGTCGTTCTTCGCGAACGCGTACCGCGCCCCTGTATTATTCCCAGCCGTGAACCCGGAATTAGTCCCAGCCTGGATAATTGCCACCGGGTACTTTCCGCAGTAGCCCACGAACTTCCCCGCCGCGATCTCCTTCGAAAGTTTCGCTTCGTCGGCGCGGTTTCCGCCCTGTTCCGCTTCGGCGAGGCCGTACTCCGCGAACGGGACCGGTTTTCCCGCGAAGGGAAGTACGTATTTCTTCAGCTTCCCGGGCGGCGCGGGAATATAGTCCGATTTGCCCCTCAGGTACTCCGCGAGTCTGTCGGTAGAACAGTTGGGCGAGCAGTTATCGACGACGACGATCTGGAAATCTCGATTCCGCAGGTGCAGCAGACTCTCGATACATTCGGCGGTGTCTTTCCAGCCGTTGAAGTTGACAAGGATAATATACGTCTTGGACGGGGAAATAATTGTCATATTGTTTTTTTGCTTCAAAAGTATTTTGTGATATTACAAATCATTATAAAGAGCATATACCAAATACTCAAATAAAAAAGCGGGCCGAAGCCCGCTTAAGATATGTAGTATATCCGCTATTTTTTAATGACCGCCGAACAACCATATTGAACATACTTCATGTCGCCTAAGAAAAAAAATAAAATAGACTTAAAGATACTCCATTTATTCGGGCCGTGGAGTCCCTTAATTTTCTCGATCTCATATCCGCATTCCTGAAATGTTCTGAATATACTCTTTTTCGTAAAAAATCTAAGATGCGTATAATCTAAAATTCCATGCGATGCATATTGAAAGTCTTTTTTAAAGATTATCTGAAATATGTTTTTATAATACCTGAAATTCGGAATTGAGCAGATGACACGTCCTTCATCCGCAAGAATGTTTTTAAGACCGCGAATGACTTGATAAATATCTACCAAATGCTCCAAAGCATCATTAAACACCACTGCGTCAAAGTATTTCTTCGGAAGATCATGAATTGTTTTTTCAAAATCGCCGATTACTACTTTGTGAAAATACTTTTCCGCAATCTTTGCCGGTTCTTCGAATAACTCCGCTCCCCAGACTTCAATCCCCCGCTGTTCGATGAGCTTCCTGCCGAACGTTCCTTCTCCGCATCCGACTTCGAGAAGCCGCTTACACTCTAAAGGAATGAATTCGTGCATTTCCCTGCGGTCATTTGGGGAATACCCCCATCCATTTTCCGGTTCTTTCAAGCATACCTCATTAAATTTCATCGATATAATATTATTGTATAAATCAACCCACTTTTTGTCAAGCCTAATTTCAGGTAATTTCAGGTAATTCACGGGAATATTTTATTTATTGCATAGAGCCCATAAAAAAGCGGGCCGAAGCCCGCTTAAAAAGTAATAAGCACTCGATCAGTCAATACTGAAAATCCACGCAGAACCCCGGTCGGTATAAATCGGCAAGTCGTCGTCGACGGCCCCGACAACCGCTATCGTGCCTTTTTGATTGACGTCGACGGAGTATCCGAAATGATCGTTGGCAAGCCCGTCCGGCGCGGTATATTTTGTTTCAGGCCATGAAGACCCGTTCCACTCGTACACATAGGCGGAACCCTGATCGGCATTCGCGGCGATATCGTCGAGATAGGCGCCGACAATCGCGGCGTTTCCATTCGCTGAAATCGCGATGGTATATCCGAACTGATCCCCCGATGCGCCGTCGGAAGGAGTGATTTTGGATGTCTGCGACCATATACCTGCGGAATATTTAAAAACATAGGCGGAGCCGATGCTGTCGTCGGTAGGAGCGCCCACGATAATCGAATTTCCGTCATAGGATATATCTACGCTCGAACCGAATTGGTCGCCGGCGGCGCCGTCCGAGGCGTATTTTTTCGTTTCATCCCATCCCGAACCGTTATAACGGAAGATGCTGATAGAACCCTGATCGGCTTTCCCGCTGATATCGTCGCCCCGTGCGCCCGATACGATCGTATTTCCGTCGCCGGAAATCGCGATGCAATGACCGAGAAAATCGTTCGCGGCGCCGTCCGAGGCTATGAGATGAGTTTGAACCCATGAAGAAGTCCACTTAAAAACATAGACCGAACCCTGGTCGGCGTTTACGCTGACATCATCAAAAATTGCCCCGACGGCAATTGAATTTCCGTTCGACGAAATATCGACGCTGAATCCGAAATTGTCATACGCCGCTCCATCGGAGGCGCTGATTTTCGTCTGACCCCATGAAGAACCATTCCATTTGAAAAGATATACAGATCCCTGATCGTTTCCTGGATTATCGTCTCCGAAAGAGCCTGTAAGAGCTGAAATTCCATCAGGTGTTATCGCCACTGCCCAGCCTAAACGATCATCAGTTAAAAAATCAGACGCAGCCTTAGCTGTTTCTGCCCATGAAACTGCACCAAGTTGTTCAACATAGGTTACTCCCCAATCTCCACTCCCATAATCTCTTGCTCCTATATACACGGTTTTCCCGTCTGCTGAAACCGCCGCATCGATTCCGAAATGATCGGAGTTTCCGGAAATGGTGGCCGCCTGTATCTTATTTTTCATGTAGATGATTTTAGTGTTTGTCAGCGAGTAGTAACCCCACACGTCCTTCGCGAAGATTTTTATAGTATATGTCGATTCCCACACCATATTAATAAGATTGGTGTTCCAACCGGTAGTACCGGATAGCTTCTTAAACGCCCCGGCATTCACGGATACATAAACACCTTCAACTCCCGTGAGATCGCTCGCGGTGCCGGAAAGTCTGTAATGATTGCTGACAATAGCGATATCAGCGAGGGGAGTCACGACCAGAAGCGAAGGTTTGGTTGTGTCGAGGTAAACCTTCCAGTCGTTGAGCGAATTAGTTTTATTCGCGGTAGAAATTGCCCGGACTGAAATCGAGTTTGTTCCTTCGACTAAGGTCAACGCCTTCGACCAAGAGGCGGTTCCGACTGCGTCAGTCCATCCGCCGAGATTGAGCTTAACCTGCACCTTGGAGATTGTAAACGGAGCCTGATTGCTCGCGATCCCGGAAACTGTCACGCTTGGATTGTTGGTATAAGTTCCTTCGGCGGGGAACTGGATAAACACATCGGGCAATGTCGAGTCAAGCGTGATCTGCCAATCATCGACTGTGTTTGTCTTTCCCGAACTTCCTATTACTCTTGCGGAAACAAAATTCAGCCCTTCCTGTAAAACAACCGAATTGCTCCACTGCGCTGTTCCTGTTGCGGTATTCCATGTTCCGCCGTTGAGCTTGACTTGCACGGCGGTAATCGAATAAGGCGCATCGATGGCCGCCGTACCGAAAATCGTCAAATTCGGGTCTTTGGTCGAGAGATAGTTTCCCGGTGAAGTGATCGCGATACCCGGAATAGAGACTCGTTCTAATACAACGTATTGCGTGAGAGACGATGCTCCGTCGGTATTGACGGCATAAACAGAATTCGTGACCGGACCGAAAACGGATAGCGTAATGTTGGTGCTCCAAAGCACGTTATCGATTTTCGCGGGATTGAATGCTCCCGACCCAACTTTTACATAGACACCCGATACCCCGCTATTTGGATCGTTTACTGTCCCAAAAAGCGAGTAAACCCCTCCGACTAATTGTCCGTTCGTAGGGCTAAGCAATGTGAGTATCGGCGGGGTCGCATCCTTTTGTGGCGCGGATTCCGGCGCGGTACTGCACGAAGCAATTAGCATCAATAGAACAAATCCCCCAAGACTAAAAACACCTTTTACCTTCATAACATCCTCCTTTCCCTTTATGTGAGATTATAAAAGCTGAAGACTATTCTGTCAAATTGCCGTTTGTAATAGTGTCCCTGTTTTATATTTATTCTATATCCATGGTTTGAACTGTTTGCGAACCGGTTAAAATTTGCTCTATCCGCGGCGTCTTTCTATAATATGGCACTTCAAAATCTGGAATGCTTATGAATATCCTCAGTATTTCACCTTTCCCGCTGTTTCCCCCTAAGGACGGCGCGTCTATCGGGATATATTTCCGGCTCAAGATGCTCGGCGAACTCGGCCACAAGGTCTACAGCTTCTACCCGGCGCCGATCGACAGCTTCACGGGCGGGAAGGTTCTCTTAAAGACCGAGGCCGACGGCCTCGACGGCGCTTTCGGGTTCCGGGACAAGAAGTTTTTCAAGAACGCGCTCCATCCGTCGATACCGTTTTACTGCGGACGGAACAGTCTCGACACGGGCGAGCTCGACGCCCTGAAAAAGTTCATCCTCGATAAAAAGATCGGCTTCGTTTTCATAGAAAGCACGTTTTCCGGGGAGATTTATTACCGGATCAAACCCGTCCTCGATGAGAACAAAATCCCCCGCGCGTTCTTCTCGCATAATATCGATTACCGCGATTTTTTCAACCTGTTCAAGGACGCATCGAACTTTTTCTGGAAGATGTACTACCTCTGGGAATCGTTCAAGCTGTACCGTTACGAACGCCGCTTGTTCCGCGAGTTCAAGCTGATCTTCAGCGTGTCGTTTGACGAGACTCCGGTGATCGCGAAGGCGTCGCACGGAGCGGAAGCGGTCTGGGTGCCGTCGATCATCCCGGTGAAGAACGCCGAGATGTCGCCCGCCGAGAAAAAGTCTTTTCAGGAACTGGAGACGTCTACCAAAGGAAAGAAGGTCATTCTCTTCACCGGCATCATGGATAAATCGTCGAACATCCGCGCGGCGAGATGGTTTGCGAAACGGGTGATGCCCGTGCTGGAAAAGACCGTGCCCAACGCCGAATTCTGGATTGTCGGGAAGAAGCCGGGCGAGCCGGTGCACTCGCTCGCGAAGCCGAATATCCGTGTGATCGCCGACGTCCCCGAGATCAAGCCCTATTTTCACCGCGCCGATCTGGTCGTGGTGCCGATATTCAATAACGCCGGGATCAAGATTAAGCTTATCGAGGCGCTCCGTTTCGGGAAAAAGATCGTTTCCACTACCGCCGGGCTTTACGGTTCGGGATTGAGCGATTTGATTCCGGCGGCGGACAACCCGCGCGGCTTCGCGGCGCGCTGTGCGGACGTTCTCGACGGGAAGGTCGATTTCCAGACGGTACTCGAAAAGTTCAATCAGATTTTCGATAACAGGAAGATCATCGCGGATATGGACAGAAAAATAAAAAGTGTTCGGGAGTAGGCGATGCCGTTTGCCGCGATTATTATATTAAATTATAAGAACTGGCAGGACACCCTCGAATGCCTTGAGTCGCTTTATCGCGGGGATTATCCCGATTTTCAGGTGATAGTCTGTGATAATGATTCCTGTAACGGTTCGCTCGAGCAGATTGCGGGTTGGGCGGAGGGAAAGATTTCCACCCCAGTTTCTTCCCAGTTCATGAAACGGTATTCACAACCACCAATTCAGAAACCTATTCCTTTTATAATGTATGACTCGCCTCTGACTGCCGAAAATGCCGGACGTGACCGCGAAACTGAAATCCGAAAGGCGAATAAAAATACTAGAATTAAACACCCCCTTGTCCTCATCCAGACTGGTAAAAATATCGGGTTTGCAGGCGGGAACAACTTTGGAATCCGGTACGCTATAGGGAACCCTGAATGTGAGTTTGTATGGTGTCTTAATAACGATACGGTGGTCGAAAAGGACGCGCTTGGGAAACTGGCTGGGTATATCCATGAACGTCCGGAGATCGGCGGGAAAAAGACCGCGCTTTTTGCAACGAAGCTAAGATGCTATGAACAGCCGGAAAGTGTATTTTCGGTCGGCGGAAAATATATACCTTGGAATGGGAGACTCAAAGGGGACAGACTTGAAACTGATTTGGGGCAGTACGACTGGGAGATTAGAATTCATAGCGTTGCCGGGGCATCGATGGCGGCGACTACGGAGTTTATCCGTGACGTTGGTTTTCTCGATGATGAATACTTTCTCTTTTTCGAGGAATTCGATTGGTCGATTCGTGCGTTAAGGCACGGGTATTCATTAGGGTATCAGTGGCAGTCGATCGTGTATCATAAAGGCGGGATGAGTATTGGCGGGGGATCTAAGGCACCTTCCCCGTTTTCGGTATATCATAATACACGCAGTAAACTTATTTTTACAAAAAAGCATTTCCCTTTATTTTATCTGCAAATCGCCCTATTATTGTGGTCGAGCGGAATCCTCAATAAACTGAAGGGGAAAAAGGAAATCGGCGACGCGATCCTTAGAGCATTATTCGGAAAGCCATTCTAACCTATTAGCCTTTTCAGCCAGACCAGCCTATTCCTGATCCCGTTATATTTCCGGTACTTCCATGCGATACCGGCAGTGCCGAAATGAAAGTAATGACGCGCATACTGGTTGTAGTAACGGTTCGCGTCGAGGTAGACCTGTTTATCCTCATCGGAGAGCGGCAGGTGTTCCATTACCGACGGAAGCCGTGTGGACTGGGTGACCGCGTAGCGGTAATCGAAACTGTTCCGTCTGTCCCGAAAAAGCCCCCCGAACCATCTCGCGATCTTACCGAAAACTCCCTTTTTCACTTCACTGCCTGCGCCCAGGGTGTTCGTAGCATGCTGGCGGTAACGGACAAGCGGCTCTCGGACGAACGCGATCCCGTTCCCGTAGGCCGCCCTGAGCGCGAACCACCAGTCGTGCGCCTTCTCGCCGTCGGGAATAGGCAGGGAGCTTTTCAGCATTTCGCGGCGGATCATCGCGGTACACCCGGTGACAAAATTTCCCCAGACAAGATAGGTCTTAAGTTCCTCATGGGACGGAACATGCCGGTCGGTGTAATCGAACATCGACATGGATATAGTTTTTCCGCTGCCGTCTATCAGTTCGGCGTCCGAACAGACAAGGGATGCCCCGCCAATAGATTCCAAAAGGCGGGTCAGTTTGTTCACCTGCCAGATATCATCCTGGTCGCAGAAGGTAATAAAGTCGCCCGTGCATTTTTGGATGGCGTTGACGAAGTTCTTCACGAACCCGAGATTGACCGGGTTTACCGTATAATGGAGATTGCACTTCTTGGCGTACTCTTTCAGGATACCGGCCGTGCCGTCCTTCGAGGCGTCGTCGCTGACTATGATCTCAACCGGCGAATAGTCCTGCGCCAGAAGGGAATCCAACTGCTCCCGAAGATACTTTTCACCGTTATAGGTAGCCATCGCGATGGAAATAAGCGGTTTCTTCATACTCTCTATTCCCCGTAAACACCGAAGCGGTTTTTCTTGAAATCACGGTATCCCCGGAATACCATCTTCAGTTTTTTCAGCTTATCCTTTTCAAAGAAAATGATCTTTAATAATTCTTTTCTGAATGCCTTGGAATCCCGAATATATAGATCCCTGAAACGGGAACCGTAATGCTTCCAGACATACATCCTGTTTCGGGTAATATAATATCTGCGGAGCGGCGAATGATGAGTTGCGATTCCTTTTACACCAAGGACACTGCTTCTTGCGGCCTCGCCAAGATGATGCAGGAGAATTACATGATTCAGTCGGAAAAGCCGGAAACCCAGGACGCGGAGCTGGAGACAAAAATCCCAATCCACGTAGTCGATAAAAAGATCGTTATTAAACCCTTCGGTCTTTTGATAGGCGCTGAGCAGGAGAAGATTTCCCGAGGTCATCTCGGCATCGATCACGTCCCACTCTGTGTTGAACATCAAATCACCCGTGGTGTGATGGTAAGGCGAGAAAAGTGCGACGCTCTCGTCTATCAGACGGTTCGCGGTGTCGGTGAAACGGCGATACATATCGCCCTCGAACACGCTGTCCTGATCCATGGTAAGGAGCCATTCAGCCTTATTCTCTATCGCAAGCCTTGCTCCCTTGTTGAGCGCCCACGCAATTCCCTTGTTCCCGCCGACGGGGATGTATTCCGCGCCCTGAAGTTTTTTCAGCTTCGCGGCGATTTCCGGATCGGGTGTTTCGGTGTTATCGACGATATATAGACGCGACACATGCTCTATGTGCGAACGGATATTGCCGAGGACGTCGGCGGACGGACGGTAAAGCACGATCACGCAGTGCGTATTCGATTTGGTTATCATACTTTTGTACCCCGCCGCGCTTCGATTTTATCGATCTCTTTCATAGAGTTAAGGACGATTTTTTCCCAGTTGAATTTCTCGCGCGACAGTTCCGTCGAACGGCGGAATTTTTCATCGAACGGGGTTTCACCTGAGATGACCTTCGCGAGTTCACGGGCGAGCGCGTCGGTATCCCCGGGCGGGATAATCCGGCCGATCGTACCGCCGGAAGTGACGTCGCGCGCGGCCCCGGTGTCGGTCGCGATAATATAGTTCCCGAAATGGAGCGCCTCGACTAAGACTATCCCAAAACTCTCCCTGTACGAAGTCATCGTGAAAACCTTCGCGCGGTTGTAGTACTCGTACAGCGTTTTCTTGTCGCGGATCGCCCCGGTCAGGACGATTTTGTCCTTCAGCGCCGGATTGTCCAAAACCAGCTTATCATAGTACCCCTGAAACTCCGGGTAGACCTCGCCGATAAAAACGATTTTCCAATCGCGCAGATCGAGCATGGATGCGGCCTCGGCAAGCATTTCGCAGTTTTTATTCGGGTCGCCGATCCGCCCGATGTTCAGGATCAGGTTCTCCTTCTCCTGAAAAGTTTTCAATTTTATCCCGGTCTCTTCGATCCCAAATTCGTCCGCGCCGTTGGGCATATGGATCAGTTTTCCGGAAACATCTCTCCCGAACAGGCCGCCTGTTTGCAGGGTATCGAACATCGCCGATGTTTCGATGACTATGTAATCGGAAAGGTCGATCAGGCGGCGGAAATGCTTTAGGTGGAAAAACGAGTTCCGCAGATGGAGCAGGTGCTCCTTAAGGGAACGGTTGCTTTTATCGAAAAGTTTCCGTTGGTTCCAGAGCCTATAACGGGAATAGACCTCGCCGGACATATCCAGTTTGAGGAGGACCCTGCCGCCGGGGTTGATCTTTTTATATTCCCGCGCGATGACCGAGTTGATCGAATGGACATGATAGAGTACGATCAGGTCGATGGACGCGGCGTTGTCACGGATATAATTCCGGAGATTCTTCGTCGTCATCCCGAGCGACAGTCTCGAAAGTCCATCGGCGGGTTTCCGCACCTTGACATTTTCGACCCCGCGAAAACTCTCGAAATGCAGGTTCTTTTCCTCGTAGTTTACATAGACGCAATGGGTGTCGTAGAGCTTGCGGAGATAGACCATAATCATCCCGGCGTCCTTGTAGCACATTTCCCATGTAATGCCCGGGAAGAACGCCGCGGCGTTTTTAAAATTCATCCGGATATCCTAAAAGTATTGCATTTTTCGGCACTTTGTAAAAAAAGCCCGGTTTTCGGCGCAGGTGTATCGCCGTCTGAATAGATCGACAAACATCTCGAATATGACCGACGCAAGAAATAGGAAGCGGTAGAGACGGTACTTGAACCCGCCGGAATGCTTCTTGAAAAACAAAAACTTGCTGACATTATACATGATTCTCCGGCGGTTCGATTCGGTAAAGCTTTTTCCCTCGAGATGGACGATCTTCGGCCCGGGGATGACAATCCGTTTCCATCCGGCCTTCGCCATCCGGTACTGCCATTCGACCTCTTCCGAGTACATGAAGAAATCCTTGTCGAACATCCCGGTCTCTTCGGCGGTTTTCCTCGGGATGAACATATCAGCCCCGGAAATCGTCTCTACCTCGAACGGCTCGAAGCCGTCGTACACCGAGGCTGAATTTTCCGGCGCTGGCTCGATCTTCGGCTTCCTCAGTTTCCATGCGCGGAGAAGCTCGCCGAATAGGTGCGACCATCGCATTTTCAGTTCCCGGCCTAAGTAGTGGAAGCCGCCGTATGAGGTCGCGGGCCGTTCGTCGGTATCCAGCAGCTTCGCGCCGGCACAGCCGATCTTTTCATCCGGGCGCGATTCCATAAAGCCGTAAAATATTTTTATCGCGTTGTTTTTCAGCAATGTGTCCGAGTTCAGCAGGAACAGGTATTTCCCGGACGATGCCTCTATCCCGAGATTATTCGCGTTGCCGAAGCCGACGTTCACCGCGCTCCGGATCACCTTCGTTTTTGGGTATGCCTTCTCGAACGCGTCCGCCGAGCCGTCGGAGGAGGCGTTATCTATGACAATCACTTCGATTTTCAGGTGCTTCGTTTCCCTGTAGACCGATTTCAGGCAATCGAGGGTGAGCGCGCGGGTGTTATAATTGACGATGATAATCGAAACGTCTATCACGCCCCACCCCCTGTCCGCCCGGGAAAGAGCCTTTTCCTGAGCTTATCGAGGATTCCGGTCAACAGGACTTCGCGGGTGAGGAGGAGTACGGAGAAATAGACGATAACGCCGATTCCGGCGAGCAGGATGAATTTCAGGATTAGGATATCGAGAGGGATGTAACGGGCGAAATACACCGCCGCGCTCATCAGCCCCGCAGCGAGGAAGTATTTCAGGTTGGAAACCTTGAAGAAAAAGAGCCGGAATTCCTTAAACCCGAAAATGAACGAGACGATGACCTGTGTCCCATAGCCGATCAGCATGCCGAACGCCGCGCCGACCCCTTTGTAAACAGGGATCAGGAAAAAGAGCGCCACGGCCTGCACTGCCAGAGAGATGCCGAGAGTGATCAGGTATAGGTTCTCACGTTTCATTCCGGTCAATATCTGGAGGCACGAGATGTACGCGAACCCCACCAACAGGATCGCGCCCGAGAGTACTTGGAGTAATGGGATTGAGCCGAGGAACTTCTCACCGGATATCAGCATCACTATTTCCGGCGCGGTGAGGATTATCCCCGCGAACAGCGGAAGCGACAGCATGAGATAAGCCTTAGTCGAAAGGTCCATCTTCTCGTAGAACTCGTCCATTTTGTTATTCGAGAAGTAGTACGATACGCGCGGCAGGATCACGAGCGCGAGCGAGTTGGTGACCGACAGCGCGATCTGGATCACCTTATCCGCGACACCGTAGAGTCCGATTGTCACATACGCTTCCTCTTTCGGCAGTATAAAACCCATCAATGTCTTATCAAGATTGAGAATGCCTATCGAAAGGAGGTTGATCGCGAAGAAGAAGCCGATCTCTTTAAGATGAGACAAGGGTTTCAGATTGCTGAATGTCAGTTTCGCTTTCTTCCGGCTCGCGATCATATTGATGATATTCGCTCCGTAGGTAACGATCAGCCAGAAGAGGGCGTAGATGATATAATGTTCGGGCTGGCGGATAAAAACGAAGATCAGCAGGATAAAGACGGCCTTAAAAATGAAATTCCTGATCGCAATGAATTTATAGTTCTCCAGCCCCTGGAATAGCCAGTCGATAGAGAAAGCGTTGAGCAGGATGCTAACCGCGATGATGATATAAAGAGCGGGCTCGGTCTGCGCCTTTTCCATATACAGGAACGATGTCAGAAAGACGATTGTCATCACAAGGGACGAGATCATATTGATCAGCAGGATACCGGAAAAGCCCCTGTTCAGTTCGTCCGGATTGTCGCGGTTCGACGAGATCAGGCGGATCGCGTAAAGGGGCGACACGATGATCGCGAACATTCCGAAATTCGCCGCGAACGACTGCGCGAATGTGAATTTCCCGAGGTTCTCGGGGCCGAGTATTCTCGTGATATACGGATAGGTGAGAAGAGGAAAAAGTGTGTTGAAAATCGTTAACGCGGTGTTATATACGAAGTTCTTTTTAATAGACATCAGGATATTTCCCCGGCAAGTCTGTCTTTTGACCTAGGAGTTATTATAGCGATTGCGGGTAAAAACCGCAAACAAGAGCGGAATAAAGCACCGGGGTTCGTCGGACAGGCGGCGGATGACTTTTACTTCATCCGCGCGGTGATCCCGAACTGGACATATTTCATATCTTTCAGGAATCCGAACAGGATGAAATTCAGCAGTTTCAGCTTCCGGTTCTCGTCGCCGTTGATACCCTTCAGCGTAACAATATCGTAGCCGCATTCGGCGAATGTGCGCCGGATACTTTTCTCGGTGAAGAAGCGGTAATGGGTGTAATCGAGTATCCCGGACGATACATACTTGAATTCTTTCTTAAACAGGACGTCCTTGATATTCCGGTAAAAACGGAAGTTCGGCAGAGACCCGACGACATAACCGCCGGGGACGAGCTTGGTTTGAAGGTCGGTGAGGACTTTATAATGATCCTTCAAGTGTTCGAGGGAATCATTAAAAATAACACAGTCGAAATAACGGTCGGGCAGTTTGCTTAGGTTCGCTTCGAAATCCCCGACAATCACCTTATCGAGACGGGTCTTCGCGACCTTGGCGTGCTCTTCCATCAGCTCCGCGCCCCAGACCTCGGCCTTATTTCGCTCTTTCAGGATTTGGCCGAACGCCCCCTGACTGCACCCGACATCGAGGATTTTCTTACACTCCGACGGTATGAACTCGAACATCTCGGCGCGTTCGCTGCTGTAATACGGGAGACCCTTATCGTAAATTTCCATATGTACCCTCTTATTATTTAGCGAAATATTATATACTGCTTCGGGTGACAGGGCAAGTTTTCAGATTTTTCCGCGCGGAAAGGGCTGAAAATGATTGGCTTTCATGTGTTTATTTTAGATGCGGCATTGACTTTATCATTTTTCGGGCATATACTATCTAAAAGAATAAAGGGGATCCATCTGAAGTTAGTCAAGGTTTCCGTATTTCTGTTCCTGCTTTTCATTGCCGGATGCGGCGGGCCTGTCGTCCCGATCTACAAAACCTTCGCGGAACTGATCCCCAGCGATGTCATGGGTGAAGACTATTTCGGCAACTATATCGCGCTCTCCGGCAACGGCGATGTACTGGCGGCGGGTGTACCTATGGAGGACCATGGGACCTATACGAACCGGGGCTACGTTTTTATCTACTCATGGGATGGCGCGGCCGAAGGGTAGGGCTGTGTATGAGTGTACCGTTGGAACGGCTCGTCCTACGCGCCTGTCGAGATCGTTTTCGCCGATGGCAAAGCGGATGACGGTTTCAGTTCTGCGGTCTCACTTTCCGACGACGGCAATACGCTTGCGGCCGGCGGGAATATGGTGACCGGGTTCAGTATCGGGTAGGTCATGATCTATCAATGGGACGGCTCGGTATGGAACGATGTGAAGCGCTGTGCATCGGAACACTTCGCCGCCGACGACTTCGGTTTCAGCGTAGCGTTATCCGGCGATGGACGCTTGCGGCGATCGGCGAGAGCGTGGACGATATCGCCGCCCCGAACGCAGGTTCCGTCTGGATAGTCCCGGTAAAATAGATATTTAGATTACGGGGGTAGTATCAAAATATAGGAGAAAGGAGAAATCGATGAAACGGATCATGCAGTGTTTGATCGGGGTATTCGTATTGTCCTCGTGCAGTCCCGAGGGTGTCACGGTTCCGGCGGCAAAGAAATGGGTCGAGACAAAGTTTGTCCCGTCGAACGGCGCGGCGTACGACTTTTTCGGTAAGTCGGTGTGTCTATCGCCGGACGCCCGGATATTTATTGTCGGGGCGTATTACAAAAACAGTTCTACCGGCACGGCCTACGACTATACCTTGTCCGGCGGAAATTGGATCGAGACGCCGTTTAACGCTTTCGACGCGGCGGCGGGCGACGAGTTCGGGATCAGTGTGACTGTCGGAGGCGGAATTTTTTATGTCGGCGCGCAAAAGGATGACGATAAGGGCGCCGATTCCGGGGCGGTCTACCAGAGAAAATGGTCAGGGCTGGGATGGACCGGCGCAAAACTTATCGTGAATAACGGCGCCGCGGGAGATCAATTCGGATGTTCGGTTTCGGCCTCATCTAACGGCGCAATGGTCGCGATCGGGGCACGCAACGACGCTGTCAATTTTCCTTGCGAGGGCGCGGTTTACCTGTTCACGCAATCGGGGCTGAACTGGGCTACGAATAAACTGTATCCTTCCGACGGCGGGGCGGGGATGTGGTTCGGCGGGTCGGTCTCCCTTTCCATCCACGGCAGTGCGGTAATGGTGGGCGCGGTCGGCCAGAACAGCTACACAGGCGGAGCATACCTATATGAAAAGAGCGGAGTGTCATGGATCGAGACAAAGTTTATCCCGCACGATGCCCAGACAAATCTCTGGTTCGGCTATTCCGTGGCGGTTTCCGGCGACGGCAATACGGTCGCGGTCGGCGCGGAGAATAAAACCAATATGAACTATCCGCTCGGCGCGCTGTATATCTATAAAAAAAGCGGGACTGAATGGATGACCAATAAAATCACCCTGACAAACGGTGGGCATATCGGATACTCGGTAGCTGTATCCGCGGACGGAAACACGGTCGCGGCAGGCGCTCCCGCCGATTCGTCGCTATTCCCGGGAGTCACCGGTTCCGTATACCTGTACAGGTGGAACGGCTCGGGCTGGGATTGTACGAGGTTCAACGCATCGGACTCCGCGGCGAACTATTTCGGCAATTCGGTCTCTCTGTCGGCGGACGGCAATACTCTGCTGGTGGGGGCTAAGAACAGTTCGGAGTACGGTATCGATTCGGGATCAGTCTATCTTTATCAATGGAAATAGAGTGCTCGTCAAGCCCCGCTCCGGCGGGGCTTGTTGACGAAGTCATGAAATAAGCGATTTTTTATTACTGCCTGCCTTCTACGAAGGATAAGGCTTGCCAGCAGTCTGTGGAATAGTTGTTTTGTTAGTAAAATAGATTGCTTCACGAATTTTTCAAATTCGCTCGCAATGACAAAACGAATTTGTCAATACGTTCCGGCGGGGGCTTTTCTTTTAAAATACTGTTTATCCATCTCTTGTCATTTTCCGCGATTTTCCCTATAATATTACAAACAAGCGGAGGAGCCTGTCATGCCGAGAATTAAATCAGTGGTTCTATTGTCATTATTCTGTGTTACCGGGTTGTTCGCGAAGAACGAACTTCAGCAGTCCTTATTCGTCCCCAACAGCTTCGCGGTGAACTCATCCGGCCTGGCGGCCGATTGTTCGGCGATGCTGGTCAACCCGGCGGGACTTTCCAAGCTCGACCGTATCAACTTCCTTGTTTCATCCGGCGAGGGGCTTGATGTGAATTTCGCGGGGCTCGCGGGAACATTGCCCTATATCGGAACGATCGGGTTCTCGATGTACCAGTTCGGCACCGCCGCCGGGAACGCCAAACAGGGCTTCATGCTCGGCTGGGGAAAGAGCTTCCTCGATTCGCTTGCGGTGGGGCTGTCGTTCAAGACCGCCGCGTCGAGCGTATTCGGATTGGGGCAGAATATCCTTTTCGATATCGGGCTGATCGTCAATCCGAATTCGAGCTGGGGCTCGTTTTTCGCCGCAAGCTGGATCGCGAACCGCCTGTTTGTCAGCGCGGCGTTTCAGAATATCGGCAAACATACGTTGGACGATATCGACGAGGAAATGAACCTTCGTTTCGGCCTGGCATACAATTTCAAAGAAATCTGGACAAAGCTGTTTCTCGAGAAGAACCTGCTGAGCGCGGCGGACTTTTTTACCCTCGGCTTCGAGTTCACCCCGAAACCGTTACCCTGGATCACGCTCCGTTTCGCATACGATGTCAACTGGGAACGCGACGAGTATAAGATCGGGTTCAGTTTCAACGGCGCGGACTTTAGTGTGGACGCCGCATATGCCGCGAAGCGCAACGCTTACAACGTGTCGGTGACGGGGTTCTTCGAGAGTTCGAAGAAGGACATCGCCGACGACCTTTTCGATCAGGGGATCGCGCTTTACAAGGAAGCGCAGGCCTACGACAAGAACAACGACGACTCAGCCTATTACAGTTATAAGTCCGCGCTCGATAAGTTCAAGCTCGCGTTATTCTACGATGTCGATCATGAGCAGGCCGACTACTACCGGAACATCCTCGAGGATAAGTTCAATAGCGAGCTCGCCAAGGCGATCAAGAAGGCCGAGGCCGCCGAGAAGAACAAAGAGTATATCAAGGCGCTGAACTACTACTGGCAGGCGTCGCAGATAGAGAACACCCCCGAAATCGACGCGAGTGTCAAGAAGCTCTCGACGAACAGCACGGTCAAGCAGTATATCAATGACAAGACCGAGCTTGCCGAGAAAAGCGCGAAGAAGGGCGACCTGATCGCCGCGAAGCAGTATTACGAAGCGGTCTATATCGCGAAGCCGTACGACAAGTCGATAGCCGGGAAGATCGACGACTTCGCGAATCAGCTCCGTGATAAGGCCAAGATCAACTACGAGAAGGCCTACGAGTACTATAAGGACAAGAACTATAAGGCGTGTCTCGAGTACCTGAACAAGGCGCTCGCCGCATACCCGGACTATCAGGACGCTAAGGAACTGAAAAGCGCCGCCAACTCCCAGTACCAGACGCAGGAGAACCTGAAGAACGCCTATTCCCTTTACAAACAAGGCAACGCAATGGGCGCGCTCTCGGCGGTCAACAAGGTCCTCAATGTAAACAAGAACAACGCCGACGCACAGGAGCTTCAGGAGAAGATACTCGACAGCCTGCGCGAAAATATCAAGGCCAATCTCGATAAAGGGATTGTGTACTACAACGAGAAGAAGTACGAAAAGGCTATCGCCGAATTCAATAAAGTGCTGGTGGTCGATAAGGGCAACAGCGTCGCCCTCGACTATAAGAACCGCGCCGAGTCCAAGCTGGAAGCATTGAAGAAGCTCGGCGATATGGACGCGCAGTAGGAGGAACAATGCGGAAGAAACTCGGTGTCAACATAGACCATGTCGCCACGCTCCGTGAGGCGCGCAAGGCCCAATATCCCGATCCTGTCGAGGCGGCGGTGATCGCCGAACTCGCGGGCGCGGACGGAATCACGATTCACCTTCGCGAAGACCGCCGTCATATCCAGGACCGCGATGTCTACGTCCTGCGGAGCACGGTCAAGTCGAGCCTCAATCTCGAAATGGCGCTCAATCCCGACGTGCTCGAGATCGCGCTCAAGGTCATGCCCGACGACGTGTGCATCGTCCCGGAGAACCGTGAGGAAGTCACGACCGAGGGCGGATTGGATGCCGCCGCGAACATGGACAAACTCCGCGAGTTCATCCCCGCCCTGCGGGACAAACGGATCGCGGTGAGTCTCTTTATCGATCCCGACCCGCGTCAGGTGGAAGCGTCGAAAGCCGCCGGCGCGGACTATATCGAAATCCATACCGGCCGTTACGCCGACGCCAAGTCCGAGAGCGAACGGCTCGCCGAACTGGAGAAGATCAGAAACGCCGCCGGGTTCGCGCAGTCGTTAGGGCTCCGTGTCAACGCCGGCCACGGCCTGCATTACCTGAATACCGCCGCAGTCTGCGCGATCCCGCAGATTGAAACGCTCAATATCGGTCATTCGATTATTTCGCGCGCGGTGTATGTCGGTCTGGATAGGGCGATCCGGGATATGCTTGGGGTGATGTGTACGAAGTGACAAGTGACAAGTGACAAGTAGAAAATGAAAAGCAGGGAAGTAACCGCAGAGACGCGGAGCACGCGGAGAGGAAATATATGAAATTTCAATGTAAAAATCTCGGACCGATTTCGGAAGCGACATTGGACATTAAACCGTTAACGGTAATCGCGGGGAAGAATCAATCGGGGAAGAGTTATATCACAAAGATGATATACTCAATGCTGAGGGGATCTGTAAAAAAGCTAAAAGATGAAAATCCTAACATGAAAACAGATTTTGAAAGCTTTTTTAACTTTTCAAAGGTAGCCGATGTATTCCAAGCAAATGAACCTCAGGAGTTAATAAATCACTTGCAAGAGATAAAAAGTTCAACAAGTATTCTATCCGACGCACCCTCACCGGATAAAGTTAAGCTAATTATTAATAATAAAGGTATTGAGGAGTTTTCAACCACATTACTTTTAAAAAACAACTTGAAAATCAACTTTTTATCTTCACCAGTAATTCTTGATTTGGAGAAAGCAGTTTCTGTTTATAAAGAAGTATACCCAAATAATTTTGGTGTAAGTGATATCTATTGGGATTTTATTAAAGATATTAGAAATATTGGACAAAGTAGACATCAAGATAAAGAATTACTTATAGAAATTCAGGAAATAGTTGGTGGAAAATATATATACGAGACAGGAAAAGGTTTTTCATTTGTTCAGAATAACAACAGCTACCAGACAAATTTAGTCGCGTTCGGGGTAAAGTTCTTCGGGATGATTTATCTTCTGATGGAGCGCGGGCTTCTTGAGGAAAACGATTATCTCATTATCGAGGAGCCGGAAAACCACCTGCACCCGGCATATCAACTGAAAATGATCGAACTCCTGATTCATCTCGCGAAGAAAAAGCGAAATATTATCATCACGACGCATAGCCCGGAAATTATCCGCGCGATAGAAAATTCGGTGAATTCCGGAAAAATTTCTCTTGACGAATGCTCGTTCCTGCATATGCAGGAATCCGAAAACGGTTTTTTCGGGACTTCTGCTTCGGATATGGATACGCTCTATAAAATTTCGGAAGACCTGACCAAAGCGTATTACGATCTAACAGTCGAGGGTTATCAAATTACTGAGGGAAAGTGATATGATAAATTATACCCCCTTTCTGCAAAATGAATTTCCTGACGACTGCGCTGATTTGATATTCACAAATCCGAAGATCAATTTTGATAAAGTGAAGGGAAGCCTTCATGTCAATCTGAGATCGGTAGATATTATCGATTTTCAAAACGCTACTCTGAAAATGATAGAAATTAAAAAAATGAGTTTATGGTATTCTAATAAACTCAAGGAATTTCAAGGGGATAAAAATAGGACAGAGGAGTTTATAGAAAACGAACTAAGATTGAAAATCAGTGAGTCGTTACTTATTTTATATAAATTTGATTATCAATTAATGAGAAACATTACCAAAGTCGTTTACTACATTTACTTTTGCGGATCAATTAGTCAAGATCTTAAAGGATTTGATCATATTCGAAAAAAGCTTCTGTCATCGTTCGTTGAAATATGCGATGTTCAATTTATTATCGATAAAACCCTCATCGATTGATTTTACATGATATTTCATTCGTGCCGCAATGATTTTAAAGATTTGGTGGCGGAAATCGAGTACCACAAGGCGTAGCCGAAGGGTGTTAAATAAAAACACCGCGGAGACGCTGAGACGTCCCGCGAGGAACACGGGACACGCAGAGAACGCAGAGAAAAAGATCATGCAGCTTTCCAAACTTTTGCTATTGCCTGATAACGCTTAAAACTCCCACTTTTCCCATTTCCCCCCTCGGCTGTTAGCTTCGCGCCTTCGCGTCTCCGCGGTCGGTTTTCAGGATAAAACACCCATTTCGATTCGGCCCTCCTTTACTCCTTTCCCCTCAACACGTTCCGTCCCGGCATACCGGTTGATTTTTCCCGCCGTATCCGGTATAATATGTCCGGTGAGGGGAATAATGTCCGATTTCGTCCATCTCCATCTGCACTCGCATTACAGCGTTCTCGACGGCGTGTCCAAGGTTCCCGATATCGTGAAGAAGGCTCTGGCCGACAGCCAGCCCGCGATAGCGTTGACCGACCACGGCAACATGTTCGGCGCGATGGAATTCCACAAGTACGCGAAGGACAAGGGAATCCGCCCGATCTACGGGTGCGAGTTCTATATCACCCCGCTGGGGCGTTACCACAAACAGAAGAGCGACAAGAACTATTTCCACCTCGTGCTCCTCGCGAAGGACTACGAGGGATATATGAACCTGATGCAGTTGTCGAGTATCGGGTACCAGGAGGGGTTCTACTATAAGCCGCGTATCGACCGTGAGGTGCTCGCGGAGCACAGCAAGGGGCTGGTCGCGCTGTCGGCGTGCCTGACCGGCGAGCTTCCATACTACATCCTCAAGGAAGACGAGGCCTCGTTCAGGGAAGCGTTCGACTGGTATGTCGGGCTGTTCGGCAAGGAGAACTTCATCCTCGAGATACAGAACCACGGGATTCCGGAAGAGCTGGTTGCCGCGAAACGTCTGATCGCGCTTTCGAAGGAGACCGGGCTGAAATTAGTCGCGACGAACGACGCGCACTATATCGAGAAAGAGGACGAGATACTTCAGCAGATCGTTTTCGCGATCCGCGACAAGAGCCTCCTGTCCGACCCGAACCGCTTCAGATACGCCAATAACGAATTCTATATGAAGAGCGGCGGCGAGATGGCGAAACTGTTCGCCGAAGTCCCGCACGCGGTCACGAACACGCTCGCGGTCGCGGAGATGTGCCAATTCGACCTCGGGCCTTACCTCAAGAAGATGCACATTCCGCAGTACCCGTTGCCGGAAAGCGAGACCGCCGATTCTACCCTTCACGCGCGCGCCCTCGACGGCCTGAACAGCCGTTTCAACAGCAATCCCGCGCCGGAGTATATCGAACGGCTCGAGATGGAACTGGGCGTCATCAAGAAAATGGGCTTCTCGAACTACTTCCTGATCGTGTCGGACTATATCGAGTTCGCGATCCGTCAGGGGATAGCGGTCGGCCCCGGGCGCGGTTCCGCGGCGGGCGCGTTGGTCGCGTACTGTACAAATATCCCCAACATCGACCCGATCCGTTACAGCCTCTTCTTCGAACGATTCCTGAACCCCGAGCGCGTGTCCATGCCCGATATCGACTCGGACTTCCAGGACGACCGCCGCGACGAGGTCAAAGAATACATCCGTTCGACCTACGGCTACAACCGCACCGCCGATATCATCACGTTCGGTATGATGAAGATCCGCAACGCGCTCAAGGATGTGGGGCGAGTGCTCGGCATCCCGCTCGAAGAGGTCAACAAGCTGACCAAGCTGATCGACGACAAGGCCGCTATAGACAAACGGGCGTTCGCGAAAGTCCTCGAGGAAGAACCCGACAACTATAAGGAAATCCGCCAGAAGCTGAAGGACGGCTCGCCCGACGAACGTAAATGGATCGAGTACGCGCTCAAGATCGACGGCACGATCCGGAATATCGGGACGCACGCTTCCGGGATGATCATCTCCGACGTCCCGTTGAAAGAGATCGTCCCGCTCTACAAGGATCAGAACAACATCAACAATGTCACCCAGTATGAAGGCGAGTTCCTTGAGGCGAACGGGCTGCTCAAGATGGATATCCTCGGCCTCGGCAACCTCTCGCTGATCAAGGACTGTCTGACCCGTATCCGGAAGAAACATCATATTGAAATCGATATCGATAAAATCCCGCTCGACGATCCTAAGGTGTTCGAGCTGTTCGCTAACGGCTACACGATGGGGATATTCCAGTTCGAGTCGGATGGGATGACCGAATACCTGAAACAGCTCCGGCCTAACACGATCGACGACCTGATCGCGATGAACGCGTTATTCCGCCCCGGCCCGATCCAGTACATCCCGAACTATATCGCCCGCAAGCACGGCCGCGAAGAGGTCGATTGCCATCATCCGTCGCTCGAGGGAGTGCTCATGCCGACATACGGCACGATAGTCTACCAGGAGCAGGTGATGCAGATCGGGCAGATCATGGCGGGATACAGTCTCGGCGAGGCGGACTCTGTCCGAAGGATCATGGCGAAAAAGAAAAAGGAAGAGATCGAGAAACTCCGCCCGAGCTGGATCGAACGGAGCGCCGCGCGGAATTACGATCCCAAGCTCGCGGAAAAAATCTTCGACATCATGGTGCCGTTCTCGGAATACGCGTTTAATAAGTCCCATTCGGCGGCATACTCTGTGCTCGCGTACCAGACCGCCTACCTTAAAACCTACTATCCCGTGGAGTTCATGGCTTCGCTCCTTTCGCAGAATATGGGCACGTCCGACGATATCCGTAACTACTGCAAGGAATGCGCCGCCCGCGACGTCCCCGTGCTCCCGCCCGATGTCAACGAGAGTGAATGGCAGTTTGCCGACCTCGGCAGCTCCATCCGTTTCGGCTTCGGCGCGGTCAAGGGGATCGGCGAGGCGTTCGCTGACGCGGTGATCGAGGAACGCCGCCTCGGCGGCTGGTTCGTTTCGGTCGACGACTTTATCCGCAGGATGAGCGTCTACGGCGAATTTAAAAAGAACACCCTCGAAATTCTGCTCCGCTGCGGCGCGCTCGACAATATTATCGAGGGCGATGAAAAGATGCTCGAGAAAGCTGTCCTCCTAAACAACGTGGACTGCTATATCTCGCAAATCCAGCAGGAGAACAAACAGAAAGAAATCGGACAGCTCAGCCTATTCGATAACGGCGGCAACGGCGACTGCACGATCCATATGAACCGCAAGTGCACGCCGGTCAGCCTCAAGGACGACTTCGAGAACGAACTCCAGACCCTGGGGTTCTACCTGAGCGGGAAACTCTTCCGTTCGGTAATCGACAAGGTCGGCGATATCACAAGTTACCGTCACACCCTCCAGTCCCGGCTTCGCCAGGGGACGCCCCTCTATCTCTGGGGATATATCTCCGAAGTAACCATCAAGACCGGTGCGCGCAACTCGCAGTACGCCGTGTTCAACTTCGAGACCCAGCACGATAGTTTCCGTTTCTTCCTCTTCTCCGAGAAGTACGAGCAGTTCAAGCCGTTCGTCCAGCCCAACGCGTTCGTGTGTGTCCGCGCGGTGATCACAATGGGCAATAACGGGCTCCAGTACGACGTCCTGAGCGTCAAGCCGATCGACGACCTCCTCGGCGCGCGAGAGACATTCAACGAGCTCCATATCTTCCTCGACAACAACCACACCGAAAACGGCTTCCGTGAGAAAATCGAGCGTATCCGCAATATGGCGCGCGAAGATTCCAACCGGGGCCAGCTCCGCATGATCTTCCACACGTTCGAAGAAAACCTCCCCGTCACAGTCAGCGCCTCCGGCCGTTTCGTCACCCGTTACTCCAAAGAGCTGATCGCCGAAGTGAAGGCGCTCCCGAACTTGAAAGGGTATTGGATGTACTGAGGACACTTCGGCTTCCCTCGACTGCGCTCGGGACAAGTCGCTCGGTGTTCGAATGAAAAGATATTATACCGGAGGCCGATCATAGCCGAGGCGGCGTATATATTATTTTGAGATTATTACGGACATCTCGGCTTCGCTCGATGTCCGAAGGATAAATGTATGCCGTATATGTACATTCTCGAATGCTCCGATGGAACGTACTATACAGGAAGCACATGGAATCTGGAAAAACGTTTATCCGAACATCAAGCTGGTGCGGGGGCGAACTATACCTCCAAACGTCTCCCGGTTGAATTGATTTATTATGAAGAGTATTCCCGGATAGAGGATGCGTTCGACAGGGAGAAGCAAGTTCAGGGTTGGGGGCACATAAAAAAGAAAGCGTTAATGCAAGGCGAGGAGAAACTGCTCCATAAACTGGCTATTTGTAGAAACTCGACCAAGTCTCCCGGAATTATAGAATAAAGGTCGTTGAGCGGAGCCAAAACGACCGGATGGATTTCCCGGAGGGTTAAAAGCGCTTTAAAGCGTGGGGGAAAGAGATGAGAGACAAAGAAACACTATCCGATAGGTTATTTTATACATAAATTTGACGATTTCCATGCTTTTTACTAGATTATGAAACGCACGATGGATTCGTTAGTTTAAAATACGGAAAGAAGACACTTCCATGAAATATATTCCAAGGAGGGGAATCATGCCTAAAAAGAGTAATGTTTGGATTTCTCCAACGCCAAGCGGTGATTGGAAAGTTCAGAGGGAGAATGGACAAATAGCCAGTGCTGTGGTTTCAACCCAAGCAGAGGCTATAAAAGTAGGAACCAGAATTGCAAAGAATAATGGACTCGAGGTTGTGATTCAACGACCAAACGGACAAATCAGAGATAAAAGAAGTCATGGAAACGATCCGTTTCCACCAAAGGGCTAGTTATTACTTACCAGAAGTTTAGTAGAAAACATGGAAGTGTCATTTGAATTTCGGAGGGGAAATGAAAGTATTAGAAGAAATTAGAGAAATGATTTTGACACCCTCTGTTTCGTTATCTGAAATTCTTAGAAAAACATTTGTTTTTGCTTATAAAACAAAAAATGAGAAAATAAAAAAATGGATTGAGAATGAACTAAATGGATATTCATTAGATATAATAGAGATTCCATATTATCGAATTATCCATCCCGATTGTTACGGAACTATTATAAATCTTGTTCAAAAAATTGAAAACTTTCCTATTCCATTCTGTAACATTCCAGAAAATCTAAAACATCATTATAATGTTTTTATTTTTAGAGAAGCAATTAACGTTTTTGAGGAGCATATAAAATCTGATAGTTTTTCTTTTAACATGCTATGGCCTCCAGATTATATTGCTGTTTATAATAGTTCAGTGAAAATGGACTTAGGTTATTCTTTAGTTCAGGCTTGGTGGCTTGTTCCAAAAACTTCGTTTGGTGAACTATTAGAAAGAGTTAGGAATACATTGTTGAAGTTCATTCTCGAATTAGAAGAAGAGTATCCTTCGCTTACTGAAGAAAACTATAATATAGTTTCTAAGGAAAAAGTTGAACAGACATTCATCAATTGTATATTTAATAATGGTTTAATTATCGGAAACGGGAATGAATTTTCAGGTGAAACGAATATTGAAAGTCAGGGGGATTAAATGGCACTAATAATTGGTAACAATAACACATTTTCGGGAATTGTTAATATTGGCGATGGTGCAATATTAAAAGCTAAAGAATTTTCTTTAGAGTTTAACACACAGGAAAAACTATTAGATTTGCTAGGGTTAGAGTTGGAAAAAAACTATTCGCAAGAGGATAAAGAGCAAATAATCCAACAGTATAAGGTATTTAAGGAAGAACTGCTAAAACCAGAAGAAAAAAGAAACTCATCAGCTTTATATAAATCTTTTGAATTTGTGAAAAAAGGGTTTGCATTTATTGCTGGTGTTTCAAGTATCGCAGGATTTATCCTCACAGTCCTTTCACTTGTAAAGTAAAAGATTCCTTAATGAATCTAACCTTAGGAAGAAAGTGACAAGTTCAAAGTTACAAGTAAAAAGAAAATTCCGGAGGCCGAGCGCCTGTCCTGAGCCTGTCGAATGATAGCCGAGGCTGAGAATGATGGTCAAGCGTCCGGCGGCTATTTTATATCGAGACGGGTGAAATAATGCTTGAGATTGTCCTTCCAGTCGTTGACAGCGAACCCGAGGGCGGAAGTCACCTTGTCCTTCGAGAGCACCGAATATGCCGGACGTTTCGCGGGGGTGGGATAGTCCTTCGCGGGGATAGGCTTGATCTCGACCTCGTGCTTGAGCAGTCCCGCTTCTTCAGCCAGACGGTAGATTTCGTTCGCGAACCCGTGCCATGTTGTCACGCCGCCGTCGGTGTAATGGTAGATGCCGTACTTGTCGGTGGCGCTCAGTACCATGAGGACGATATTTTCGGCGAGGGTGCGGGTGTAGGTCGGGGTGCCGGTCTGGTCGGCGACGACTGTCAGAACATCCTTTTCTCCGAATAAGCGGAGCATGGTCGCGGCGAAGTTCTTACCGAAAGGGCCGTAGAGCCAAGCGATCCGGATAATGAAATAGCGCGCGGCCGCTTTCATCAGACGGAGTTCGCCGTCGAGTTTTGTGCGGCCGTAAACGGACTGCGGGTTGGGGGTGTCGGTCTCGACATACGGTTCGCGCTTCGTGCCGTCGAACACATAGTCGGTGGAGAAATGGACGATCTTCGCGCCGCGCTTTTCGGCATATAGCCCGAGGTTTTCCGCGCCGGTAGAGTTGATCCTTTCGGCGATATCGGCTTCTTTCTCGGCAAGGTCGACCGCCGTGTATGCCGCGCAGTTGATGATCCACTCGAGCTCCATGCGCTTGGCGAAGTTCTCGATAGACAACTGATCGGTGATATCGACCTCGCGGTCGCTTCCGGTGAATTCGATCCCGTTCATAGCGAGCTGCTCGCAGATTTCCCGGCCGAGCATCCCCTTATCTCCGACTACCCAAATCAATTGATACCCCCGTTATTTCTTTATGCTTTTCAGGTACTCTTTCAATGATGGATTGTTTTGGTCGCGGTTCGAAAGAACCGGTTCGGGCACAGGCCATTCGACTCCGATCTGCGGGTCGTTCCACATGATCCCCGCCTCGGTCTGCGGGTTGTAGACACTGCTGACCTTATAGAGCACTTCGGCGGTTTCGGACAGCACGCAGAACCCGTGGGCGAAACCCACCGGGACGAAGAACATGACCTTGTTCTTCGCCGAAAGCTCGATTCCGAACCATTTGCCGAGAGTGGGCGAGCCGGGGCGGATATCCACCGCGACATCCCAGATCGCGCCCTGCACCGCCCGGACGAGCTTCGCCTGCCCGGGGCTGGTCTGGAAATGCAGGCCGCGGAGCGTATTCTTCACGGACTTGGAATGATTGTCCTGCGTGAAATCGAGGTCGATGCCGAACTGGGAAAATTTGTCTTTATTGTAGCTCTCGAGGAAAAATCCGCGTTCGTCCTGGAAAACGTCGGGTTCGACGATAAGCAGCCCTTCGAGAGGCGCGGCCTGTACTTTCATTTGGTCTCCTATTTAAACGATTCTGAGGTCTTGAGCACGAACTGGAGATACTGGCGGTACGAGTTGTCGGGTATCTGCATGATCGTTTTCTCGAACTGCGCGGTATCGATATATCCCATGCGGTAGGCGATCTCCTCGATACATCCGATCTTCAGCCCCTGCCGCTTCTCGATCGTCTCGATGAAGTTCGACGCCTCGATCAGGCTGTCGTGCGTCCCGGTGTCGAGCCATGCAGTCCCCCGCGCGAGGAGTTCGACCTTCAGCTTTTTCCGCCGGAGGTACTCGTTATTGACATCGGTGATCTCGTACTCGCCGCGCGGCGAGGGTTTGAGGTTCTCGGCTATCGAGACCACGTCGTTATCGTAATAATACAGCCCGGGCACCGCATAGTTCGATTTCGGAGACTTCGGCTTCTCGGCGATGGACAGCACGTTTTTATCATTGTCGAGTTCGAGTACGCCGTAACGCTCCGGGTCGGACACCCAGTATCCGAACACAAGGCCGCCGTCGATATCGACCGCGCACGACTTGATCGTCTGCTCGAACTTGTCGCCGAAGAAGATGTTGTCGCCGAGGATGAGGCACACATCGTCGCCGCCGATAAACTCCTTGCCGATAGTGAACGCCTGCGCGAGTCCGTCGGGGCTGGGCTGTTCCTTGTACGACAGCTCGATCCCGATCCTGCGGCCGTCGCCCAAAAGCCCCTTGATTCGCGGGAGATTTCCGGGGTCGGAGATGATGAGGATCTCGCGGATACACGAATGGAGCAGGGTGGATAACGGGTAATAGATCATGGGTTTGTCGTAAACCGGGAGAAGCTGTTTGCTCGCGACCAGAGTGAGCGGATAGAGCCGTGTGCCGGCTCCGCCGGCGAGGATAATACCTTTCATTGGTTTCCCCGAATTTTTTAAGGGCGGTTCAATAAAATATTAACATTAATAGTATTTATAATGTTATATCCATTGAATACGCCCAATGTTCGCTTCATTGCCGCCGTGATACGGCGGTTATTAGAGGCGACCTTAATATTATAAGAAGCGGAGAGAATAATTTCAAAGAATGAAAAAGTAACATTAGCGATGTACCTTGACAAGTGTTGAAAGCAAGATATAATTGGTTGGTATTCACCGGGTCTGGAATCTGGAATTGTTAAAATGGAACAAAGGTTATTTATTAACACCGAATCTTAAGGAAGCTGAAATGACAAAAAAACAGACGGAAACGATACAACAAATTCGAAGATTGGCGGAATCCGACCAATCTATCCTGGGATTGATTCTATGCGGGTCTTTAGCCAAGAAGACAGGGAATGCAAGATCCGATATCGACGTGATTGTAATTGTTTCCGACGAATTTTACAAACAAAGAAAAGAAAATAAAGACTATTTCTGGGGAACGGATTTTGATAGTGAGAAATTCCCCGTTGAGGTTGATGGAAAAATAGTTCCAAAGGGATTCCTAATCAAAGTTAGATCACAAGGCACGGAGAATATAAAACATTCACTCTTGTTCTCAGAGGTAATCTTTTCAAAAGATAGCGAAATCGAAAATTTGCTAAAAGAGTTTAAAAATGAATTGGAAAATGAGTTTTCGGAAAATAGTGTAAAAATCAAAAAGTTTTATTCCATGATGAAATCCTCCCGTTTCAGTTATGAAAACGAATCGAACAATCTGTTTCTAAAACACAAACTCATCCATGATACTATCTATTATGCTTGTAGACTGGTTTTGACCAAAAATAATATGCTATTCCCTTGTGAAAAGAATATGTTCAAAGAGATAGAAACATGCGGTGATGTACCTCAGGACTTCCCTCTATTAATAAATACATTACTGAAAACTTACGCAGAGGAAGATCTCGTGAAATTCTATGATGTTATGGAAAAGTACATAGGCGACCTTTATTTCGAGAATCGTATCAGAAAAGGATTTGTACTTGAGAATGAAATGTTTTGGTTTCATGATACCATTCCATACTACTTTTTATAAGAAAACTCCGCTGAGATAATGAGAAATATCAATTAGAAGATTCCTCTTTTCATTCTGGCAGTAGAAAGAAAGTAATATCCACTTAAACGGATTGAAAAATTATCTTGACTAAATACCGTTGTATATTACAATATGGTCACTTCTATTAAACCGCCGTATCCCGGCGGCAGGGGAGTGACCATTGGGTACATAAAAAATAACAGCGCGTATTGTGATAAATGTTAATAGCTTATTTACCCGCCCATATAAAAAATTTTCGGAGGTTTCACGATGAGAAAAAGTAAAATAGCGATTGTTCTTTTCGCTATGGCGATGTTGTTCAACGGTGCTTGCGACGGTAAGGGCGGCACGGCCCAGAACGCCGGGAGCGGTAAAATAAAGATCGGCTTCCTGCTCAAGACCATGCAGGAAGAACGTTACCAGAAAGACAAGGCCGTATTTATCAAAAAGGCCGAAGAACTCGGCGCCGAAGTCTTCTTCGACTCCGCCAATAACAACGAACAGACCCAGCTCGCCAATTTCGAGAACATGCTCGTGCAGGGCGTCAAGGTCATCGTGCTCCAGCCTGTCAATACCGGCACCGCCGGGAACATGGTAAAGAAGGCGCACGAGAAGGGCGTGAAGGTGATCGGGTATGACTCGATGCTCCAGAACGGCCCGCTCGACCTGATGGTGATGCAGGACAGCTGGGCTGTCGGTAAGCTTCAGGCCGAGGCGATGATCGCATGGCTCAAGGCGAAAAAGGGCGCGGTTAAGGGTAAAGTGGCGCTCATCATGGGACAGCCGGGCGATTCCAATGCGCGCGCGATGAGCCAGGGTGTGTACGATGTCCTCAAGGCGAATCCCGGTCTCGAACTCGTGGTGGAACAGGCGCACGAGGGCTGGTCTCCCGAGAAAGCTCGTCAGACTACCGAGAACGCGCTCGTGAAGTACGGCGCTGATATCGTGGCGTATATCTGCAACAATAGCGGTCTCGCGCGCGGAGTGATCTCCGGCCTCGCGGGGATGGGGCTTGACGACGCCGAGAAGGTGTTTGTCGCAGGTTCCGACGCCGACCTCGCGAATATCCGTTATGTCGCGCAGGGCAAACAAGCTATCGAAATCTGGAAAAAGATCGATCCGTTGGCCGAAACCGCCGCCGAAGCCGCTGTGATGCTCGCGCAGAACCCCGACAAGCCGGTTACGAACGTCGTCAAGATCGACAGCATGATCAATAACGGTTTCCAGGACGTCCCGACTATCCTGACCGAAGTGGTCATAGTCAGCAAGGACAACCTCGACGATACGATCATTAAAGAAGGATACTACACTAAAGACCAGGTCTATCAGAAATAAGAAGAAGGGCGGAATGAACGAAGTAATTCTTGAAATGAAGGACATCGGGAAGGAATTTCCCGGTGTCCGGGCATTGGATAACGTCACGCTGACGGCGCGCAAGGGTGAAGTCCTCGCGCTGGTCGGCGAGAACGGCGCGGGGAAATCCACGCTGATGAAAGTCCTGAGCGGTGTCTGGGCGTATCCCGACTACGAGGGCGAGATCAAGGTGCGCGGCGAAGTCTGCCGTTTCAAGGGAACCCGCGACGCCGAAAAAGCGCGCGTGGCGATCATCTACCAGGAACTCAACTTGATTCAGGACTTGTCGGTCGCGGAAAACATCTTCCTCGACAGGCAGTTCACGAACAAACTCGGGATCATCGACTGGGACAGGCTCCGCGCGGAGACGATCAAGATACTTTCCGAACTGCATATCAAGGATATCGACCCGATGCAGAGCGTCAAGGAACTGACGGTCGGGAAACAGCAGATGGTCGAGATAGCGAAGGCGCTGACATTGAAGGCGGAAATCCTGATACTGGACGAGCCGACTTCCGCGCTCACCGACCGTGAGACCGACGAGCTATTCCGTGTGATCCGCAGGCTCAAAAACGACGGCGTCTGCATGATCTATATCTCGCACAAGATGGAAGAACTCAAGCAGATCGCCGACCGTGTGCAGGTGCTCCGTGACGGCAAGACTATCGGGAGCGAGGTGCCGGTCGCCGAGGTGACGATCGACGAGATTATCTCGAGAATGGTCGGGCGCGACCTGAAAACCCTCTACCCGAAGCATACCGCGCAGCGCGGGAAGAAGATACTCGAAGTACACGGTTTCGAGGTCGATCATCCGTTACTCCCGGGCGAAAAAGTCGTCCGCGACGTATCGTTCGATGTCTACCAGGGCGAAATTCTGGGGATCGCCGGGCTGATGGGCGCGGGGCGTTCGGAATTAGTCATGGGGCTCTTCGGGGCATGGGGAAAGTCCGCGCGCGGCAAGGTCGTTGTCGACGGGCGCGAAATCGTGCTCCGTTCGCCGAAAGACGCTATCGACGCAGGGATTGCGCTGGTGACCGAAGACAGGAAACTGCTCGGCCTCCTTCTCGAACAGGACATTGTTTTCAATACGACTCTCGCTTCACTCAACCGGTTTGTAAAAATGGGAATGCTGGATCAGGACGGGGAACGCAAGACGGCGGAACATTATGTCAAGGAGCTTGGGGTGAAGACGCCCACAGTCGACGCGCGGATCGCGAACCTGAGCGGCGGGAATCAGCAGAAAGTGGTGATCGGCAAATGGCTGAACACCCAGCCTAAGCTTCTGATTCTCGACGAACCTACACGGGGAATCGATATCGGGGCGAAGGTTGAAATCTATAAACTGATGAACTCCTTGATGGAGAAGGGGGTCGCGATCGTCATGATCTCGTCGGAACTCCCTGAAGTCATGGGGATGAGCGACAGGGTGTTGGTGATGTGCGAAGGGAAACTTTCCGCGGATCTGATCTGCGGAGAGACTTCGAAGGAGAGGGTGATGGAATATGCAACGGGAAGCGCCCGGTAATATGAGCGACGATACCTTCACTTCCGGCGACGGCCCGAACGACCGGCACTTCATTAATTGTTATCGGGAGCATACCAATAAAGAGATCGTCCGTTGGGGACGTATCGCCGCTGTCTTAGCGTTTGTCGCATACCTTTACTTTATTTTTCAGGATTACGTGATCGTTCAATTACCGGGCTTGTTCAAATGGAGAGCGATCGGACTTGGGGCGACCATCGTCTTTCTCCTCTTTACTTTTACAAAATTCGTCAAGATCGAATGGCTGACGCGCATCCTGTTCGACTTGTTTTTACTGGCGGCCGTAACACAGGCGTGCGGGATTATCCCGGAGTCGAATTTCGCCCCGGGGGCTGTGAGCGGATTTTCAGTCATCATCTTCGCGGCTGTCATTTTTTTCCGCGGCAGCGTGATCGATCTCGCGTTGATCTACGGACTGCCGTTGACCGCGCTTATTGTCAGCCTTGTCGCATGGGTAAAGCCCGATGTCTCGAAATTCTCGATGCTGTCGAACCCCATCACGTTCGCGATTGTCGGATGGGTGGTCGGATGGATTCAGTACCGGATGCGCCTTCATGAATTCCGCGCGGACTGGAAGGCTGAAACGGAACGCCGGATTTCAGATGAACTTGTCGAGAAGATGGAGAACGAGCTCAGGATCGCCGCGAAAATACAGTACAGCCTGATTCCCCATGTCCCGCCCAAGGTAGACGGTCTGGAGTTCTCGATGTTCTTCCTCCCGATGGAAGCGATAGGCGGGGACTATTTCGATTTTATCGATCTGCGTTCCGAGGGCGCGTTCGGCGTGTTCCTGAGCGACGTATCCGGCCACGGGGTTCCGGCGTCGCTGATCGCCTCGATGATGAAGACGCTCGTTATGTCGTCCACGGACAACAGGCTTGTGCCTAACGAGTTCCTGATCGAGCTGAACACCAAGATATACGGACTGAGCGCGGGAAACTTTGTCGCGGTGTTCTACGGGGTCTACTTCTTCAAGACCCGCAAACTCGTTTACTGCACCGCCACCCAGACATTCCCGTTCGTTCTTCGCGACGGCAGTATCATCAAGCTGAAAGGGCGGGGGAGTATGCTCGGCTTCTTCCCGGATTTGAATTTCGACGTGTACGAGTTCGAATGCACGCCCGGCGACAGGATACTCTTTTATACCGACGGCTTGATCGAGACGTTTAACAGGAAGGGCGAGGTGTTTCAGCGGTATGTCGACGCTTCGGTGCTGAGGCATGAGAAGGAAGAACAATGGCAATTCCTGAAGAGCGTGTTCCGTGACCTGTCGGATTTCTCGTTCGGGAAGTTCGAGGACGATATCTGCATGATCGCGATGGATGTCAAATAACCGTTCCCAACGGCGGCTAAAATGATAAATAACGGCCCGATATTTGATTCTTTCGGTGTTTATTGTTATAATTATAAACTTGATTTGCCGCAGGTGCAAAGGAGGAAGGAATGTACACTTTTCTACTCATACTTTTTATCATCGTCGTCATATTAATCATACCGGTCATATTGATGCAGTCGGGCAGCGGCGCGGAAACCGGGATGTTCGGCAGTAACATTACTCTCGGGGCGTTCGGCGCGAAGTCGAGCGAAGTGCTCCTGAAAGTGACCCGCTGGCTTGTGGCGATCTTCCTCGCGTTGGCGTTCCTTCTGAGTTATATCAAGGTCATCGAGCATAAGAGCCTCGCGGCTAAACCCGTGCAGGAAGTCACCGAAGGCCAGCCCGCGGATCAGTCCGCGCCCGCTCAGGATCAGACCCCCGCGGACCCGTCCGGCGGTCAGAGTTCGCCCCTTCTCCCCACCCAGTAATAGCGTATGCCGGAATATAAAACTGCCGGCATAATTCTCGCGGGCGGAACGGGAAGCAGGTTCGGAAGCGATATTCCCAAACAATTCCTCGAACTATGTCACAAACGTGTCATCGAATACTCTATCGATAAGTTCTTAAACCTCGTCGATTTCCTTGTCATTGTCTCGCATACCGATTGGCTGGATTTTTTGTCATTCGAGATCATTAAAGACCGCGATATCCGCGCGGTGATCGGCGGCGACACCCGGCAGATGTCTGTGTATAACGGGCTATGCGTGCTCGAAAAGGAAAATCCCCGTGTCGTGGCGATCCATGACGCGGCGAGGCCGCTTTTCAGCGAAGACCTGCTCAAGCGCTGTATCGATACCGCCCTCACCGGCGGTGCGGCAATCGCCGGGATCACGTCGAACGACTCCCTCGCGCGCGAAGGGGACGGCTCGATCCTGCACTATATCGACCGCGAGACAGCGATCAGAATTCAGACTCCGCAAGCCTTCCGTTACGGCGACCTTTATGCCGCGCATCTGGGCGCGAGACTTCACGGGAAAAACGATTATACCGACGATTCGCAGGTCGTTTTCGCGACCGGGACGACGGTGAAGATTGTGAAGGGCGAAGAGACCAATATCAAGATCACCTCGCCGGTAGATCTGAAAATCGCCGAGGCAATCCTCACTCTTTCGGACTGAACTCGATTTCCATCAGGGTGACATCGTCGTCCCATGTCTTATCGGCCGAGTGTGCGAGTATATCCCCCATCATCTTGTCCAGCAGTTCGTTACCGGAGGCCGCCGAGTTCGAAGCGAATATCTCGCGGAGACTATTCTCGCCGAGGATTCTACTATCATCACCCGTCATCTCGGTAATCCCGTCCGTATAAAGTAAAATCTTGTCTGTCTGTTCGAGCGAGATCGACTCTTCGGCGATCTCGAGGCTTTTTTTCACCCCGAGGATAGTGCTCCGCACCGGCAATGTGACGAACTCGCCGGTCGAGGCGCGGTAGAAGAGCGGCGCGGGGTGGGCGGCGTTGGCGTAAACACACCGCATAGTATTCAGGTCGACGATCATGAGAAAGGCGGTAATGAAAAAACCGGGAATGAGCGTTTCGCAGAGTTCTTTATTGAGTTCGAGGAGCACTCCCGAGGGCGATAACGGGACTTCCGGATTACGGATCTGCTTCTCGAGGCTGGACTTCAGCATCATAGTATACAGAGCGGCGGGGATACCGTGGCCGGTGATATCCGCGATGAAGCAGAGGAACTTACCGTCGCCGACCTTGATGACGTCGTAGATGTCTCCGCTGATCTCTTCTTTGGGGATGTAACGGGTATACACCGAGAGTCCGCCGTCATGCAGTTCCTTGAGCGAGATGAAGTTTTTCTGTATCTGGCGGGAGATGGAGAGCTCGTAACGGATGGTTTCGTTGAACTCGGTGATCTGTTCGAGGTGCCGTTTCGCCACGAGATGGGCGTTGACACGGCTGAGGACTTCGCGGTGGTTGAACGGCTTGATGATGTAATCGATTCCGCCGTACTCGAACGCCTTGACCTTGTCCTCCTCGCTGTCGAGCGCGGTGATGAAGATGATCGGGATATCGCGGGTCTTTTCTTTTGCTTTCAGTATCTTCGCGAGCTGGAACCCGTCCATCTCCGGCATCATAATATCGAGCAGGATGATATCCGGACGTTCATCCTCGATATGCTCGAGCACGGCTTTTCCGCCCGACGCCGTGACGATCTGATGATCGGTGTGCTTCGTGATAATCGAAGCGAGCAGTTTGCGGTTTTCGGAGTGATCGTCGACAATCAGAATTTTCGAAGGCCGGTCCCCGTCCATATCCTACTCCTTGCTGAGAGCTTCAAGCTGCGAAAGACTATTGAAGATTTCATTGAACTTAGCGCGGTTGTCGAGGAACGCCTGAATAATTGCCGGGTCGAAATGCGTGCCGGAGGAATCCTCGATGATCTTCACGGACTCTTCTTCGGAATAAGGCTTTTTGTAGGGGCGTTCGCTCCTGAGCGCGTCATAGACGTCGGCGAGAGCGACGATCCGCGCTTCGATAGGGATGCTTTCCCCCTTCAGACCCCCGGGGTATCCGCTTCCGTCCCATTTCTCATGGTGGTAATAGACGATGTTTTTCGCCGCGGACGGGATACCGGGGAGATCGATAATCTTGTAGCCGATATAGGAATGCTCCTTGATCTTGGCAAATTCTTCTAAGGTCAGCTTGGCTTCTTTTTTCAGGATAGTATGCGGGATACCGACCTTGCCGATATCGTGCAGCGGGGCGTAACGCGATATAACCTCGACATCGCGGTCGGGAAGGTTCATACTTTTCGCGAGAATCGAACTGTAGTATTTCACACGGTGGATATGCCCGCCCGTCTCGGTATCGTTATAGTAGTTTGCGTTCTCGAGCGCGAGGACAAGCGCGTAGTTCAGGCTTTCGAGCTCCTGGGTACGCTGTTTTACCGTCTCCTCGAGGTGGTTCATCAGTTGGGAGAGACGGATCTGGTTCTTGATCCGGACGATCACTTCTTTGGGGGAAAAGGGTTTCGAGATATAGTCTGCCCCGCCGTTTTCGAACGCCTTGACTTTGCTATCGGTATCGCCGAGAGCGGTAATGAAGATAATGGGGATATGGGCGGTGGCCGGATTTTCTTTCAGCTGCTTGTTCACTTCGAAGCCGTCCATTCCCGGCATCATAATATCGAGCAGGATGACATCGGGGAGAATTTGCTCGGCCATCTCGACGACATTGTGACCCTCGGATGTGATCACTATCTCGTACTGGGTGTACCGCTGAATGGTCGAGGCGAGCAGCTTCCGGTTTTCCGCGATATCGTCGCAGATCAGGATTTTCGAGGCCTTTTCGTCAAGCATTTTTACTCCTCCAGCTTTTTTACGATCTCGCATAGCACTTCGTCGTCAAATTCATGCGACGCGTTCATTAATCTTTCCGCGATATCCCTATAGTACGGCTGAGTAAAACTCTTGCGCAATTCCTCCGAGAGACGCAGGACTTCCTTCGAGTTGAATATCTTGCAGTTATCCTTCAATCCGCGTATAATCCCGTCCAGTATTGCCCTGTGATCCTGATCGATAGCCGGTGCATTTTCCCCATCGGATATACTTTGCGCCCGAACAGGTTTTTCGTCAAATTTTCGGCTGAGTATACGTTTGATTTTTTTCTCGAACAGTATCCTGTCGATTGGTTTGGAGATGAAGTCGTTGAATCCGGCGGACATCGCCTTCTCCACAACCGTCTTGCCGGTGTTCGCGGTCAGCGCGATCGCGAAGAGCATATCCGTTCCCGGCATCTCCCGTATCTTCCGGATCGTCTCGATCCCGTCCATCTCAGGCATATAGATATCCATGATCAGGAGGCGGTAACTTTTTTTCCGGAGTATCTCAATCGCTTCTTTTCCCTGCACCGCGGCATCGGAAAAAAGCCCCATCTTGGACAAAAGGGTTTGCAGGAGCTTCCGGTTCAGCTCGTTATCGTCCACGATCAGCACCGTATCCGAGACACCGGGGGCGGCGGAGTACTGCGACGGGAAATAGCTTTTATGCAGGTAATGGTCGGGTATTTTATCCATGATTTCTTTCATCGTTTTCAGATGCGTCCTGATCGCGGAGAAATCGGTCTTGCCGGGATCGGTTTTTTTTTCGATCTCCCGCGCCAGTTCGAAGATTTCCTTCATCCCGAGGTTGCCCATCGAACCTTTCAGGTCGTGCGCGTGGAACTTGATCTCGCGGATATTCTCGCGGATCACTGAGTCCTCGAGCACCCTGAGTCTCTCTGGAAGGTTGCGCAGACCCTCGAAGAAGATATTTTCCAGGTCGCGGTCGCCGTTCATCTTCTCCAGCCATTTCAGCACCATATGCTCGTCCTTTTCCGACAGGAACACGGGCGCGTTCTGCCCGGAAGTTCCCGCCGCGGACGATGCGGTCGCGGGGAGAAGGGGAATAGTGACCGAGAACGACGAGCCTCTTCCGGTACGGCTCTCCACGCTGATCTTGCCGCCCATGAGCTCCGTGAGCTTCTTCGTGATAGTCAGCCCGAGCCCGGTGCCGCCGTATTCACGGGTGTGGGACGCGTCTGCTTGTTCGAACGGCGAGAAGATGCTCTTCAGCTTATCCTTCGGGATGCCTATCCCGGTATCGGTGACCTTTATCAAAGCCGTGCCGTAGTAGTAGTCGATCTCGACGGTGATCTTGCCCTTCTTGGTGAACTTGAATGCGTTGCTGACAAGATTGAGGATTACCTGACGGATTTTTGTCAGGTCGCCGATCACAAAGGGAGGCACGTTTTTATCGATGATGATCTCGAATGCGAGATTTTTTTCTTTTGCTTCTATCAGGAACAGGTTGCGGATATCCCGCAGGACGTCGTTCAGGACGATCGGTACCGACTCGACGATCATCTTTCCCGCCTCGATCTTGGAAAAGTCGAGGATGTCGCTGATAATATAGAGCAGGTTTCTGCCGGACTGGTCGATGATCTCGAGGAGTTCCTTATTCTGCGGTTCCTTGGTGTCGTCGAGAAGGATTTGTGTAAAACCGAGGATCGAGTTTAACGGCGTCCTGATCTCGTGCGAGACGTTGGCGAGAAACTCGCTTTTCATCCTGTTCGCGACTTCAGCCGCTTCCTTCGCGCGGTAGAGCTGGGTCTCGGCCTCTTTCTTATGCGTGATGTCTTCCTGAATCCCGATATAATTGACGATCTCGCCCTTTTCGTTCTTGATCGGCGAAATCGCCGCCTCGGCCCAATAGGTACTTCCGTCCTTTTTCCGGTTCAGGAACTCGCCGTACCAGACCTTGCCGGACGAGATGTTCTTCCAGAGTTCCTTGTAAAACTCCCTCGGCTGGAGATTGGTTTTCAGGATATGCGGGTTTTTCCCGATCACTTCCTCTTTTTTATACCCGGTGACCTGCTCGAACGCTTTATTCACGAATTCGATATCCCCGCGCGTGTTGGTCATCATCACGACATTGGATGTCTGGTCGATAGCCGTCGCGAGACGCTTCCGTTCGATCTCGGACTTCTTCCGTTCGGTGATATCGAGGGTGTACTCGATCATTTCGACTATCCTCTCCTTTTCGTCGAAAATGGGATAGGCGTGTATTTCATGATAGAGCGGGTTTTTCGGATCGCTCGAGATGATATGCTCGATCACCGCCGGACGCCGTGTGGCGAGGACGATATCCAATGGGCAGGGGTAGTCCCTGCTGCATATCTTGTTGCGGCTTTGTATTCTCTCGATACATGTCCCTTTCTCGTCGCGCCCGCCGCAGAGGTATTCCGCGTGCGAGTTCATCATGATTACCTGACGGTCTTCGACGCGGATGATATAAAACGGGTAGGGAAGCGAGTTCAGGATATTCCAGAGGAAGATATATTGCTTACGGATGGCCTCGTCGGATTTCTTGCGCTCGGTGATATCGCGGAATATCTCGTACACTCCGATCTCGTTGTCGCCCATCATAATAGGCGCGCCGAGGAGCGAGACGTCGATCAAAGTGCCGTCGCTTTTCAGCTTCTTAGTGTCGATACTCAGCGTACTGCCGTTGAGAACCTGCACGAAATACTTGAACGCTTTATCCCGCGAAGCGGGCGGGGTCAACAATTCGATAATATTTTTTCCCACGGCTTCCTTTTTCGAGTACCCGAAAAGATTGACGAATTCCGGATTGACACGGGTAATGACTCCCCGGTTGTTTGTGATTGCTACTGCCTCACGCAGACTGTCGATCAGCGCGTCGAGGTGCGCGTGCTGGATCTCGAAACGCCTCTGCGATTCGACCCGTTCGGTTATATCGAAAAGCACGCCCTGCCGCATCGAGGTCTGCCCGAACTCGTTATGGACGATCACGCCCTCGTCGTGCACCCAATGGTACTCCCCATCCTTGGCGGATATCCGGTACTCGCAGACAAACGGAACACCGGTCTCACGGGTCTCACGGAGCCTGGCTTCGACCTTCCCCCTGTCTTGGGGATGAATAATGCTCTTCCGGTAGCCGTCGAACAGTTCGGCGAATTCTTCCTGGGTATACCCCAGTATTCTCATCGTCTGGGGGCTGAAGTAGATAGCGTGACTGGGGATGTCGCCCGATGTGATATAGGTGATCGCGGGGATAGACTCGACAAGACTGCGGTATTTGCTCGATGAACGGGAGAGGGCTTCGGCGGCGATCTTCAGGCCGGTGATGTCGTTGAGTACCAGGAGAAGCGTTCCGTCGCCGCGGAGTCCGCAGTCGGCGTGGAGATAGATCGTTTCACGGTGGCTATGGTTCAGTTCCAGTTCGATATGATAGGATTCGGGCGATTTAAAAAACTCCGGGAAACGCGCGCGGAACGGTTCTCTGGTTGCTTCGTAAAGCAGGGATTCGAAGAGCAGGCCTTCCAGCTTCCCCGGCGCGAACTCGAAGAGTACTTCGGCCTTTCTGTTTGCGTACAGGACATGTCCCGTGGGGGAGAGCACGATCAGCGCGGAAGGAAAGAGGTTCAATTCCGAAAATCCGCCGTGTTCTTTGCTCGCGGATTCGGGCGCGTTCTGTTTTTTTCCCATGCCGAAAATTTAATCCTTTTAAAACATTTTGTCAAAGTTTTAACGGGTTAATGTTCAGATTCCGTGATAGAGCCGTTGCGCGAGCTGGCTGGGCAATCCTTCCCTGCCGATATGGTCGGCGGTTCTTTTAATATCGTAAGGGATACGGTAGAAACTCACGCTGAGCGGCTCGGTGTCGAGGATACAGAACGACGCCCTCGGGTCGCCGTCTCTCGGCTGGCCGATACTTCCCGGGTTGATGATATAGTATCCGTCCGGGTCGAGTTCGATCTCGAGATCGGGGGCATATTCCCTTTTGCCGAGGCTATCGAATATCCCCGGGACATGGGTATGCCCGATCACGGCGCGCTTGATTTTGAGTCTGCGGAGTTCTTCGATCGAACGGAGGGCTGTCGAGGAGGAGAAGACGTATTCGTCGGGGTCTAACGGCGACCCGTGCACGACCGTGATCGACGGATCGAGGTTCAGCCGTTCGGGAAGCGCGCGGATAAACTCGCGGTCGCCGTGCCCGATATGCCCGTCGCACCACTCGATTGCGGTGACGGCGAGGTTGGAGGCGTCGCGCCGCGCGTTATCGCTTAAAAGCATCCGCTCATGATTCCCCATTATCACCGCATCGGTGACCGACTTTACCAGCCGGATACATTCGGAAGGGGAAGGGCCGTATCCCACGATATCGCCCGCGCAGATCACATGTCCGAGCTTCAAACCGTTCTTCTTGCAGAAGTCGAAGAAGGCTTCGAGCGCGGCGAGGTTTCCGTGGATATCGCTGATAATCGTATAGATCAACTTCCGCTCCTGACATCGATCATGCCGGCTGAGAAGTTTCCTTTCTTCAGCGCTTCGATCAGTCCGGCCGAATCGATTATCGGTATATCGGTCTCAAAAGTTGTGAAGTATTTTGCCGCCATCTTCACCGAGTGGGCGTCGCTGCCGCCTGTGCACGGCAGGCCGAGCTTCTTCGCGGTGTCCTGGGCGCGCCGGTTCTCCGTCTTGCCGCAGTTGCCGTTGAGGCCCTCGAGAGCGGCAAAGCACCCTTTGTGCTCCATCACCTTGTCGCCGAGCGAGAATGCCGATGTGCGGTAGGGATGCGCCGGGATGAGGACTCCGCCCCGTTCACGCGCCAACACGCAGAGCGCGTCGACCGTGATACCCTCGAGTCCTTCTTCCTCCACACCGAATACAAGCATGTCGCCGTCGGCGGTAGTGACTTCCTGCCCCGGGATCACGGTAAAACCCATGCCGCGCCCGAGTTCTACCGAAAGGTGCGCCCCGCGCATCGTGTTGTGCTCGGTGACGCAGACCGCGGCGAACCCGGCCGATTGACAGGCCGCGATCAGTTCCTTCGCGCTGAGTATACTGCATTTGGATGAAAACGTCGTGTGATTGTGCAGGTCGATTTTTATCGTCATAGGGCGGTTCCAATAACCATCGAGGTTGTCGTTCTAATAGGCCATTCATTGTAGCTTACTCCGATAAAAAGCGGAATTTTTTGATTAAACTCGCGGGAAATAATACAATGATGGGGCTTCGTTCGTTTCCACGGGGGCTGGTTTTTGAGAATGACGGCGAATAATCGTTTTGCTCGAACAGCTTACCGGAGACGGACAAAATAGGAAGGACTACATGAATCTCTACGAGGTCAAGGAAAACCTGATCGAATACCTGGAAAGTCTCGGCTACAAGGACACCGGGAAAGCGTACTATCTGATCCGCGACCTTCTGGACAAGGTACCCGACATCCCTGACTCCGTCCGCGAACTGATCGAGGCGTGCGGGAAAAGCTACGCACCCGACGAGTGCCTGCTCAACCTTTCGTCTTATATCGATAAGACCCTTTCACCGTACTCGTTCATCAAGGAATTGACCGCCAACGACCTCATGTTGAAAGTCCTGACCGTGATATTCAGCGCGTCTCGTTACCTCTCCTCGCTCGTGATCCGCGACACAGCGATGCTCTACTGGCTCTTCGAGGGCGGCTTCCTGAAAGAGTATACCGCCGACGAATGGAAGGGCGAACTGGACAGAATAGTCGAGGATTACAAACGGGACGAACTTTTCCTCGATTTGCTCAACAGTTTCAAGTCGCGGCACAGTCTCTTGTTAGCCCTGCGCGAACTGTTCGGCCGCGACGAAATCAATGTGACGGTGCAGAAGCTCTCACGGCTCTACGACCTGATCCTCCAGACAGTCTACGAGTGGAACAAACGTGAGTTTCCCGAGTGCGCAATGGCGATTGTCAGTATGGGCAAACTCGGAAGCGAGGAAGTCAATTTCAGTTCCGACCTCGATCTGATTTTCATCTCCGTCGAACGGGGCGAACGGATGCAGGAGTTCGGGCGGAAGATCATCGACTGCCTGAGCGGGAGTTCCCGTAACGGCTACCTCTTCCGGATCGATATGCGGCTCCGCCCCGAGGGCGAAAGTTCGCCGCTCGTGGTGACCTACGACTACCTGAACGACTACCTCAGGAACCGCGCGAGGACATGGGAGCGGCAGGCGTATATCCGGGCGCGTTTTTCCGCGGGCGATCCGGCTATCGGCGCGAAGGTGATGTCTACGGTCGATTCGTTTGTGTACCGCGCCACGATGACTATCGCGGATATCCAGTCCATCATCTTCATAAAAAACGAAATAGACGGTTCGGTGCGAAATAACCCGCTCGGCCATGTGAAAAAAGGGCGGGGCGGCATCCGCGATATCGAGTTCATAGTGCAGGCCTACCAGCTTCTTTACGGAAAGACAATGACGCAGCTCAAACGGTCGAATATCTTTTCCGCGCTCGATACGCTCTACCAGCTTCATGTGTTCAGTTTCGACGTCTTCCAGACATTGAAGAAAGCCTATTTTCTCCTGCGCCGGATCGAGCATTACCTTCAGCTTTACGAGAACCTTCAGGTGTTCGAACTGCCCGACGACCCGTCCAAGCTGGAACTGATCTCCCAATTATTGGGTTACCGCGGCACGGGCGAGTTCCGTTTCTTCTATACCGAGATGCGCGACGAGGTAAGGAACATCTTCACCGAGACATTCTCGAAGGTATTCGGCCACGGGGAGATCGCGCCGATCAGCGAGATCGTCCTCAATCCGGAGATCGAGGACAGCTACGCGCTCGGCTTGCTCGCGGACTACCGTTTCGAGGACGCGAAAAGCGTGCTGAACTTCCTGAAATATCTCGCCGCGCTTTCGCCGAAGATCACAACAGCGTTATCGCTCTCGCTCAACCATATCCTCCAGGGCGTCAAGGCCCACCCGTTCCCGGACAAGAAGTTCTTCAATCTCTTCTCGGTCATCCAGAGCTACGGCGCGGTGTCGACCTTTCTCAACCTCGTGAGGTTCGATCCTCAGTTTCGGCAAATCCTCCTCGACGCGGTCGCGGAGAGCGACTACCTGACCGATATCCTGCGCGAGTTCCCGGGGATTATCGACGTGTTTATCGACCCGGAGGCGCTCGAGACGACCGAGGACATCTCGGTGGCATACGGCTGGATGCTCGACACCTACGCCGGGGACATCCGCAAGGCGCTCTATCACTTCAAGGCGGGCGTCTATTTCAGGACGCTGATCCGCGAGTTCGGCCGCGCCCTCAATTCCCGTGAAGCGGGCGAGGTCCTGACCGGCACGGTGGACTTCATCCTCGGCAAGGCCTGCCGCGCGTTGGGCGGCTCCGCGCCTCTGCATACGGTGATCGGGGTGGGACGGCTCGGGAGCAGGGAAATCGCCGCCGGGTCGGACGCCGACGTTTTTTTCATCTATCACGATAAGCCGGATAAGAAAGAGGCATACTTCACGTTCTTTCCCGAGCTGATCGCGTTCCTCGAACGGATCATCCCGCTCGACGCGCGATTGCGCCCATACGGCCGGAACTCCGCCATAGCAATCGACGAAAAGGACTTTCTCATCTACCTCGCCAAGGGCGCGGAGTTTTGGGAGAAGGCCGCGTATATCAAGGCGAGGCCGGTGGTCTGTCCCGACGAGGACACCGGGAAACGGCTCACCGGCGCGATGCGGGAATTCGTGCTCGCGGGATCGAGGGAGAACGACCTGAAGGAAATCGAGACGCTCCGTGAGAAGATCCATAGCGCATACACGAAGCCCGGCGGGTTCAATATCAAGAAGGACGCGGGCGGACTGCTGGATATCGATTTCGCGGTGTTCAGGGAAATCCGCGCCCGGGGCATCGAAGGGTTCGGCAACTCGACCGGGGGGAACCTCGAACTCCTCGGGATGACGCGGATCGGCGAGGCGTACCGTTTCTACCGCGATATGGAAAACGTGCTCCGCCTGACAGGGGGCGGGGACGGCAGTACGGTGATGTTCGACGACGCCCGGATGTGCGAGCGATTGGCCGGAAGGCTCGGTTTTACGGGCGCGGAGGAATGGAAAATCACGCTGGAAAACCACCGAAAACAGGTGAATGAAGCGTTTCTATAGAAAGAAATCGAATCTTTCCGCCGAATGCTTGAAATTTTAGAAAAGACTCTTTAATCTATATTACGAGAAACATGGAGGGGACTATGGCGAAAAATAAAATGAAAGTCCTGCTTGTGGCCAGCGAGGCCGTACCGTTCGCGAAAGTCGGCGGACTTGCCGATGTAGTAGGCGCGCAGGGTAAGATCATGCAGGAAGAGGGTCTCGATGTCCGGATCGCTATTCCCAAGTACAAAGTCGTCTCCGATAATATCGAGAAGCTGGGACTGAAAGTCAAGCCGAGCTTCGATTTCACGATCTCGCTCGAGAACCGTGAGGAAAAAGGCCGTGTGGAAGAAGTGGTCTACGCGGGGGTTACCTACTACCTGATCGACCGGCCGGATTATTTTATGCGCGAAGGGATTTACACCGACCCGCAGAGCAGGCAGGATTATCCCGATAATCTCCGCCGTTTCGTCTTCTTCAGCCGCGCCATACTCGAATGCGCTAAGGGTGTCGGTTTCCAGCCCGATATCATCCATGTCCACGACTGGCAGACCGGCCTTATTCCGGTCTATCTCCGCACCGACTATAAGATGGACAGTTTCTTCCGCCAGACCAAGTGCGTATTTACCATACACAACCTCGCCTACCAGGGAATCTTCCCCGTGGAGCTTTTCACTCTCACAGGCCTCGACTGGAAGTATTTCACAATCCACGGCCTCGAATACTACGGACACCTGAACCTGATGAAGGGCGGTATTGTTTACTCCGACGTGACTACTACTGTCAGCCAGACCTACGCCAAGGAAATCCAGACTCCCGAGTACGGCAACGGCCTCGAGGGTGTAATGTCGGATAAGGCGCTTTACGGCAACTTGTACGGTATTTTCAACGGCGTCGACTATTCCGAATGGCATCCGTCCACCGACACCTACCTGAAAGAACATTTCGGCATCAACTACGATGTCGACACTCTCGATAAAAAGAAAGAGATCAAGCTGAAGTACCTGAGCGAGAACGGGATCAAGAAGCCCGATCTCAACAAGCCGCTGATCGGGATAGTCTCCCGTCTGGTCGACCAGAAGGGCTGGGATATCATCCTCGAGATCATCGACCAGCTTTTCAAGGAAGATATCTACTTCACCGTCCTCGGCACGGGAAAGTACGAGTACGAGAACCGTCTGAGATCGGTAAAGAGCAATTACCCCGACAAGATGATCGTCGAAATCGGGTTCGATATTCCCAATTCGCATTATATCGAAGCGGCGTCCGATATCTATCTCATGCCGTCGCGTTTCGAGCCGTGCGGGCTGAACCAGCTTTACAGCCTCGCCTACGGGACGGTTCCGGTGGTGAGATACACGGGCGGTCTCGCGGATACAGTGAAGGACGGCAAGACCGGGTTTGTGTTCAAAAACTACAACCCCGAAGATATGATGGCCGCGTTGAAAAAGGCGATCGACATGTACCGCACTTCGCAGGATAAATGGAAGAAGCTGATGGAAAACGCGATGAAGGAAGACTGGTCGTGGAAGAAGGCGATCAAGAGTTATAACGAACTCTACGACAAGGTGATGGCGAAGTAGGGTTGAGCTGATTTTATTGCATCTTCGCACTCATTTACTGTCAATTTCCCATGATTATCAACGTGGTGTTTTACATTTTCATCAAGATAAAATACTTCTTTTCTCATATTTCTACTTCTTCTCCCTTTGCTCCCTATGTATAATATCGGTTTCGGAAAAATATGTCAAAAAAGCGTAAGAAATATTACTTTTAGATTGGCGAATCTATAGAAGCGACAAGATTCATACCTTCTTTCTGCATGTGCAGAAAGAAGGTATCGAAGAAAGACACACCGCGCGGGATAAAGCTTATGAGAAGAGCCGGGAAATCCGAGTCGGACGTAACACGATATCAAGCGTTCGAAAATTTCAGACAATTCACTCGGACTTACGCCCTTGGTCGGATTTCCCGGAAGGTGAGAAGCGCTTTAAAGTGCGCGGAAGGAAAAAATAAAAGAATGCGACATTTGTCTATCCTTAATCTGACTTCCCTTCTTTTACACCCGCCTCTATGCCGCGAGATTTCATCGCAAAACGGATTTGAAACGCCATTGTTTGAGCGAAGCGAGTTATGGCGTTTCCCGTTTTGCAGGGCTCTTCTTTTAAGCGGCATCAAGGCGGGGCAGCCTTTCTTTGCATCCTTTCTTTACCCTGCGGGAAAGAAAGGATGGAGATTGTTTTTAGAAAAAACGGCGAAAAAGTATCCTAATATCCCTAATTTAGTAATGAGTGATAAGTTTTAAGTATAAAGTGAGAAGAAGAAAATTTACGAAAACAGGATAATCAGGATCAGCAGGACGAGAAGCGCGAATCCGCCGATCGCGAGGAAAAGGACCAGATTGGGCTGTTTCGCCTCTTTTTTATTAGGATCGAGGGGATTGTTCTCTTGATTGAGCTGCATGTTCTGCATATTCTGCATCATTTCCATCTTTTCGGTCTTAGGCTTACGGGTGTCGCGTGAGGGATCGTAACGTTTGACCTTGATGTTGTCTTCCTGTATCGCCTTACCGTACACACCGGGACCGATACTGACAAGAACGGTAAAGAACTTGCCGTCGGACGTTACCTTGACGATAGACGCGGGGATGGGGATGACCTCATGGTCGCGACTCGCGTCGAGCAGGTCGATAAAATACTGGCCTCGGCTGGTCTCCTCGCTGATCTTCACGAGGATCTTTTCACCTTCCTGTATTTCCATGAGCGAGATTCCGTTGATAGGAGCGAGGACGAGCGAGATATCGAGCACCACAGACGAATCGCCCAAGTTCAAGGTGTCGCCCTGCGCGGGCTGCATCTGCATTGTTTCACCGGCCGACCCGGAGTTACTGCTGCCCTGACGGGTGCGTTTGACTTCTTCGATAGCCGACGAATTGATCGTCTCTACCGCAAGTTCGGATTTGATATTTTTATCGCCGGTGGGGCGCATCAGGTATTCTTCGATGATCGCGCTGGTCTTGTTCATCTGCGCTTTCTTGATCGACTGCCAGATATCGACCCCGCGTCCGGTACCCGGCTCGAACAGGTCTTCGAGTGTGGCCTGAATATCGTGAGTGAGGTTTGTGGCGTATTCGCCCTTCCATTTCATCTTGGCGATCAGGTCTTCGAGCTCATTCCACGGCATGGACAGGCTGTTTTCATACACCGTGCTGAAATGCGAGGCTATGATATCGAAACGGTCGACGTTTTTAGTGACATTATCCATGAATATGATGAACAGACCGAACGAACTGGACGCCGGTGCTTTAAAGCGGCCCTTGATGATCGTAAAAGTAGCGTCGGTCCTGAAATCGACTTCCATAACACCCTCACTTTCTCAGTACCCATGGGTACTCTCTCGTACCTTGGCGAATACTAATACTCAGTATTTTAACCTTAAAATCCCGCATTTACAACTTTTTGGGCTTTTATAAACCTTTTGTGCCGTTTTTTTTACTAAATCGGCTAATTATTCTATAATAATAAACTTGCGGTTATACTGTTTATCGGAATGCTAAAAGGACTTCTTAAATGAATATTATTCTGTATCTGGCGGCTAAATATCTGAAATTTAAGGCGAGCGACCGGGGGATTTCCCGGATAGCGACTATCGCTTTTTTGACCGTGATGTTCAGCAGTACGGCATCGGTCGTGATCCTCGCGGGCGCTAACGGTTTCCACTCCAACTTCAAGGACAAACTCATGTCCCGCGACGCCCATATCACGATCCTCGGCTCGGACGACGGGATTTCCAACTACCAATACTATATTGACCAGATCAGCCTTGTCGACGGTGTGGAAGAGGTGTTCCCGTATTTCGATATCCAGGGCATTATGAACGGGGCTGTCGGCGAATGGGGAACGTTCGTGAAGGCCATACCCGCGGATTACCCGAATAAGGACGACGGCTTTTCAAAGAATTTCCACCTTGAGGAAGGGACGTTCGATATGTCCCAACCGCATTCCATCATCCTCGGCAACAATCTCGCGCGGAATGTCGGGGCGGCGGTGGGAAGCTATGTCTTTCTCGTAATGTACGACAATCTCATGCCGGTAAAGTATAAATTTAAAGTGACGGGGATATTTACCGCGGGATACGCCGAGTACGACTCCTCGCTCGCGTTCATCTCGTTCGAGGAAGCGCAGGCGATTATGGGAATGCCCGATAACGCTTACGGCCTCGCCGTGAAAGTGGCCGACCCGTATGAAGTGGACAAATATCTGCCGGCGATTTCGGATGTCTGCCCGTACACGAAGTATACATGGAAGAACCTGAACCGCAACAATCTGGTTGCGCTCGACAACGAGAAGCTCCTGATGCAGATCATCATCTTTTTCTTCTTCGCGGTCGTGTTCTTCAACATCCTTTCCACGATGATCGCGATGGTGCTCGATAAGAAAGAAGAGATCGGCATCCTGAAGGCGATGGGGCTGAAGCCCGGCGACGCGATGCATGTGTTCCTGTTCGACGGTTTCTTCATCGGGGTACTCGGCGGGGTGCTCGGCATCCTGCTCGGGCTGATTATAACGATCTCGCTGAACGACATCCTGCACGCAATCGAGTACGCGGTCGACTTCGTGAATATCTCGGCGCATTTCGTAACGAGCATTTTTACACCCGTGCCGTATCCGGCTCATTTCGAATTCTTCAATAGTTCCGTTTACTATATCAGCGGTTTCCCGATCAAGATCGAGTTCGGCGACCTCGTGTTCACCGCGCTTCTCGGAGTGACGATCAGCACTCTCGCCGTGGTCTTCCCGGCGTGGAAGGCGGGGAAAATGCGGCCCGTGGAGGTTCTTCGCAATGACTGACGAAATACTGATCCGCGCTGCGGAGATAGGGAAAACCTACAAGACGATTGTCGACGAGGTAATGGTGCTCGAGAAACTGGATGTCGAGATCAAGCGCGGCTCAGCCGTGGCGATTATCGGCGAAAGCGGGCGGGGAAAGACCACCCTTCTCAATATCCTGAGCGGCCTCGACAATCCGTCCTGCGGTTCCGTGGTTTTCGACGGGCGCCGGATCGACACGATGGATGAAACGGAACTCGCGGTATTCCGCAATAAGCACGTGGGTTTTATATTCCAGCATCATTATCTTCTCAGGGATTTTCACGCTCTCGACAACATCCTTTTGCCCCTGCGGATCGCGGGCGGAAAAATCGATAACGCGAAGGTGAAAAAGGTATGGGAGATGCTCGACTATATCGGGCTCCGGAACCGCGCGTATCATTTTCCCGATCAGCTTTCCGGCGGTGAACGGCAGAGGATCGC
>MIBE01000071.1:0-23965 GCA_001829415.1 Spirochaetes bacterium GWF1_51_8
TCAAAATCATAGCGTATTTATTGACGGGTAAAATGGATTTTTCCAAAATCAATTCCGCTTACTTACCCACTTAAAGTGCGAAGGAACCACTTATTTGCAGCTATTGCAAATCTAAGATCATCTATACTCTTTAGTCCGAAAAGAGATACATATGAATAGTGTTCCAAAGCAATGCTTTTAAGTTTTTTTGCTTCTTGTACCGATTTATTCCATGAATATGTTTTTCCGATTCCCCAACTACCTTTAATTAGAATTGCTTCTGGGGTGGAGGATTTTAGAAATTCTGAAACTACTTTCTCAAATACTTTTCTACTCATTTTATTCCCCCTCTAAATGGATTAAGGCTATTCTATACGGAATAGTTGTATATGTCAAAAAAGCGTAAGAAATATTTGCTTATGATTGGCGAATCATTAGGAGTGAAAAAGATTGCGTATTCATATTGGAGCAAGGTGAGTAAGATTTTCGAAAAACCGCCGTTTTTCTATCCCTTTTTTGCTCCGTGCTCCTCACGGGGTATCCCTAATTGGCAGGAATCTACTTTCTTTCCACATAGGAAAGAAAGTAGCAAAGAAAGTATGCCGCGCAAGATAAAGCTTATGAGAAGAGCCGGGAAAATCCGGAAAAAGCATAACTCCTTCCTTCGGTCGTCGAACAAATGCCTTTTCTACGGATTTTCCCGGTAGTAAAACGCGCTTTAAAGCGCGCGGGAAGAAAAAAGGCAAAAGAACAAGGAGATATTGAAACGGCTGTTTTGTTTTTCACCCGCCGCTATGCCGCGATTTCTTTCCTGCAAAACGGGTAAAAACGCCGTCTGTCTGACGACCGCAGGGAGGAGTTACGGTGTTTTCCGTTTTGCAATGTGTTTCTTGTGAACGGCATCGAGGCGGGCACTCTTTCTTTGCTTCGTTTCTTTCTGGTGTCAGAAAGAAATGAAGAATCAAAAAAGGATTATGTAAAAAAATACTGGAAATTTTATTTATCTTACCCTGAATGATACGAAAGAAGCCAAAGCGCCTTACAGATACGTCTGCTTCTTCAGCGCGGTCTCGTTCTGGCGCAGACGGTCTTTCCGCAGGCCGTCGAGGACGTAATAGATCACCGGGAATTCCTTCGTCAGTTTGTCGAACTTTTCCTTGGACAGCGTGTAGACGATGACGCTCGCGCACTTATCCTCGGCATCGCCCATCGCGATGACGTCGGCGGACGGCGACGTGCCCTCGTCGAGCAGGCTCATCTCGCCGAGAATCTGACCCTTGCCGACCCTGTACCCGACACCGTTACGGTCGACTATCACCGCGACACACCCCCGGGTGATCAGGTAGAGCTTCTGGTTATGCGAACGTTCGCGGCGGATGATGAAATCTTTCGGCTTGACCTCTTCTTTCTCCATATTGACCGCTATCGCGTCCTTGACTTCCTGGCTCAGGCTCTTGAACGGCGAATTGCGGGCGTCCATCGCCTCGCGGAGATTGGCGTATTTCTTGTAGCCTTCCTCGAGCTTCTGGTAGAACTTGCTGAATATCTCCTCGTTGACCTTGATCAGTTCCACCCCGGATAACGCCTTAACCGTGGCGCACCGTTTGCCTTGATTGTTGTGGAACTGCGCCATTTCGCCTAACGGCTGGCCTTCGCCGAGCGAGACGCCGATATACTCCTCGACCCCGTCGGTGGTCTTATACAGGTCGATCGTACCGCGCGAGATGATATAGACAGAACGGTCGTTGGGATCGTCGCCTTCTTTCATAATGACCTCGCCCGCCTCGTAACGTTCGACCGATACGCCCTGGTTGCGGGCGGTCAGCATGGAGAGGTCGAGCTTCTCGCTCGCGGACAGTTCGCCGAAGAGAGGGGTTTTATCGAACAGCTTCATGAAGCGCTGGAGCTTTTTATTCTGGTCTTCCTCGATGAACGAGAAATGCTCTCCGGCTAAAAGAACCTTCCCCTGGTCGAGCTCGGTGCTCTGGGTATGCACCCAGTATATTTCTTTATCGCTGTGGTCTCGGTAGAACTTCTGGTACTCGGTGTGGATGATCCCCGCGCCCGCCTCATGAATCACGATGTCGGCGTCCTTGAAAAACCCCTTCAGCGTGTCGACAGTCTCGCGGTCGAGCTTGCCCTCGTTCACCCACTGCTCGTACTTGACAGGGTCGTATATCGTGTCGCCGGAATAGCCGAGCGATTTGACCGTCTTGCCCGAGGCGTCCTTATAGTACACCTTGAACATGGCGGTGGGGATGGAATGGAAGCCGTATGTGATCTCGATATCGATATTGTCAAATCCGGGCAGGGGTACACGTTTTTCTATCGGCAGGATGAGAGTCTTGACCATCTCCGACGCCTCAGCGAGGGAAGTGTTCACTGTCGCGGCGACCTTCTCCAGCGCCTGCTTGACCACATGCTCCGGCCCGATCAGGACGATTTTTTCACCGCTCAGGAGGTAGTTGTAGAGGCCCTGGTCGTGGTCGGCATGGATATGCGAAAGGAAGATATAACGGATCGCCTGATGCGGAAGCCCTTTCCGTCTGAGGTACTCGTCCGAGTACGCCATCGGATCGACCAGCACCGGCACGCCCGAGAGCCACAGAACGAAACTCGTGGTGTGCTTATCCACCGAGAAGCCCGTACCCGAATCGAGCACATAGACTCCCAGTTCGTCATAGCTCACCGGATAACGCTCTACCGGGCAATCGATCTCCTGCTTGTTCGCGCGGTAGAGGTCGACCCTCGCGATCAGGTAATCGCCTTTATAGATATTGAAGACGTCGTCGGGATTGACAGAGTCTTCCGCCACGGTAAAAACCTGCCCCGAGGGCATCATGATATCCGCTTTTCCCTTTTTGAAGTTGATAAACCCGATGAAGTCTTCGGTATCGTAACGTCTGCCGTTTATATCGCGTAACGCGAGAATCTCACAGAAACATTTCAGCCGCTTGTATTCCTTGATCGTCTGCGGGTTCGTTTCCGTGACGAGCAATGTATCGTAATCCGGCCCGAAGATAGTCAGTTGGATCACCCTGCGCAGGCGTTCTTCCTGCTCCGGCGTGCAGATGATTATCACCTTCTGTTCCTTTTGGAGTATCCAGTTGGTGTAGATCAGGAATTCGACCTCGGCGAAATTCAGGTGGTCGCGGAACGTCTTCCCCGGCAGGACTACGCACTGCGGCACGCGCTCGTTACGGGCGAGAAAGGTCTTCGCGAGTTCGGGCGCGGCGTTGATAAATATCTTCTCGCCGATATCGTTCACCTCGAGCGCGACGGTACGGGGCTTCACGATCTCCATATTGACCGTTTCGAGACTGATCTTCCCGTCACGGACAAACGCCTGGAACGCGGGTTCCAGATTCATTTTTTCGAGGAATTGATTGACCGAACGGCATTGCGCTTCCGAGTCTTTCAGCGTCTTGATCCCGTTGATCTCCGACGAATAGACCGAAGATAAGGTCAAGAGGCTGATATCCATGGAGTATTCGACATAGTGCGTCCAGATTTTCTCGGCGAGGTAGGACGGATTTGTGATGAACGTATCGCGGAATAGTTCTTTTACTTCAGCCTTGAACTCATCCAGTTTTCGGGGATCGTTACTGATGTTTCGTTCCGGCATTCGTCCCTCTTCTTTTTAAATATGTCATATTATATACTATATTTATCGTCCTGTGAAGCGGAATAATGAATGATAAAATATTTCCGCGTCCCGGCTTGTCAAGGAATCGTCCATATATTACACTATCTGCGTATTAATTATCCGAGGGAAAATTCATTTATTATTTAACCGAAATATTAGGAGACCGGATTGACTATCAGGAGATACATCGAGTCCGACTATGAACAGGTACTCGTTTTGCATAGGATCGCGATGGAAGCGGTCGGGTGCTATATCGACGACCCGCATATCAACGGCGACCTCGACGACATCCCCGGGAACTATATCGGCAAAAACGGCGAATTCGTCGTGGGCAAGATAGACGGCAGGATCGCGGCGATGGGCGGTTTCCGGCAGTTCGGGGACGGCCACGCGGAGATCAAACGGATGCGTGTCGATCCCGTCTTTCAGGGCAGGGGCTACGGACGGCAAATCCTCGCGCACCTTGAAAACCGCGCTATCGAATTGGGCTACACCGGGATGATCCTCGAAACGTCGGTCAAGCAGACGGCCGCCCAACGGCTCTACACACGCTTCGGTTTTATCGAAAGCTCCCGCGAGATGATTGAGGGGTTCGACTGTATCTGGTACCGGAAGATGCTGACCCCGGCAGGAAAGAGCGCGAAATGACGGAGGCATGTATGGAACAGTTATACTTTCCCGAACGCGGGCTCTGGCGCGAATGGCTCGAAAAGAACCACGCCGCCGAAAAGGAAGCGTTCTTCATATTCTACAAGAAGCATACCGGAAAACCTACCCTTACCCTCGACGAGGCGGTGGAGGAGGCGCTCTGCTTCGGCTGGATCGACAGCGTCTCGCGCACCCTCGACAGCGAACGTTACGTCCTGCGTTTCAGCCCGAGGAAACCGTCGAGCAAATGGGCTGATTCCAATATCGGGCGGGTGAAACGGCTGATCGCGGACGGCCTGATGACGCCGGCGGGGATGAGGACGATCCCCGAGGGATTGCTGGACGGGTCGCCCGAACACGCGCGGTCGCCCCTGATGAAGGACCCGCCGCCGGAGTTCCTTACCGCGCTCGACTCCGATCCCGCCGCGAAGAGTTTCTACGAATCGCTCCCGAAGTCGCAGAAAGAAATGACCTGCGGGTGGATCAATTCAGCGAAGCGCCCGGAAACCCGTGAGAAACGGATCCGGGAAGCGGTCGCTTCTTTCCATGACGGCAAACGCCTCGGGGCGAAATAGACCTACCCATCCTAAAAAGTGAAACATTTTTCGTATTGAACATTTTTTGTTAAGGGTTTATAATACCCCGTCGTGACTGAACGATTTCCGGGGGTAAATATGAAAAGGGCAAATTCAGTCGTCCGATTCTGGGCGCTGTCCATGCTGATCGGGGTGGGTGTTGGTCTCGTGTTTCCGGTATTCGCCGGGCTTTTTACCGACTATAAAAGCGAATCGATGCGGATTCCGTTCACACTGCTCTGCGTGGCGGCGGGCGTGATCGTGGTCTCGCTCTCGTTCCTGATCGCGAAGATCACCTTTATCGGGAGCGTGAAATCGCTGAAAGAGCATATCAAGGATATGGTCTCGCGTAACGACCTGACGCATTCCATCGAAGTCAACGCTGCGGGGGATGTTGGGCTGATCGCCGACATCATCAATCTCCTGATCGGCAACTTCCGTACTATCATCGGCAATCTCCGCCAGACCTGCGAAGTCACCCTCAACGCCGCGGCGGAAAACCTCGCGCATATCGAGTCGATCCACAGGACACTGGAATCCGGCGGGGATACGTTCAACGATACCGGCGAACGCTGGGACGAGTTTAAAGCGGAAATATCGCGGAATAACGAGACTCTCCGTCAGGTGCTCTGGAATATCACCGAGGTGACTGAAAGCATCGAGGCGCAGTCGGGCGCGTTTAACGAGTTTTTCACCATGTTCGGCGAGGTCTCGGGGATTATCTCCGAGACGAACACTCTCGCCGGGAAGCACGCCGGGGAGATCGCCGTCCTGAATATGACGGTCGACGACGGGGTGAAGAAGATGCTGGAAGCCGATCGGACGATCCGTCACCTGTCGGAGAATAACGCAAACATGATGGAGATCGTCTCGATCATCAACGAGATCGCGGAACAGACAAAGATGCTCGCGATTAACGCCGCGATCGAGGCGTCGCACGCCGGGGACAAGGGGCGCGGTTTTGCTATCGTCGCCGAAGAGATCCGCGGGCTCTCGCTCGCCACGTCGGAGAATACCGAACGGATCACCGAATCTCTCTCCACCACGACCGGCGGCATCCGTTCCCTGAGCGAACTCAGCAAAGGCTTGACGGATTCGTTCGGCAATATCAAAAAAGAGACACTCCGCGTAGAGGCGGCGCTGCGGGATATCGAACACAGGGTCGAAGATGTCAATCTGCATACTTCCAGGTTCAGAGAATCGTTTGTCAGCCATAAGGAGGGTAATTCCCAGATCGGCCTGCGGACTGCCGATATGATGGATCAGATCATGAACGTCAGCGATTCGATCGAGTCGTCGAGGAGCCTGATCGATGCTGTCGGTTCCAAACTCGACCGTTCGATAGAGAACTATATCAGCATCGCGTCGGCGGTGGGGATTATCCAGGACAAAACCCTTTATTACCGGTCGACGATCTCGACGATGGAATCCGCGATCCGCAACCTGAAAACGGAATAAACCGGATAAATATCTCCCTGTTTAACTTGTATTTATCCCCGCCTGAAAATATAATGAAAGTCATGAGATTCGCGATAAAATAAATAACAGGATGTTTCATGCCGGAAATAATCGGTCAGCTCGGCGGAGCGATGAAGAAAGCGCTCGGCTCGATCCAAAAAGGCGACGGCGTCGCGGCCTACTCGGTCGACACATCGGCGGTATTCGAGAATAACCGCCTGAAGTCTATCGAGGATTCCGAACGTTTCGCTATCGGACTGCGCGTATTCGAAAAGGGCAAAGTCGGAAACTCTTTCGTTAATTCGTTCGGGGATATCGATATCCTTGTCCGCAACGCCTACGAAAGCGCCTCGTTCGGCGACCCGGTCGAGATCGACCTGCCGCCGATGGCGGATTACCCGAAGCCTCATGTTTTTCATCCCGAGGTCGCGGAGTACCCTGTCGAGGATGCGGTTAAGATCGGCGAGGACGCAGTACGCCGTTTGAAGGAATTAGACAAACGGGCGCAGATATTTGTCGAGGTATCCAAGTCGCGGAGTTTTATGTCGCTCTCGAACACCTCGGGCTTCGACGGCTCTCACGAGGAAACCGAATTTTCGTTCGGGGCGTCGATGAGCCTCGTGGAGGACGACGGCGGGCTTCTCGATGTCGGATACGGCGATTCCAATTACTCGCTCGATCTCGATTGGGACACTGTTTTCGGCAACATCGAATGGCGATACAAGAACGCGCTCAATAAAGTCTCAATCGATACCGGGGAATACTCGCTCCTGCTCGCGCCGGATATCTCCGATCTGCTGATCGAACCGGTTCTGATCGCGGCGAACGGTAAAAACCTGTACAAAGGGATTTCAGTGCTTTCCGATAAAGAGAACCAAGCGATAGCCGGGGAGAACTTCAGCCTGACCGACGACCCGCTCTACGCGGACTCGACCGCGATTACACCGTTCGATGGAGACGGGATCGTATCGGGCGCGATGCCGGTGATCGAACGAGGCGTGTTCCGGAACTTCGCCCTCGACCTGACAACCGCGTGGCGGCTGGGCCGTCAGACTAACGGGCGGGCGAGACGCGGCATCTCGGGACTGCCGAGCCCCGGGTTTACAAACCTCGTCTTCTCCACAGGGAACAGCACCCTCGACGAAATGATCTCGTCGGTCAAACGCGGCATCTTCCTTGTGATGACCCTCGGCGGCGGGCAGAGCAACCTGACCGCGGGCGATATTTCGGTGAATATCGGGCTGGGCTACCTGATCGAGGACGGAAAGATCAAGGGCCGCGTGAAGAACGCGATGATCGCCGGGAATGTCTACGACTGGCTGAAATCGATTTCCGCGATGGAGAATCGCCTGCACAAGCTGGGCTCCGTATTCGCGCCCCACATTTTGATTGATAAAGTTTCAGTTGCGGGTTAAAATGCATTGTTATTAAAAGGAACGGGGAATAGTATGACGCGCGCGTTTTGGCTTCTTGTCTGTCTAACATTTGCACTTGTTTCATGCGGTGAGCGTGGATGGGTCAAGCCTCAGGATGGAGGCACGGTTTCGTTCTCGTTTTACTTTTTCGTGCAGATCGGCGGCGAGAAACACAGCGCTAACGGCGACGCCGTTCTTATCAAGAACACCCTCTTCAAGTTCAGGATTTACGACAATATCGCCGGGCAGTACCTGATGGGATTCCTGTCGCATACGAACGGCCTGAACGAAATGGTCCTGCCGATGGACAAGACGATCGTGAAGAAAATGGATGCCGAACTCTCGGCGATCCTCACAAGCCGCCTCTACGATTTCTTTATCCCGGTCTCTCTCGGCGATATCACGAACAAAAAAACAGTTGATTTTTCCATCGAAAGCAATAAAATAAAGTACTTGATAATTCCTTACGGGAGTACGAAATTAAAAATAGAGGTCCTGAAGACCACTCCTGAGGGACAACCGGCTCGTCTGAAAATAGAAAACGAAAAAAACTGGATGGTATTCGATATCCTCGAGTACCGGATGGCCGACTTCGTCCTGGACACCTCGGGGTTCGGGGAATACTGGACGGAATCGCCGAAGCTCTTTTTAGAGTGGATAGGAGAGATATATGGCGGAGGATAAACTCCACAATATTCAGAACAAGCTCGGAATCACCGACCTTGACGAGGGCAACAGGAAACAGCTTTTCCAAAAATTCACCGATGCCGGAGGAAAAGTCGTCGACCTGAATAAAAAGAAGGAAGCTGAACTCGCCGCGATGAAAGCCGCCGGGAAAGCCACGCCTATCTCTCCGGGGAAACTCGACTCCGATCTTCCGGTACGCAATCCGCATATCGACAAGGATTCCCAGAAGCCGCAGGCGAAACCTGCCCCAGCTCCGTCTATCGCCGAAGAGATGAAGCGTAATCCGGTCAACAAGATGCTGGAACGGGTCTCGGCGCGTCTCGGGTGTACGTTTAGCGGGATACTGGGCTTTTTCTCGAAGAAGTTCAAGCAGTCCTTCGTTTCCCTGATCTGTGAAAAATACCAGAACACATTGCTCGAGTCCCGTATGGTGCTGGCGTCGATGCTCTACCAGAACCAGATGATCGCGGGCGAGATAAAAAAAAGGCTCAGCAACGACCCCACTCAGCCGTTCCTGTTCGAACTCGTGCACCGTTACGACAAACTCTACGACGAAGAACTGTTCAACCGGGTAGCGACGATGAAGCTCGACCCGTTCTGTGTAGACGACCTGAAACCCTACATGATCGCCATGTTCAAACCGCTCTATGTGATGAAGTCCTACTCGGACGTCCTCCGCCGGGCTGTCGAAGGTGCAATCCAGTACGAGAAGGAGCTCAGACGGCTTGACTCTTCAATCGCGCTCTCGAACTCGCGTTCCCTTCAAGGCAACATCTCGTTCATTTTTCAGAAAGTTTACCCGCGTCTTTTTACCTTGATCGATTTCTATTATAAAGAAGACTCGAAGGTGAAGGAGATACCGTTCAAAGACTATATCAACATTACCGAAGAGGAAAGTATCGGGACATTGACGATCCAATGGAAGAACGAGGTGGATTACGAGGCAGTCAAGGAACGGGTGAAGGAATCGATCAAAGGCGGAGACTCTGTCACGCCGGAAGCGATCGCGGACGATTCGCCTGTTCCGTCCCATGTCGTTCAGGAGCCGTTAAAAAAGGGCTTGGAATTGATCGTGAACCATGTTAACTTTAATAATGTGATCAACGCGCACCGCGAAAAGAAAGACCTTCGCGCGCTGTTCAGTATCAACGATAAGGTCTTCCTGACCTATACCCTCGTGGACTTCTTCGATAAGGAGTACGCGTCGCTTTTCACCTCGTCAAAGGTCAGTTTTAACGTGATATTGAACTACGGGAGTAAGCTGGATATGAAAAAAGAGTTGTCAGACTCTTACTACCGGATTAATAACATCTTCGAGCGGGTGAACGAATACCTGAAGGTGATCCGCGAGATACGGAAGATCGAGACGGACGGGTATCTCAGCCTCGAGGAACGAAGCGGAAGGATGAACCAGCATTCGATACAGAGAAGTCAGATATCCCGCGCTCTCCGTAAAGACGCCCGTGTGCTGTTCGAGAACTTCTCGAAGACGCTGACTTTCATTATGACGGACTTCAACACCAACAAGGGTGTCGTGCAGAACCCGGACGATACGCTCGAGTTTAACACTCGGGTCGACGGACATAGAATTATCAACGGCAAAAAGGTGATCGACGCCATACGTGAGGCGTATTACCTGGGATTTACCATCCACTACTTACTGCTCGAGGGAGACTTGGGGGGCTCGTCGGTTGTACTTGAAAAACCTGTCTATCTCCCATTAAGAACAGAGTAAAAGGAGGATACATGAAACGTTATTTGGTGTGTGTTTTGATGCTTTCAGGATTGGTATCGGGGGGAATAATTTTCGCGGGCGAGGCGGACAAGGTGTTTACCTACAAGAGTCCGTATGACGCCCTTTACGCGGATATCGACGCGTCTGCAAGTAACATGCTGATCGACTCGCTCTACAGCGAAGATTTGAATATTATCTACAGCGCGCTGAAGCGGATCGGCGAATTGAAACTCAAGGTCGCGAAGATTAATGTGAAGGACGTACTGGGGTTCAGCAATCCCGTCGTCAATTCCGGGAAACCGGGAGAACAGGCAAAGCGGATGAACATCTATCATATGTCGATCTGGGTACTCGGACGGATCGGCGACGACTCGGACGCTGAAATCCTTTCGAGCTATATCAAAGACAGCACCGATGTCCAGACATGGTACTACATCATCGTCGCATTAGGCGAAATGGCACCGGCACCCAAGGCGCTCGAAGGCCTGCACACCCTTACGCTCCTCGTCAAGGATGAGAGATTGGCTTATGCCGTGGTCGCCGCGATACTGAAGCATAACTCGAAGACTTCCATTATTCCGCTGCTCAAGATCAGCGACAAGTCTTACTTCAGTCCCGATTTTAAAAAGTATGTCTCACAGGTCATGGATCAAATAAGCAAGACGGGAAAATAGGCCGTTAAAGAACTCAGGCAGTCATATGAATCGATATGGTGATGTTGTCGAAGTCGACGTAGAAAATGTGCTGGTCAGCGATAATAACTTTTTAGTTATTCTCCGCGAGAAGCATAACCAGAAACGGATCGTCCCGATATCGGTGGGCGTATTCGAGGCGAATGGAATCCTGATGGCGCTCGAGCAGGTGGTCAACCGCCGCCCGTTCACCTACGATATTGTAAAAACGATCATGACCGGCTATAGTCTCCAAATCCAGAAGCTGGTCATTTCCGAACTGCGGAACGACATATTTTACGGGATTTTATTTGTCACCGACGGCGAAAGGACGCAGGAGTTCGATATCCGCCCGTCGGACGGTATCGCGCTCTCGCTCCGTTTTAACAGCCCGATATTTGTCGCGGAACAGGTCTTTCTCACTCTCGAAGAAGAAAATAAAAATAAACCCGGCGCTCCGATCATTCCCGCCGATAACGGGGAAAATGAGGAAGAGCCGGAATCGTTCGCGGGCGAAGATTCCTTTGCGGAGGACGAGCCCGAGGAAAAGGATTCACGGAAGCAGTCGGATTTCCTGAAAGACCTCCTGCTGTCGAAGCCCGGCGGAGATTCCGCCGAATCGCTTCAGGAAAGGCTCAGGATCATGACCATAGAACTCGATACCGCGGTGAACGACGAACGTTACGAGGATGCGGCGAGATTACGTGACGCGATATCCGAACTGAAAAAGCGGCAGTTGCCCGAATAAGGGGGTTACTTGGATATCTTCAGCGAGAAACGCGATTTACGCAGGCGTTTCCTCCAGCTCAGGAAAACGATTTCGCGCGGCACGGTCGAGCACCTCTCGAACCGTATTTGCGCCAATCTGCGCCATCATATCCCCCACGAATTCCGCTCGATCATGTTCTATGTCCCGATCAATAACGAAGCGGACCTGCTCTCCCTCGCGAAAGAACTGTTTATCGAGAATAGGACGATTCTCTTCCCGAAATTAGTCGATTACGAGAAGATCGTCCCGTATATCGTCCGCGACCTTGAGTTCGATTTCAAGATGGGCGCGTACAACATTCCCGAGCCCGATACCGAGCCATATAACGGCAAAATCGACCTGATCCTCGTGCCGGGTGTGGCGTTCGACCGCAGCGGATACCGTTTGGGTTACGGGCGGGGATACTTCGACGAGTACCTTTTTTCAGCGAACTATACCGAAGCGTGGGGCGTAGCCTACGATTTCCAGATAACGGACGCTGTTCCGCAGACGGATAAAGACTTCCGGATGAAACGGATCATTACCGAATCCGGGATGACCGATTGCGAAGGTAAGGAGTAATATGAGCGACCAATACTTCGTCATTCCGACAAACAAACCGATAGCGGGAAAATCAGTCAGCCTGCCGGGGTCGAAAAGCATCACGAACAGGGCTCTCATCCTCGCGGCCCTCGCAACGGGCGAGACGAAGCTGACGAATTTCCTCCTCTCGGACGACACCTCCTTTATGCTTCAGGCGCTTCAGGAGATGGGGTATTCGATCGACTTGAACGAGACCCATCGCGAGTGCACGATCTACGGAAAGGGCCCGTTCCGTTCCTACGACCGCACGAACAATTTCTTCATCGGCAACGCCGGTACCGCGATGCGTTTCCTGACATCGTTCCTCTGCCTCGGCGAGGGGATGTTCCGGCTCGACGGCGACTCGCGGATGCGCCAGCGTCCGATAGCCGACCTGATCGAAGCGCTGAACAGTCTCGGCTGTAACGTCCGTTCGGAGCAGGATAACGGGAACCCGCCCGTGCTGATCAAGGCGAAGGGATTGCCCGGCGGGAAGTGCCGGATCGCGGGCAAGAACAGCAGTCAGTATATCTCGTCGATCCTGATGGCCGCCCCGTACAGCCGTGAGGGGATTACTCTCACTACCAACGACGCGGCATCCAAGCCGTATATCGATATGACGCTCGGGATGATGTCGCAGTACGGTGTGAAGTCCTCTCGTGAGGATTACCATCATTTTACAATCATCCCGGGAGCCTATTCCCCCAAGAAGAAGTACCTGATCGAGCCCGACGCGTCCGCCGCCTCATACTTCCTCGCCTCGACCGCCATCCTCGGCGGCGATGTTGAGATCGCGGGCTTAAGTAGGGATTCCATCCAGGGCGACACCGGTTTCGCGTCGGTGCTGGAGAAGATGGGTTGTAAGATCAAATGGAACGAGAACTCGATGCGGCTCTCGTCGGACAGACGTCTGCACGGTCTCGATATAGATATGAACTCCATCCCGGATATGGTGCTGACTTTGGCGGTGGTCGCGCTTTTCGCCGATTCCCCCACCCGTATCCGGAATGTCGCCAATCTCAGGATCAAGGAGAGCGACCGGATCAAGGCGCTTGTGAACGAGCTGAAGAAACTCGGCGCGCGTGTGAACGAATGGGACGACGGCCTCGAGATCCTGCCGAACATCCTTCCCGGCGAAAAGTACCGCGGAGCGAGTATTCACACCTACAACGACCACCGTGTCGCGATGTCATTCGCGGTAGCCGGCCTCAGGATAGAGGGAGTAGCTATTGAAAACCCCGGCTGTGTATCGAAAACGTTCCCGGAGTTCTTCGACGTGTTCGAAGACTTCACCGCCGCGGAGTGATCCTTCGTCATGCTTCGGCACTCAGTGATAAATCACGGGACAAGCGCTCATACTTCGGCACCCCGTGACGAAACACGGGGCAAGCGCTCACCATGACGCATAATGGTAATCTGAAAACTGACTGCGGAGACGCAAAGGACGCGGATGGGAAACGACGTTTCACGCAGAGCACACAGAGATTGAAACCGAAGCTATATTCTAAAGAGAGCTTCAAGTTGAAATTCATATCTCTTCAATATACCGCCGAAATTATTTCTCCGCGTTCTCCGTGCGAAATTCTTAGTGAGCACTTAGCCCGCTTCTACAGCCGGAAATCGAACCAAAGTTAATCCCAATAAAAAACTCCGCCGATCATCGTGAAACACCCCCGCGCTGATTAATTCACTAAAATCGAATTATCCCCCAAAAAAAAGCGGGCCTTTCGGCCCGCCTCGGTATTCAATTTGCTTGGATTTACTCGATTCCGAACGCTTCGATATGCGTATAATTGCCGGATAACGGGAATGTCACCGGGTGATTGTCGATAGCCCCTTCGTGGAATGCGCTCCATCCCTGACGGCAGGACATCTTATAGATCGCCCAGTTAGTCGAACCGGCCGGTACGGTCAGGTAAGCGTAAGCGCAAAAATTGCTGATCGTTACCAATGTCCCGTGAACCGGATCCCATGTGGAGCCGTTGGTGGACATCCATCCTTCCGAACCGCAGACCGACGGCGTAATAGCGGAATTGGTCTCGAGCGAGAAAGGAACGTTAGTCCAGATAAGTGTGAGATACACCGCGCCGGTGGTGATTCCGGGCAGGACGGGAGTAGTGTTCGTCGACGAGTTGGTATCGCCGCCGATAAAGATCGTTCCGCCCAGACGGATAACGGCCTGATAGTTATATCCGGCCTGCATATCGATATTCGCGCTGGACGATTGGACATGCCCGCCTTCGTCGACTTCGACAACTGTCAGCACATGCACCCCGTTTTGACTCGAAATAAACTCATGCAGCAGACTCGACCCGGGTGTCCAGATATACGAATCCGATCCCCCGCCGGGGTAATTCAGACTGATCGTCGCCTGAGTGACCGCGAGAGGGGTTACCGTGATCGTGCCCTTGGTCTGGACCGATGTTTCGATCGAAACGAGAAGTTTCGAAACCTTCACCGGCCCGAGATCGATCAGGTTTCCGCATGCGGACATGACAAGCCCCGTCAATAAAACCGCGCCTAAAATTCCCTTTTTCATTCAATCCTCCTATAGTATTGATTGACATCGCGTTTATAATTAATCGATTATAACCTGCACTTCCCGATTTCTCAAATTATTTGCTTTTAGACAAACGATTTTTCTCTTTACATTTCCTCCAAATCGCTTAATATTAATGGGGGTGAAATACTGACAAGCCCCGCATCCGATAGTGCAGAAAAGATAAGGAATGCGGGACAAGGAATTTTCATGCAGTTTTTCAGAAAAGAGGTCAAGGGTGAAAAATGCGTGTTCATGGAAAACGATACTGTCATAATGGGCATTCTCCCGTCTATCGGGGCGAAGATCGTATCCATCTACTACAAACCCCAGGACTTCGAAGTCCTTTTCCAAACCCCGCTCGCGCATTATAAACGTCCCGCCTACGGCGACTGTTTCGCCGACTACGACACTTCCGGCGCGGACGAAATGTATCCCACTATCGACCCATGCCGTTACCCCTACGAAAGCTACTACGGCACTCCCTGCCCCGACCACGGCGACATCTGGAGCGTTCCGTGGGATGTCCAGATAGCCGGCGACTCCATAGTCTGCGAAGTCAAGACAGAGACTATACCTTACGAGTTCCGCCGTGAGATCACCCTGAACGACAACATCCTGCGCTTCGATTACAGTGTGAAGAACACCGGCCTCAATCCGCTCTACGGATTATGGGCCTACCACGGGCTCGTGCAGTGCGACGAGCAGACGACGATCGAGCTTCCCGATGTCCGGGGGGTGCTGGTTGTGCATGACAGCAAGACCTACGGCAAAGCCGGGACAGTCGTCCCGTTTCCGGTATACTCGCCAGTGCCCGGCAGAAAGATCGCGGTCGATCAATTACTTCCCTCGTCGGCGAAATCCACGGAGAAGTTCTATATCAACGGCAAGGTGCCGCGCGGCGAGGCATCGCTGATCCTCAATAAACGCGCTCTCCGCTACACGCTCCGTTTCCCGGTAATAAAAATACCCTATCTCGGCGTATGGATCAACCAGGGCGGGTTTAAGAACGAGTACAATATCGCGCTCGAGCCGTCCAACGGCTTCTACGATTCGCTCGAGAACACCAAGATGCTCAACAGCATCGCGCCCATCGCGCCCGGGCAGTCCCGTCAATGGTGGCTGGAAATCGAACTGTCTCCTACGGGAAAAGGTTGATTTTTTTCCATCCCGCCCTTATATTAAATCACAAAAAAATGGAGAGAAAAATGACGAGAAGATTGATCGCGGTTTTCGCGATGACTTTCATTTTCACACTCGCGGGTTTCGCGAAATCGGTCTCCGAATCCGACCTCGCGGGTAAATGGGAAGGGATGTTCAACGGCGTCGTCCTGTCGTTCGATTTCGGATCGGACAAGAAGTTCACCCAGAGCTTCGGCGGCAAGAAGGTGCAGGAAGGTAAGTGGCAGCTCAAGAAGATCAAGGGTAACGAGTATGTCGCGGTCAACTCCAAGAAGGACGGCCTCGGGCTCTATATCGCCGAACTGGACGAAGATATCCTGAAGCTGACATTCATCGTGGGCGCGGCCTACTCCTACGGTACTTACACATTCGGAAGCGACGCGGAAGTCCTCGAACTGAAAAAAGCAAAATAACGGCGGGGGTTGTCCCAAAAGGGTACGTTTGAGAACCTTTGTCATTACGAGGCGTCATGGTGAGCTTGCCGAACCATAGCCGAGGCAATCTATTTAATTAATGGGTATATAAATAAAACAGACTGCTTCGGCGCGATGCGTCTCGCATTGACAGACTTTTCTGCTATTGATATTTTTTTAAGACATCTCTTTTTATTCCGGCGGGGTTATGAAAACAGACGTTCTCTGTATGGGTGAAGCGGTGGTCGATTTCCTGACTGACGAGACCGACAAGGGGATTGCCGGCTCGGCGAGCTATACACGCGCGGCGGGCGGCGCTCCCGCGAATGTCGCGGTGGGGCTCGCGAGGCTCGGGCTTGTTTCGGCGTTCCTCGGCAAGGTCGGCGGCGACCAGTTCGGCGATTTCCTCGCCTCGTCCCTCTCGTCCTACGGCGTGAATACCGCAAACCTGATCCGCGACCCGGAATACCTCACCACGCTCTTTTTTATCGCCGGGCGTTCCGACGGCAAAAAAGATATGCTCTGCTACCGTTCTCCCGGCGCGGATATCATGATCCGGCCGGACGAGGTCTCCGAGGATGCGGTGAAAAACGCCCGCGTCTTCCATTTCGGCTCGTTGTCCCTCTCGCGTTTCCCGTCGCGCGACGCTGTCTACACCGCGCTGGGCTACGCGAGGCATCACGGCGTATTCGTGACGTTCGATCCCAACTACCGCGCCACGGCATGGGACAATCCCTTGATCGCGCGCGGCGAAGTGCTCGGCGCGATGCAGTACGCCGACCTTGTGAAGATTTCCGACGAGGAGTGGCAAACCTTGATGGGCGACGCCTCCTTCGAGGAAGGCACAGGCCGGATGATGGAAATGGGGGTGTCGCTTGCCGCAGTCACAATGGGTGAAAAGGGCACGTACTACCGGACGGCTAATTCTTCCGGCACGGTGAAAACGCCGCAGGTCGCCTATCTCGACAGTCTCGGCGCAGGGGACAGCTTCATGTCCGGCTTGATCTACAGCCTTCTGTCGCGCGGGATGATCGACGGCAAACACCTGCTTCACGATAAACCGCCCGCCCCGTCGATAGCGTTCGCGAACACGGCGGGCGCGCTCGCCGTGACTAAACGGGGCGCGATGCCCGCGCTCCCGGGGTTGAACGAGATCGCCGAACTCCTCGGGAAATACGGCACGGAGGGCGCAAAACTATGCTGAACGGCATTTGCTTCTTCCGCACCGGGGTACTTGTACTCCGGAAAAACGATACCTGCCCGGCAAATCTCTTTTTAGGATCGCGGATATGCTGAACGACTTTCATTTCTTCTGCACCGGGGTAATAGCGAGGGCGGCGGGATATCCGCCGAAGGACGCGCTCAAGATAGCCTATGCCTCGCAGTATCTCGACGACGCCACCGAGCATAAACCAATCCATATCGATAAAATGATCTTCGACCCCGCGCGCACCGCCTACATGGGTATCCGTTCGATGAACTGGGCGATCCAGAAGCGCGTGTTTCTGCCGTTTCACTTCCTTCCGCCCAAGCCTATCCGCGGCCCAGAGGACACGTTCATAGTCGAGCCGGATTCCCCCCTTTCGCGGAAAATCCTCGAACGCGCGGCATCGGAAACGAAGCGCCGTTTCCGCCTCATCAGGCTCGGGATCGCGGTGCACACCTACGCCGACACGTGGGCGCACCAGGGCTTCTCGGGGCGTTACCACCACGAGAACTGCGTCCAGCGCCTCGAACCGTGGGAAGACGGCAAATGGAGCTACAGCCTGCTGAAGAATTTCTTTATTAAGTTCGCGCCGCATATCGGTCACGCGGAAGCCGGGCTTTATCCCGATATCTCCTACCTGAAATGGCGTTTCTACCGGAAGCACGAACGGACGGTGATAGTCCGGAGCAATCCCGACTCCTACCTCGATGCCGCGAAAATGATCTACTCGTTTTTCCGCGCGACGCTCCCGAAGGACGTCAAGCCTTACGCCGAATGGAAGGAGATCGCCGGTAAGGTGTTCCGTCTGCTGTCTTCGCACGAGCCCGACCTTGACAAACGCTGTGAGCTCTGGGCGGACGAATTCCGCGACTGGTTCCTGCCGGAAGATTTTGCGTATGACAAATTCCTGTGGCGGTCGAAGGCGCTTTTATCGAAAAAGGAGATCCAAAAGGGGCGGCGGCAGGCGGTCGATTTCGACACCTACGGCTACGGGGCGACATTCGAATTGAAACGGAAGTTCTACAAGTCGGACTGGGTGCTCTTCCACCGCGCGGCGCTGAAACAGCGCCATTTCGTCCTCGAGAATCTCCTTTGATATTGACTTTTCCATATCCCTGTTTTATAGTAAGAGCGGATTAAAAACCGGATCATTGAATCAGACGATACCCGTCGATCGATTTCGCCCGTAAAACTCACAAGGGAGAGAACATGTTCGGTAAAAAGATACTGGGTATAGATGTAGGCGGTTCCGGGATCAAAGGCGCTCCCGTCGAAATCGCGGGCGGAAAGATGCTCACCGAACGTTACAGAATCCCCACTCCTGCGGACGCAAAACCGGACGATATCGCCGAAATAATCGGCCAGATAGTCAAGTATTTCAACTGGCGCGGCCCTGTCGGGATCGGATTTCCCGCCGCTATCCGTGACGGAGTAGCGCTCACCGCCGCGAATATCCATAAAAGCTGGATCGGCACGCATATCCCTACCCTCGTGAAACGTGTCGCGGGAGTCAATTCCGCCGCGATCAATGACGCTGACGCCGCGGGGCTTGCCGAGATGCGTTTCGGCGCCGGGCAGGATAAATCCGGCACGGTCATGGTGATTACGGTCGGCACCGGGCTCGGTACGGCGATGTTCTTCAACGGCACCCTTTTTCCCAACACCGAACTCGGACATATCGAAATGCAGGGCAAGGACGCGGAGAAATACGCGTCGGATTTCACCCGCAAGAACGAGGAACTCGACTGGGCGGACTGGGCTGGACGGTTTAACGAATACCTGATCACGATCGAAAAGCTCTTCTGGCCGAGGATGATTATCGTCGGCGGCGGAGTCAGCAAGAAGCACGAAAAGTTTTTCCAATACCTCAATATCAACGCGGAACTGGTCCCCGCCCAACTACGGAACGAAGCCGGTATTATCGGCGCGGCCGTCTGGGCGAATCAGCTCCGGGTTTAACTCAAGGATAGAGCATGAAACAGTTTCTCGGCTTTTTTTCCGCGCACGGGTTATTCCTGCTCGGCTTTCTCCCCCTGATCGCGCTCAATCTTTTCTTCACACGGGGACTGCTCGCGCTCATCTTCACCCATTACTATAAAACGCTTCAGGATATTTTTCCCGGCTATGACGAGGCCAAGCTGAAAAAGGTGTCGTCGATTTCGGGTTTTAGGAAATGGAGCAAGATTATTTTTAACCGGGAAATCGCGTCCCTGTCGAGAGGCGACAGGGAGCTTAGCAACAGGTATCTCTTTTTCTATCTGACGTTCTTCCTGATCGTCGGCTACACCGTGTTCCTTCTCATCCGAATTTTCACATGGCAGGACAATTCGCTGCCTTACTAAGCTACTTTATAAATTCCAATCCGATCAGCGTCACATCGTCGTTACGGTCGCCGCCGCCGAGGTGGTCTTCCATCAGGAAGATCAGTTCCTTGCAGAGCGCGTGAATCGGCTTATCGGGATTCCGCGAAAGGTCGTCCTTCAGGAACATGTCTATCCCCTCGATACCGAGCTCCCGCCCCAATGTGTCGAACTCCTCGAACAATCCGTCGGTGAACAGGAGCAATTTATCGCCCTTATGGAACGATATGCCGTTCTCGCCGTACTTCACGCTGGGGAACGAGCCGCAGAGCATGCCGGTCGATCCGAGCGCGACGGTCTCCTTACCGGAAATCAGAAACTGCGGGGGATGCCCGGCGGACGCGTAAACTATTCTGCGGTTCGCCAGGTCGATATCGCAGACAATTCCCGTGAAGAACACGGTCAGCGCCCGGTAGGTATTGTATATCTCGGAGTTCATCACTTCGAGCAGTTCGGCGGGCGACGAGACCGTGGCCTTCACCTGCTCGTACTCGCTTTTGATGAGCATCGTCATCAATGCCGCCTGTATCCCGTGGCCGGTGGCGTCCGCGACAAATATCCGGATCACTTTTTCACCGAGCTGCGTCACGTCGTAGATATCCCCGCCGACTTCGGACATGGGGATGTAACGCACGAAACTGTCGATGCCGGGGAGATCGATTGTCGAAGACGGCAGCATACTCTCCTGAACGCGCTTCGCGAGGCGAAGGTCCTGTTTGATCGTATCGTAAGCAATATTGAGTTCCTTGGAACGTTCCTGCACACGCGTCTCGAGCACCGAATACAAGGTGGCGTTCTCGATAGCGATAGCCGCCTGCCCGAGGATCACCTCGATCAGTTCGATGTCGTCCTTGCCGAACACCGAACTCGATAACGGATTGTCGAGATAACAGACGCCGATCACATGGTCGTGACGGCGGATCGGGACGCAGAGGATGGACTTGAGGTGGTAATTCACCACGCTCATAAACTCGTAGAACTCCTCATCCTGAGCGGCGTTCCCGCTGACCATCGTGATCCCTTTCTGGAACACCTGCTGGACGACGTGCGAAGAAAAGAAAAGGTCGGCGGAACCGTCCATATTCTTTTTCGCGCGGATATCCAAATCGCCGGTATCCTCGTTCTTCAGGAACACGATTCCCCTCTGCGCGCCGGTGTATTCCACCATCTTGGAAACGATATTTTCGAGAAGCTTATCCATATTGAGGATCGAGCTGATACTCTGGATCATCTGGACGATGGAAGTGAGGCGGTGTTTCGCCTGGAATTTCTCGAAACCGCCGGTGGAATCTTCCCTGATCCCAAGGATGTCCGCCGCCCGGTTCGCCAGCTCGCGCGAATGAAAGCTCTTAAAGAGCCGGTACGCGGATTCGATCTTCGCGCGGCTCTCCCGCGCGCGTCCGATATTCCTGAGAAACACCCCGAAGTCGAGAAAATCCCGCCCCAGTTCGTAATTCCGCCCGAGGTCGGAATCCCACTTTACCGCCCGGTTGAACATCCGTTCCGCGGCGGTGTTATTTCCCAAAACCGCGAATATCCTCGCCTGTACCCGGCAGGTCTTTCCCATATGGGTCACCCATTTCCGGTTCTTATCGAACGCGGCCGCGATGGTCTTGACCGCCATCTTCCGGTAACGTTTCTTCAACTGATGATTGACCTCGAGGAAATACATCCCGAGATACGCCTCGGCGAGGTCGGGATAAAGCTGGTTGACATACTGGTCCATCAATGAGTTCTTCTCGTGGATCGTTCTCGCGTGCTCGAGGTGTTTGACCGCCTCGTTATAGTCCTCGCGCACAAGGAATTGCTCGCCGAGGTAGATATTATAGTTGCATTCTGAAAGCGGCATCGGGTTACGTTCGAGAAGTTTCCGGCATTTTTCCGCCCACGAGTTCGAGAGGACGAAATCGCCGCGTTCGCTGTTCATCCAAATATAGTCCACGTAGACGCTGCTCATCCCGAAATAGTTTTTCGAATATTCGCTGATCTTGAGATAGCTGTGCAGGAATTCGAGGCTCTTATCGTACTCGGCGAGGTAGATACCGTTCATATCCATCCCGCCCTCGGTGATCCCCTGCTCCCAGATATCGCCGATCCTCCTGAAACCCTGACGGCTGAGCTCGAAATACTTCTGGCTTTCCTGGTACTCGCCCATCCACTGATAGCAGTACCCCAGCCATTGCAGGCTCTGCGCGATACCCCAGTCGTCGCCGAGTTCCCGCCGCATCTTAAGCGCCTGCTCGTGTATCCTGAGCGCGGGCTTGAAAAACGGAATTGCCATCACAAGCGCCGCATACGCGCCCTTGCCCATTCCGAGCTCTTTCGACTTCCCGAGCCTCGATTCGGCGAGATTGTACATCCGGATCGAACACCGGACGAATTTCTCGAGGTCATTGATGATGTAGATCCAGTTTAACGTGATATAGAACCAGACGATCAGCTTGTCCTTATCGTAACGGAGCTTATTTCGCGCACGCCATTTCTCGCGATTGATATAGAGGAAATGGAAGACGTCATGAAAGAACCGCCGGAGAAACTCCGAAACGATACTGAGAAGCACCGCGCCCCGTTTGACCGGAAGGTACTCGCCGAGCATCTTCAGCCCCAGCCGTCCGTTCTCCTCGCAGTTGGGTTTATCGCCCTTTTTCAGGAACGCGGTACAGACCTCGCGGTATATCTTCGCCTTCTCGAGGGGCTGTTCCACTAACGGCAGCACCGATTGAAAAAGGGAAATCGATTCGTCGTAACGCCCGATATTGAGGTTCAGCCTGCCGAGATTGATCCGGCAGTCTATCCACGGCACGCTTTCGGAAAGCCCGGCGTCCTCGATCAGTTCCTGCGCCATGGAGTAGTAACGGATAGCGTCCTCGTTGGCGTAGTTCAACGCGGCCTGTTCCGCCGCGGGGATCAGGAACTCGAGCGCCTTGTCCCATTGCCCCGAGAGGTAATAATGGTTGGCGAGGTCGAAGAGGACGTTTTTATCGTTACGGTCGCTGGTCGATTCGATGATAGCGGCTATCTTGGTATGAATCACCTGACGCTCTTCGAGCGGTATCTGTTCTTCGAAGACGTCGCGGATACGGTCGTGAACGAACCATATCTTCCCCTTCTCGGACTGATCGCCTTCCAGTATCCCGAGGCGCACCATATTGTCGGCGACTTCCACGCTGTCGTACTCCGAATACGCGGGATTGAGTTCCTTCGCGAGCCGGAAGAGGAAGTCCATTGAGAACTTCCTGCCGATCAGCGAAGCCCACCTGAGGAAAATCCGTTCTTTCTTGTTGAGCATCGCGATACGGTTGAAGATGATATCGAGGAGAGTGGAAGATATCTGGATACGCCCGAGAAGGTCGCGGTCGAACACCCACTCCCCGTTCTCGATACGGATGGCCTTGTCGTCCACCATCTGCTTAATGATCTCTATCGTGAAAAACGGGTTTCCCTTGCTTTTCGAGTATACGAACGCGTTGATCGATTCGATCTCGTCGGGTTTGCCGTACAAAAGCCCGCTGATCAGTTCCTCGGTATCCTCGCGGGTGAGCAGGCGGAGCTGGACGATCTCGAGCGGAAGGAGGCCTTCGCGCGCTTCCTTGATCACGGTGATGATCCTGTGCCCGGGCGGCAGTTCGTTAGAACGGAAGTTCGCCGCGATCATCAGTTTCGACTGCTTCAAATCCTTCAGTATTTCGCCTATCAGCAGAAGGGTGCCCTCGTCGGCCCAATGCAGGTCTTCGACGATCAGGGCGAGCCCGCCTTCGAGCTCGGCGAGAGTGCGGAAGAAACGCGATACTTCTATCAGAAACCGGACATTTTCGCGGTCGGGTTCGAGTTCCACGAGCGGGGGGAAGTCCCCCACAATCTCGCCGATCCTCGGGTTGAGTTTGAGGATGATCCCCCCCAAGTCGCCCAACGATGATTTCAGCTTATCGCGGATTTCCGTTTTCCGTTCGACAGTGTAGTTCCCGAAAATATTCATATAATGATCGAGCGCGTCCCTAAACGGTTTATACGGAGTGCGGCTCATCCCGGGGAAGCACCTGCCTTCGAGGCACGAACGGTCTTCCTTGACGACGGCGCGGCGGAATTCCTCGATCATCCGGCTTTTTCCCGATCCCGCTTC
>MIBE01000071.1:24019-33727 GCA_001829415.1 Spirochaetes bacterium GWF1_51_8
CAGCACCATCCCGCCGTTACCGGCGACGGCCTGAGAAAACCTTTTCACCATCAGTTCGAGGTCGTCCTTCCGGCCGATCATGGTCGTCCTGTGGTTGAGACGGATCACACGGTCGTCCCCGCCGATCAGGAATTCTTCATCGCCGTCGAGGAAACGGTTCAGGTCGCACATGAGGCCGTGCGCGCTCTGGTAACGCTTCTCCGGTTCCTTCTCCATCAGTTTGAAAACGATCTTTTCGATGATCTGCGGTATCTTCCTGAGCTCGTTGGATAACGGCGCGGGAGCGGTCGCGATATGCTTGTGAAGGAGGGTCGGGATATCGTTGGCCTCGAACGGCAGTTCGCCAGCGAGAAGGCGGTAGAAAATGATCCCGAGCGAGTACAAGTCGCTCCGTTCGTCCACCTTCTGCTTGATCATCCCGCTCTGTTCGGGAGACATATAGCTGAATGTGCCGACGATTTCGCTGACGTCCTTGATCTCGCTGAAATCCTTGATCTGCGCGAGGCCGAAATCGATCAGTTTGACTTTATATTCGCCCGCGAGGTTTTTCTTTTTTTCGGGGATGCACATGATATTCCCGGGCTTGAGGTCGCGGTGAACAATGCCCCGGCTGTGAATATACTCGAGCGCTACGGCAAGCTGGCGGATAATCGAGACCGCGGGAATAATCCCGAAACCCTTGGAACTTTTCAGCTTGTCCTGAAGGCTTTCCCCTCGGATATGCTCCATGACAAGGAAATGGAATCCGTCCTGTTCGCCGACCTCGAAGACCTCGACGATGTTCTCATGACGGAGTTTGGAAATGGCGGTCGCCTCGGAATGGAAACGGATATAGTCTTCCGTCCGCCGGGAAGTAACATTCGACTTGAGTATCTTCGCGACAACCTTGCGGTCTTTTTTTTCCAGGTCGGCGGCAAGATAGACATAGCTCATTCCGCCTTCGCCGATCTGTTCGGAGAGACGGTACCGATTGAGGATTGTAATCCCGTCGAAATTCAAAACTTCCCCCGTAACGTAAGTTCGTCATATTGTATACGTTTATATGAAAAATGTCCATCTTATTTCGCTATCATCAGAACCGCGTCGTACACCATTTTTCCGGCGAAATAGATCAGGCCGATCCCGAGAATTCGGAGCGTCCAGATATACCCCTTGCTCGCGAGCAGTCCCCTGAAACGGTCGGCGAGGAAAATGACCGCGACCGCCGATCCCAAGTTGAACACGTAGAACGAAGCGAGGAAAAGTAACCCGTATACAACGCCCTTGTTCCACATATCGAGAAAGCCCTTTCCGCCTACTGTCATCCAGAAGATATAGACCGCCGGATTGAGCAGGTTCGCGATCCCGCCCTTCCGTAACGAGTAGGGCTTCGCGGACTGGGCGTTATCTTCGGGATTCCGCTTTTTCGGGAAAATGTTCCTGATCCCTAAATAGATAATAAACACCGCTCCGACAAATGAAATCACGATCAGGATGATCTCCGAGTAGCTCAACGTGCTCAGGATGAGGATCGACGCTGCGGCAATCGGGAAATCGCTGAAAACGGACGCGACCAGAAGGAGAATCCCCTCGCGGCGGTTATGTATGAGGGTTTGCGAGAACGCCATAGTCAGGACTGGGCCGGGCGTAATCCCGATCAGTATCCCGATGAGTATGATTTCGAGGATTTCCATTCCGGGTATCCTATTTTATAAAGCCGAGAGCTTCCGGCGGCTTCCCGATCACCGCCCTCGCGCCCGCTTCTTCCAGTTCCTTCGCGGTACGGAAACCCCATGCCGCGCCCAACGCGAAAAATCCCGCCGCGTTCGCCGTCCGCATATCGGTGTTCGTATCGCCGAGGTAAAGGATGCGCGCCGGTTCGACCGCGAGCTCCGCCGCCACCACGAGCGCCCCGCCCGGATCGGGCTTTACCGGTATCCTCGGCGGGTCGGCTCCGTACACGCTCTCGAACATCCAGTCCGGCAGGAGTTTCGCCACTACCAGCTTCGTGTACTTGTCGGGCTTGTTCGACAGCACCGCTTTTTTTATTCCCATCGCGGTCAGACTGTCGAGAAGCTCCGGAACACCCGGATACGGACGGGTCTTATTGTTCCACCGAACATCGTATTCCGCGCGCATTAATACCGTGCACTGTTCGATGATTTCCGGGGTGCGGGCTTTTTCGGGAAGCGCGCGCGGCACGAGGGTCTTCATCCCGTCGCCGACAAAATACTTATACTCGTCGCGGTTGTGTTCGGGGAAACCCATTTTCGAAAGCGCGGAGTTCATCGAATCCGCGAGATCGTCGAGAGTATCCAGCAATGTCCCGTCGAGGTCGAATATCACGGCATCGAAACGCATAGTTTATCCTATTTCCAGCCGAAGATCGCGCTGAGTTTATTCCATAACGGCGGGCCGATCAGGACCGCGCCGACTATCGCGGAAAGAAGCGCTCCCGCGAGCACCGCCCCCGCGTAGATATCCTTGACCTTCCCGGCTTCTTCATGGTACTCCGGGGAGACATGGTCTACCAGCGCCTCGATCCCCGTGTTCATCATTTCGAGGATAATCACGAAGAAAAACATGATGACGATCACGACCAGATCGCGGACGGGCAAATCCGCCCAGATCGACACTCCGACGGTCAGTATCCCGATCACGAACTGTACCCAGATATTTCTGTGATACCCGGAGAAACACCGGACTATCCCCCTGAACGCATAGACGAAGCTTTTCAGAAACGCCTTCATATTGCTTTTCCTTCGGTGCGGTATGTTTTGTCCTTCCAATTCCACCATTTGAGCAGTTCGGGATCATGGGAGTTTTCGGTCGCGAAATAGACGGCGCACCGGAAGACGTAGAGCACGCACCTGTCCTGCCGCGAATGCGTCATTTCGCAAAGCCGTTCGTACATTTCCATCGGGTCCTGTTCCCGGAGGCCGGAGACCTTACCGTACCCGAGGAGTTCGAGATCGCGGGCGAGTGATTTGCCTATTCCCGGAATGGAAAGCAATTCGCCCGGCTTGGCGTTTTTTGTCATAATCCCCCCGAAAAATTAATAAGATGAATTTTTTGGGAAAACCCGTATTTTATGTTATAATTGGAATATGGTTGCTTTTTTACAAGCGCCAATATTATAAATCAAAAAAACAATTATTGGAATAAATATCCCCTAAGGTACGCCGATGGAATACCTGCTCAACATCCCGATCGTACAATTCTTCGTGAACATCATCGACATCCTTGCTGTCGCGTACTTTATCTATTTCCTATACACGCTGTTCGAGGACACCAACTCGATCACGATCCTGAAAGGGTTCATCGTCATCATCGCGATCAGTATCGCCGCGAACCTTCTCGGCCTCACCACTCTCGCGTGGCTGTTCAAATACGTCATCACATACGGGGTCATCCTGATCGTGGTGCTCTTCCAGCCCGAGATCAGACGGCTATTGTCACGTGTGGGACGCAGCGGGATCGGCGCGATCCGGGGCGAGATCACCGAAGAGGCGTTATCCGAACTCACACGCGCTGTGCTCCTTCTCGCGGAAGACCGCACCGGGGCGCTTATCATCTTCGAGCGCAATGTCGGCCTGAAAGACCTGATCGAGAACTCGATCAAGCTGGATTCGTCTATCCAGGCGGAACTCCTGCTGTCCATTTTCTATAAGTCGAACATCCTGCACGACGGCGCGGTCATTGTCGAGGGCGACAAGATCATCGCCGCGCGTGTCATCATCCCCGGAGTGATCGTCGAAACGTTCAAGACGAAGAAACGGCTCGGCACACGTCACCGCGCGGGAGTCGCGATCACTGTCGATACCGACGCTATTTCGATCATCGTCTCCGAGGAGACCGGGAAGATTTCCCTCGCGCATAACGGCAAACTCGAATACGATATACCGCCCGAAAAATTCTCAAGGAGGATGAATGATATCCTCGCTCTTGACTAAACTGAAAAACTTCATCACCCACAACTGGCTCCAAAAATCCATTTCCGTCGTCGTCGCGGTCGGTATCTGGTACTATGTCAATTCCCTCGAGATCACCGAGCAGACCCTCAACCTGCCCATCGCGTTTATCAACGTCCCGCAAGACTATATGATCGTCTCCTCCTCGGAATCCATCACCGAGCTGTCGTTGAACGCCCGTAAGAACATCCTGAAGAACAACTCCATCCTCGTTGAGATCAAACCCTTCGTCGACCTGACGGACGCGCGGATCGGCGAATACGAGTACAAGATATCGCTCAATATCACCAACCCCGACCTGAAGAATCAGGTCAACCTGACGAAACAGTATGTCACGATCAAGATAGACCGTATCGAGAACAAGACTCTCCCCATCAAGCCCAAGATCATCGGACAGGTCTCCGAGGGATATGTCATGGAGAGCATCGTCCTTAATACGAACAACGCGGCCTTGACCGGCGCGGCGGAATCGCTCAAGGATATCGTCTATATCGAAACCGGGCCTATCGACATCACCGGGGTGACAAACGACATCGAGAGCGTGGTGAAACTTTCCACCCCGCAGAATATCGCGTCCATCCTGCCGTCCGAAGTCCTCGTGCAGATCCAGATTCAGGAGAAACGCGTCACACGCGAGGAAGTCTTCCCGGTGAAACTCATCAATCTCCCGCCGGGCTATTACTCGTCACAGCCCCTGCAGGTCTTCCTGATCCTGAACATTCCGGGCAGCCTTTTGCCGACCTACAAGGAGAAGATCGTAGTGACCGCCGACTGTTCCGGTGTCAGCGCGGAAGGCTCGTACAACCTGCCTATCGTCATCGACGCGCCGAAGGCGATCCAGATCGTCAATAAGGTGAAATACCTGAGCATCCCTCTGCAATTCACACACACCAATCAATAACCCGCCCCGGCGGCAAGTTGACATTTTTCCTTTCAGGCGTTATATTTATGCCATTGGTAAACCCGGCGGAATATCCCATCGATTTACCGTGATTTGGAGGTCGCACCTATGCGCGCGGTTGTTCTCATCTCCGGCGGACTGGATTCGATGCTCGCGGTCAAGCTGACCGAAGAGCTGGGTATCGAGCCCGTCCCCGTCAATTTCGACATGGGCTTCAGCCAAGCGAAGCACCGTCAGAAGGTCCCCCCCAAGAAGCCCCATCCGGCGGGGACTCAGATTCTCCGCGAGCGCGGTTACGATGTCCATACGATCGATGTCGCGGAGGAGTATTTCTATAACGTCCTTCTGCACCCCCGTCACGGCTACGGCAGTCAGGTCAACCCGTGTATCGACTGCAAGATTTACTTCCAGAAGAAGGCGTGGGAGTACGGACAAACTATCGGCGCGGAGTTTATCGTCACCGGGGAAGTGCTGAACCAGCGCCCGATGAGCCAGCGGAGGAACATCCTCTTCGTGATCGAGAAAGAAGCCGGGCTCGAGGGAATGGTCGTCCGCCCGTTATCGGGAAGGATTCTTCCCGCTACTATTCCCGAGAAGAAGGGCTGGATCGAACGGAGCAGGATGTTCGATATCGAGGGGCGCGGACGGCTCCGTCAGATGGAGCTCGCGAAAAACTACGGCTTTGCCGAATTCGAAACCCCGGCGGGCGGATGTCTCCTGACCGAGGAACATATCGCCCACCGTTTCTTCGACCGTTTCCGCGCCGAGGGAAAGGACAATCCCGACTTCAAGGAATACCAGCTCCTCAAGGTCGGGCACCATTTCCGCTTCTCGCCGTCCTGTACGATGGTCACCGGGCGGAACTTTTATGAAAACAAGTACATCGCCGAATACGCGCCCCTTATCCGTAAGGACGCGCTCTTGTTGGACACTCAGGATATCCCCGGGCCGTTGTCGATCCTGATGGGGCCGGACTGCGGGGAGCATCTCGAAATCGCGCTGCGGATCACCGCGCGCTACACCGACCTCAAAGGTAACGCCATGGTAAAGATACTCGACAAACAGGGCAATCCGCTCTCGGAACGTGTTTCCGAGGGGATCGAGGAGTGGGAGTACGCGAAGTACCGCGTCCTCTTAGACACTGCGAAGAAACGATGAATACGGACAAGATAGACCGGGTCGAAGCGTTCCTCGAGAAGCACAAGGGCAATATCGAGCATTGCGTGATGTGCCCGAGGGCGTGCGGGGTAAACCGTGAGATCGAGCACGGCGAATGCCGCGAGGGCTGGACGCCGCGCATCTCGAGCGCGAACCTGCATCACGGGGAAGAGCCGCCGGTCTCCGGCACACGCGGGAGCGGCACGATCTTCTTCACCGGATGCAATCTCCATTGCATGTTCTGCCAGAACTTCCCGATCAGCCAGCTCCACCAGGCGACACGCACTCTCGACACCGACACCCTCGCCGATACGATGCTCTCCCTCCAAAACAAGGGCGCCCACAACATCAACCTCGTCACCCCGTCGCATTACGTCTACCAGACGGTCATGGCGATCGGGGCGGCGCTGAAGAAAGGCCTCGCCATTCCGATAGTCTACAATACCTCCGGCTACGACAGCCTCCCGGTCATCCGTGATCTCGGCGGGATTGTCGACGTGTACCTGCCCGATATGAAGTACGCGTTCGACGATATCGCCGGAGAGTACTCGGGCGCGTCGAACTATCCCGCTGTCAACAGAAAGGCGCTCCTCGAGATGTACGCCCAGACCGGCGCGGAGCTTTCGCTCGACGGAGACGGGATCGCACAGAAGGGCCTCATTGTCCGCCACCTCGTCCTGCCCGGCAATATCGTGAACTCGATAGCGGTGCTGAAGTGGATCGCCGAGAACCTTTCGCCGAAAATTCATCTCGCGCTGATGTCGCAGTACTTCCCGGCGGATCGTGCCGCGGGGCATCCGGTGATCGGCAGACGGCTTGTGCACGAGGAGTACGACGAAGTGGTCGAGTATGCCGATTCGCTCGGTTTCGAGAACGGGTGGTTTCAGGAGCTGGACGCGCACGGCGGGTGCTGACCCCGCGAGGAACGCGGGGCGCTCGTGCTTCGACTTCACTCGTGCTTCGACTTCACTCATGCTTCGACAGGCTCATGCTTCGACAGGCTCAGCATGACAAATACTTCCCGCGAAGTCCACGCTTCCTCGTCATCCTGAGCACTTGTCCCGCCCTTCCTCGGCGGGATGCCGAAGGATGAGCCCTTGTCCCGTCTTCTTCCGACGGGATGCCGAAGGATGACAGACGTCTGAACGGCATAATAAAATCCGGCGTGACAAAAAAACGGTTCCGGTGTAAGATATATCCTGTGACGAACGACGGGAGACAACTATGAAACGGATCGGGATTGCGCTCGGCGGCGGGGGCGCGAAGGGGTTTTGCCATATCGAGTTCCTCCGCGCGATCGAAGAACTGGGCTACCGGCCGTCGATCATCTCCGGCACCAGTATCGGCGCGGTGATCGGCGGGATGTACGCGTCCGGCATGTCGCCGTCGGATATCCAGACCGTGATCTCCGAACTCAAGCTCCTCGATATCGGGAAAATGGTGGATATTTCCATCTTCGGGATGTCGGGATTTGTCAAGGGTAAGGCGCTCGAGGAGTTCTTCAACAACACGATGCCCGTGAACGATTTCGCGAAGCTCAGAATACCGCTCAAGATAGTCGCGACCGACTTCTGGAAGCGCGACGAGCACGTGTTTGACAAGGGCAGTCTCGTCACCGCGATGCGCGCGAGTATGTCGCTCCCGGGCATCTTCGAGCCGGTTCAGAGCGGCGGACGTGTCCTGGTCGACGGCGGCTGTGTCAACCCGTTACCCTACGATATTATCCGCGGCCAGTGCGACGTCCTTGTCGCGGTCGACGTCTCCGGCACGAAAGTCCCGTCCGACCCGAACACCTCGCCCAATATCTTCGAGAGCATCTTTACCACCTTCCAGATCATGCAGGCGTCGATCGTGCAGGGGATGATGGAGAAGCTCCAGCCCGACCTTTATGTCAAGCCCGAGCTGAAGAACGTGCGGATGCTCGAGTTTTATAAGTACGAAGAGATCAAGAAGGGCGTCGACGGCGATATCCGAAAGTTCAAGGACGACCTCCAAAAACTGATGAAGCCCGTCTTCGGGATATTCTAAGGAAACCTCGATACATCCTTCGGACACTCGGTTTCCGGGATTCGTCCATCTCGATACGACACCTCCGGCGTCTAATCGATATCCGGATATCTGCGGAAGTTGCTTCCTCCCCTTCCGCGACTTGCACGACGCGAGCCTGCATTCTGCTTCGCAGACATGGAGTCCCGCTATGACAGGATTTAAAGAGCGGAATTTGCCTTTTCTTCTCTTTCTCCCGTGCGCTTTGAAGCGCATGTTCGGGATATTCTAAGCGGTGCCTCGTCTCCCCCTCACAAGTTCGGGATCAAGCCGCTCGGCTACCGGGTTCTAATACATACTGTCAGATGATTACAGCAGCTGAATCAAGATTATATAATAAAATATCCCCCCTAGATAGGATTGGGGGGATAATGGATTACTTAGATTTTGGTTTTGCCCAAAAACGGAAGGCTTTCAAGCCACATTGACTTGCATAGAGTCTTTTTCCGTTTTTGAGAGTTATATATGAAGTATAGACTAAGATATTTTCATCGTCTTTATTCATATTAACCTCCTTGAGAAATATTTTTCTCAAGACCCCTTGACAAAGAAGGAGTGTACATTAAAATATAGTGTCACGATTTCTGTCAAGTAATCCTGATTCTACCGCTTTAAGGTTGCAGCCTTAAAGCGGTATTTTTATCTCACCTATCTTGAGATTTCATTTCTATCCTCGTTTTAAATTAAATATAAAAACTCTTACAAATATTATAATGGATCAGTAAATCAAAAACAAGTCTAATTTTAAAAATATTAATTAATAGTATCTTTATTTCTTTCAATCTCCTGAATAATGTCAATAATTTGAGGGTATTTTTTATCATTATTAAATCTAACCCTATAAGTATGACCTACTTTTAAACATATATCTGAATATGCAAAATCAATACAGGTATAGAATTCACTATCATCTGATAATACCTCATATCTATATCTATTTGTTTTACTCTTGTTCAAAAATTCCTCTTCCAGTATCCTTATTACTAATTCTTGTCCTTTCATTTCAACAGAATTAAGCTTTGTAAAACTATCCTTAAAAGATTTGCGTCTTACTTTTTTAAATGTAATGATTTCATTACCAACTAGTTTTCTCGCTTCTTTTGCCATTCTATCAGCAGCTTTATTATCTTCATTATCTTTGTGTCCTTTCACCCATTTAATTTCAACTTTCCTTCTTTTCTCTTTATAAACTTTATCAATTATTTTAATTAATCTTTCCCATTGTTCTGCATTTTGAATAGGTTTTTTATCCCGATTGCGCCAATGGTTAACACTCCAATTGAATATTGCATTTTTTACATTTTGTGTAACATATTGAGAATCAGTCCATACAGTAAGTTTTTCAAATTGCTCAACTTCCATTTTTAATACTTCCTCTAAAGCCTTTATCACCGCTTCTAATTCCATCTGAGGAGGTGTTATTCCTTTGATACCCATCTGAATTGGATGATCTAGTATTTTTTCTTCAAGTTTATCATTATTCCATTCAATCCATTTGAATCTTATTCCATACCCCCCACATCTAGGATGATATTTGCATGATCCATCAGTATAAATATTCATATCACTTTCTATAAAATCGGTTCTTTCGCACTTTAAGTGGGTAAGTAAGCTGAATTGATTTTAGAGAAATCCATCTTACCCGTCAATAAA
>MIBE01000072.1:0-22217 GCA_001829415.1 Spirochaetes bacterium GWF1_51_8
CGAATCCGCCGCGGGCGAGTTCGCCGTTCCCGAACGCCGAAAAATCGAAAATCTGACCCGCGTTAGCGTTACTCGCATACGCGTTGATCTGTTCGTACATTAAAAGGGCGTCGTCTATCGATTCGGAATGGCCCGTGATTTCTACAAACGCACGAACCGTATAACCGAGCATGACCTTTCCGACAAGCGGCAGGTCCTGAATACCGACTCCCATCCCGAAAGCCAATCCGGCTTGGAGCTCGATATCGACAGTCGGGTCTTCCACGAGGAGAAGATTTTTCTCATCGCCGAAGAAACCGGCTTTTGTATCGGCCGAGATATAGAATGTGAGTCCGAAATGATGCCGATAGTAGGAAAGCACGTTGATATTGATTTCGGCGCTCGCGCCGATTTTACCGTTTTTCAGTATCTCGAGAGTATTGCTGATTTGCGAAGCGGTATTCGCGGTATTGCTTGAGAAGAGAGGTGTTATATCTATAACGCCGAATGTTAATGCCGAAATCAGGGGCTGGTAGTAAATCTGGCCCAATCCGGGGATATCGAGATAATTCTGCGAACCCTTCAAGTTGCCTTCGAGCAGGTTCATGAAGTAGGACGACTGGTAGATCGCGTCGCCCGAGACAGTCGTGCTGAAAAAGGCGTTAAGGACGAATATCCTCCCGAAACTGTACGCAGGTGCATATACCCGGGGATCGATCGTCGCATCGATATAATCGAAATCGCCAGAAAAATCCTCATCGTCGCTGATCGAACTCTTCTGGTAATCGAAATCGATCCATATCTGACCGGGGTCCAACTGATTCTTGCCGTAGTTATTGAGCAGACCGGGGTTATTGAGGCTGAGGAGCGGGTTAGCTTCATCGAAAAGCGTCACCCCGCCGATATACCCCGTCCCCGCGGTCTGGTAGTTTTTAGGATAGACATTCGCGGATATCGAGAACACGAGAACAGTAAAGAGAGCGATACGGGGAAATATCTTCATTTTTTTACCCTGTTGTTTTTATGAACCGAACATACCCTCGAACATTAATAGTAGATTGCTCAATTCGGACATCGAGTAACTGTTTGTCAAATTCGACAGAAGTGTATTGAGATTATTCGTCCCGATATTGGTCAGGTTGATCCATGAGACGGTCAGGTTTTTCAATCCGCCGTTATGATCGTCCCAGTCCGAACGTACAAAGTTGGAGACATGCAGGAAAAACGCGTTCGTACCGACGATGACGTTATGGAGATCGTTCAACGGGGTCTGGAATTCGCTGACCGCGGCTTTTGCGACATCGCGGTAATAGAACAATCCCGCGAATTCGCTTATAGAGTTCGAGTTGGTCGAAGCGTCCAACATCGAATCATAGAGGTTTTCAAATCCACCCGCTATCGTACTTTCCGTCAAACCTTCCCATAACTCCTGATTGAAAATCTCGAGGTATTTCTTCGGGCGAAGGAAGCTCGCGCTCATATTGTCGATCAGGTACATCTTGATACTGAGAAACTTCATCATCTCGAGCATGTTTTCGAGACTATCGTGCGCGTTTTTAAGAGTGTCGTTGATATTCGATCCGGAATTAGACTCGTTCATCGTCATCGTACCATTGATATTCGAGAGCATTTCCTCAAAGTTGATGATGAGTACCGGAACCATCTCGGTTCCCGTATTGGAGAGCGTCATGATGTCGCCGTTACTGCCGAAAACCCCGTCGTTATTATAATCGAGCATCGAGAATGACAGATCGAACGCGTAGGCGATGATGAGCATCAGGTTCGCTTCGAGGCTTTCATGCGAGATCACTCCGTCGCCCTGTCCGTTGATAATCCCGTAGGGGCTGTCAAGGATACCGACGATCGCTTCATAGAACTTACTATTCGATTTGAGATGGATCGCCTGCTGTCCGGCAGGAGAACCGATAACCGCGAAGAGGTCGTCGATCCCGAACTGCGGATCGTCGGCGAAACGCACCGCTAATTGAAGCATGAAATCGGGAAGGAAATACCAGAACGCCGCCCTCGCGAAACCGACACGCGCTTTCGAGTTGTACGGATCGAGCGTCAGCGCGTTGGAATAGGCGTCCATGGAACCGGAGTAATCGCCGTCGTTATAGAGCTGTTGGCCCTTTTCGGTGAAGGAGTAGGTATTATACCCGGTGAAGCTGGGATTCGCCCACTCGAAGAAGTTGCATCCCCCGATAATACCCGTCGCCAGTACAAGCCCTGTCAGATATGCGGCAATAAGCCGGAATCCGCGTGATTTACCATTGCCCTTTTTCATGGAAATTCCTTAAATTAGTTTCCTTCAACTGCCTTCGTGACCGTCAATTCCGCGGGCTGGGAAATCTTATTATCCAGTTCGTCCGCGACCGAGACCGTGATCTTATATGTAGTATCGAGCGCGACAGGCTTGCCGTTGTTATCGAGAAGATCCCACTTGATATTCTTGGGAACCATGCCGGTGCCTTCGATCTTCTTTACTTCACTGCCGGCAGAGTCGTATACCGCGATCTTCCAGTTGATGATCTCATAACGGCTTTCGACCTCGATCTGGAAATTCACCTGCGGCATCTTTGTCTCGTCCTTCACCGCAATCGTGTTCGGATTTACCTTGAAGGTGACTATAGGGAGCTGGCTCGCGATTTCCTGTTCGACTTCCTTCTTGAGGTCGCCGCCCTGGTTCACAGGGGGATGGGTCAGGACGAGCGCGACATAATCGATGACATGGGAAACCTTGCCCTGCACCGAACTCATCCAGTAGACCTGTCCGCTGTCGCGGTTATAGAGCTTGAGGTTGATGACTATATAGCTTTTCCCGAAATTCTCGTTAAACCTGAAATACTCGATATCCCCGCAGAGCACTGCGTTCGCGGCCTGGGTTTTGTTGATATCGAACGAGGTGACGACACTCTGGTTGATCCCCTCGACATTGAGAGTCCCGGTCTGGGTTTTAATATCTTTCGCGATTTTGATACTGTTCGGAAGCGCAAAATCGTAGATAGTGACATTATAACGGGTCAAATGCTTTTTGATACCGTTATTAAAAAGGATTTCAACCTGCTCCTGGGGAGCGCCGTTCAGCACAGCCTGCGCCGCGCTGAAGTTGTCGAAAAGGAGCGCGGTAAACTGCTGGCCGTAACGGTAAACCGGACTGGCCGAAGGCTTCATATCCGGGCTGAATTCATACTGCTTCAGGTTGAAAGCGAATGACAATAAAGGCAGTAAAACGATACCCATGAGAACACCAAGTCTTTTCATTTTATCCTCCACCGAATTTTCTAAAAAGTTTTATACTCGAACGAAAAATCCCAGCTTATCGATGACACCGCGACAGGCGCGAGCACATGGTCGGCATAGATTCTGAAACCGAAATAAAATTCCTGCATGATGGGAATTTGGAAACCGATGCCGGTCGGAATAATAAAGGAAGCGAAATCTATTGGGAATTTGAATCCGGTAAAAACATAGAAGTGCTTCAGGCCGAATTCGCCGATGAGCGGTACGTTGAAATTAAAAAACTCGGCGGGAAAAAACTCGCCGTTGATGCCCCATTGGAGCGAGAGAACGAACGGATCGAAACGGAGATAAGGTTTGATAATCAAGCCTTTCAGGTCGAAAAGCTCGAAGGAAGGGGCGGCCATGATGTCATAGGGGCCGTACGCAAGCTCGAACCCTTTGATCTCTATAACTTCGGAGAAAACAGGAGAAACACCCAGCCCGACGATGAATAAACAGCAGGCAAATATTTTTTTCATTTACCCAACCCCTACCGTTATCTTGATGTAGTATAGCATAGATTTATAATAAATCAAATTATTAAAGATTAAAATATTCCCATTCTCGCGATTCTCGTATATAATATACAAGTTCTTTCAATAATTTCAGGAGTATGTTATGAGAAGCGACTTAGTGAAAAAGGGAGCGCAGCGCGCCCCGCACCGTTCGTTGTTCCGAGCGATGGGTTTCGACAACTGGGAACTGAAAAAACCGTTGATCGGCATCGCCAATTCGTTTAACGAAGTAATCCCCGGACATATTCATCTCGATAAAATCGCCGATGCCGTAAAACGCGGGGTATATGCCGCGGGCGGTATGCCGGTGGAGTTCAACACGATCGGTATCTGCGACGGTATCGCAATGGGGCATGTCGGGATGAAGTACTCGCTTCCTTCACGCGAACTTATCGCGGACTCGGTCGAGACGATGGTGCAGGCTTACCAGTTCGACGGACTTGTGCTGATCGCGTCATGCGACAAGATCATCCCCGGGATGCTGATCGCCGCGATGCGGATGAATATCCCGACCATCTTCGTTTCCGGCGGGCCTATGCTTCCCGGTAAGGCGAAGAAAACAAATATCGGCCTCGGTCAGGTGTTCGAAGGGGTAGCGCTGTTCAATCGCGGGGCGATTTCCGAAAACGACCTGACCGCGCTGGAATGCGAGGCGTGTCCAGGCTCTGGCTCCTGCTCCGGTATGTTTACCGCGAACACGATGAGCAATCTCGCGGAAGGTCTCGGAATCGCGCTGCCTATGAACGGCTCCATCCCGGCTGTCTATGCCGAACGGATCATGCTCGCGAAAAAGACCGGTATCAAGATAATGGAGTTGGTGGAAAAGGATATCAAAGCCCGCGATGTCATGACGAAGAAAGCGTTCGATAACGCGATGGCGCTCGATATGGCCCTCGGCGGTTCGACCAATACAACTCTTCACCTTCCGGCAATCGCATACTACGGCGATATCGACGTCCAGTTGAAGGACTTCGCACCGTTCACCGAAAAAGTTCCGCACTTGACCACTCTCGCTCCCGCCGGCCCGCATACGATCGACGACCTGTACTACGCGGGAGGAGTTCCGGCGGTGATGACAGAACTCGCCAAGAAGAAACTCGTGCATATGGATACGATCACAGTGAACGGGAACACGATGGAGCAGACCTTGAAGGAATGCGGCGCGTTCAATAAAAACACCGATGTGATCCGGCCAATCGATAATCCGGTGCATGCGACCGGCGGACTAGCGGTGCTGACCGGAAACCTCGCCCCCGACGGCGCGGTGGTCAAGCAGGCCGCTGTCGATCCGTCGATGATGAAACATTCCGGTCCAGCGCGTGTGTTCAATAGCGAAGAAGAGGCCGTCGACGCCATCATGGACTCGAAGATCAAAAAGGGCGACGTGATCGTGATCCGTTACGAAGGCCCGAAAGGCGGTCCCGGTATGCGCGAGATGCTGACCCCGACTTCCGCCGTAGCGGGCATGGGGCTCGATAAGGACGTGGCGCTGATCACCGACGGACGTTTCTCAGGCGCGTCGCGCGGTTCGTCGATCGGGCATATTTCACCCGAAGCCGCCGCGGGCGGGCTGATCGCGTTTATCAACGACGGCGATACGATAGAAATAGATATCCCGAATAAGAAACTCGAATTGAAAGTTTCCGATAATGAAATAGCGGAGCGGAAGAAATCATGGAAGCCGCTTCAGCCCAAGATCACTACCGGATATGTCGCCCGTTATGCCGATTTGGTCAGTTCCGCGAATTTGGGCGCTGTATATCTGAAAAAATAACCGGAAGGTCTTATGTTCAGGTTTTTCAAGGTTATCTTTTTTTCGATTGCTTTAGCTTTCCCATTTGAGACGATTTACGCTTCCAGCAAGGCGGCTGAGTCTTACTATCAGGCTTATGAGGCTCTCGGGCAGGGGAAGTATAAAGATGCCATAGAGCTTTACACGGCCGCGATCGGCCTCAAACCCGGATTTACCGACGCATACTTCGGGCGGGGATTCTGTTACGAGAAGATCGGCGAATACACCCTCGCGCTGGACGATTTCAAGAAGACGATAGCTCTCGATCCCAAACACCCCGAGGCTTACAACAATATCGGGGTGATCTATTTCAAAATGTACGGCGATAACGAGACTGCTCTGGAAAACTTCGAGCAGTCTCTGTCGCTTTCAAAAACTAATTCGCAGGTCTTTTTCAATATTGCATCGATCTACTACAATGAAAAGGACTACGATAAGGCAATCGAGTATTTTTCGATCTATCTCGCGCGGAAACCCGATAATGTCGAGGCGCTCAACAACAGGGGCTTGTGCAATTACTGGAAAAAGGACTATCCCAAGGCGATCATGGATTTTTCCGCATCGCTGGCGTATGATCCAAAGAATTCCGAGGCTCTTGTGGGGCGCGCGGTGGCATGGGTATCGGTGAACAAGTACGCCGACGCGAAAAAGGATATCGAGGCCGTCCTGAAGACGGACCCGAATAATAAATTCGCATTGAACTGCATGGCCGCCGTCATGATCGAATCGACATTATACGACGCCGCACTCGATTACCTGAACCGTGTGATCGCGCAGGATTCGGAGTTCGACGAGGCCTTGTACAACAGGGCGTTCGTCCTCTTCCAAACCGGGAAGTATAACGACGCGATCTCCGACCTCGAGAAGATGTCCGGCGAACTCTATAAAAGCGCCCAGTACTACCAGCTTCTCGCGAGAATCTATTTCGAGAAAAACGACTACAACAAAGCGCTGGTGAGTTCCGAAGCCGCGTTGAAAGAAGACGATAAGCTGATACTGCCGCTTTATATCAATGGAATGGTATCCTATTTCCGGAAGGAGTATTCCGCCGGTGTGAAATATTTTACCGATTATCTTTCGGCTATCCAGAACGGGAAAGAGAAGATTAACGCGCTTTATCTTCGCGGGATGTGCTATCTGAACGCGAACAAGTATGACGAGGCGGAGAAGGATTTCCGGGCGGTGCTCGATCTCAACCCGCAATTCCATTCCATCTACATGGCATGGGGCGACGTTTATGCGAAGCAGGGTATCTACAATGTCGCCATCGGGAAATACTCGTTGGGTATCACAGCCGATCCCTCTCAAGTTCTGCTCTACAACAACCGCGGCAACCTCTATCTCGAGACCGGCGATTACGAAAAGGCAAAGTCCGATTTCCAGAAGGCCAAGGAACTTGGGATGCCCGGCGCGGAACAGAAAGTACTTGAAATTCAGAAATATCAGGAATATATTGAATCGTTGAAAAGCCTGACCAACCGGTAGGGAACTATGCCCGGAAGAATTTCGGCTATTCTTACCTTAATTCTCCTTATCACATCTTCGCTCTATTCCTACAGCGCGGACACTCCCATCACCGCTATAAAATACTTTGAACGCGGCGTCAAGTATATGGATGTCTGGGACTACGACGGCGCGATCAAGGAATTCCACAACGCGATCGGCGAATACCCTGCATTCACCGACGCCTATTTCTATCTGGCATGGGCTTATGACAAGAAGGGCGATAAGAAAGAGGCGTTTAATTATTACGATGCCCTGTTGAATATCGATCCCGGGTATGCAAAAGCTTATATCAACAGGGGCGCGATCTACGCGGGTTACATGAAAGACCCCGGGAAGGCGATTGCCGACTTCGAGGCCGCATTGAAAATAGACCCCAAGCTTCACGAAGCCTATTACAATCTCGGCGTGGTTTACCAGGAAAAGGAAGATAATATCAAGGCGCTTGAAAACTACAACAAAGCGGTAGAAGTCTATCCCAAGTACGAAAGCGCGTTCTATAACAGGGGCTATCTCTATCTAAAGCTCCAGAAGTACGACCTCGCGCTGAAAGACCTCGACCAAAGCCTCGCGATCAACCCCAAGAAAGTCGCCGCGTTTGTGGCGAAGGGACTGGTCTACTTCAAGCTCGGCGATCTCCCGCTATCGATGTCCAATTTCCAGACCGCGCTTTATTATGATGTCAATAACGCGTCGGCGCATTCCGGACTCGGGACGCTGTATGGGGAGATGGGCTATTACAAGCTCGCTCTCGAGGAACTCGATCTCGCGGTAAAACTCGACCCGAAAAACGAGGTGAACTGGAATAACAGGGGCAACATCCTGCAATCGGTGGGGAAGTTCCCGCAGGCGATGTCGAATTACAACACCGCGCTCGCGATCAAGACCAACTACGCGCTCGCGATGATTAATAAAGGAAGCCTCTATTTCGAGATGAAGGACTATGTTAACGCCGCGCTTTTCCTGAAAAAGGGCCTCGCGCTCCAGCCGAAAAACCCCGCCGGATTGTATACGCTCGGCTTGATCGAAGGCCAAATAGGCGATATCGGACGCGCAATCGAACTCATCAAGAGCGCGGTCGAGATCGAGCCGAAGAATTCTACCTACCTAACAATCTTAGCTAAATATTACATACTTAAGCATAACTATCATCCGGCGATTTCCGCTCTTGAAAAAGCAATAGCGGCCGATCCGTGGAAGTATGACGCGTTTATCCTGCTTGCTCAGGCCTACCGGCAGAACGGCGATCTCAAAAACGCGCTTTCGGTGATCGAAAGGGCGGAGAAAAAGTTCCCATGGAACGGCTTGGTGTTTTACGAGAAGGCGCTGATTCAGACGGCGATGAAGGACAGCGCGGGCGCGGTTGAATCATATAAAAAAGCCGCCGGGTTGAAAATCGCGGAAGCGTCGCAAATCCTCGAAGAACAGTACGGGATCATCCTGAAAAACTGATTACCTGAATTCCTTAATCAGTTTCCGGTAAATATGTTCCGCGGTCAGCCCGAAATGCTGGAACAGCGCGGAAGGCGTGCCCGATTCCCCGAAGACGTCGTTAATACCGATCCTCATTACCTTGGACGGATACTCCTCGGAAAGCACCTCGCAGACCGCGCCGCCGAGCCCGCCGATGATGGTATGCTCTTCGAGGGTGACCACGAGTTTAGAACGTTTCGCTACGGAGACGATCAGTTCTTTATTGATAGGCTTGACAGACGACACATCGACAACGATAGTGGGAAAACCTTCTTTTTTCAGCTTCTCGCCGCAGACCAAGGCTTCGTACACCATGTTCCCGTTAGCAAGAAGCGCGACACGAGCCTCGGGCGCGTCCATCAGGATATCGGCCTTACCGGCGTTGAACTCATACGTCTCGTCATAGATGACCGGGGTTTTCGGACGGCTCATCCTGATATAGACCGGGCCGTTGATCCTCGCGGCTTCCTTGACGATCTTGACCGCAGAAACACCGTCAGCGGGAACGAAAATATGCATATTCGGCAGGGAGCGCAGGATCGCGATATCTTCGATAGACTGATGCGACAGCCCGTCTTCACCGACAGAAATTCCGGCATGTGTCGCGGCGATCTTCACATTGAGGTTCTGCGCGGCGATCGCGTTACGGATCTGTTCGAACGGACGTAGGGCGGCGAATATCGCGAAGGTACTGACAAAGACCACTTTCCCGGACAACGCCATCCCGGCGGCAAATCCCATCATATTCGATTCAGCGATACCCATATCGAAGAAGCGTTCGGGGAATTTCTTCGCGAAAAGTTCGGTACGTGTGGACGCCGAGAGATCGGCATCGAGCACGACGATATTATTATTCTCCGTCCCGAGTTCTACAAGGGTTTCGCCGTATGCGTCGCGGGTGGCCTTTAATTGTACCTTTTTTTCTATCTTTCCCATGTGATTCCCTCCGTCAGCCAGTCCTCGAGCGATTCGATACAGCCAAGTTCGTCAAGCGCTTTCTCGACTTCTTCCTTGGACGGCGCGACGCCGTGCCATTCGGATTTATTTTCCATGAACGAGATACATTTTCCCTTGATGGTATGCGAAACGATACAGGTCGGTTTTCCCTTCCCTTGGTTACTATTGAAGAACTCGAACGCTTTTTCGATGTCGTCCGGGTCGTGACCGTCGATCTCGATGACCGCCCAGTTAAAGGCGCGGAACTTATCTGCGATTGGATCGACGTTCATCACAAGCGACACCGGGCCGTCAATCTGGAGCCCGTTATTATCGATGATCGCGCAGACATTGTCGAGCTTGAAGTGTGCGATAGCCATCGACGCTTCCCAAACCTGTCCTTCCTGGATTTCGCCGTCGCCCAGCATACAATAGACGTTGTGGTTCTTTTTATCGAGCTTCCCGGCGAGAGCGATACCGCCCGCGATAGAAATTCCCTGCCCGAGTGATCCGGTGGAGGATTCCACTCCGGGGAGTTTCCGGCTGTCCGGGTGTCCCTGTAACGGGCTGCCGAGCTTGCGGAGGGTTTTCAGGAGCTTCGGCGAGAAATACCCGACCCGCGCGAGGATCGCGTAAAGAGCCGGAGCCGCGTGGCCCTTTGAAAGGATAAATCTGTCCCGTTCTTCCCACATCGGATTCGCGGGATCGAACTTCATGATATTTAAAAATAGGTATGCGATGACATTAATAGCCGAAAGTGACCCGCCGGGGTGACCGCTCTTGGATTCATAGAGCATGAGGAGTATGTCCCTGCGGAGCGAATTGAGTTCTTTTTCAAAATCACTTCTTTTTTGCTGATCCATTTCTTTGCTCCCTCTTGGGAAAGTTAGACAAAGATTATAAGTATAAAACAGTGAAAAGTAAAGTATTTCGGAGGCTGGTCACATCGCGGGGAAAGTCTTCTTCAGCTTCCCGTTCGAGATCAGGTGCGTGTTCAATGTCTGTTCCTCGAAAACGATCTCGACGAATTTCTCGGAGTTGAAACGGTGCACTTTATAATGGGAGTGGTCGCGGGTGTAGTCGAAGCCGTCGGGGAAATGATAGTTCAGCGAGGAAAAACTCTTTCTGATCTTGATGATCTCGCGATAGAAATCCAGAAGGGCGTTTTCACATTTCGTCCAGTCTATCGTATCGCGGTCGAACAGGCTGGGTGTCGCTTCGATTCCGCATTCCTCGCCATTATAGATCAACGGGACGCCGGGCAGGATGAATTTCAGGATGTTAAACGGTATCCTCGCTTTTTTGGAATACATAACGGGCGTGCGGGGCGTATCGTGGTTTTCCAAGCACAGGAGTCTGCGGGAGTACTGGGGGAAATACTGGAACTGCGATTGGACATACTCGAACAACTGGTCGAGACCGTAAAACCCCTGGTCGATCCGTTTCAAGGTAAGAATCATATTCCAGTCGTAGGTGAGATCGAAACCGACAGTATGGAGTTCGGGATCGTCGCCTTCCGCCAGCATGAAGATGTTCTTTTTCAGCTTTTTTATCCGTGCGATCGATTCGTTCCAAAAATCCGCGGGGATAATGTTCGCTGTATCGCAGCGGTAGCCGTCGATATCGAATTCGCGGATCCAGTACTCCATCATTTCTGTGAGATATTTCCGGGTAGGCGCATAGTCGTAATCCAGCTCTTCGACATCCGTCCAGCCGTAATCAAGATTCCGTTGACGGGCAGGGGGTTTATAGAACTTCAGGTCAACCTTCTTCATCACCGAATCGGGCGAAGTATGATTGATTACCAAGTCGATGATAACTTTTATATCCAAAGAGTGTGCGGTTTCCACAAAACGCCGGAAATCGTCCTTCGTGCCGAACTCGGGATTGACCTCGTAGTAATCGCGGATAGCGTAGGGGGAGCCGAGCGTCCCTTTTCGTTCCTTCAGGCCGAGCGGATGGATCGGGAGAAGCCAGATCGAGTTCGCGCCCATCGACTTGATATAGGGAAGTTTCGCGGTGAGGGCGTTGAAAGTACCCTCGGGCGTAAAATTCCGGATGAAGACGCTGTAGAGGATCAGGCTGTCGACCCATTTCGGTGTACTGTTGACTATTTTCTTCGCGATCTCGGGAACGGTGGAATCTTCCATGATATAGATATATTTCCAGATGCCGAATTTCTGCGGAGTGATATTGTCGAATTCGATGACAAGCGTATTTTTCTCCGATACCAGTTTAGTGATATCGAAGACTTGTTTCCCGGCAATATTTGTCAGTCCGCCGGCGAACTCGCCGTTCAGCCAGACTTTTCCCGCGTCCGCGCCGAAGAAAACCAGGTAGACGATTTTATCTTTCCGGGTCTCGAACTCGAATTCTTTTTTTATCCAGACAGTATGATAATTTTTAAAAGGATGAATAAATAGAAACGCCGGGGAAAAATAGGCTTCTTCGGTTTCCGGGAAGTTCCCCGGACGGTACCATTCCCGTTCGTTTCCCAGACCTTCGTTATCGGGAACAAGTTCCCAGTTACCGGTGATCTTCAATTCCATTCTCGTCTCCCTCATACCCCTGATTATCAGACTGATCTTTTAATATTCTAATTACCGTGTCCGCGATCTGAAACGAGTAACCGTTTCGGACAAGGAGAGGACGAATCCCCGGTAAGTCTTCCTTAACGACACCCCGTTTAAACTTTTTATTGACCAGCGCAAGAGCAAGCTCAGTTTCATTGTTTTCAGAGTAGATATGGTCTAAAATCTCTTCGATAACGCTATCGGGAATCCCTTTGATCCTCAGTTCGGCGCGAAGTTTTCCGCGTCCGATCATCTTCGACCTGATCCGGCTCTCGGCCCAATCGTACCCGAACGCGGTATCATTAAGGTAGCCGTTGCCTTTCAGAAGCTCGATCAGTTCATCGACGACATCGCCCTGCACGGGAATCCTTCTCACCTTATCCCGGATTTCCTTTTCTGTACGCGGCCGGAATACGAGAAAACGCTCGATCTTTTTCAAGACGTCCTGCACCTTGGGATGCATAGATTCTCCTGAGTTTTGAAAGTATATCCTAAATCGGATTTTTTGTAAAATAAACCCTCGATTTCGTGTTGAGTGATCTAATCCGATAGAACATAGCCGCAAAACATCACTTTTTTCACTCGAAAAAATGCGTTGTCAAATAAAATAAATCTTCACAAAAAAATGAATCGATGATAAGATAAGCCATCATTGAAATCAAGGGAGGTTACTATGGGTAAGATTTATGAACCCAAAATGATCCGTAATATTTCGATTTCCGGCGCGCCGAATGTAGGAAAAACCACCCTCGCGGAATCGATCCTGTATACTTCCGGCATTATCAAGGAAATGGGAAGCGTAGACAGGGGAACAACGGTCATGGACTTCGACGATGAAGAAATCGCGAAGAAAATGTCCCTGCACAGTTCCCTCGCTTTCACGGACTGGAAAGGAATAAAAATCAACCTGATCGATACTCCCGGTATTCCCGATCTGGTCGCCGATGTCAGAAGCGCGTTCCGTGTCACCGAAGGAATCGTCTTCGTGGTCAGCGCTATCGAGGGGATTACGATCGACACCGAAAAAGACTGGCATTTCGCCGACGACTATAAAATAGCCCGTCTCGTCTTTATCAATAAAATGGATTCGGAGGGAGCCGATTTTTTCGATATCGCGGATTCCCTCAAGGCTAAATTCCGTAAACCGGTTATCCCGATCCAAATACCTATCGGTTCCGGGAAAGACTTCAAGGGAATAGTCGATCTCGTGAAGATGAAAGCCTTCATGATCGAAGGGAACAAAGTCACCGAGGCGCCGATTCCCGCCGAATTGAACGACAGACTTGCCCAGTATAAAGAAATCCTATTCGACGCGGTTGCTGAAACCGACGACACGTTGATCGAAAAATATCTCAACGGCGAAGAATTGACTCCCGACGAAGTCGAAACGGGTCTCAGAAGCTGTACGATGAATAACAAGGTTATCCCGATCCTCTGCGGCTCGGCGATAACCACCGCAGGGATACCGTTCCTTCTCGAAACAATCATCTCGTTCCTTCCTTCACCGCTCTATATAGGCGAAGTGATCGGGGACTCGCCCGATCATCCCGGCGAGAAAATCAAACGTCACCCCGACCTGAACGAACCGTTCTGCGGATTGATCTTCAAGACCCGTATCGATCCGTTCGCGGGGAAAATCTCCTACTGCCGCATTCTCTCAGGGGTAATCAAGCCCGGCGACGAAATCATGAATGTCAACGCGAGGTCGAAGGAAAAGGTCGCCCATCTCTTCAATGTGAACGGGAAACAGTTTAAAGAAGCGGAGAAGCTCGAAGCGGGCGACCTCGCCGTGTTTACAAAGATCGATTCGCTTCATACAGGCTGCACAGTCAGCGATCTATCCAAACCGATTCTTCTCGAAGAAGTCAGACTACCGAAGTCCTCGTATTTTGTCGCGATTCATTCCAACGACCGGAAATCCGAAGATAAGCTCTCCGAGGTCTTTCACGCCATTTCCGAGGAAGATGTCACTTTCAGGAAGGAGTTTAACGATATCACGAAGGAAATGGTCATTTCTTGTATCGGCGAAACACAGGCAAGGATTATTTTCGATACGATCCGGCATAAGCACAGCTTGATCTTCGAAACCCGTCCGCCTCGTGTCGCATATAAGGAAACACTCACCCAGAAAGCTGAATCTCAGTATAAGCATAAGAAGCAGTCCGGCGGACACGGACAATACGGCGAAGTCTATCTCAGAATTGAGCCCCAGCCCCGCGATGCCGGATTCCTGTTCACGGAAGACGTATTCGGCGGCGCGGTTCCGAAGAACTACTTCCCCGCCGTTGAAAAAGGCGCAATGGAAGCCTGCGATACCGGGCCCATCGCCGGATACCCGTTGGTCGACGTGAAGGTCACCCTTTTCGACGGATCGTACCATGAGGTCGACTCGTCGGATATGGCGTTTAAGATCGCGGCGTCCCATGCGATGAAGGAAGGCTTCCCCAACGCCAAACCGATGATCCTCGAACCGATCGCCCGCGCGAAAGTTTTCGTCCATGAGGACGACATCGGCGCGGTCATGAACGATATCGGCACCCGGAGAGGCAAGGTCCACGGGATGGAAAAGATTTCGGAAGACACGACTATGATCAACGTCGAAGCCCCCTACAGCGAAATGTTGGTCTATTCCCCGATTCTGAACAGTATCACGAGCGGACGGGGACGTTTCGAAATGGAAATCTCGCACTACGATTTCCTTCCGGAATATGAATACGAGAAGGCGAAGAAACAAGCGGCCGAAATGAAGGCGGAAGAGGAAAGCAAAAAGGTATAAAAAAGAGGGCGGATTTTTCCGCCCTTTTCTTTTATTATCCTGATTTTAGTGCTATAATTATTAGTTACTTTCTTTCCGCCAAAGGAGCTGTGCTTGTTTAGGCTGATTCGATATTTATCGATGCCGTTCTGCGGTATCTTAATTGTTTTTTCCTTAGTATACTCCCAGTCGGATATCATGCCGCCCGTGGCTGGTACTAATATACCCGCGACAAATTCAGCCGAGACTCCTAAAATCGAATGGGACACATTGCTCACCGTGCCGTACCTGCTCACGAATATCCATGTCTATACGAACCATTACACAAACACGAACTTGACCGGACAACTGGTCACAAACACCTATATCTATACAAATTTCTTCGTAAAAGAAAAGATGAGTATCCTGAACACAATGATCTCGAACCTCGAAACGGTCAGCAATCTGGTAATCAGCAATATCATCACCCTCGACGCGTTCAACAATCCGGTGACGAATGTGGTCACGAATTATACCGCGACCAATGTCTATCTTTCATACACCTTCCATAACACTTATCCTCAGTTAGTCTCGAGCGGACTGGATCACTCATGGAACGAACTGTATACTTCGCTTGCCGAACTCCTCTGGCCTAAGACGCTTTGGGGAGTAACAATCGGCGAATGGAAAGAGGACACCGTGCCACTCTGGAAGAAAAAAGCAGTGATGGATAACGGAGACGAACTCACCTCGGATGCAAAACTGTCCGGGTTTTCGGAAGACCTTTTCGATAAATATATCCTCAAGCAGAAGTTCGGGGGAATCAAGTTCACCCCGGACGAATCGAGCCATCTTGCAATCGGTTTCGAGGAATGGGACACGAAAATACTGATCCAGGCATGGATACAGCTTAAGCTCGGGTACGGATGGACTACCAAGGATGAAAATTTCCCGCAGGCGATACCGGGGATTACCCCGGGTTTCAGTATCAACCAGACGATGCGCGTTAACGTGATCGGTAAGTTCGGCGACAGGATCGAGGTCAATATCAGCCAGGACTCGCTCAATCCCGACAATCTCTACGAGATCACCTACAAGGCTCTCAAGACGGATACGGGTATCCTTCGCGAACTCAAAGCCGGAAATATCTCCCTCACTATTCCCGCGAGCAGTTATTATATCAGCTATAGCGGGACGAGTAAGGACACTTATGGAGTGAAGGCGGTATTGGAGAAGTACGATTTTACTCTCCAAACTATTTTGAGCCTGACGAAAAGCAGTAAAGGATATAAGAAGTTCGTGGGTAATAAAAGCGTGACATCTCTCGAACTGGTCGAGTTTGCATACCGGAAACGCCAGTACTTCGTTCTGCCCGATCCGAACCTCGATACGGGAAGCGTGGAAGTCCTTACAATGACCGCGCTCACCAATCTCGCTGACAGGCAGGTGGACGGTCTTTATTATATCCGCCTGATCGAGGGAACGGACTACTTCCTGAACTACCAGACCGGAGAACTCCAGCTCAAAGGGACGCAGGACAGGAACAATAATCTCCTGATCAAGTATACCCACAGCGGACTGTTCTTCAGCACGAACACGAATACACAAGTCGGTTCCGACGACAACAACGGCGACCGTTTCCTGTATCTCTGGCAGTCGGGGTGGAATTTCTCGCCTTATCAGCATTGCGGATACTATTCCCTCGGACAGAAAAACTTCGATCCCACGCGCGGTTTTTCCCTGAAAGTTTATTACTCCGCGGACAAATCTCAGCTTGCCGACGTCCAGTTCCAGCCATCGGAATACGAAGTAAACACTGTTACCGGGATGATCAAATTCTACAATCCGCGCCCGTTCCCGGACACGACCGGCAAGGTTTACACAAACGCGGTCGATCCCTCGTCAATCGCCGATTCGACCTATACGATGAAAATAAACTTTAATGTCGAGGTAAAGAACTATAAGCTCGATATGAATATCGTGACCGGTACGGTCAAGGTATTTATCAACGGCACGGAGATCGCTCCGAGCAGTTACACGGTGATCGACGTGCTGGGCGAACTCGTATTCAACAACCCGGCGCTCATCAACGAAAACGACTCGATAGAAGTGTACTATGAGTACCGCCCGTTTTTCGCCGGGGCGCAGAAGTTCGATATCGCGGCGCGATTAGACTGGAAACCGTCGAAGATCATCAATCTCGGCGGTACGGTCGTTTACGGTATCGGCCAGCGTTCGCCGGGATCGGCGCCGTATGTCTACTCGACCCCGACCGGAACCGTGATTGCGGATATCGACGGGAATATCGATATCGGGAAGGCGTTCGGCCTGAACGAGGACTTCGTTATCACGTGCAAGGGCGAATACGCTGTCTCCTCGAAGGACATCAACACGGTCGGCTATGCGCTGATCGACGATTTCGAGAGCGTAGGGAACACATTCCGTGTGATGGAGAACGAAAACCTCTGGATACTCGCCCCGCCGACCACGAACATCCCGGGGATCGATTACAATAACCGCGGAGCGCTTCTCTATAAAGATTACCGGAGTTACTACGGCGACGGCAGTTTCAGCCTGCTGAACTATTCCGCGACACTCGACGCCGAACGGATTAAACCTTACTCCGAGAAACCGGGGCCGTATCTGACACTCGGCGGGCATCTCGACCCGGCTGTCTACCCGAAAATCCTGCAATCCTCGCTGATCTTCGATTACGACTTTACTGCCGGATCGTGGGTAGGCGCGTCGATGAATTTCGCCGGGCCTGCCGGTATCGATTTCAGCGAATACAATTCCGTAGTCTTCTGGGTAAAAGTCCAAAGCGACGATAACGGCGACGGAATCTTCGAAGACACTGGCTCGCACCAAGTCGAGGTTTATGTCGCTGTCGGCCAGCCGCAGGAAGACACAGACGGCGACGGATTATTCGACGGCGAAGCCGACCGGGCGCAGGCGGGTTTCGAGTTTAACAACTTTATCGTGAAGTCGTCGGTAGACACTTACATAGGCCGGGGCAGGCTGGGAGAGGGCGACGGCATGATCCAGAACGAGGACCTGAACAGGAACGGCGTGCTCGATACCCTCGATTCCGTCGTGGTGTTTCCGTCCGCGACCGGCTCGACCGATATCACGAACGCCGTTGTCAGCCAGGGTTCATGGCAGAAAGTCACGATCAACGTAAAGTCCCTGACCGCTGAGCAGATCGATATACTCGAGCATTCCTCGGCGGTAACAGTCTACATCAAGAGCAAAAGCGGCGTGAAAGGCCGCGTCATTATCGATACGATAGAGTTTAAGCAGGTCAGATGGAACGTGATGAAGATTGACGGGGTGAAGACGGATTTCGCGCAGGCGCTTCTCGGCGAACCGGTCAGTGTCTATAACACCCCGCAGTATTCCGATAACCGTTTCTATATATGGAACTCCGAGGATGCCGCCGCCCGCGACCGTGAGAGAATTTTCGATAAACTCCACGGGCAGCCCCAGACTTATTCTGACGCCAACCAGAGGAACGAGGCCAGTCTCGCCATCCACTATTCATTGAGTAACGTATCGGTCAATACGAACACGGTTCCGCTTGCCGGGGGAAAGGCCGGGACATTTATTAAGGAACCGTCGTCGTCATTCGATATCACCCATTACAAATACCTGAAATTCTATATCTATATTCCCGAGATGGATGAGAACGGTACGGCGTACAAGGTATCTTCGGATACCTATACAAACGAGAGCTTTATCTTCCTGATCGGCAATTCCGAAACGAGTTATTTCAAGTGGGCGATTCCGCTCGACCGGATGTCACTCGATGCGTGGCATGAGGTGACGATCAATATATTTGAAAACCTTCGTCTCGATATCGACGGGCAGACATTGACCGGGAACGAATATCCTTCTTCTAAGGGATTCCCCAATCTGAACGACATCAACCATATTGAAATAGGAGTAGAGACGACTACTACCAACGAACCTTTCAATAACGGTACGGTGTGGGTGAACGAGATGTATGTGTCGATGGACGACGCGATGATCGGGACCGGCGCGTATATCAATCCCCGCTTCGAATACAAGAAGCCGGTGCTGAAGATCAACGATACGGAAATCATCGGGCCGGTACTGCTCAATTCCACATACGAGAACAGGACGGTCGATTTCATCTCGTCCGAGGGCGGAAAGGGCGGAAGCATGAACGACAACTGGAATATCAATTTCAGCTCGAGTTTCTTTAAGGAAGTGAAGTATTCCTTCTCGTACAACCGCAACTACCAGTCCACCGATACGAACTCTCTCGAAATCCCGCTTTACCTCCAATGGAACAGCGCGTCCGAGAAGTTTAATTTTTCAATCAGCTATAACGAGAATAAGAAGTTCATCCCCGCGATCACCCACAATTACACCGAGAGTTTCGATCATCGGGTCACCCACAGTCTCATCTCATATACCAACGACTATGTCCTCGGGCTCGCCGACGAGCAATTCGCGAATACGCTTTCGCTGATATACAAGCAGTCGATCCCGGTCGATTCCAAATTTACGATCATTCCAGAGTTCTCTTTACAGGATTCGGCCTACCTGATGGACAAGTCCAACTATACAAACGAATCCGCGAGGATCTATGTGACCAACGCGAATATCTACGGGATGAAGAACCTGAAAAAGACATTGACCTCCGCGCTTAGGGTGAACTTCTGGGAGTTCTCGCTTGCCGGTTCGTATATCAAGATTGAGGAGAAGTACGATAAGATCATCGGCCTCAACGGTTTTCGTAACGAACTTGAGCTTTTAAAAGCGACGACCTTCATAGACAGGTACTTCGAGAGGATCACGAGTATCGGGAAAGGATTCTACTTCGAAGAGGAAAACCTGGATAAACAGCATTCCGACGCGCTGACTCTGTCGTTCACGGGCTCGATCATGAAATCCGCTTCCGAGAAGGCTATCGGTTTCTCGATTGTCGACAGTTTCGCGAGGGATATGACCGGATTCACCTTCGACGCTAACGACATCCTTACCGCGAGAACGGATAAATATATCCTTAAGAACCTCTGGACAATAAACCTTTTCCCGAAATGGCTGATCTTCGATACGGTTAATTTCGAGTTTACGCGCGGAATGGAAATGTCCTACTCGGGTATTTCGTCCGATGTGCCATTCGAGGATGCGCTCAATCAGTTCGGGCAGGTCTATTATGTCCAGCCGATCCATTACAGCGCGCTATTCCTCGGCGCGCAGGGCAGGATCAACGCGCTGGAGCTTGTGAGAAACTACTCCGACGGCGCATACAGCAGTACGTCTAAGCTCGACGATAAAGTACGCCTCGAACTGATAATCCCGAAGCTCGAAGGGTTCTGGCGCGTCTTTATCCCCCAGCGTTATGGGTTCTATTCGCTCCTGACCACTTCCCGAACTCTTAGTTCCTTCTACCAGAGCCTTGATAACAAGTTCGATACGACGTTTAAATTCTTCCTGTCTGAATTCACGAAGGCCGCTCCGTTTAAACTGGGCGATATGAATACCACGTTCTCGTACCAGAATATTGTCAACTATAACGAGCGCAAGATCACCGATAAAATTCAGATCAATACTTACGAACAGCTCTGGCTGAGCCAGGAAGTGGATTTCAGGTTCGGATACATCTTCACTTATACATCGGATTACTATATTCAGAACCGTGAGGACTTCGAGTCCCTCTACGGATTCACTTCCGCGATCCCCACATCCTCGCCGAGGACTATCTGGGAACACTCTATTGACTTGACCGCGAACTGGGTGATAAAGGATATTAAAGATATAAAGATCTGGTTTATTACTCTCAATCTGCGCGATTCCAAATTAGTTAATAAAGATTTGATCCGTTTCGCGACCCAGAGTATCCTCTACGACGGGAGCGCATTTGTCCGTTACAACCAGAAGATTTTCGAGATCACGTTCGAGCACACCACGGAATATACCTTCTCTGACTTACTGACAGGAAGACTGATTATTAAATCGGTGGTAAACCAATACGCGGAAATTTCTCCGTTAAGCGGAAAGAATGTCAAGACGACTTATTTCGACCCGGGTTTTGGGCTCAATCTCTGGATAGACCTGCAAATTAAGATTTGATTCTATTCGATGATATCGATGATTTTCCCGACCTTTTCGTCGAGCATGGCGCGTTTTTCTTCATGTCCTTCGGCATCTTCGGGGTTTTCCCCGGGATGACGCTCCTTTTTTTCACCCTTCGCGTTCTTTTGGCTTGGGTTATCGCCAATCCTGTTTCCTTCCTGTTCCGACGGGTTGAGGGTATGGACGACTTCCGGCGAATCGATACTCTGTTTGGTGAGTTGGTCTGCCGCGGCGTACTGGGCGGCTTCCTTAGCGGAATCCCCCCTGCCGAGAGCGCTGGCGACCTCGCTGGCTTTCGAGTACAAAACCTGGAGATCGATCGGATTGACATTCATCCAAACCTCCGGAAATAAAAAAACAGCAGGCTGGTAAGCCGGGTTCTGTTATCGGGACATCCATCTAGCCGCCCTTTGGGCGGTCCCGCGGGCTACCCGTACGTCAACCGTAAAGCGGACGAAACGTACTGCTTGCCCTTGCATGAAGAGGGGTTTACCATGCCGGAACACTTATATGTTCCGCGGTGGGCTCTTACCCCGCCTTTTCACCCTTGCCTTGCGGCGGTTTGTTTTCTGCGGCACTTTCCGTGACTTGCGTCCCCGGTTATTCGCCGGCTCTTCGCTTTTTCATGCCCGGACTTTCCTCCCGTTTACGGCCTGAGCCTTCACGGGCGTTCCCACAGCCTGCTAATATAATTCTATGTTTTCCGCTGTTTTCTTTTTGATATCACGCACTATTTTTTCTTCATCCTGTTTCTCGAGTCTTTTAACCGAATGAGTGTCGTCGTCCTTAACTATGCCCATTTTCAGCATCATTTCCTTCCGGATTTCAAAATCCATCTCGAATAGGGTGTCCGCGATCACTTCCGATATCTTCTTCTGGAAACCGATATTTTTATCGCGGAATAGGGGGTTGGCGAAGTAATTCAGGCAGATATCATCCATATCGGCTCTCAGCTCGGTATTCGAGAGCGGATCGAGTCCCGAACCGTTAAGCTCCTTGAGCACAAATTCAATAGTAGGAAATCTGCCGGTCTGGGTCTTGTATCTTTGAATGACACGTTCGGCGACGAACAGAAAACGGATCGCGGGCGACCCGGTTTTAATCTCGTCCACAGAGTCGATCAGGTATACGAGAAGGTTGTGGTGCAGGCGTTCCTTAACGAGAGTCTCGAAACGGATACGCTGTTCGGGATGATATATATCCACTGTCAGCATGAGGCTTTGATTGCCTATCCCGAGCGCCTGACCGAGTGTATGCCCGTTCAAATGATACTCGTCGGCGATATTAAATACAAGCGGGAGTCTCCATGATACGATCTTATCCGC
>MIBE01000072.1:22244-27475 GCA_001829415.1 Spirochaetes bacterium GWF1_51_8
CTTCATTCGCGGGAAATCGTGATTCTTGATCGCGTTTTCGATAGCAAGATCGACTTTATTGAGGATAGAAAACGCTTTCTTCTCAAGCGATTCGTTCCATTCCTTCGTTAACTCGTTCCATATAGCTTGGGGTTTCATGCTTTTCTCCTACTTCTTGGCCACATAAAGATACTTCTGTAAAAACGGAAAACATTGGTAAACTGTCAGGCTTTGTTTCCCCTCGCGTAGTTCGAGGTAAAACAGCACCTTTTTATATACCTGAGAATAGTCGACTTTTCCGATGTAATCGCCTTCCTTCACGGCCTGGTTCTTCTTAACATATATCTCCGAGAGGTTTCCGTATACCGCCCGTTTGTTGTCAGGATACTTGACGATCACGATATTGTTATATCCTTGGACATATCCCGTAAACTCGACTACACCCGCGCCCAGATTTTTAATTTTCTGCGGCGAACCGAGCTCGATAAGTATCCCGCGTTCCTGCAGGATGATCGCGGATATCTTCCCCGGCTGAACCGCGAAAACCTTAGTTTTCTCCCACGGTTTTCCTTTGACCGTCTTCTGCTGAATGGGAGTTTTCTGCTCCTTTGATAATATAACATTATTCTGATTATTATTCCAATCTTTTACGGGGGTTTCGGGCGGAAGTTTTATGACGGCCGAATTATCCGGGACGGACAGTTTCTCCCCGATAAAAATGCTGTACGAAGGTTTCTTATTGAGAGCGATGATCTCTTCGACCGACGACTGGTACTTTTTCGCGATCGATGTCAGGGTGTCGCCCGGTTTCACAAGGTGCACTTTTTTCAGAACCGTCGTATCTTTTTTCACCTGCACGGGCTGTATGGAAGACTTTTTAATGAGGAGGGTTTCGCCGATATAAACCCCGCCGTCCTTTTTTTTATTCCATTTCAGCAGATCGTCCTGGGAGACCTTGTATTTCAAAGCGATACCCGAAAGGGTCTCGTTCTTTCCGACCTTGTGCTGAATATAAGTTTCTTTAGCCGGGGCCTGCTTTTCGACAGCGGGAAGGGGCTTCTGCTGAACTGCTTTTTCTTTCGGCTGAATGATTTTAATTTTCTCCCCGGAATTGACCGATTCGGCGTTTTTAGAATTCCACTTCATAAGTTCGCCGACAGTCACTTTATACTTCACCGCGATATGCGATAAGGTTTCCCCCGGGTCGACTGTGTGAATGACAGTCACCGTATCGGGAAGAGCGGGTTTCTGTTCGGCGGAATGGGTCACCGGGATCAAGAGAATTTGCCCGAGATAAAGGGTTTCCGCGGCGAGATTGTTGTAGAGGATGATGTATTCGACTTTCGAAGCATTCTTAGAAGCTATCTTTATCAGGTTATCGCCGGGCTGAACCGTATACTTTTTGATCTCGTCGGGCAGGATGAGCTTCTGGTTTTTATAGATCTGGTCTGAGACCAGTTCGTTGATGATTCGGATATCGTCGACCTTGCAATGATATGTTTGTGCAATCGTCCACAGCGAATCGTCGGGCTTAACCGTGTAGATAGCAGGGTGCAAAGAGACTGCGGCACAGCAGGTGAAGAGTAACATCCATGTTACGAAACGCATAAATTCTCCGTAGACAATTTACCTGTCTTATTTTCGGAAAACAATGCTCCAATCTAAAAGAAAATATATTGATAACTATATGATATGCAATGAAAAGACCGCCACAGGGCGGCCTTTGATATCGATGAATTGTCTCTGCTGCTCATATATTCAGGAATGCCGTACAACAGCGGTCGATGGGTTATTTTATACCCGTCTAACTGCTATCTTTCAGGAGCTGTATCTTCTTCCTGATCGCGATGATTTTAACTATTTCAAACCAGAAAACTGAAAGAATACCCGCGCCCATCGCGATCAGCAGGTTTAACCAGCTCACCGGGGCGAAATGAAAGATATCGCGCAGGAACGGCACGAACACCACGAGCCCCAAGAATAGCAATGTTCCCCCGATAACCCAAAGCAAAGCGGGGTTCTTACTTTTTAGCGATCCGATAATAGTCATCGACCAGCTCCGGTTTGTCAGGATAAGAGCGATATTTGAGAAGATAAGCGCAACGAACGCGAGCGTCCGCGCCGCGTCATCGCCGAGGCCGGATTGAATGGCATAGAGGAATACACCGCCCACAGCCGCGAGAGCTATCAGTCCCTGCAGAATGCTGAAGACTAGACTGCGCTTCCCGAAAAGAGGCTCGTCCGTCGCGCGCGGGGGCCGGTGCATCGTATCGCTCGCCTCAGGCTCCATCTCGAACACGACCGAGCACGCCGGGTCGATGATGAGTTCGAGGAATACGATATGAATCGGCAGGAGCACGCCCTCTTTCCACCCGATCAGGACTGGAATGAGAGACATCCCCGCTATCGGGAGATGCACGCTGACAATATACGACATCGCTTTCTTGAGGTTGTCGAAAATGCGCCGTCCGGTAGAGACTGCGGCGACTATCGAGGAGAAATCGTCGTTGACAAGCACGAGCGCCGAAGCCTCGCGCGCTACGTCCGTTCCGCGTTCGCCCATCGCCACCCCGATATGCGCGGCCTTAAGCGCCGGGGCATCGTTCACACCGTCGCCGGTCATCGCCACCACTTCGCCCGCGGCCTTGAAAGCGTTCACTAATTTCAGCTTCTGCTCGGGGACGACACGCGCATAGACATTCACCGTCTTGGAACGTTCCTTCAGCGTCTCGATATCCATCTTGTCGAGTTCTTCGCCTGTGATAATCTCATCCGGGTTTTTCAGCCCGATCTGAGCGGCGATATTCGATGCCGTGACGGGATAGTCGCCCGTGATCATCACGACACGTATCCCGGCGCGATAACATTCCTCGATAGCGAGCGGCACAGTCGGGCGGATAGGGTCTTCGAGCGCGATCAGCCCGAGGAACTCGAAATCGATATCGTGCTGGACATCAGGCAGGTTTTTACTCGAACGGATACTCGATCGGGCGACGCCGAGGATACGGAGGCCTTTTTTCGCCATTGCCTGTACTTTCGCTGAATAATCCGCAATCTGGGTCTTTGAAAGGTGGCAGAGGTCGAAGATCGCTTCCGGCGCGCCTTTCGCGGAAATTATATAGCTTGCTTCATCCGGCGAAACCCACACATGAGACAGGGCGAGGAGTTCGCGGGAGAGGGGATATTCGTGGATCAGCTTCCAGTCTTCATGGAGATGTTCGGTGTGGGACAGCTTGATATCCCCGAGCTTTTTCAAGGCTTTCTCCATCGCGTCGAACGGGTCCCGTTTGCTCGCGAGAATCCCGTATTCGATCAGGACATGAAAGTTTTCGGGTAACGGGGCTTTTTCGGACTGAGATATCTCGAGGAATTTACCGTTGGCGAAGATTTCCTTGATGCTCATCTTATTCTGGGTTAACGTTCCGGTCTTATCGGAGCAGAGAACTGTCGCGGAACCCAATGTCTCGACTGCCGCGATTCGGCGTGTGAGCACCTGTTTTTGCGAAATACGCCATGCGCCGAGGGCGAGAAATACAGTCAGGACGACCGGAAACTCCTCGGGGAGCATCGCCATCGCGAGGGTGAGGCCGTTCAAAAGGCCTTTCAGCCAATCGCCGAGAATAAGCCCGCTGACTATCACGACTGTCAAGCAGAGCGCCGCCGCGAAGATGAAGATGGCGCGGACAAGCCTGCCTGTCTGTTTTTGGAGCATCGTCGACTCTTGCTCGATGGACTGGAGAGCCTTACCGATCTTGCCCATCTCGGTCTTGCCGCCGATGGAGCGGACTAAGGCCACGGCCTGCCCCTGCACGATCAAAGTGCCCGAGTATACCCACGGCAGATCGTCGCCGCCCGGACGGTTTGCCGGTAGCGTCTCCGCGTCTTCGACACAGGAGTGTTTCCTGACCGCGATCGATTCGCCTGTCAGTAACGATTCGTCGGCGGTGAGGTTCATTCCCCACAGCAGGACACCGTCGGCCGGAACACGGTCTCCCTCGGTCAGGATCATAATATCACCGCGCACCACTTCACGCCCAGCGATACGCACCTGTTCGCCGTCACGGATCACGAGCGCGCGCGGGCTGGAGAGATCCCTCAACGCTTCAAGCGCGTTCTCCGTCTTCCCTTCCTGATAAATCGTGATTCCCATCATCACGAATACGAAACCGAGGAGGAGAAGCGCGTCGACAACCTCTCCAGAAAAGAGATAGATCGTTCCGCATGCCACGAGCAGGAGGAACATCGGCTCCTTCACCACCTCGAAAGCGATGTGGAAGAAGGTGCGTTTTTTACCGGCGGGGAGTTCGTTATAGCCCTCGGATTTTTGCCGCGAGGTCACCTCGGCGCTTGATAAACCTTTCAGTTCTTTTATTTGTTCTTCAGAATAAGACATAGTTATCTCCTTGTGAGTATGTTTTGTACGTTGAGCAGAAGGATTAGGGTTTATTCGTTTTCGAGGATGACGCTGTGCGCGAGTTCCCAGAAGATATGCGGCCAGAAAAAAGCCTCGTGGTAAGAAGCAGTTTGGGAAAAAGAATCACGGTATAGATGAAACGGCAGATTGGACAGTTGAACGCCGCGCGGACAGGAACTACAGAGAGCGGTTAAAAACCTGATCAAGAGTTTGACCGAGTAAGCGGCGAAAAGAATTCCAGTTACGAATAGGCAAAAGAAAAAGGCCGACATCAGACGACTCCTTTGAAAAATAAATTTCAAAATGGAAGTCCCGTATCCCGTGAGGGATACTGCCCGATGAGGGCCCGGCATGGAAACCTGATCTTCCTGATAAAAAATAATATCACGAAGAAAAACCAATGTCAAAAAAAAGACCGGTCGAAACCGGTCCAAACTGAGCGGGAAACGGGACTCGAACCCGCGACATCCACCTTGGCAAGGTGGCGCTCTACCAACTGAGCTATTCCCGCGTATAAAATACTTCGGAACAAAATGCAAAAAACATGAGAGCGGTTCAAAAACCCGGTTAATTTACATAAACCTGATGAATTGAACAAAACCGAAAGTAACTTATGCGAGAAGCGGGACTTGAACCCGCACACCTTTCGGTACTAGATCCTAAGTCTAGCGCGTCTGCCAATTCCGCCACTCTCGCTTGAACTTGGGTCATACAGGGGTCGAACCTGTGGCCCGCTGATTAAGAGTCAGCTGCTCTACCAACTGAGCTAATGACCCGGAATATAATAAACTCCAGTTTTGCTTCCGATTGCGCCCGGCAGGATTCGAACCTGCGGCCT
>MIBE01000073.1:0-4119 GCA_001829415.1 Spirochaetes bacterium GWF1_51_8
CATTATATATCAATGAGTTATTCGTTTTTCAGCAAGCCCTAAATATCCCGGATATATGGTTATCAAATAGATGTTTTCCCCGCCGCCCTTAAATTCGATCTCGACCCATTCTCCCTGTCCGTAACCCTTGACACCCTCGCTCCAGCATGTAATCAGGTCGCCGTCGAACAGGTTTTTCACCGAGTAGCTGTTCTCACCCTGCGCCTTGAGAGTGGATGACGAGGAGAGTTTTTGAATCATTTCTTTAGTCATCTCAATCGGCCCGCAGTCGTCGCACGGCCATAACGGGGCGAGAAGGGTAAGGGCTAGTAACGAAAATAACGTTAATTTCTTCATGAATAATCTCCTATGCGGAATTCAAATGATCTTTAATCGAATTGAACTATTCTTTCCCGCCGCCGATCAGGTAAAGCTCGGAAATACAGGTGTTCTCGTACTTTTTCCCGGGCGCGGCTTCGAGAATCGTGATTTTTATCTTGTCCACACGCTCCATCCCGTCAAGCTCGGCGATCTTGCGGATATGACCGAAGAAACCGCTATTATTATACGGGAGTTTCGGCAGTTCGGTAACAACCGTCTTTTTCTTGCCGCCGGGGAAGATCAGCTCGATATGGAGCTTGACCGGGACGGCGTTATTGTAATATGTATCGTCGGTGCGGAGGTATCCGGCGGCGGCCGCGATTCCGCTGAGGAGATATCCCTTCGCGAGCGTGATCTCGATCCATTCGCCCTCGCCGGTTCCTTTTTTCCCTTCGCTCCACGACGTCTCGAAGCGGTTGTCGAAGAGATACACGAGCGAGAACTCCTTGCTCTTCTCGGTCTTCATGATCGACGACGCGACGCATTTCTTTACCGCCTTATACGGCAATCGGTTCTCGAGAATGTATGCGGCGTTGAAATACCCGGACATATCCCATGACAGACAGAGCGGCAGGGTGTTCGCGGCGGTGAGGTTTGTGGCGGTATACGAGAACACGCCTGTCCACGACGAGTAGGATGTCTCCTCGGGCAGGATGGTTTGCAGGAGCAGCGCCGATTTGTCCATCAGCCCGCGTGCGTCCGCGAGTATCCTCAGCTCGCCGATAGTCCCGTCGCCGAACGACTGCATCGCCCGGAAGTCCATCAGAAACTGGAGCGGGCCGTAGATAGTCGATAACGGGTGGAGCTTATCGCCGTAGATTTCGTAGAAAAGCGGAATCTTATAGGCGAGCTTGACTACCGAAAGCTGTTTTTCTGGAAGTTTGAGCTCGAAGGTATAGTCCGAGACGGTGATGAGGGGCGGCTTATCGCTTGAAAACTGCACATACCCCGCGATATCGCCCGGGGCGTCGCCGGTGTGGAAGAACAGCTTGCCGGATGGTATTTTTATCCCGTCGATACTGACCGTCCATGACAAAAAACCTGTAAAGCTCTTCAGACCGCCGTCGAACGAGTAGAGCGGGATACGGAGCGGGAGCACGAGGGTCTTGCCGTAGTTAAACAGGCGGTACTCCGCCGAAACCTCGCACCATGTCTCGCGGAAGAGCAATGTCACCGACACCTGTTCGACCGAGACGGCGTTCGCCTGTCCGATAGAGAGCGCGCCGTGACCGAGGATTTCCGACGGCAGGCTTATGACATAGTCCGCGAAGGCGCGGCTGACGGCCATCGACAGAAGGAAGCCCATGAATACGGCGCGGACGATTCGGCTGAAAAACTGATTCGGCATTAGGTATTATAGAAAGAACCTGAGAAATACTCAACCGAAACGCGGTATCCCCAGAGGAAAAATTCCATCCGAAATATTTACACACAATAATTGTAGTATTATACTTATTACATGGCGAAGAGGTGCGTCGAATGCTGATCGCGATCAATCTGATTGCGTTTTTATCCGGGCTTGCGGTGCTGGTATTACTGGGACTGGTTTTAAAAGATTACCCGAAGGTCATAGTTACCGGCTATCTTCTGATTCAGGTAGCGTTGTTCCTATACTGCATCGATACCCTTGTCATCAGCCCGGAAACCGGTTTTATCCTGAACGAAAACTGGCGTGCGTTTTTCAGCAATATCAAATACAGCTTCCATGGCTCTCTCATCTTCCTCTTCCCGTTCTTTTTTCACCTGCTTTTCAATATTCGCGGGATACTGCCGCGGAATATTATCCTTGGATTTACCGCATTGGCTTCGTTCACGTTCCCGGCGGCCGCTCTCATTTTCCATTTTTCCCCGGAGACTATTCATACCGGTTCATATATCCAGCTTGGACTTTTTACCGTGTCGTTTATCTACTGCGATATCCTTGTCGGGAAAAATATCCGGTCTTATTCCCAGTTTAAAATCCGTCTCCTCCTCGTCCTTTTTATTATATTAATTTCCATGCACCTAACCGGAATTCTCCTGCAGAATATCCTGATCGATATGGGCGTTCTTCCCGGATTTTTCGTGAACGAGGTCTGGTTCAACCCGATCCTTTATACGGGATGGAATCTGGTTTTTCTTTGGTTTATCATGGACTACATCGAGGTCAAGCCAATTCCCGTGCCAGGCGTAGATAAAAAAATCCCCATCCTCATCAATAGGTTCGGTATTTCACCGCGCGAGGCGGAAATCATCGCATACCTGATACAAGGTTATTCCAATAACGAAATCGGCAAACGGCTCTTCATCTCCGGATTTACCGTTAAGACACATGTGCAGAACGTTTACCAAAAGCTTAAGATATCGAACAGGGTGGAACTCGCGAATCTCTTCAAGAGCGATCCGGCGTTGTTTGAACGCGAGACTCGCGGGAAGGCATGATAAAAGGAGACGCATTTCCGGTGCTACGAAATTATACTTCTTCGCGTTTCTCGAATTTGATCTCCACACTGTGAGGGTTGATCTTGCGGATCGTGAAACGGTCAGTGAACTGCATATTAACCCCGCGCAGGATGGCGACAAGGTCGACCAAAGCCTTTTCGTTGGGATACACCGCGGTCAATGTATGACGGTCGATCTCCTGGTAGTCTACTTTAGAAAGGTGTTTATTCGGACAAACTTTGCACAGCAGGTTATTCATCTGGAGAATGCCGAGGATGAATTCCTTTGCGGTCGTGGATTTTTTCAGGTAGAACGTATACACACGGGGGGCGAAATCGGTCATCCAGTAGTTGACAAACAGGTCGATGATCTCGTGCTCGTCGATCTGGAGAAGATTTGCGATGTTGGAAATGAGGAGCGCGAAACGGTCGTCGGAAAAAACCTTATCCCCTTCCTTGAACTGCTCGACACCCAAGCCGGAACTTTCGGCGATCTCTTTCCATTTATCCTGGCCGAACTTATTAATTATCCACTCTTTCAGCGCGTTTAATAAAAGAATCTTCATAATGCACTCCTTCTCCTATAGAGACTGGTATCGTAAATTAATTACAATTCATTATAAGCGGAAATAAAATAAAATCAATACCTAATTGAAAAAAGAACGGAAAACCGGAAATTTACTTTTTATCCGAAACCGTTTATGATTATTGCACTGTTTTTTCGGGAGCGGTAACGTTGATAGATAAACTGGAAAAGCTGAAAGAGATAATTCATTCGATCGCGCCCGTCGCGGTAGCGTTCTCCGGGGGTACGGACAGTTCCCTCCTGCTGAAAGCCGCCTCAATCGCGGTTCCCGGCAAGGTCTCGGCCTACTTCGCGGATTCGCCCATGAACAAGCCCGGCGATCTCGAACGCGCCCGCGCGATAGCCGGGGCAATCGGTGTTCCGCTCAATATAGTCTCGAATCCCGGCGAACTCAGCCTTCCCGGGCTGTCGGACAATCCTGTCGACCGGTGTTACCACTGCAAGAAAGCGCGTTTCGCGAAACTGATCGAACTCGCGGGGCCGGGTGTCACCCTCGCCGAGGGCTCGAATACGGACGACCTTTCCGACTATCGTCCGGGGATGCGCGCTGTCGACGAACTCGGGGTGCGGAGCCCGTTACTCGAAGCGGGTCTCTCCAAGCGGGAGATACGCGGGTTGTCGCGTGGGCTCGGCCTGCCGAACTGGAACACGCCATCGTCGCCGTGCCTCGCCACACGGATCCCTTACGGCGAGAGGATCACCGTCGAGCGGCTTCAGCGGATCGGGATGGCGGAGGCGTATCTCGAACAGGCG
>MIBE01000073.1:4134-6222 GCA_001829415.1 Spirochaetes bacterium GWF1_51_8
CGTGGATATCGCACGGCTCGCGTCGCCCGGTGTCCGGGACGATCTGATCGGCGCGCTCCGTGAACTGGGCTACACCGAAATCTATCTCGATCTCGAAGGTTACGCGAGGGGAAAAATGAATCCGAAGGAATTGACAAATGGATAAAGAAAAACTCCGGGGCATCCTCGGGGATATCCGTGACGGCAAACTCGGGATCGACGAGGCGATGAACCTTCTGCGGCGTCTGCCGTATGCCGACCTCGGCTTTGCGAGGCTCGATACCCATCGCGCGTTGCGGCAGGGTTTCCCCGAGGTGGTGTTCTGCCAGGGCAAGACTGTCGAACAGATTGTCGCGATATTCGGCAAGTTCGCGGACCAGCAGGAACTGGTGATCGGGACGCGCGCCGGGCTGGAAGTGTTCGAGGCGCTGAAGTACCTGCATGGGCGCGCTGACTACTTCGAGACGGCGAGGATCGTGACAGTCGGGGCGGTGCCGCAGATAAAGACCGACGGGCCTTATATCGCGGTAGTGAGCGCGGGAACGTCGGACATCCCTGTCGCCGAGGAGGCCGCTGTCACTGCGGAACTGCTCGGGTGCCGCGTCGTGCGTATCTACGACGTGGGGGTCGCGGGTGTGCATAGGCTACTCGAGCATGTCGATCTGCTCTTAGACGCGCGCGCGGTGGTCGCGGTCGCCGGGATGGAGGGCGCGCTCGCGAGCGTAATCGGCGGGATAGCCGCGTGCCCGGTCATCGCGGTTCCGACCAGTGTCGGCTACGGCGCGAGCTTCCAGGGAATCGCCGCGCTGCTGTCGATGCTCAACTCCTGCGCGCCGGGCGTGTCGGTCGTCAATATCGATAACGGGTTCGGGGCGGGCTTTTCCGCCAGTATGATCTTCCATTCCGGGGGTGAAAAGTGAAAATCGCTTATTTAGACTGTTTCTCCGGCGCGAGCGGAAATATGCTTGTCGGGGCATTACTCGATGCCGGACTGCCGTTCGACCCGTGGCGGCATTCCTTAGAGTCGCTCGGCCTGCACGGCATAGAGCCGGTGGCAGAAAAGATCGTGAAGAACGGGATCACCGCGACCCATTTTAAGATAGACGAAGGCCGTCACGAGCATGTGCATCGCGGGCTGAACGAGATCGGCGAAATAGTATCGAAATCTACTCTGAGCGAAACGGTCAAAGCCCGGACGATGAAGGTGTTCGGGGAGATCGCGCGGGTCGAGGGTGAGATACACGGGATCGCTCCCGAAGAAGTGCATTTCCACGAAATCGGCGCGGCCGATTCGATCTACGATATCGCCGGGGCTATTCTCGGCTTCGAGATGATGGGAATAGAAAAGGCTTACGCATCGAAGGTGGCTGTCGGGCACGGCACGGTGCGGACCGCGCACGGTATTCTGCCTGTTCCCGCGCCCGCGACTATCCGGCTCCTCGAGGGGATACCGGCGTATGACGGCGGCGCGGAGGACGAACTCACCACTCCCACCGGCGCGGCGCTCCTACGCGAACTCGTGTCGTCGTTCGGGGTGTTTCCGGCGATGCGGGCGGAGATGACGGGGTACGGCGCGGGCACGAAGTCGTTTCCGGGGCATCCCAACGTCCTCAGGATCGTGATCGGCGAGTCGGACGATAGTCCCGATACCGCGCGCGAGAACGTGATCGAGATAGTCACGAACTTGGATACGTTGACGCCCGAGGCGGCGGGGTACGCGCGCGACGCGCTTCTGGACGCTGGCGCTCTCGATGTCACCCTCGAACCGGTCACGATGAAGAAGGGCAGGGCGGGGATCGTCCTCTGCGCGATTGCCCATCCGAAAGACGAGGCGGCGCTCCTCAAGACGCTGTTCCGCGAGACTGGCACTCTCGGCGCAAGGGTGCGGCGTATGGAACGTGTCGTCCTGCGGCGGGAGACGGTCACTGTTTCGACCGAATGGGGCGATATCCGGGTGAAGATCGGCTGCTTCGATACCGAGGCTGTGAGTGCCGCGCCGGAATACGAGGATTGCCGTGAGGCTGCGCGCGGAAAGAATGTTCCGTTCAGGAAGGTGTTCGACGAGGCGAAGCGGAAGGCGGAAGGGTTAAAATAGGCCCTGTTCCGCGA
>MIBE01000074.1:0-33668 GCA_001829415.1 Spirochaetes bacterium GWF1_51_8
TTCGCCATTTCTTCGTTTTTCCTTGCATTATTCTAAGGCGAATCTTAAAATATTTCATTATATATCAATGAGTTATTCGTTTTTCAGCAAGCCCTATATAATAGGAGTAAAAAGTGACAAGTGAAAAGTGAAAAGTGAAAAGAAAAGGAGGAAAAGGAAAAAACACGCCTTTTTCTATCCCTTTTATCCCTAATTCACCGGAAGGAATTGATACACGTGGTACGAAAAATTCTCCGCTAAGGAGTAATGAATATGCAGGTGGAAAACCTTGTCGTCCTTCGTGACGATCATCTTCTCGCCCGCGATCTCGATATCGAACTGCTTCAGCAGGCTGTTGACATTCCAGCCGAGGTAGTCCTTACCGGCGGTCTCCATCGCGAGGTTGTTCATATAAAGGATGCGCTTGAAATGATTGGTCACGACGACCGGATGGTCGAGATTGTCGAGGACCGGCGATACGGAGAAGTTCGCGATATAACGGTCGAAATGGAAGTGGCTCTCGTACTCCTCGTAGGTCATGATCTTGACAAGGTTGCCGACTTTATCGATCACGGGAATCACCGTAGTGGAAGTCGCCTGATTGGCGAAAAGCATCGAGGAAAGTTCGTCGACGCGGATGGTGTTGATATTTTCATAAAGCTCGAAGTTGCCCTCGCGCATTCCGAGTTCGATGTCGCGTTTGAACACGACCCCGAAAAACTCGTTATCCTCGAACACCAGCAGGGCATGCACAAGCGGCGCCTTGAAGAAAAGGCCCAGAAGTTTCTGCGCGATATCCTTTTCCATTTAGGGTACGATCACCGGCATTGTGAGGTTCGACGCCGCGGTGTTGGTGTTGGTAAAAACCGGTGTCAGGAAACTGTCCGCGGTGATCTTGAAACGCGACACGATATCCGCGTGGTCTATCAGGATGATCCCCGGTAGGGAGGAGGTATAGGCGTAATGGAACACGCCGTTCGTCTGCGAACTGATATAAACTTCCTTCACCCCGTCGCCCTCGTAGGAAGAGACCGCCTTTACCGTAAGCATCGGCTTATCGAGGCCGTATTTTTTGACCAGTTCGGGAGTGCGGATATAGTACGCAAACTGCATGAACGGCATTGCCGTGAACTCGAGGATTTTCCGCTGGACGGCGTAGTTGTCGAGCGGCATCTTCTTGGGCGCGGTCAGGTTCCAGTTCGTGCCGGAATAGGCCATCTTATACGTCACCCCGCTCAGCCCCTTGACCTCGAGGTTGGTCACCGCGGTCGCCTTGAGCGAGAAGAAGTTCCGGGTGACATACAGGTCGGCGTAACGCTCCGAGGTGGAGAACTTATAGGCGTAGGTGATATAGATAGTATTGGAGTTGTGATTGAGCATGGTGTAATAATAGTTGTCGACCGGCGCGAAACCGCCGTTGATGATGTTGAAACGGGTGCCGTCGGCGAGCATCACGTCGATAATAGCGATCGGCTCGTCAAACCCGAACTCGATGAGCTTTTCGGGTGTGATGTTTGTCAGCACCGATTCGCTTTTAACGGAAAGGAGGTCGTCGATCAGCTTCTCGACCTCGGCGGAATAAGCCCCGGTGTGCACCGGCACAAGGATATCCCACCCGTTCGTGACCTTCGCGAGAGAGACGCCGTAGATATTGGTGAGCTGGCGGAACATGATATCGATCCCCATGACGTCGCTCTTCTCGACCCCCGTGAAGAACTCGACCTTGCCCCAGTCCATCTTTTTAGCCGTCTCGGGCTGAACGAAGAACAGGTAAAATCCCCCGAACAGGAGGAGAACCGCGAGCAAAAGCCCGAGGTTGATCAAAAGTTTCTGCTGAGATTTTTTCATGAGTCCTCCGGAACGAGTTTTCAGGCAATATTATAAAGTTATCCGGCGAAGATGTAAAGGGATAAACTGAAAAAAGAAGCCCGCCGGAGTTTTTACCGGCGGACTTTGTATCGATCAACCTGTGTTTTAAAAATCGAGCGCGAGCCCTATCCCGAGCATTGGGTGTATATTATTGTCCACAAATGAATAACGCGCCTTTATGTCCACAAAGAACTGCGAGATGTTGACCTTGACTCCCAGCCCCGGCGACAACGTGAATAGCGCGCTCGAGCCGGTGGTCAGGAAGCCGGTGCCGAACACGGTCCCGCCGAGCGCGAACGGGAAGCTCTCGAGCTTGAGGAAGTAGAGGCAGTACTCGAGGTCGAACTTCAGAAGGTTGTTCATCGCGGAGTTGGGGACGCCGTTGATGATAGTCGAGGTCTCGTAGAACATGATGCCGAAATAGAAACCGAGCTTCATCATAGGAGTGAAACTATAATCCACGCCGAGCGAAAACGACATTCCGCCCTCGAGCGCCTTGAGCGCCATCCCGAACTTCCGGTCGCCCTTCGACAGGTCGATATTCATGACGGCGCTTTCGCCTTCTTCAAGCGTGATCTTCGTGCCGTTCTTGACCTCGCCCTTGGCGTCGACAATCTCGAGCTGGTGCGGCTTGGAGATATCGATATTGCGCATCTGGAACGGCTCGCCCTGGATGACGTCCCAGACCTTGTTCCCGTCCCATTTCAGTATCACCGGATCGGTGACATTGAGTACGGTGACGGTGATCTTCCCGGCGGGTGTATAGTCGACAGTCTTGGTCTCGCCCTTCTTCACCGTGAAGATGTCGCGGAATACTTCCTTCATCGTCTTGGAATTGACAATCGTGAGCTCGTTCTCCTCGCCCGCGAGCACCTTTTCCGCGAACGGTTTCAGCGAGTCGGCCTTACCGATCAGCTTGCCGTTGAGATAGACACGGTACTCCGCGCTCTCGGCCTTGATATTGACAGTCAGGTTTCCGAATTCGATCTTTTTCCCGAGCACGACCCCGGCGATCTCTTCGGTCAGACGGTCGATCGTGTCGAAAACGTCCATCCCAGCCGCGCCGGAAAACTCGCGCGAGAACTTGAGGTCGCCTGTGACGACGTCGATCCCGAAGACATAGAGCGACAGCTTGTTCTCGGCGACCTTATAGACACCGAAGATAATCAGTCCCGCCCCCGTCTGCTGAGCCACTTTCGTCATCGCGAGATTGAGCTCCTTCCCGTTTGTAATTGAAAGGATGCCTTTCTGCTTCACCGTGTCGAGCGATTCCTGGATATCCACGAGGTCGCTTCCCGGCATCTTCGCGAAGAGGTTGTAGAGCGAACGGGCGGTCAGTTCGCCGATATTGTCCTGCTTCTTATCGCCCAGGTTGACAAAACCCCCGATCATGGTTTTCACAGTCAGCGGCGCGGAATAGGCCGCTCCCGCGATGAAAACGAAAAGTACGCTTAGAATAATTAAAATCTTTTTCATCATATGCCTCCGTTAAAAATCGTAGTTGCCGTCGATAGAACCGGCGGGGTATTCCGCGGCGCTATCGAGATTGTTCAAATCGGCGATACTGAATATATCCGATGACCCGTATACATGATAATAAACGGATGTCAAACTGAAACCGTTATACCTGACAGATACCGGATAAGATTGATAACCGTCCGCAATCGCCGCCGGGTAGTTCTGGGTGAAAAGGTTGTAGTTTATGATAACCGGATCGTCCGAGCTCTCAAGATTAATTCCGCCTCCGCCGCTTAAATAAGTCGTCGAATTGGAGTTCATAGAAAAGATGTTGCTGATAATGCTCGCGGAGGAATTCCCGTTGAGTACTACCGCTCCCGCGTGTATTCCGTAAACGCTGTAGGTGAAATTCTTGATAAACTTCGATCCCGTGATCGATCCGTTGGTTATCGCGGAGAGATAAACACCGTTTCCGGTCACATTTCCGAAGGCAACGGTATTACTGACGGTGTTGTTGCTGAATAAGCAGTTCTTCATTGTCAAATAGCCGGAAGAAACAGACGCGATGCCTCCAGAGATATAACTATAGTCCAATGTCTGCGCGGTCGCTGAAGATACGATGGCCGTATTCTCGATTGTGAAATTACCGATATTGAGACTGACGATCCCGCCTGACTTTTTACCTTCAGACTTTGTGATATACAAATTCTTGAAGGTTAATAGCGCCGTATTGTTCCCCCAGACCGCGCCGCCTTCGCCGGATGAGGTGTTCGAGATCAACGTATCGCGGATCACGGCATTCGGCGTATCGTAAAGGAACACGCTTCCGCCCTTCGCGTACGAGAAGTTGCCGCTCAGGTTACAGTTGCTGATCGTGACCGATCCGCCCATCGCGTAAACCGCCCCGCCGCATTGAAGCGCCGCGTTGCTTTTAATCAGGCAGTTCTTTATCATCAGGCTTGTGTTTAACGCGAGTATTCCGCCGCCGTGCTTATTGAACAAGAAATCGTCCATCGCGTAGCCGCCGCTGATAATCAGGCTGTCGAGCGAGCAGTTTCCGCCGCCCGCCGCGACAATCACATGAAAGACATTACTTCTGCCCGCGATCTCGGTGGGATAGAGTTCCGGGTCGTATGCCGTAAACATGCTCTCGTATCCGCCCTTGATCTTCATCCCGGCCTGCATCTGGATACACGCGCCGCCGGCGTAATCGTCATACACACCCTCGGAGACCCTGATCTCGCCGACCCCGGCATTCTGGAAAATCTGGATCGCCTTCTGGATCGTGCGGACAGGCAGTGTATTCGTCAGGCCCGAGTTCGAATCGCTGCCCCACACCGCCACATAAACCGCGTCGTACTGGAACGCCCGTACCGTATTCGTAAAAACAGCCGTCCTGCCGAACTCGTTGACAGCGGTGAAGACAATCGCGTAGTTCCCGGGATCGGACGTTTCCGCCCAGACCGAGTTCGACCAAACCTCGCCGTTCTTCTCGAGACTGACAATCCCGAGGCCGATCGGAGTCAGGTCGGCTTCGACGGATACGACTGTCGATTTGACGCTTTCGGTCTGCGCGGTAAGTGTGAAGTTTTCAAATACGCGCACCTGGTAATAGTCAGGAGTGACCGACGCGGACTTGATCGTCACATCGCCCTTCGACTGCTCGAGAAACGCGCCGAGATCGCTGTTTTTGAAAATATCGCATCCGGCAAACAAACCGAGGATTATTATATAGAAGAGTATATGTTTCATTCCGTCCCCCTTACAGATTAGTGATCTTGTTATTCGTACTGTTCGGATAGGTGATCATCGCCAGAGGATTGTTAATATTCACCCAGTCCGAGTTATTCGTAATATGCCTTCCACCCTCTTTAATATATAAGAAACCGATCGAGTTCGTCCCGAAGGTGTTTTGGATATATGTGTTTGTGAACATTCCTCCGGAGTTATGTAATGTTGCCTTATAGCTTGCCGGATAACCGCCGAGTACAAGAAGGTTGGAGATGAACGTGTATCCCAGCTTCCATGACGATGAGCCGTCGAAAGTGATGACCGAGTTATACGTTCCCTGGCTCCAGCAATTGATAAATTTATCGTTGATATTCGTCGCGACACAGGAATAGAAATAGATAGCGCCGCCCAGCTCATAGGAATAGTTGCTGATCCACTGATTCCATTTCATCGTCATTTGGCAGGAGTTCGCGAAAATAGCTCCCCCGGAATGGTAATAAACCTTGTTATAATAGAAAGTATTGCTGAGAATGATCACCGGACTCGACCCAAGCATCAGCGCTCCTCCGGAGTAATAAGCGGTGTTATTGGAAAACCAAGAACTGACAATCAACCCGGGCGAGCTCATCGCAAAAACCGCACCGCCGTATCCGACAAACGATTCCGCGGCATTCCCGCTGAATACGCAATGTTTGATCTCGTAGGGCGTCGAGTACAAGCTGACCGCGCCGCCGTTATGGGTAACACCGGCATCGTAGGTAGAACTGTTCTGAGAAAATAGGTTACCGTCCATGTCGATTTTCAGTGTGTTGGATGCGCATAGCGCTCCTCCGAAAAACGCGCGGTTTCCGCTGAACAGGTTGTTATAAAACTCGTAGGTGGACGGGCAGTTTTTGAGCATCACCGCGCCACCGTACTTGCCGACCTGATGACCGGCGAACGAGTTCCTGTAGAACACACCGTTCGAGCACGAGAGGGCGAAGACCGCGCCCCCCATCTGGCCACCGTAGTTATTCACAAATGTATTGCTGTAGAGGCTGATAAACGAGCCGTAATATGCGATCGCGCCGCCGGGCTTCGAACTGCCGTTATACTGGAACACGCTGTTTGTAATGTAAGCGTTGCATAAGTTGGTAAAGACGATACCGCCGCCGTTCTGGTTCGCGGAGAACAGGCATCCGGCAATCTGAGGATCGGACTGGAACACGAACATCCCCGCGCCCGTCTTTGCGTTATTCGAGAGGAACGACACGTTTGTCAGCCACACCGCCGACTGGCTGCAGAAAAGGCCGCCGCCCGCTAACGCCTCATTGGCGACCAGTTTGACATTCCTGAGCACAAGCGAGGAGCTCACCGCCGCGATCCCGCCTCCCCTTGTCGCGAACATATCCACGATATCGTCGGAGAGTTCCACCCCGCGGATCGTGATCCCGTCGAGCAGTATCCCCACCGAATTGATCACCGCAACCCCCGTGCTGGGGTTATGCACTCTGTCGATCACCGTCTCGTAGAGCGCGGCATCCCTGACTGAAAATTCCCCGTTCCACCCGCCGTATAAGGAGAGGTTCGTCTGGTTTTGCAGGAGCAGGTTGACATGAAACCCGCTGTAGACGTTGGCGTACACTCCGCCGGATAGATAGACTGTCTTGATCCCGGTCTGGCCGGATTTCTCGACAGCTTTGCCGAGAGTGAGAAGCGGCGCGCCCTTCAATGTCCCCAGGTTGGCGTCGTTACCGGATGCCGAAACATAGATCACTTCTTCGTTTGTCGAAACCGTGACGCTCAGGATGTTTGTGATCTGGAGGCCTTTCGAATTGAGCGCGATCATCTTGATATCCTTGATCCCGAGTTCGGGCGGAACAACAAAACTCACTCCCGTCCATTCCGTACGCGAATAGTTGGGGTTGAGCTTCATGCCCCCCGCCCCGATCGAGCTCAGGTCCACACGGACTTCGAGCACCGGATCGAGCGAAACGGTTTTGCAGTAGAGCCTGACAATCTGGTTTGTCCCGACAAGGAAGAAGTCGGGATCGCTCGACGGGTTCTCTATCGCTATGTCTCCCCAGCTATCCTTCACGAGAACGCCGAGGTCCGTAGGGTGAAAGAGTGTGTTTGCAAGTTCGCATGACGTCAACAGGACGCCGAATAACAGAACGAAAAGTGTGTTACGCATAAAAACCCCCATGGTTTTATTCGAATTTAACCTTTACCTTGACATGGTAATTAAAAAACCCGTCCTTGATACTTTGCACGGGTACGGTTACGAAAAACATTTTGCCCTTCACGTTCGCGGGGAGCTTCCCGGTATACTGACGCTTCATCTCCGCGCGGACTATCTCCTTGATAAACTCGATATCCATGACCTTCATCTTCGCGACAAAAAACGGGCTCCATTCTCCGTCGCAATCCCGCATCGGCAGATCGACCCCCACCTCTACGGCATCGACCGGCTTAAACTCTTCGGGCTCGGCGGCATGGTTCAGGTAAAGGGTGGCCTTGAGGAAAAGCATATCACCGCCGTAAACCCCGGATTCGCCATACTTCAGCGCGAGGGTGTTGGTCGCGGTGCTGAACGCAAATCCCCTGAACTGAAAACCGTCGTACCCCGCCGCCTCGAACTCTACGGTTTGACCGTAGAGGATCGAGCGTTCGATCAGGGGCGTGAACACGTCCCCGCCGGAATCGTCGCGCCAGACGAATCCGGTCACTTCAAACGCCTCGTCGTAAAGATAAGGCGCATTTGTTAAAACGGTTTGTTTATAGGATTGTTTCTCGAATCTGCCGTCGACGGTTTTAAAGGTGTATCCCGCCAGGACAATTTCATCATACCCGGCAATGGATTTTTTACCCCCGCATGAAATAAGCGAGAGGAGCGACAAACAGATAATCGGAATGAACCGCATCTTTACCCCCAAAAGCATTATAACACGCATTTTTATTTTTATCTACCGGAAATTTATATTCCATTGACCGTAAATGAATTCAGGAAAGTACCGAAAATTATTTAGACAACACGCTCACGGAGGGGAACTATGAGCGAAATCGATTTTATCGATATCTTTCCGGAAACAAAACCGGCCGATCATACATCCAAACAGGATTCCATGGGGAATTACGCGTTCGAGGATCAGGATTCCGCTCCCGGCGAACGGATCAAGATCAACGACTATAAGCACTCCGCGAGCTTTCATCACAGGGGCGGCGCTTCCATGATTCAGGAACCGTCTATGAAGGAAGCGGAATATACTCCCGTCAAGAAAGAGAAAAAAGCACTCGCGTTGACCGATGAAAAAATAGTCTGGGCCGGCGCGATCTTCGTGTTCTTCGGCGTCTTCGTTTTCCTGATCGGCTACTGGCTCGGCAAGACAACGATGAAGAATGTCGCGGTCACAAGCGAACAGTATATCACCCAGATGGACGAAAAGATTCACGCGCAGGAAATGGAAAGCCAGTACATGAAGAACAACACGCCCAATTCCGCCGGCGTGGATGTCCTCAAGCCCGCGATCCCGCAGGTAACCCCGCCCCCCGCCGTCATAGACGATTCCGCCAAGAAGGAAACAGTGGCGCCTCCGGCGATCGAGGAAGTCAAGAAACCGACGATCCAGAAAGAAGAAACTCCCAAGCCTGTCGAAAAACCCAAGCAGGATACGGTCAAGGCCGAGACTCCCGCTGTCAAACCCCAGGATACCAAGAAGCCCGCGGTCGTCGCGGTCGCCGGGAATTTCACAATCCAGGTTTCGGCGCATACATCCATAGAGAAAGCGAGAGTGATCGAGAACGAACTCCGAAACATGGGTTACCAGGCATATATAGTCGAAAGCATAGTCAACGGTGTGCGCTACTACCGTGTCAGAATAGGCAAGTTTACCGATAAGAACGACGCGTCCGATGTGTTGTCGAAATTAAAACAGACCGCTATCGGGAAAGATAGCTATATCATCAATATGAACTGACGAGAGAACATAACTTTGTAAACCACGATGACCCTCTAATAAATTAATAACGGAAAGGCGCAGGCGCAGCGCCTTTTTTTTTATGCCTTTTTGATTCCGGTCTTTTCGGGTTTGATGACATACACAGGAAACGCTTAGTTTTTCTGTCTCCTTCTCCCGCGAAGGAAAACGCAAGTGAAAGAGTGTACAAAACTTTAAATAATGATGAGATAGATTGCTTCGCCGTTCGCCTACGCTCACGCCTCGCAATGACAAAATGACTTCGACAGCAAGCCCGTTCGTGCCGACTGCCCTATTCCTTCCGGATAATGAAACTCAATAGATTGATCTCGTTTTCCATATACCCCATATCCACCAGTTCCTCGCGTGACTTGCCCTGCCGGAGTAACGCCTTCAGCCGTTCGCTCCGTGACGCGGTCTCGTCGAGACGCTGTCCGGCGTCGCCGGGCTTTTTCAACGGCGGAGCTTTCTTTTTCTGGGCGGGTTTTTCAGTAAAAATCTCGTCCGCTGGACGCTTTATTTCCTTGTCCGAGGCCTGTTTTTCCGCATGCGGCGTCTCACGGACTCTCACGGTTTCTACGGGCGATTCCGGTGTATTCGTCGCATGCGGCTTTGAGAGCTCGACCCGGTCCACGGTCTGTTCGCGGGTTTGACGGGCTTCCTTAATCGCGCTATCCGTATGATTGAAGAATCCGCTCTCACGGCGCGGGGTGTCCTCGACAAGTTTCTCGACTACCACCGGACGGGAGACACGCGCGACCTTCTCGTCAAGCTGGCCGAGTTTCTGGTTCGCCTTCTGGAGCATCCCCTGCAGGACTTCGATCCTGTCTTCGATCAGGCTGATATTCCGTTCGGCGACACGGTTGAACTCCGCGACTAACGAGCCCATTTCGTCACGGGCTTCCTTGGTGATGAGGTCTTCTTTCAGCATGGCGATTTTTTTATTGGTAATGAGGAAGAAATACAATCCGACACCGAATATGACGATTGAAACGATAATCGCGCCCATTATTCCTCCCGCATTATTATAGAGAGTCTTTTAGCGGAACGCAAAAGATGGAGTTATCGAATTGCGATTTTTTCGTTTGTATGCTATCATTTTTAAACATTCGGAGGCAAATGATGAGAAAATATGGGTTCTGGGTTTCATTGCTATTCGTCTTTTTAACAGTATCCGCTGTCTTCGCGTTCGACGTCAAGTTCGACGGGGAGTTCAGGACCAGGTTCTACGGGTTTATGAATAAGGACCTCGACTTCACGCGTAACGCGGATTTCTGGTCGCTCGACACCCGGATAAGAATCGGCGCGGAATTCGAGGCCACATCCGTCTTCTCACTCTATTACCAGCTTGAAGTAGGCAATCTCCCGTGGGGAGAAGCTCCTCTCGGCGGCGGACAGGGCGCGGACAAATGGAATCTCGAGACAAAAAATATGTACCTGCTCTACGATGACATTTTCCTCAAGGGGAAACTGGGGATCATCGGGTTCAAGACGCCGCTGGAGTCGGAGATCGACGACGACCTGATGGGCCTGAAGCTCTCGTTCCGCCAGCCTCTTTTCGATATCGACGTCCTTTACTCGAAGCTGTTCAACGGCACGAACGAGTCGATTTCGAATGTCAACGAGGATAACGATTACTTCGAGACCGAAAGCTGGAACGCCACCCATCTTTACTATGTCAACGGCCAGCTTAAGCTCGACTTCCTTGACGCAAACGTCTACTTCATGCGCGTGGTCGACGACCGTTTCGCCTATAAGTATTCCCTGAACTGGATCGGCACTTACGAGCAATTGAACCTCGACCCGTTAAAGGTGGAAGCGGGCTTCTCGTTCAACTTCGGCAACGTCAGCCAGAACAGCACGAACATCCCGCTCGCGGCGTTCCATCTCTACGCTAAAGCGGAAATGAAAATCCTGCCCTTCCTCGAAATCTTCGGGCGTTTCAATATGACGACCGGTAACGATACAAATACGGGCAATATCGAACAGTTCCAGGTACTTAATAACAACGGCAACTTCCGTACCGACCTCGGTATCCTTTTCGGCGGAAGCCCGTTCAACCAGCAGGCGTATTTCAACTCGAAAGTGGTCACCGCCGATACGCGAAAGAACCTGACACGCGGCGCGGTGCGTTTCGACGATCCCGGCCTGATGGTGATCGAAGTCGGCGCCAAGCTGAAGTTCGACGAGATCGGCCTCGAGACGATGCTGGTCGGCGGCTTCGCGAACACCGTCGTCGCTGTCGGCACCAACAATGTCAACCTGCTCGGCATCGAGTTCGACCTGCATAACCGCCTCAAGCTCGACAAGGATGTAGCGTTCTGCCTGAGCATGGCCGTACTTCTTCCGGGAATGGCGCTTACTCCCGTCTACAACATGAACCATTCGACCATCATCCTCGGTTCGGACATCGCATTCAAGATCGACGGGATGATCGAGCTGAAGTTTAAGTAGCACCTCGGTACGCCTTCGTCCCGCTCTTGCCATCCGTGGCATCGCGGGACTTCTCCCATCCATGGGAGTCGCTCGGTAACCGTACTTTGTTTCAGTAATCGATATAAATAAGATAGCCCCGTCGCATGATGGGGCTTGATGACAAACTCATTTTGTCATTGCGAGGCGTCATGGTGAGCGCTTGTCCCGACTTCCCGGTCGGGATGCCGAACCATAGCCGAAGCAATCTATTTAATTACTGGGTATATATATAAAACAGACTGCTTCGCCGCTTCGCGTCCTGTCTACCTTCGGTAGAAGGCAGGCTCGCAGTGACAAATAATCGTGTATTTCATGACTTCGTCAACATACCCCATGATGGGGCTTTTCTATTAATTATCCCTGCCTCGTATACCGGGCTAATCGCTTCCGCGATATGTCCGATAATAATAGAAAAAGCGGAGAAACTCATGAATCCCTGTCCTCTGACCAAACGGGCCTGTCTCGGCGAGAAATGTGTTTTCACCCCGGAAGGCGTCATCCCCACGGCCTCGCCCGACGGTTCCTGCGACGCGCTCTACGGCTGGGTGCGCGGACGTTTCGAGAGCAAGGTCGTCAATATCCGTACATCCGGACTATCGGCCGACCTGCTCGCCGGAATTAAAGAATCCTATCGCAAGGCCGGGTGATAGACCGTTCTCTATAATACTCTAACCCCCGCCCGTGTGTCTGCATAAAAACGCCCTGTGCAGAAACACCCACAAGACGACATGTTTCTTTCTAACTTCTTGACAAACAACGTTTCCATGTTATAATATTACCCATGTAAGCGCTTTCATTTCCGGAGGAATTAATATGAAAAAATGGCTTTGGGTAATAGCTTACCTTCTCTCGATCGCTTCATGGGCATATCCGGCGGCCAATTCGGTTCCGCTCTTCAGCCCGTACATCGACGGTTTCAAGGACTCGGGGTGGGGTTCGTCGCCTACTGCGTCCAGTTCGAGTTTCCAGCCGCTGACCATCATGGGGCATACGGAATTTCATTTCCAGAACGCCTGCCAGGATGTCTATATCACCGACGATCCGCAATATCTCTACATCGGCTATTTCTATAACGGCGACGTGCTCACTAACGGCGGCAACGCTTCGTCGCGTATCATCTTCGGGTTTATCACCAATTCCGGCGGGACAACCGGCGGAAGCGCCGACCCGTGGGAAAGCGGCACTACTTACGGCGGCGCCAACAAGCCCGACTTCCTGCTCCGTCAATGGACGGAAGCGCCTTATGACGAACGGATGGAGTTCGGCGGCGCATTGGGAAACAGCTATGTCACCAAAGGGGTTTCCGAGTTCCTAAACTGGAACGGTTCCGCATGGGTAGGCGCGGGCTCGGTGACCCATTACGAACGCCTGACAAAAATGTCCAACCAGATGACAGTCTACTTCTACAAACCCGCCGGATGGGCGGGCGCTCCCCGGATTCACTTCTGGGGCGGGGATTTAGGCGCATCCGACTGGGCGACACGCCCGTATATGACGCTTGTCAGCGGTAGCCTCTATAAATACACCTTCAACAACTACGGTTATACCAAGTTATTATTTAACGACGCCGACGGCGGCGCCGAACAAACCGCGGATTTGACCCGTGCGGGAAACGGTACCTACAGCAACACGGCATGGCTGACCGGGAATGAAAACCTTTCCGTCTATGCCAACAACTGGGCTGAGATCAAAATTCCGCTCTCCGCGCTCGGCCTCGAAACCGGCGATACGGTCAAGGTCTTTATGTACTACCGCCCGGATATGAGCAAGCCCGGCTTTTCGGACTCCACTCCCTACGACCCTAACGCTTCCGCGAACGGCAACTCGGCGGCTGTGCTGAACTCCAACTTCAACTATATCGTCCGCTCGGACAACATCAAGCCCGCGCTCTCGCAGTACTCGCCTCTTCAGTTCACCAACAACCAGAACCGGAATGTCAATATCGTCTTCCGCGCCATCGACAATATGGACTTCTCCAGCACGAATATCGACGTGGTGATCGAGGGCAGCGACGCGGTGAAGAACGGCGTATTTCAGCCCGGCTTCACGGGCTCGATAGTCCAGAACTCAACAAAGGACTATACCGTCACGATCAATCCGGATGCGGATTTCGCCTATGAGCAGAAAGTCGATATCGAAGTCTCGGTCAGCGATCAGTCCGCGAATGTCAACGCGGCGGGATATTATTTCTATATCAAGGCCGACACGACCGCTCCGGTCTACTCCTCGTTCAACCCCGCTCCCGGCGCGGCGGGTGTGGCGCGCGGCGCGACCGTGTTCTATAACGTCAACGACGACGATCAAGTCAACCAGAGCTCGCTCCTCGCCTCTATCAACGGCACGGTCGTGCTCTCGAACAACTATAAAGCCAATTCGTCCACCCAGATCATCCCGACCGGTAACGGCTACAATATCACGATCGTCCCGGTCTCCGAATTCAGCTTCGGGCAGACAGTCAATGTCAGCCTGACGTCGGAGGACAACAAGGGCAACACGAAGGTGACGAACTACTCATTCACGGTCACCGCGGACAATATCAAGCCGACCCTCGCGAACGGCAGTCCGGCGGCCGGGGCAAATAAACAGCTCCCCAGTGTTAATATCGGATACCAGCTCGACGACAACATCCAAGTCGCGAGCGCGCAGATACAGACCAAGATCGGCGGTACCAACGCCATTGTCAACGGCGCGTTCCAGTCCGGCTATACCGGCTCGATCACTCCCAACGGCAGCGGCTACAACGTCACGATCAACCCGAGCGCCGATTTCCTCTACAGTCAATCGGTCGGCGTATGGGTACAATTCAAGGACAACCAGGGCAATACGACGGCGACTAACTGGGCGTTCACCGTGAAGCCCGACGATGTCGCACCCGGTATCTCGAACCGCGCTCCGGTACCGTCGGCAGTCAATCAGGTCCGCGCGGTCAATATCGTGTTCGACGTGTACGACGCCGTCAGCATCAATCCCGCGTCATTGAACGTCCAGGTCAACGGGCAGAGCGCGATCTCGGGCGGCGGCTTCCAGTCCGGTTTCGGCGGCTCGGTCACTCAGCCTATTGCCGGGAAGTCCCTCCGCGTCACTATCGATCCCAACAGCCTCTTCGTCTACGACCAGACCGTGTCGGTGCTCGTGAATGTCGAAGACAGCGAAGGAAACCCGTTATCCACATCGTACAGCTTTACTATCAAGGCCGACGACGTCAAACCCTATATCACCGGCCTCGATCCCTCGTCCGGCGCATCCGGCGTCGCGATCGATAAACTGGTCTCTCTCGATATCGAGGACGAAAGCTCGGTCGTCAACTCGAGCGTGGTGGTGAAGATAGACGGCGCTCTCGCCCTTTCGAACGGCATGTTTTACGCGCCGTTCGACGACACGCTCTCTTCGATGAGCGCGGCGGGCGGCGGTATTTCGCTCGTGATCGATAACGGAGACGACTGGGTGTACGAGCACAGCTATTCTGTAAATGTCTCGGCGAAAGACCCGCGCGGGAACACGCTCGGCACCAACTACTCCTTCACCATCAAGTCGGACGACATCGCGCCGTTCCTGACGAATATCGCCCCGCAGACCGCGGGCGCGCCCAAGTCTTCGGATACGAATATCACGTTCGATATCGCGGACAATGTCGGGATACAAGCCTCGTCTATCTACATCCTGATAAAGACGAACAGCGGCGCGAATACGATGCCGGTCTATACCAACAGCGCGGTTCAGCCCGGCTTCGCGGTGACGTTGAATCCCAACAGCTATAACGGTTACAGCGTGCTCGTCAATCCGTCGTTCTCGTTCCATTACGGAGACACGGTGACGGTCTATGCATATATGAAGGATATCGAGGGGAACGCGGGAAGTCTGCAATGGAACTTCTTTATCCAGAGCGGCGACACCACGAAACCCGTCATCTCTAAGGCCAATCCCGGCTACGGCGCGGCCGATATCGAGCCGGAAACTCATCTTTACTTCGAGACCTCGGACAACTCGCAGGTCGTGAAGGAGAAGATCGCGGTGCAGGTGTTTATGGGCGGCTTCTGGATCGACGCGGTCACGAACGGCGTCTTCATCGCGCCGTTCAACGGCACCGCCGGGAAGTTTGTATCCAACGCCAACAACGGGTTCGACGTTACGGTCGATTACACCTCGGTACTGGCGTTTACGAATACCTACGGAATCCGCGTCTCCATCGAGGACGACAGCGCGTCCGGCAACGCGGTTACGAACACGTGGTACTTCACCACCCGTCCGCCGGATACGACTCCGCCCCTGATCGCGAATTTCGTCCCGGTCAACGGGACTATCGATATCCCCGTCGCATCCACATTCTCGTTCATGGTAATGGACAACTACGGGGTAGAATCGAACAAGATCGTCGTGCTGATGAACGGGCAGGTCATCCTGTCCAATTCGGAGTTCGCTCCGTCGTTCGCCGGGCCGGGAAGCAGTATTTCCGCGAACGCCCAAAAAGGGCAGAACATCATCATCGATCCGGTCGGCGACTTCAACTACGGCGACACCATCGTCCTCATCGTGTTCGCCTACGACACCAGCACGAACCTGACTGTTGTCACGAACACGCTCGTCTTCCAGCCGGTCGAGCAAGCCTCGGCGGTGACCAGTATCCTCGACCCGATGAAGGGCACCTCGGAACTCGTCGTCAAGATGAACCGTTCGGGCAACGCCCTCGCCACGGTGTATAATGTCGCGGGCGACAAGGTGGCGGTCATCCCGGAAAAATACTACAATATCGGCGACACCCTCGTCTGGGACGGGACATTGAACGACTCCGGCGAGAAGGTGGGAAGCGGATGGTACTTTATCCATATACAGGGCAGTGAATTCGATACCGTAGTCAAAGTAATCGTGGTACGGTAGGGGGCAAACAATGAAAAAACTAATCTATACTTTTATTCTTTCGGTTTCAGTGATCGGAGCGGGATGGGCGGAGTACGGGATGTCCAGTATCCCGATCTTCATGCTCGAGAACTATATCCCGCGCGCGATGGGGATGGCGGACTGCGGCCTGACTGTCAAGGGCGATGTGAGCTTTATCACGGTCAACCCGGCGTCGATGGCGCAGGTGAAGCTGATCAGCTTCTCGGTATCGAGAATGAACTGGCTCTTTAACTCGTCGTATAACTCGTTCAACTTCGCGCTCCCGATCCCGTCGAAGAACCACAGCGCGGGCGTGATCGGACTGACCGCCGCGCTATTCACTATCGACGGCTTCGACGCGTCGATCAACGGTATCCCGCAGGGCCTGATGAACTCCGGCGACTTCATGGCCGGGGTGTCCTACGCGAACAACCTTTTCGCGCCGTTCGATAACATCCTCGCCGACCAGCAGCATCTCGACTTCGGCGTGACCGTCAAGTTCGCCCAAGCCCAGCTATCGGAGTATAAAGCCTATAGTCTCGCGTTCGACGCGGGCTTCACCTATTCGGTGCGCGTGCAGAACTTCACCGACTGGCTCGACGTCCGCCAGTTCAAGGGCGAAACCAACCTCAGCGATACCTTGACCTTCTCGTTCGCGTTCAAAGACCTCGCGGTCAGCCTCCAGGGATTTACACCGGGGAGCACGGTTCAGTCGCCGTGGTACTTCGGTTTCGGAGTGTCGTATGTCGGTTTCGACAACGACCGCCATGTGGGGATAGTGATGATGGAAGTCCGTAAGCCCAGCGACAACGAATGGTCTCTCTCGGCGGGGGCGGAATACTCGTACAAGAAAACGATCTTCGTGCGCGGGGGATATAAGATACTCGGTAAGGATTACGAAGGGTTCAGTTTCGGCCTCGGGCTGAATTTCGAGGTCACGAGGACGCTCGCGTTCACGATCGACTATTCGGTCGTGCCCTTGGGCTACCACGGCTCTTCGGACTCGTTCTCGCTATCCGTCGTGTTCTAGGTCCCGTTTCTATCCGCCCGCCGGAAAGAAGATGTTGATTGACTTTCCGAAGGCTGACCGGTACAATTTATTGTCACCAAAGTGTTAGAATTTTGGTCCAACCATAAACCCGAATTAGTAAGGGAAACCCCCCGTTCGCAAGAGCGGGGGGTTTGTTATATTTTAAGGGCGGTTCAAAAAACACTATCATTATGAATAAAAAATTGTTTTTCAGAATAGATTAGGGGTTGTGTCACAGCGAGGAGCAGAGCGACCTGTCTCCTTCTCCTGAGAAGGAGAAGGCAGGCAATGACAAAATGAGTTTGTCAACACGCCCGAGAGCGGGGGGTTTTTATATTTTGGGCAATAACTCTACTTTTTGGCGGGGGTTTTACATTCGGGGCCGCCGGTGTTCTGGCAGTCCTTGAGCTGAACCTTGAGCGCATTCGAGGATATAGTAATCTCGATGAACGAGACGACGAGCGACGCCATGAGGAGAAGGAGCGCGAACGAGAACGTGTACTCGACCCATCCCTCGATATCCATAAAGAGCAGGAACATACAGAACACGCAGAAGATGAAGCTCAGTATTCCGAGCGCCTGCATATAACGGATCAGCCCGATCCTGAGACTGAGGTTCCTGATTTGGTCGAGAAGTGTTTGGTCGGGAGCTTCTTTATGTTTCGCATGGAGCTCCCGGACGAGATTGGCGAGGGTCAGGAAACGGTTCGTATACGCGAGCAAGAGCAGCGAGATCGCGGGGAAGAGTAACGCGGGCGTGGTGAGATCGAGTTTCATTCGGGCCTACTCGACACGCGACACTTCGAAATCGACGATCAGTTCGGGGTTATCGCTCTTCGCTTTTTCCGCTAACGGGAACGCCTTATCCACCGGCATGGAAACATGATAGACCAGCCGGAACTTGTTCTCGCGGATTTCGGTGGGTGTAAATTTTACTTTTTGTTTCTGAATGTAATCCTTCACTAATTTCAGCGACTCGTAGTCCTTGCAGTTAAACTCTATCTGCGTCAGTTCGGTCTTGAAGAGCGGGAGGTATTTCAGCCCGATTAGGAGAGGCAGAACGATCATCATGCTGATCAGCGCGAGTTCGAAGAACCCGAGACCTGTCGCCATACCCACCGCTACCGAGAAGAAGAAAATAGCGGTATCCTTCGTGTCGCGCAGGGTGGTGCGGAAACGGATGAAACTCATCGCGCCGAACAAGCCGATCGCGCGGGCGAAATTGTCGCCGATGACGTTAATCACCATCGCGGATACCAGCGTCACGAGAATCTGCGCATGCAGGTTGGAGCGTTCGAACTCATGCCCGCTGTACGCGATATACGACACGCCGCCGATGATGAGGGCGAAACCCAGCGCTACTATCATCCGCCAGAAGATCACTTCGATCCCGATCGGATTCCCCATAGCTATCGGTGAAAGACTGTCTAAAAGTTCCTTTAATCCCATTGCATTCCCCTTATTGATTTATTTGTCGTAAAGGTCGTCGATATCCATATGTTCGAGAAACGAGACCTCAACTTTACTTGTCTCAGTATTGAAAAGAACCCGCCTGCCCCGTTCGCCGCCGGTATTGGTGGCCACGACACGGATTTCGTTCTGCCGTAAGATCTGCTGGGCGGATTCGATATTCCTGTCGCCGATAAAGAATATCTCCGACTCGTCGAAGATGATGAACGCTCCGCCGGTAATAGTCGCCTCGAGAAACTGCTTCTTCGATCCGGCTTGAATGAACTTGTTGATCAGTGTCGGCACGGCGACATCCCCGTACTTCGTGCTGACCCCACGGTTCGAGGAATTGGGCAGGAGAAAATGAACCATCCCGCCGAACTTATTGACCTTATCGTAGAGGGTGACGGCAACACAGGAACCCAGCACGGTTCGGATTACCACGGGCTTCTTGGAAAATATCAACTCGCCGGGATTGAGAAAATAGACGGGTGCGTCTAAATTACTCATCACATCCTCGCATTACACTTTCTGGTAGATGGAATTCCTGTTTATCTTCAGTTTATGGTCGATCCCGACTAAACTCTCCGATAAACCGAGAATAAGGTATCCCCCGGGTTTAATATAACTTAAAATTTTATTTATTATATATTCTTTTTCTTTATTGTCAAAATAAATCAGGACATTCCTCAGGAACACCAGATCGAACGCCTTATGAAACGGGTACGGCTCGAGCAGGTTTATGTAACGGTACGCGATCAGCTCCCGGAGAAACTGCTTCACCGTGAACGCGTTCGTCTCCCGGTCGAAATCGAAATAGTTCCGAAGGAGCGAGTCGTCGAGGTGCCCCCGGACTTTCGTATAATGATAGACGCCGGTTTCGGCGGCATTGAGCATCTTCCGTGAGATGTCGCTCGCGAGAACCTTGATATCGTAGTTCTTGTAGTCGGGGACGGCCTGCGTGATCGCGATTGCCATGCTGTACGGTTCTTCGCCCGAGGAGCACGCCGCGCTCCAGATTCGGATATACGGCTCCGTCTGACTGGCCTTGCCGAGATACTCGCGGAGAAAATCGAAATGGAGCGGTTCCCGGAAGAAAAACGTGAAATTGGTCGTCAGGACATTAAGGAAATCGGTCGTCAGCTTCCCGCTTTTATCGTCCAGTAACGCATGGTAGTACTGTTCGAACGAATGGAACGGTTTTGTCGGCCCGACATATTTGGAGAGACGGTGTATCAGGAGATACTTCTTATGGTCCTGAAGTTTGATCCCGCTCAGTTCGAAAAGCATTAAGGCGAATTTTTTAAAAAGCTCGTCGGTTAAAACCGGGTAATCCAAATCCATACTTTTCCCTTATCGTCGATTAGGAACAGGAATACCCCGCCTTGCTTCATGTTTCCGGCACAAAAATACGCAAATCGTAAGGAAAATCGGAAAGAAATCCCCGGCCGATCCGGGATATATATTATATTTTACTCATGTTTGAGGATAAAATCAAATTTTTATTTCTCGACGGGTTATATAAAAAAAAAGTTAACTAGAAATTAACAATGAGTTGAGAAAATGTATTTTTAGGGGTATAATACTCAAATGGTTTGGAGGTAAGTAAAATGCCGGTAAGCGCTTTTAGAAAGTACTCCGCGATAGTTTTCGCGGCGTGTCTCATGTTTGTCACCGCATCCTGCCAGCTCGCCACGGGCGGCGGATTTAGCGAAATTCCTAAAACGAAGACCACGAAGCTGGATAAGCTCAAGAGCTTTTTCGATCTCACGGATGTGCCTTCGATAGTGATCGAGATCAGTTCCAACGAATGGAATACACTTCTGACGAACTTCGATGTAAATGACCGGAATGAAACGATGGTGAAGGCTGATTTTAGCTTTGTCAAAGACGGTGTTACCAATCATTATATCAATATAGGTTTCAGGGTCAGAGGTAATTCCTTCAGCCGTGTCAGACCCGAGGGAAGCACCGGGCAAATGCATCAGCCTTCAGGGGCTGATTGGCATCAGGCTCATTTTAAGATCGACATCGACCAATTCGCGGCCGTAAACACTAATTTCTACGGGATGGACGGGATCAACCTGAAATTTATCAACAGCGATCCCGCATACGCACGTGAGGTATATTGCTACAATCTCTTCCAAAAGTTCGGTGTCTGGACCGCTCCTCTCGCTAGTTTCTGCAAAGTATATATCAAGATCAAAGAAGACCCGACAGCGGCATATTTCGGTGTCTACACTATGATCGAACCGATCGACGACAATTTCCTAAAGGTTCGATTTACTAAGACACCCACCGATGATGAAGGAAATTTATGGAAATGCTTATACCAATCGATGGGTCCGGCCGATATGCTTCTCCCCGCAGATGCTAAAATCGGTATTGAATCAATAGACCAATTTAATGAAGGCAATAGTATTCGCCCTTCGTATGACCTGAAGACCCAGAAGACGAATTTCACCGCCGCAAAAGCCCAACTCCTCAGTTTCATCAATAACCTGAACACGAAAACGGGCGCCGATTTCGAATCATGGATATCCCAGGCGATGGACGTCGATCTCCTTCTCCGGGCCTACGCTGTCAACGTTTTAGTCGGAATGTGGGACGATTACTGGAAAAACGGAAACAACTATTATTTTTATTTCGACGATCTGGGTAAAGCTTATTTCATTCCCTACGACTACGACAACACGATGGGAACCAGTGGTACGACATGGGGTGATCCCGGTACTGAAAACGTTTTGAATTGGGGCGACGACACCGCCGTGTTGATCGAAAAAGTTCTCGCTATTCCCGCATTCCAGAACACCTACAAGAAATATATCGCGGAACTCATTAATAAAACCAACGATCTGTTCGATTTTACGAAATCCACAAACAGGATCAAGCAAATGCATTCCGTGATTTCTCCTTTTATCGCTAACGACACCGGTGATAACATGTCAATTGTAGATCAGCCCGGCTGGGGAGATTACATGTTTTATTCCCTCCTTACCGGAGCGGTCGGAACAAACTACTTCAAGACGCGTATCGTGTACGCCCAGCTCCAGCTCGGACTGCCCACCAACGGAAACACGTGGGGCAGCGGAGGAGGCGGCGGGGGCGGAGATACGACACCGCCCACATTTACAGATCCTCCCACTTTCTGGGCAAACGGTACTGACTGGATCGAGTTTTATTGGAGATTGAATGAGGCGGGTACCGTCTATTTTGTTTGCTTGACCAACAATAGCGCCGCTCCGACATCCGCGGAAGTGAAACTCGGACAGTCCGCGGGCGGAGGCGCCCCGATAGGTTCCGGAAGCGTTGCCTGCCCTTCTATTACTTATTATGGTTGGGGAGTTGGCGGCCTCACATATGAAACACCCTACGATATCTATTGTGTCGCTCAGGACACCGCTGTAAATCTTCAAAGCTCACCGACGCTCTTGAACGCGACTACCGGCCCGGGCGGATATATCAGCCCCGAGATTCTTCCTACTTCAATCATTTTCCGTTTTAAATACACCGGGGCATCGATGCCGTCTACCAATATCTACCTCCGAGGCGATCCCGCAAATGGTGATTGGGATAATGGATTGCTGATGACATATGTCGGGGGAGGTTTGTTTGAAATCACGCGCCTCCGTCCGTCGCAGGCCGATCATGGTGACGCCTATAAATTCTGGTACAATAACGGCGCTCAAGTTTGGTTAACCGACCCAGTAAATACCAATTATGTCGATGACGGATGGGGCGGATACAATTCTTTGGTCGTAACGAATTTATAAAGTACCACGTTCATAACGATATTATTCAGGATACCGGCTTTCGCCGGTATCCTTGTTTTATTCAACAACACTAACGAGGCCTTCCTATGAAAAAACTTGCCGTCGCAATGACCGCGCTTCTTTTCCTTTCCTGTCAGGACGTTTTTGTCAAACCGGTTCACACCCAGATCAAGGGCGATTCTTCCTACGTTTTCGACCTGTCCGCCCTTCCGGTGATCACTATCGAGGTCTCGTCGGAGCAATGGAACAATCTCCTCAAGATCATCGATGCCAACTGGGACTCCGAGGAGATGGTCGAGGCAGATTTCAAGTTCGAGAAAAATGGCGTCGTCGAGACGCTTTACGGAATAGGAATCAGAATACGCGGGAATACCAGCCGGAAACGCCCCGAGGGAAGCTACGGCGAACCGCATAACCCCTCCGCGCCGAAATGGAACCACGCGCACTTTAAGCTGGATTTCGGCGAGTTCGCCAAGGGCAAGAACGAGTTTCACAGTCTCGGCGGCCTCAATCTCAAGTACTTCCGCGACGACGGCAACTATGTACGCGAGATATTCTGCTACGACCTGTTCCGGAAGTTCGGGGTGTGGACGGCACCGCAGGTGGGATTCTGCCGGTTGTATATCCATGTCGCGGGCGACGCGAAACCCGCCTACTATGGGGTGTATAAGATGATCGAGCCTTACGACGAGTACTACCTGAAGGCGCGTTTCGACAGCCAGTACTCCGGCGACGACGGCTACCTCTGGAAATGCTTGTGGGGCGCGAACCTGTCCAAACCCGGCGCGAAGGATGTGGGGATCGAGTCGATCAATCCGACGAACAACTCGTTAAGCATCGCCCCCTGTTACGACCTGAAGACAAAAAAAGGCCAACTCGGCAAAGCGCAGGCCATGCTGTTAAAATTCATCCAAAACCTCAATAAAAAGAAGGGCGACGATTTCAAGAACTGGATATCGCAGGCGATGGATGTCGACCTGCTCCTGCGGCTCTACGCGGTGAACAACCTTGTCGGGATGTGGGACGACTACTGGAAGAATAACGGCAACAACTACTACCTTTACTTCGACGAATGGGGCAAGTGCTACTTCCTCCCCTACGACTACGACAACACGCTGGGTATCAGCATAAAGTCGTTCGGGAACACCGCGACAATCGATATCCTCAACTGGGGCCCGAAGCCAAAACCGGTGCTCCTCAATAAAGTCCTCGAAATCCCCGAGTTTAAGGAAAAGTATATCCGTTATATCGCCGAGCTGATCAGCCCGACGAACGACTTGTTCGATTTTACCGCGAGCACGAACCGCATCCTCGGGTGGCAGAAGATGATTTCGCCCTATATCGTCAACGACACCGGGAAGGAGATGGCGATTATCGATCTGCCGACTGCCGGATGGGGAAGTTTCGGCTACTATAAGCTCCTGACCGGCGACGCGACCGGGAAGTTTCCCAACGCCAACTATATCAAGACGCGAATCGTGTTCGCCCAACTCCAACTCGGATTACCGACTAACGGGAACACGTGGATGTATGCCGGGCCCACAGAAAACGGCGATAAGATACCCCCGGTGTTCCTGCCGGCCGAGAAAAAACAGGTGACCAATCTGGGGCCGTTCGTAGGTATAATCAATGTCAAACTCGATGAAAGCTGTGCCGTGTTCTACACCGTTCTGCCCGACAGCGCTCCGGCTCCCACCGCGAAGGAGATTGTCGACGGTAACGGGATGACGGTCAAGGGCGAGTTCATTGTCCAGCCGAACAATACGGGTTACAACAACTTCTGCGGACTCAAGGAAAACAGCCAGTATAAGGTCTATATGGCCGCGATGGACGTCTACGGGAATCTGACCCCGTCGCCGTCGGTCTTCAACCTGGCAACCCCGTCCGCGCCGTTCCTCAACCCAAAGGACAACGGGACTTCCATCACCATCCGTATCGCATGGACAAACACAAACGCGGTATACCTGATGGGGGACTTCAACCAGTGGAAAAAGACGGCGAATCCGCTCCAAAAGGTCTCCGACGGTATCTGGGAAATCACGCTCGATAAAAAAGGTCTCAAAAAAGGAGACGGATACATATTCGCGGTTTTCCCATTCAAGAATGGAAACTTTTTACTCGACGAGAACAATCCGTCGAATACCGCCGTTCCATGGCTCCGTTCTATATTCTGGTGGTAGGTTTATTACCGCGCGTATAGTAAGAGGGCGGTATAAAAAACTTATTAATTGGAGTATGATCCAAGTTTAGAGTAATTGTCTTGTCATTGCGGGCGTAAGCGAAGCAATCTATTTTTAATGTTTTATTGTAAATGACACAGGCTGTTTCTACCGCGCTTCAATAAATAAGCATGATTTTGTCCTGAAAAGAGCCTTTTTGTCCATTTGAATAGAGTTTTAATAACCGCCCAATATAAATTCGTCCCGGGAAGGTATTATGAAGAACGGTCTCCTGTCATTCACGTTATTGCTATTCCTCTCCTGCGGCGGCGAAGTCCGTCCGATGGACAAGGCGACCCTTTCGCTCGGGCAGGACTATGTGTTCGATATCAAGGCCCTTCCCGAGATCGTGATCGATATCAGCGCCGGCGAATGGAACAAGCTGCTGAAGTACTACCAGCAGAATCCCGAGAATGAGGAATGCGTGCACGCCGATTTCACCTTCATCAAGGACGGCCAGTCGCAGACGCTCTGGAATATAGGCTTCCGTGTCCGCGGCAACGGTTTCAGCAGGGTCTGCCCCGAGAACGACTATGTCCATACCCCCGGTAAAACCGAATGGAACCAGAGCCATTTCCGGATCGATTTCGATAAATTTTCACCCAAGCAGGACTTCCATACGCTCAAGGCCATGAACCTGAAGGCGTTCAACGGCGATCCGGCGATGGTGCGCGAGATCTACTGTATGGACCTCTTTCAGCGTTTCGGAGTGTTCGTCGCGCCGAAGTCCGCTTATGTCTGCCTCAGTATCTATGTCCGGGGCGACCCCGCGCCTGTGTACTACGGGGTTTACCGGATGAACGAGAGCGTCGACTCCGTGATGATCAAAAACCGCTTCCCGGGTAATAAGCTCGGCTATCTCTGGAAATGCCTTTGGCCCGCGAACCTCATCCACGCCTCGATGGAAGGCAAAATCGGGATCGAGGATATCAGTCCGGTCAGCAAGGGGATGAGCAAGTCTTACCCTTACGACCTCAAGACGAAAAAGAAGGATTTCGAAAAGGCGAAGGAGCTTCTGCTCGATTTCGCGTATAACCTGAACTACCTCGAGGGCGATGAGCTCAAGAAATGGCTCGAACAGAATTTCGAGGTCCAGCTCTTTCTCAAGGCTTACGCCGTCAATGTCATGGTCGGGATGTGGGACGATTACTGGGGAAACAATAACAATTACTATCTCTATCGCCACCCGTCGGGAAAGTGGTACTTCATTCCCTACGACTACGACAACACTCTCGGCACCGCTGTCGGCACTATGGACGCGACGAAGGATGTAATGGCGTGGGGCTCGTATGCCGAAAGGCCGCTGATCGACAAAATCCTTTCCATTCCCGAGTACTCCAAGGCGTACCAGGGGTATATCGCCGAACTGATCGACCCGAAGAACGGGCTTTTCGACACGGCGGCGAGCATGGCGCGGATCGCCGAATGGCAGGCGATGATCGCTGAGTCTGTCGGTAACGACACGACCGGCCCGCAGGCGATCAAGGACAAACCCGCCGACTGGGGGCGTTACGGCTACTACCGTCTGCTCTCCGGTTCCGACGACACCCCCGGCGAGGTCAATTACTTCCTCCAGAAGATCAAGTATGTCAAGGAACAGCTTTCGATTAAATAACCGGCCTCCGGCATATTGACGAAGTCATGAAACACACGTTTTTTTGTCACTGCGAGACGCGAAGCGGTGAAGCAGTCTGTTTAATTTATATACCCAGTAATTAAATAGATTGCTTTGGCTATGGTTCGGCATCCCGACGATGAAGTCGGGACAAGCGCTCACCATGACGCCTCGCCTGTCTCCTTCTCCGAAGGAGAAGGCAGGCAATGACAAAATGACTTCGTCAACAAGCCCCCTCCGGGGGTTTTGCCGCCGGGTAAAGGTTTCCGGCCGAACGATTCTCCTGTTGTAATATTCAAACGATATGCTAAAATACTCTTCCGCGAATCGGATTACCGTTGCGCTGTTTCCATGAATACTATGACGAGGAATCGCTATGAAAAACGCCGTTCTTTTCTTGACGCTTCTACTGGTTTCCTGCGGATATACGATCCGCCCCGCCGATCCCGCGACAATCTCGCTCGGGCCGGAATATGTTTTCGATGTCAAGGCCTTGCCCGAGATACTGATCGAGATCGAGCCCGAAGAATGGAACCGGCTTCTCGCGTTCTTCGCGGCGAATCCCGAGAACGAAGAATGCGTCCACGCCGATTTCACATTCATCAAGAACGGCCAATCCGAAACCCTGACGAATGTCGGTTTCCGTATCCGCGGCAATGTTTACAGCCGGATGGCCCCCGAGGACGATATCGTCCACACCGCGGACTCGACACAGTGGCAGCAGAGCCATTTCCGCATCATCTTCGACAAGTACGGCAAATCGCAGGAGTTCCACACATTGGAAGCCCTGAACCTGAAAGCGTTCAACGGCGACCCCGCGATGGTGCGCGAGATATACTGTTTCGATCTCTTCCAGCGTTTCGGAGTAACTATCGCGCCCCGTTCGAGCTACGTCCTATTAAGCATCCATGTCATAGGCGACGAATACCCCGCGTACTTCGGGGTGTACCGGATGAACGAGAGTATCGACGGCGCGATGATGAAAAACCGGTTCCCGGGCGACCCGGCCGGACAGCTTTGGAAATGCCTCTGGCCCGCCGACCTCGTTTATTCGATGATGGACGACAGTATCGGGATGGAAAAGATCAGCCCCGAATCGCAGAGTATGAGCGAAAAGTTCGCATACGACCTGAAGACTAAAAAGACCGATTTCGCGCAGGCGAAATCCAACCTGATCCAGTTCGCCGAGAACCTCTACAAACTCGAAGGAAAAGAACTGAAAAGCTGGCTCGATAAAAACCTCGATGTCCACCAGTTCCTCAAGGCCTATGCCGTCAACGTCCTTGTCGGGATGTGGGACGATTACTGGAACAATAAAAACAATTACTATATCTACCGCCACTCGTCGGGAATGTGGTACTTTATCCCATACGACTACGACAACACCCTGGGGACATTCACCGGCGGTTTCGACGCTACGGTGGACGTGTTCTCGTGGGGGCAGTGGGCGAACGACTCCCAGCGCCCGTTGATCTCGAAAGTGCTATCAATTCCGGAATACCGTCAGGCATACTCGAATTACCTGGTCACGCTGATCGATCCCGGGAAAGGCCTGTTCGACGCATGGGCGAGTATGAACCGGATCAAGGAATGGCACGCGATGATAAAACCGTGGGTGGATAATGACACGACCGGGCCTAAAAAGATCAAGGATAATCCGGCGTCGTGGGGCGAGAAGCCGTACTACAAGCTGCTTTCCGGCGACGACGACGACTACGGCAGCGGAGTTAATTACTTCAAGCAGAGAATCCTATACGCCCAGTATCAATTAAACCTGATCGAAGAATAGCTCGGGGCGCGGATGAGTCCGCGCCCAGTTTATTTCCGAAAGAAACAAATCAAATCTTGATAAAATATAATTCTGCATTACAATAAGCATGCTCCTTGGGAAAATCGCGGAGTGGAGGTTCGGTGTCCGATTACGACGGCAAATGGGCTTTTATCGATAATCCCGTAGCGGGAAGCGGATTTGCCGGGAGATACCTTCCCGAGGTTCGCGCCGAGATCAAGCGTTACCACCCGGGAGCGGACATCTTTTCGACCGAACGCCCCGGACATGCCACCGAACTTGCCGCCGGATTGATCGAGCAGGGCTATACCCATATCGTCGCGGTAGGCGGCGACGGGACGATCAACGAGATCGTGCAGAGCCTGATCGGGCATCCCGAGGTGACTTTCGGTGTGGTGTCAGCGGGTTCCGGCAACGATTTCGTCCATGTTCTCGGCTTCCCGGAGCGTTTCGCGGAGAAGGATTGGGTGAGCCTGTTTCAGGCGAAGAGTGTCAGGCTCGATGCCGGGAAGTGCAACGGGCGTTATTTTATCAACACACTGGGCGTGGGTTTCGACGCGCAGGTCGCGGCCGATTTCCATAAAATGAAAATCCGTAACGGGAAGCTCCGTTACTGGATCGCATTGATAAAAAACCTGATCGGTTATAAGCCGAAGCGGCTCAAGCTGGTCTCCGAAGAGTTTTCCGAAGACCGCGCGATGTTCATGATCAGCGTCGGTAACGGCCGATCGAGCGGAGGCGGGTTCGCGGTGCTGCCTAACGCTCTCGCGGACGACGGGCTGCTTGACGCCTGCGTGTTCAGGTTCAATAACGACGGGCTGATCCGGAAAACGAAGAAGCTCATGGAAGTGATCCGCGGCACACATAACCAGGATCCCACAGTGACGCCGTTCAGGACGAAGAAGCTCGTGATCGAGTCCTCCGAGGATATGCCGATGCACATCGACGGCGAATTGTTCGTTAATTCGCGCTTCGAGATCGAGATTATCCCGGCGGCGGTAAATGTGATAGTCAATCCGGGACACCCGAATTATTTAAAGGTTGTATAATGGAAAAGAAGTACTTGCGTTTCCCGAGCGGAAAAACATTTCTGATCGTAGATGAAATTTCAAAGGTAAAAAAGGATCGAACCCCTTACTTCCTCGTGTTCGATCACGACTTCCTGCTGTCGCACTTTCAGGCGGATACGAAGATGGACAGCAAATTCTGCCGCTCCCTTTTCGTCAAGCCGTCCAAGCTCGGTATCCGGCATATCACCCAGCGCGACGGGAAGTTCCATGTCACGATCTGTTCGGGCGAGATGATGAAAAAGTGCGATAAAAACTGTTTCTTCAAAGACCTGCACCGTGAGTACGGGCAGGGTAAGTTTATCATCCTGAGCGAGGAGCACACCGACCATAAGAACGCCGTCGATACGGAATTTTCCCTGCCGTCGGTCTTCCAGTCGTTCATCCTCGACGATTACTTCCCGGTATCGTTCTCGCCGTTCTCGTTCCATACGATACCGTTCCCGGAGAATAAAAACAACCGCACGGCCCTGTCGTTCGGCGACGAGAACAATTTCACCATCGCGTATCTCGAGAAGAACGCGATCAACATATCCCCTCTCCTCGAACGGCTCGAGTCGTTCTACGAGATGGACGAGATGGACAGGCTTGTGAGCCTGATAGTCGGGCATCTCCAGTTCAAGGAATTGACCCTGATCCGCGACTACAACAACTTCTCCCTCATTGCCGACTACCTGAAGCGTTTCACCGATCTCCGCAAGGTCAACCATGTCTACTCCCACCTCGCGAACGTCATGTACGAGAACGGTTTCGCGCAGAAGAAGGGGATCGGCGTGGTGTACGACTCGATCAGTTACGGCCCGCAGGGGAATATTCTGGGCGGCGAACTGATCTACGGCAATATCGGGAATTTCGAGATAGTCGGGCGCTGGAAGGAAGTCCCGTTGCCCGGCGGCGACGTCGCGAATATCGAACCGTGGCGGATTTCCATCGCGCTTATCAAAGAGGCTATCGGCGGCGACCTGTCGAATATGCAGATTCCGCTGATCGGCAAGGTCAAGGCCGCGCAGAACTCGGCATATATCTTCGACGCGATCAATAAGGGCAATGTCAACTATACCCTGTCGTCGAGCATGCATCATATCATCTCGGCTATCGGGGAACTCTTGTTCTACAAGGAGAAGACGTTCGAACAGGACTTCTTCGAGACGCTGGTAAACGAGATGGTGCCGATGGATACGGTGTACGACTATTATTCCCTGCCTATCGCCGACGAGGACGGCCTCTTCGTCATCAACACCTACGCCCTGATCCAGAAATTAGTCGGCGACCTTTTCGCGCAGGAGAACCCCGAAGGGCTGATGGGCAAGGTGGTGGATACGATCGCGAAGGCGACCGCGGACGCCGTCGAAAGGATATCCGACCGTTACCATGAGAAGAACGTTTTCCTGGCGGGAGAATTCTTCACCAATCCCGCGTGCCTGACGCTGATCTATGAGGAACTGCGTTCCCGCGGCTTCCATGTCCATATTCCGAAAACGATCCCCGCGGATAACAGCTCGGTCTCTGTCGGACAACTGATCTACGATTTCTTCCAGGAAAACACATAAAAGCAATGTAATTCTTGAGAATTTTAAAAAAAGGGGTTATATTATGGCGATATAATCCCTATAAAATTTCCTTTATGGAGGTTCAAATGAAAAGACTTTTTTGGGTTGTGTTAGCGATCGCGGGATTCTCCGGTCTGAGCTTCGGCGCGGACGCGGAAGTTTCCAAAAAAAGCGAAGTCGCTATCTTCGGGGTGTATTCATCTTATAATATGCCGAGCGCGGCCGTCGCTTACTTCGACGACCAGATGATCGGCGTATTCAACGATCTCAAGCGTTTTAAAGTTATCGGCTTCCAGTACAGAATGGACGTCGCTTCCGCCGAGAAGTTCATCAAGAAGATCAAGGACTTGAAGAAAGAAGCGATCCTGAACGACAAGAACCTGATCGACGAAGACTTCGGCGTGGTAGTCATCCCCGCTGTCGACCTCGAAAAAATGGCGAATTCGTTCTTTATCGCCATCCCGATCATCAGCGGATGGTCGGTAGAAAAACTCCAGATCGAAAAGAAGTCCAAGGATCTGAAAGGCAACACCACCTCGAAATGGGTGTGGGTGCATAAGGCCAGCGTCAACGTCTCGATCCGCCTGATCGACGCCGAGGGTAACCTTGTCGATATCTACAGCAGAGAAGCCAAGTATGAATCCGAAACCGGCGAACAGGACGCCTACCAGCACGCGATCAAAGACGCGGTTTGGGGATTGACATTCTTCCTCCGCAATATGGACGCGTTCAAGATCAAGACAAAAGTTCTCGAAGTTCCCGGCCCCGGTACCCTTTACATGGAGCTCGGTAAGGACATGGGTGTCGAGCCCGGTTACGAGTTCATAATCGAGAAATCTTCCGCCCTCGGCGCGACCGGCAAGACCATCAAGATGGATGCGGGCCTGATCCGTGTCGAAAGTATCGGTGCGGATTATTCTATCGGTAAGGTCATTTTCGGCTCGCCTATCGCTAACGACCAGTTGATCGAAGCCCCGATGATGGGCGGACGTCTGATGATCGGCGGCGGCGTTTCGATGGTCGACATCAAAGCCGGTAACGTATTCCTGCTCTACAACGACGACTCACCCGGTACCGACTGGTTCAGCAACACGTTCTCGTTCCCCGCACAGACTCTCGCGCCCCATATCGAACTTTCTTATGAACTCGAAGTCGGGTATGCTCTGCTCCTGAGATCTCAGATCGGTCTCTATGTCGCAAATCCTATCGCCCTCAACCTCGACCTCGGTGTAGGCTATGAGCTTTACATGGGCCCGTTCAGCATCGTTCCTTCGCTCGATATTACCGCAATAGGTAACTTTACCGATCTCGGTACAATGAAGAACACTTCTGTTTATATCACCATCAACGACCAGAACTATTACAGCGACTTAAATGTCAGCATGATGGGCATTACCGTCGGAGTCAAGCCCGGATTGTCGTTTAACTTCCAGTTCTCCCAGGGCTTCAAGCTCCGCATTTTCGGCGGATATAACTTGACCTTCCTGCCCTTCTACTCGATCACCTTCAAAGACGTGACCGATGAGAACAGGACTTCCACCGAAAACCTGAGCGATCCCAACTTCAAGTTCCTTGTCAACGGTACCGAACAGACTACCTTGCCGATCAACTATAGCGGCGCGTTCGGCGGACTGGAACTCATGTTCCGCTTCTAAGTACAATTCGATAATAAAAAAGGACGGGTTCTTGCCCGTCCTTTTTTTATTCTACTTGTTATATGGACGACAGACCGTCCTTTTTTTATGTATTATCCTATATAATCATTTCAGAACGAAAACCTCGATACACCCCTTCGGGGCACTCGGTTTCCGGATGCCGAGTAGTTGTGAGCTTGTCGAACAACATATCGAGGCATGTTTATATCTTCACGAGCCCGTACTGCAAACGCTTTTTCAGCAGGTACAATTCCGATTCCGCCCGCAGGTAGGTCAGTTCGGCCTGAAGCAGATTGTTCATGAGGAGCATATACTCCGGGTACTCGATCGCGTCGGTCTTGTACTGGTAGTCGTAGAGCTTCTGGAGCTCGCGCTCGATCTCGACATTCCCCTTCAACGCGGAAACCTTCTCGGTCAGCACCTCGATCCGTTTCCGCATCAGCTTCAGGCTGTACTCGAACTCTTTTATCAGGTTCTGCAGCGCGATCTCGTTATTGTTCTTCTGGTAATTCAGTTGGCCGATCTTGTTCTCGCGCTCGAAGAAGTCGAAGAGGCTGAACGACAGACCGGCGCTGAAGCCCCATGACGACTGCTGTTCCCACATATCGTAGCCGTAGTTGAACGAGAGGCTGAGCTCGGGCAGGAAGTGCTCGCGTGCCGCGAGGCCGAGATCGATGGAGTTGTTCGCGATCTCGAGCGTTTTCTTCCCGATATCGAGCGCGTACTGCGAGTTGCTCCCGGCGTCCGGCACCACCGGCACGCTTCCCGCGTCCCACATAGGCGCGATACCGGTCAGCGCGGTCAGTATCCGGAACTGCTCGGCGGATTTCTCCTGCTGGGCATAGTTATACTTTAAGTCCTGCTTCAGCAGAACGATCTCGTTCGAGAGCTTTTTCGCATTGAGGGCGATCTCCTGCCCGTTCTTGAGCTTGATTTCCATCACCTTGAGCGTGCTTTCCTTCGCGCCGATATTCGCTTCGAGCAGCGCGGATTCTTTCTTGGCGACGCCGAGCGCGATGTACGCCTGTATGACCGAGTCGATATAGTTCCGTTTGTCGATCTCGGCCTGTATCTTGTTCATATCGAGCTGGTTGCCGGATTTGATCAGCCCCTGCACAATCGAGTCGACGTGCGAAAAGGATTCCGAGAATGAGATGCTCCCGCTCCACTCGTCGGAC
>MIBE01000074.1:33677-43547 GCA_001829415.1 Spirochaetes bacterium GWF1_51_8
CGTTATCGTACTTGACATTTGCCGAAAGCTCCGGCAGTAACGAGAGCCAGCTTTCGGTATAGGAAAGCCGGTAAATCCCGATCTTATTCGAGATGGTTTTCCCGGTGTCGGAATGCATCAGCCCGTATACGATCACCTCGTCGAGGGTATCGGAAAACACCGTTCCCGCCGTGACGGCAAGGAAAATCGCGGTTATAAAAACTTTATTCATATCGTAACGCCTCCACCGGCGGAAGTTTCGCCGCTTTGATTGCCGGGTAGAGCCCGGAGAGCATTCCTACGAACATCGAGAAAAACATCGAGAATATCCCCGCGTCGAAGGAAAATTCCGGCTTCGCGCCGAACGTTTCCTGAAGCATCGCGGAGAGCGCGGTCATACTGACGACATACCCGAACCCCAATCCGATAATCCCGCCGATGATGCAAATTACGATGGTTTCGACAACGAAAAGCAGGAAGATGTCGACGTTGCTCGCGCCGATAGCCTTCCGTATTCCGATCTCGCGCATCCTCTCCCGGAACGACGCAAGCATGACGTTCATAATCCCGACTCCGCCGACCATGAGGGAAATCCCCGCTACCACTCCCAAAACGATTTTCCAGATATTCGTAAATTGTTCCATGTCGCTCATCCATTCCTGAATCGAACCGACCCAGAAAACGTCCTGGTCGTTATGCGTCTTAATCAGGATATTTAGAACTTCTTCCATCGTAGCGGAAACCATATCGATGGATTTCGACTGCACGAAGATAGACAGCCAGTTCTTGGATGTATCCTGCCCGATAAATCGTGTCAACGCGGTCGTCACGGGAATGAGAATTCTCGTGTTCTTCCATTCCAGCGGATTTTTATTCTTGTTTTTGCTCTTCTTCATACTTTTACTGCCGGGCTTTTTACCGCTGCTCGATTTGACGTCCTCGAAATATTTTCCGTATTCCGCGAGCACACCGACTACATGGAAGTATTCGTCGCGCACTTTTATCACTTTTCCGACGGGATCCTCGGTCCCAAAAATCTCTTCGGCAACCGTAGATCCCAATACACATACCCGTGCCGCGCTTTCTATGTCGAATTCGTTAAACGGGCGGCCGAATTCGACCACATATTTATTCATCGGGAATGTCGAGGGCGATACCCCGAGCGTCCTATAGGCTTTATTGAAACTCTTATATTGGACAGTTTCTTCCAGATAGACCTCGACTCCCACGTTTTCCACGGTAGAAGCGAATTTTTTAATATTTTCCACGTCGGTCAGATTGAGGCGGATATGTTTTGTCCCGAAAGCGCCTGCCTCGCGGACCTTCTGCCAATCGATTCCGACCTGGATCATATCCTGCGACCCGAGCGCCTCGATAAAGCTCCTGTTCGCGACTTCGGTCCCCTTCACGATAGAGAACATGGCAGTGAGATTCATCACACCGAGAATGATCCCGAGCACTGAGAGCATTGAGCGCATGATATGATAACGGATTTCGAGTATACCGTCCACGATAGCGTTCCAGAATTTTTTCATTCCCAGACCTCCCCGTCGCGGATCCGGATAACCGTATCGGCATATTCCGCGATTTCCATTTCATGCGTCACAATCACAATCGTGCGCGTTTCGTCTTTGAGTTCTGAAATCAGCGCCATGATCTCCTTCTCGGTTTTGGTGTCCAGATTTCCGGTCGGTTCGTCAGCGAGAATAACCGTGGGGTTATTAATCAGCGCTCTTGCGATCGCGACACGCTGCCTTTCTCCGCCGGAAAGCTCGTTCGGCTTGTGGTGCACACGTTTATCCAGCCCTACCTGTTCGAGAAGACGCGCGATCCGTTTTTTCCTGTCCGCTCCGGCTACATTAGAATAAGTCAGGGGCATTTCGACGTTTTTATATACCGTATAACGGGGGAGAAGATTGTAGGATTGAAACACGAAGCCGATCTCGCGGTTGCGGATACGGGCGGACTCGTTACCGGACAGTTTCGCGACATCCCGGCCGTTCAGGAAGTAACGGCCGGATGTGGGACGGTCGAGAAGACCGAGGATATGCATCAAGGTCGATTTTCCCGACCCGGAATGCCCCATGATCGCGTAAATTCTATTCGTTTCCAGGGTGAGAGTAATACTGCGTAAGGCGTTTACCTTCACCTTCTCGTTATGTTGACCGTAGGTTTTACAGATATTGACCAGGCTTATACTTTCCATGATAGATTCCTACTTCTCGCCTTTGGGCGGACCCTCTTCTTTTTGCTGATTCGTCGCTTCGGTCGTAAGTATCATCTCCTCAGGGATTTCATAGGGGCTTTTTACGATCTTGTCCCCGGATTTCAGCCCGACCTTGACTTCGATGGAATTCACGTCCCATGTCCCGACGGAAATATATAACTGCTCGAACTTACCCTCGGATTTGGAACTTGGGACGAGCACATAGTCCTTTTTCTTTTCCGAGTCGCGGATAACCGCGCCGATCGGAATGACCAACACGTTTTCCTTGAATACCGTATTCACTTTGATCCGTACCGACATCCCGGGTTTGATATTTTTCGGAAGTCCGGAGGGAATTTCGATCTGGACCATGTATTTCTTCACATTATTCTCTACCACGGGGTTCGGGAAGACCCGGAATACCTTTCCGTTAAACGTCTGATCCGCCAACGCGTCGATAGTGAACTCGACCGCGGCGTTATCGTGGATATTCAATATATCGACCTCGTTGATCTTCGCCTCGACAAGAACGTCGGAGATGTCGGCGATCTCGAAGAGAACCGTACCTGTCTGGTAGCTCGAGGACGCGATGACATAGTCGCCGATATCGACGAGGCGGCTGATGATCGTCCCGCTGATCGGCGAGAGGACGTTGACACCCTTCTTTGTCTGCACCGACTCGCTTCCCTCGATGGAATCGAGTTCGAGCTTGGCCTTATGGAGCTCTGCCTGCCCGATCTTCAGTCCGCTGGCCGCGTCGTCGTATTTCGTCTTCGAAGCGATCCCCTGCTGGTAGAGCTCGGTCACTTCGATCATCTCGTTGGACAGCTTCTGAAGCGAGGCTATCGCACGTTCGTACGCGATCTGCGCCGAGGTGATCATCTGGATTTGATTGATATCGGGATAGACCTTCGCGAGCTTTTCCCCCGTGACACACTTGTCGCCCTCTTCCTTATAGATCCAGTCTATCTTGCCGGAAAAATTGAATTTCACTTTAACGATGGTACGGGGAATGATTTCGCCCGTCTCCTCGAGGTAGTTGTTGATATCGCCGAGCTTGACTTCGATCAGTTCGCTCTTATCTCCGTTGCCCTTCTTTTTTCCGCCGGAATTATCACCCGACTCTCCCTTCCCTCCGCATGAGGCCAGCATGAAACCGCAGAACAAGATAAATAATAACCTCGGCATTTTCGAATCTCCTCGATATAGATAAGGGAGCGTTTCCGCTCCGGAATTGTGGTAAATCCGCTGAAAAGGGAACAGATACACAGGGATTCCTAAAAACTCTCCAAGGATGCAAAACCCTCTGTTCTTTCTTTCTTCAAACCCAGAAAGAAAGAACCAAAGAAAGAGGTTCCCCGCCCGATGCCGTTCCAAAGATGAGGGGCGCGAAACGGGAAACGCCGAAACTCGCGTTCAACTGCCAAAAAAAGCGATTGAAAGTCGCGCTTCGGACATCGGCGTTTCTGACCGTTCCGCTTGTTAGAAGTCACGGCACAGCGGCGGGGATCAAACAGCCGAAGACATCACTACATGATTGAAGTCGGCTGTTTCAACCGCGCACTTTAAAGCGCTTCAAACTCCCGGAAAATCCGAAGAAAAGGCATTTGTCCGACGAACCGAAGGGAGGAGTTATACCTTTTCCGGATTTTCTGGCTCTTCCCTTGAGCTTTATCAGCGCGGCGGGTATTTCTTTGCTTACTTTCTTTCTGCCCGTTCAGAAAGAAAGTAAGAATGTATTCATAGATTTTCTAAATCCTTTACTGTTATTAGAAGTGCCCGTATTTCTATTCGGCTTTCAGTGATGCGAGCCACGCTTCCCCGAACTGCTGTTTACTTAACTCGAAAAGGCTCAAAAAGTCTGCATCTCCGCCGGGAGAATTTATCAGCTCGATCAATTTCTTCCAGCCGTGATTCTCCGCGACGAACTTGACCGCGGAATGCATCTCCTGGTAATGTACCCTCGTCATAGCCTGATTTATTCCCGCCCAAAGACCGTTATCGAGCAGGTACGGCAATGGGGTGAGGCTTCCGCCCTTTTGCATAAAATACTTCAGGTCGTTATCGACATCGTCGAGAAGTCCGTACTTAAAATACAGATTGCATTGCGAGGTGACATATTCCGCGATTCCCTCGCCCCAGCCATTCCCGAGCGCGTATTCGACATTCTGGAAGTTCGACGAGATAATCGGCATGACATAACGGTACAATTCGTCCGTCATGGCGTTTCCCGATATCTGCATGGGTACCGGTATCACTATCGGCGCCAATGGAGTTTTAAACCGGGTCAATCCCATCAGGAGATGAGTCAGCTCGTGGCTGAAGACGTAAGAGGAAAAAATATTGTAGTACGCGGTCTTGAGGCCGATTTCCGGGACGATGAGTTGTTTATTCGCTTCCAGCGTATATCCGATATATCCGTCGGCGATAGACTTGCTTCCGGTCTGACTCCGTTCTTCATAGAGGAATATCTGAAATGATTTGTCCGACATCAGCGAAAGGTTCGTTTTCAGGTTCGCGAGCGCCTGCGGGGAATCGACCAAAATGTTCGTGATCGCGGTAAAGTAGTTATCGAGCAGGTAGAAGATCATCGGCAGGTCCTTTTCGGCCGCCGATTCGGGGAAGTAATGCACCTTGAACACCCCGATGTTCGTCACGTTCATCTGCTCGCTTCCTGATTGCTTGACGGGCGCGAGGCTGAAATAGGCCTCGGAGAGCATCCCGTAGAACGTCTGCCCGAACGTCACCCTCGCCGCTTCCGGCAGCGGAGTCCCGTGCAGGGCGGAAAGATAAAACTTTTGGAACTGCTGTTCGCCGAACTTCTGGCGGATATAGCCGAAAATGTAATACAGGCTTTTCGTGATAATCTTCCGCTCGGTATTGTTCGGGAAACTCATCCCGGAAGCGAGTATATAATCTTCGGCCTGTTCGTCAAGCTGGGGAATATCGTCCTGAATCATATACCGGACGGTACACGATGAAAAAAGCAAACCTACAAGAAGCAGTTTTTTCATTGAGGCACCTTACTGAATTATTATCACGCTATAACTTTCGCCGAAATTGTTGTACTGACGTTCGAGCACGCCGGAATCGGCCATCACGTAATAGCCGTAGCTGTACTGGTAACGGTACGTTCCGGGGGCAAGATCGGTCTGGAAGATATAATAGTCGCCTTCTTCTGTCATGAGGATGTCGCGCCAGAGGGAAAAGTCCCCTCGGATAGCGGGCGCGAACTGCACCAACGATTTGGGGACGCGGAATTTCACCATGTTATCCATGATAACCGGAATCGCGGCGGGGATCGCGTTGATCGTCCCGTTACTGAGAGTGAAATCGACGCTGATGTCTAAAATCTGTTTGCCGTCGAACACCCAGCGGAACTGGACGGTGTTCCCCTCGATCTCATACTCGTTGACAGCGGTATGCACCTTGTCGATCACCGCGCCCTCGGGCAGAACGATCTTCTTGATCTTCTTCGCGAGGTTGCGTTCCCACGTCACATAATGGAGGGAATACTTATTGTTCCCGAACCCGGTGATATTGATCTGGGGCGCGTTTTTCAGAATCTCCGCGCGGATCACCAGCTCGATCATCTCTCCGCCGAATACCGGTTTATCGAAGAACACGATGAGCTCACGGTTATTCTGCACCTGAAAATCGAGCGGCTTCCCGGATTTGGTAAAAATCCCGGTGATATTGGTGATCCCGGATGTCAGCAGAATCTTCTGCACAGACACCGGATATTCCGCCGTATAGAGATAGGAGTATTGTTTCTCGATAATAAATTTATCGCCGGTTATAATAAGCGAATCGGTGAATTTCGGGATTTTCTGCGCGCGGAAGATGACGTATACGGCTATTCCGCCGGCGATCACTAATAACAGGATGCTGAAGATGAGTTTCTTGTTAAACTGCATGCGCGTTCCTCGGTACAGGGCTGCCCCTAACCTTCGATTTCGAAGTTCAATATTTTCCATTCCCCGTTCACACGGCCGATCAGGAGCCGGATATTGCCGGTTTTTTTATTCTTCTCGACGAACTCGCAGGTGACGATGAACACGGACGTAGAGTCCATGACGTCGTAGAGTTCCGCCGAAAGTGCGACCGGCTCGGTCACGCGTATCGTGCTCTCGAGGAGAGTGATCCCCTCGAAGTGCTTGTCGTTGAACAAGCCCATCAGTACGAAACCGTCGTTCTTCTGCTGGAGAGCGAGGTATTGCTTGATATAGCTCTGGTCTGACGTACTCACCGCTTTGATCCATGCTTTGAGTATCGTATTGGCGACCTTGCCGTATTTCAGTTTGGCGTCCTTCTGCTTCGCTTGAATCGCCTGCACCTTGGGCTGCATGCTCAGTTCCTGCAGGAGTTCGTCCTTATAGTAACTGTCTTGTATGACATAGATATCTTCTTTTTTATACTTCTCGTCGTTCAGCGATATCCCGACAAATCCCTCCGGCGGGATCAGAAAGAGTTCGTTGTTGTTGTAGAAACGGGACTTTTTCAGGTAAAAGATGTTGTTGCAGTTGACGAAATCCATCTCTTCGGCGGAATTGGGCTGGATACGCAGTTCCTGGAGGTTCGACTGGATGACCGCGAAGAACACGGGGTTGAACCGCATGAACACCCCCTTGCCGAAATTGGTCCTGACCTCTTCGTCCTCGCGCGACACGATCACCGTATCGCCCCAGACCGCGATCCCGGTCACTCCGGCCTTGGTCTCGGCGAGACGCACTATCCCGTTGGAGAAGATGATCTGGAGGTTCGTGAAGAACAGTTCGAGCATATTGATCCTGTAATTCCCCTTGAGCTGTACCGAGTACAACGGGGATAACGACTGGTGCAGGATTTTCTGGTATTCCTTCACCGGATCGTAACGGTCCGTATGGTTCCAATCGATCACTTTGTTTTTATTGATATAGAGGACGGAATTGACTCCGCCGAATCCGTCGCCGACTGTCAGGGGATTGCCCGAGTCGGATATCCAGCGTCCGTCGATCACGAACTGGTATTCGTAACGCCCCGGCTGTAAGGCAACAGAGACCGTGTAGAGTTGCGCGCCTTTTTTCGCGAATACGCTCTTCTCGCCGTCCCATCCATTGAACGAGCCGACCAATGCACAGGTACCGACTTTCTCATCCGAGGCGATAAAAGAAAAAATCACTTTATTGCCATCGATATACGGCTGAATAAACTGCAAACCGAAGAAATTCTGTACTATTAAGGCAATAAATAAGACAGGATACAATACTCTTAACATCCGTCACCCCCGGACTTACGGATAACTGACATAATTGACGTACGAATAATTGGGCTTCGCCGTTGAATATACCTTATGGTTTTCGTTCGTGTTCATGACATACTTGTCCGCCTGAGTCTCCACAACTGCGGCTTCGCCAGGCGAGGAAACCTTGTCGGATTCGATCAGCGACGGCAGAAAAACCGCCATAAGAACCAGGCTGAGGGCGAATGTCGCCTGCGAAACCCGGTAGATGATATTCATCAGGAAGTTCCGTTTCCGGATAGCGGTTTCGCTCTCCTTGATCCGTTTCATGATCACGGCTTTCAGTCCGGGTGAAACATTGTCTTCAGGCAGTTTCCTGAATTCGTTCCTGAGCCTCGTGTCAAAAGAACCTTCATTGAAGGTCGTCTTCGCCATTCGTATCCTCCCCAAGGAGTTTTTTCAGCTTCTCTCTCGCGTGAAAGAGGCGATTCTTTACCGCGTTTTCCGATATCCCTTCGATTCCGGCAACTTCCTTCACCGAAAGGTTCTCATAATAGTATAACACCACAACCGTCCGAAGCGTATCGGGAAGCTGGTCTAATGCTTTTTCCAGTATCACTCCCTCGACCGTCCTCGCCTCGAAATGAACCGGGGCGTCATGATCGTCGAGATCGGTATACTGTTCCCGTTCCCACCGGACGTTTTTCGATAACTGGAAGCAGTAATTGAGCGCGATCCGGTAAATGTAGGTGGAGAATTTCGACTTCCCCTCGAAACCGAAAACGCCCTTGTAGACCCGGAAAAAAACTTCATTTACATGAAAATCTATTTCGCTCCGCGCGCAACGGCCTACCTTGCGAACTACCGACGCTACCATTCTTTGGAATTCGTCGTAGATCAGCCCAAACGCCTCGGTCTCACCGTTTTTGATCCGCTCCACTACATTCTCAATCTCATTCACCGCAAGATCCTTTCTTCCACTTCCGGTAGCTTTATTATTGGACACATTCCGCGAGAAAAGGTTAGATATAGTCACTTTTAAATACTCATTAAAGGAAGTGACCATTGGGCGTTTTATTACTAATAATACCTTGATTTGTTAGAAAAAGCGAGGTTATTAGAACTGCCCATTTTCTAACGCCGCAATGGAGATTTTTCCCTGACCATCGTGCCGGTCCGGATCACTTCCTCTATCTTGTACGTCCCGTACTTGCGGCCTTTCAGGAACCCGTCCCATCCCGCTTCTGCCAAACGGCCGTGTTCGAGCAGGTCGAACAGCCATTGGTCGGCATACCTCGGGTCTTCCATATCTATTCCCGCCTGTATCTCGACCAGCCATTTTCTATTGAAGTCTTCCTGCGAGCCGATAGGCTGGGTCATGATGATCGGGATACCGAGTCCCGCGTAGAAACTGAGCTCGCTGGGTTTCGTCCAGATTATATCCGTCTTCCGGATGAGAATGTTGAATTTTTCAAAGTAATCGAACGCCTTCGGGGCGTACAGGACATAGACCGTATCGTCGGGAATCCCGAGTTCCTTCAAACCCTTGACAAAGTAGTCGAACACCTCTTCGCGCAGTCCCGCGACCAGATTGAGTTTGACCGTGCCGTCGAGTATCCGTTTTTTCAGGCTCTTCGCGATAATCAGGCCGACATCGGCTAACGCGCCCGCGCCGCCCACCGCGTAGGTGATATTGAGCACTCTTTCGTTCTGGAACTTCATATTTTCCTGCCCGAGGAAATGCGCGACGTTCATCTCGTGATAGGGCCAGAAACGTCCGGTCGGGTCGAGGTAATAGAGGCGCTGGGCGAGGTCGGCTCGCAGGATCTCGAGGTCGGGGCCGCCGGTCACTTCCTTCGGCATCGGGAAGCCCGTCAGGAAGATGCGTTCCGCCGGGACACCGTACTGCATCAGGCGCTGTACCGAACGCCCGCACGGCGCGAAGTACTGGATACGGCTCGTCTTGGGATAATTCGCCACCCAGCCTCGGTTGATCTCTGCGTCGCATACGATACAGTACTGGCGGCTGAGCTTGTAGAAGTCCGCGATATGCGCGGGCACGGGATACGAACTGATATAAGGGTACGGGGTCGCCATGACTTTATCCATCAGGGTCTTACCCATACCTTTCTTAATAAAGTTTGTGATAACAGTGTTGCTGAGCACCGGCTTCGACATATCGCGAAGCGGATAGAGCGGGGGGATATTCTGCACCCGGTCGAGTAGGCCGAAAAGCAATGGGCCGATGATGGGTATCTTCTTCGATTTGGAGATAAACTCGTAGGAATTCCTGAGCTTCTCCCAGAGTTTGATATCTTCCTCAGAGGAGGTCTCCTTCTCGCCGATCAACTGGATTCCCTGATAAGCGATATCGCGGAGGGGATAAGTAGCGCGCTGATGACCCAATCCCATGCTGATACTCACGACCCAAGCCTGAACTTTTTCGCTCATTCACTCCTCCTTC
>MIBE01000075.1:0-6012 GCA_001829415.1 Spirochaetes bacterium GWF1_51_8
TTAACCCGAAAATCTCTCTTTAATGAGATACTTTAATCCTTCTCTCCGCGTACTCTGTGTGAAATCTTCGATAACGTGTAAATCTCCATTCGCATGTATTCGCGGATACTTTTCCCGGCGTTCGTCCCCGTTCCCTGAGATTCTCTGTCAAACCCCGCGTCTTTCAAATACAAATTAAACACAAATCTTGAAATTTTAACGCATTTGTTATAATATGTAAACAGAACATTTATTACGGAGCAGAGTGTGAAAATAATCCGTATCGGGATGGGCGCGTTCGACGTCAATTGTTATGTCGTGATCGATCAAAACAAGAAAGAAGCGATGGTAATCGATCCCGGCATGAACTCGCTCGAAATTCTTTCCATCATCCGGGGCATCCGGCTGAAGTATATTGTCAATACGCACGGGCATTTCGATCATCTCGGGGGAAACACGTTCCTGAAAAACGGTACCAGCGCGGAACTGGTCATCCATGAAAAGGACTCGCATATGCTGACCGATCCCGCCGCGAACCTCTCCACGCTCTTCATGGACCCGATCGTATCGGTTCCGGCGGATATCGTGATCCATGACGAGAACACGGTGCTCGAGATCGGCGAATATACTTTCAAAATTTATCATGTTCCCGGGCATACCGAGGGAAGTATCGCGTTGTACAACGAAGAAAAGAAAGTGTTGTTCTCGGGCGACCTTATCTTCAACGGGTCGTTCGGCCGTACGGACTTCCCCGGCGGAAGCTCGAAGAAGCTGAAGAACTCCCTGATGAAGATACTCGAACTGCCGCCCGACACGATTGTCTATCCCGGGCATGAGGAACCGTTCCCTCTCAAGGAATTCATCGCGCATTCGGAGAATATCTTCGAAACCCTCGACGTTTAGGCGTATCGCGGGATGAATCCGTCTGTCCGTCTGTCCGACCTCGACTATCCTCTTCCCGAGGACCTGATCGCGGAGAAACCTTCCCCCGAACGCGACCATTCGAGGATGATGGTGCTTTCCCGCGCTGACAGGACTATCCGCGACGAAATTTTTACATCCATCGCCGGTTTGATTCGTCCGGGCGACTGCATGATCTTCAACAACACGCGCGTCATCAAGGCGCGCCTTTTCGGTAAACGTGATTCCGGCGGTAAAACCGAGGCCCTGCTTGTCGAACGCACCGGCCCGAATACGTGGAAAGCGCTTCTCCGCAGTCCGCGGAAGAGTCCCGTGGGGTCGTACCTCTACTTCCATGATGTCCGCGCGAAGATGGCCGGACGTACCTCCGACGGCGACTTCATCCTCGAGTTCGACGACGAACTGACACCCGAGATAGTCGACAGGATCGGAGTCATGCCAATCCCGCCGTACATCGTGCACAGGCGTAAAGAGCTCCATATGCCGGCTCAGCTTCCCGAGGACGACGCATGGTACCAGTCGCTTTTCGCGCGGGAGCCGGGATCGGTCGCCGCGCCCACCGCATCGCTTCATTTCTCGCCCCCTGTGATCGATAATATAAAGTCGAAAGGCGTCGATTTCGGGTATGTCACCCTGCATGTCGGCCCAGGGACATTCAAGCCGATAGACACCGAGATCGGCGAGTTCAGGATACACCGCGAATGGGTCGAAGTGCCGAAGAAGACCATCGAGCTGATCCGTAAGACCCGCGCGGACGGCGGGCGGGTGATCGCGGTGGGCACCACAGTAGCCCGTTCGCTCGAAACGATGGCGATCAACGGCTGGGAGCCGTTCGAGGGCTACACGGAACTGATGATTTCGCCGCCGTACGGATTCCAGGCGCTCGACGCGCTGGTGACGAATTTCCATATGCCGCGTTCGACACTTCTTCTTCTGGTGTACGCGTTCGCGGGGATGAATTTTGTCCGCGAGGCATACAGCCGGGCGGTGGAAAAGAGATACCGTTTTTACAGTTACGGCGACGCGATGTTCATTATTTGATTGCGCTGTATAAAAAAATAGTTGCCAAAAATAGATTTATGATATATGCTATCATATCAACTGAAGTAGCAATTTCCCGGGGAGGATGTTCCAATGAGCATCTTAGATAGGAAAAAAGAACTCGATGAACTGAAGCGTGAAAACACCGATCTCAAGAAGAAAATCGAGCAGGCCGATAAAATCATCTTCATGTTCGAGAAGGTATCCGATCTCAGCCGGAAAGAACTGATGGATCGCGACGAAATGCTCGCGGCCCATGAGATCGCCGAAGAGATGGCACGTAAGGACATGATCGACCGCGACACGCAGATTCAGGCTCACGAACTGGTCGAAGAACTGGCGCGTCAGGAACTTCTCGATAAGACGAACGCGCTCCGCGCTCACGAACTGGTCGAAGAAATGGGCCGTCACGAACAGCTCGACAAGGCCGCCGAGATCCGCGCGCACGAACTGGTGGAAGAACTCGCCCGCAACGAAATCCTCGACCGCGATCAGGCGATCAAAGCCCTCGAAATAGCCGAAGAACTCGGCCGTCACGAACAAATCGAAAAAGACCGCACCATAGACGCCTACGAGAGCGCGTTCGAGCTCGCCCGTAAGGAACTCACCGACGCGAACCAGGCGATCAGCGCTCATGTCGTAGTGGAAGAGCTCGCGCGTAACGAACTGATCCAGCGCGATAAGATCACCCGGGCGTTCGAAGTGGTCACCGAACTCGCGCGTCAGGAGATGCTCAAGGAAAAGCGCCATCCCAAGATCGTCCTGATCGACGATGTCGGGCTATCCAAGAAGCTCGAGGAATCAATCGGTTACCGGACGACGATCTCCGATATCCTTAAGCTTCTCGAGGCATACGAACGGATCGAGGAATTCCACAGGAAAGAACGGATTATCGACGATAAAATGCTCCGCGCCTACGAAGCACTCGACGACTGGAAACGCCATCAGATGATCGACCTTTTAAAGATCATCAAGGCATACGAGTCGCTCCAGGATTTTGTCCGTAACGAGCGGATGTTCGACGACCAGATCAAGAGCGCCTACGAGCAGGTCGAAGAACTCGCGCGCGAAGAGCTCCGCGACCTCGACAGAGTCAACAAAGCTCACGAGATGGTGGAAGAACTCGCGCGACAGGAACTCATCCAGATGGATAAGATCAACCAGGCGCACGAACTGGTCGAAGAATTCGCGCGTCACGAACTACTCGATAAAGATCAGATGAACCAAGCGCACGAGATGGTCGAAATCCTCGCGCGTCAGGAACTGATCGACCGCGATAAGATTATCACCGCCCATGAAATAGTAGAAGAACTGTTCCGTAACGAGCTTATCGACGAGGACAAGATATTGAAGGCGCACGAGATTATCGAGGAACTCCAGCGCAAGGCGCTGATCGAGAAGGATATGATCAACCGCGCGCACGAGATGGTCGAAGAACTGATGCGGCGTGAGATAATCGAGCGCGACAAGATCAACGACGCGCACGAGGCCGTGGAAGAAATGGCTCGTGAGGAGATGAAGAAGCTGAAAGGGAACAAAAAAAAGGATGGAGATAAAAAATGAGGTTCGCCGTTGCCGCGCTGATACTTTTTTGTATAGCCTCTTCCGGTGCCGCGGAACTGAAATTAATCAAGGTCAACCCGTTAAAACTCGGCGAGAAACTAATCTTCACCGTCTCGGCCCTCGGGGCTTACCTCGGCGACCAGATCATTTCTATCGATAAGACAGTGGATTATCAAGGCCAGAAGGCCGTACAGGGCGGAGGCTCGATCAAATCTTCGGAATTTGTCGCGGCGGTGTACAGCCTCAACGACCGCGAGATCACCTATTTCCTTCCCGGCAATATGTCGCCGTTATATAACGAGAAGTGGATCAAAGAAGGCGACTGGATCGACCGTATGTATTTCTACTTCCTGCCCGGCAAGGTCGAGTACAAGCATGACAAGGGCGGCGGAGCGATAAAAACCCTTCCTTACGAGGGCGACGTGATCCGCAATTTCTATACGCTTATCCAGGTAGTCCGCCTCGTCGACTACGACTACTATATCCAGAACAAGCTCAATATTGAAATTCTTTATCTTTTCGGCGAAACGGTCACGAAAACGGTGTTCAAGCCTCAGTACAAGACGATCAATTTCAAGGGGAAACAGAAGGGCGTGATCTACCTCGAAGAGGTTGGCGGGATGAATTTCCAGGTAACCCTGCTGAACTCGCCCGAACGGATCCCGTTGATCCTGAAGGTCCCGTCCTACTCCGCGAATTCGCAGAGCATCAATTTCGATGTGGAACTCAAAAGCTACGTCCCCGGCCTGAAGCCGATGGTCGAATAGAGCGTTTTCCCGCATCGTTTCCCTACAGACTGCTTCGCTAAGCTCGCAGTGACAAGCGGATTAGCATCGCGACACTATTGAAGCGCCTGTCAACCTTCGGTCGAAGGCAGGCGGTATCGCAGTGACAATCAGTTTTATCATCCGTCCGCTCGCACCGGCTACCGCCGCAATGGAATCCCGGCCTGCTCGAACTTCGACGCGATCCTACGCGTCATTCCCTCGATATCGTCCGCGCCGACAATCTCGGTCACCAGCGCTACCGTCCGCGCCCCGCGCGACAGCACCTCGCCGATATTATGCAGTTTGATGCCGCCGATCGCGACATACGGCAGATCGATATTCGCCTCGACATACTCGAGGTAGCTCAGCCCCACCGGCGCAATGACATTGACCTTGGTATGCGTTTCGAAGAGAGGCCCCACCCCGATATAGTCCGCGCCTGTTTTCAACGCGTCTTGCGCTTGTTCGGGCGTATGGGTCGACAGTCCGACGATCATCGCATCGCCCGCGAGCTTCCTGACATCCGCCACGCTCAGATCGTCCTGCCCCACATGGATACCGTCGGCGCCGCAGAGAATGGCGATCTCGATATCGTCGTTGACAATAAACATCACCCCGGCGTCGCGGGTCATCCTGCGTATCTCATTGCACTCCGCGAGCTTTTCGCGCGGGGTCTTATTCTCTTTCTCGCGGTACTGTACGATAGAGACCCCGCCCGCGATCATCGCGCGCACCACATCGGTGTTCTTCCGTCCGTGCGAGTAAATCTCCGCCGTGAGGCCGTAGATACCGTCGGGCAAACTTTTTCTATTCATCCGGGTAACCCATCCATTCGAGTATTTTCGCGGCCATCATCGCCGACACCATGCCGACTTTCGCGGAGTAGAGCGGCTTTTTCGTGTTTTCGGAAACGAAGTCGCCGATCACCGCGATATCCGCGCCGAGATTCCGGACACGGACATGATCGACCAAAAGCCCCGCCACACCCGATCCGGCGGCGATCTTCTTCCCCGCGCCGCCGAGTGTACCGATCAGCATCGCCTTGTCCTCAGCCTTGTCGAACGCTTCCGCGACGATCCCGCACCCTTCGAAGATACCCGCGATGTTTTCCGCAGTCAGCCTGACAGGATGCGCCTCGATCCTCACATCCGGCGCGATCCGCATGAGGTTTTCAGCAAGCGCTTCGACCTTCAACTGTCCGATCTGGCCGCGGAAGAAGAACTGGCGATTCAGGTTGCTCTCTTCGATCCGGTCGAAATCCGCGATCACGAAGTCCCGCACACCTGCGCGCACGAGATGAACCGCGATATTGCTCCCGAGGCCGCCCGCGCCCGCGATTCCGATCTTCAAAGCGCCACCCAGTCGTGGAAGACCGGCTCGTATCCGCGCGACACGATCGCCGCCTTGACCTCGTCCACACCCCGGCAGTCCGTGATCTCGAACTGAGGTACGCCCTTCACATCCCCACCGTACCCGCCGACACTTGTTACCGACCCTGCGGACATCCGTGTGATCCCGAGCGGGATCAGCCTGTCGCGGAACTGGGCCCGTTCGCGTGTCGAAACCGCGATACCCGCGCGGTGCAGGAAAAGCCTGAACGCGAGGATAAACTGGACGTAGCCGGTATCGTCGAGCTTTCTGACAGCCTTGAATCCGCCCTCGGCCTCGTTGATCCTCGGCAACGATAGACTGATTTCCGTATCTATGTATTTATCCTGGAGATATTTCGCGTGAAGGGCGG
>MIBE01000075.1:6037-6169 GCA_001829415.1 Spirochaetes bacterium GWF1_51_8
CGCGAGGCCGAAAAGCGCCCCGATATTCACCCATCGGAATCCGGCCTCAGCCGCGCGCGACGGGGTATCCAGCCTGTACACGTAATCGCGCTTTTTTCCCGACGGGTGCACCGCCGAGTAGACATCCGGGTC
>MIBE01000076.1:0-16679 GCA_001829415.1 Spirochaetes bacterium GWF1_51_8
GCGATAAAAAGCGAACTCCGGGTTCCTGTTTACCTGATGAGCTACTTTTCGCCGATCTACACTTACGGAGTCGATAAGCTTATAGATAAATGTCATGATGCGGGTGTGGGGGGGGTGATATTCCCCGACCTGACCATAGAAGAGGGCGGAGACGTGTTCAGGGAGTTCAAGAAAAACTCTCTCGATCCTATCCTTCTTGCCTTTCCGAACTCGGATGAATACCGGGTACGGCAAATCGGGGAATACACAGGAAGCTTTATTTACTTTGTGAACTTATTCGGGACGACCGGAGTGCGCGACAGCATCCCCGAGAAGTCTACCGCGCGTATCGAGTTTGTCCGCAGAGTTGGCGGGAAACCGGTCTACGCGGGATTTGGTGTCAGTACCCGTGAGATGTACCTGAAGCTCTGCGAGAAGGCTGACGGCGCTATTGTCGGCTCGGCGGTCATGAAACGCGTGCTGGAGTACCATGACGACAAGAAAAGGGCGCTGAACGAGGTGGCGGTTTTCGTGAACGGGTTGTTGGGGAAATGATCCGTTTTATACCGTTATCGAGCGGCAGCAAACAGAACTGTTTTTATATCGAGACGGGCGAGACATCGTTCCTGATCGACGCGGGGATATCCTTCTCACAGTTGAAGCTTTTTCTCGCCGGGATCGGACGCGATCCGTCGGATATAGGAATGATCCTCGTTACGCACGAGCATTCCGATCACACGAAGGGACTGAAGAGTATAGTGAGTAAGATAAAGGTGCCGGTTTTTGTCAGTCCGGCGTCCAAGCGGTATTTGAGCATAGGCGAGACAAACATCCATCCGCTTACCGAGGGCCGGGAGTTCAAATGGGCCGATGTCCGGATCATGCCGTTCCGGGTGCCGCACGACGCGGCGAACACGTTCGGCTTCATGCTCCGTCGGGAGAACAGGAGCGTGTTCTTCGCAAGCGACTTGGGCTCGTTCGACAAGAATATCCTTTCGCTTGCGAAAGAGGCGAATATGATCGCGGTGGAGTCGAATTACGATCCCATGATGCTCGAACATTCGGTGTACCCGAAGTTCCTGCGTGACAGGATCGCGCATTCGCACGGACACCTTTCGAACCCGGACGCGCTGAAGTTTATCCGTGAGGCGGGCGGGTTTTTCACGGAACAGGTTTGTTTTCTGCATATGAGCGAAAACAACAACAGGATCGATTTGATACACGACGGGATCGAGAACGAATTGGCTCCGTTATACCGGCAGGCTCAATTTCACATCGCTCTACGCGAAAAACCGATCCCGGCTATAGAGATTTAGCCAAAGGATTTAATGATACTCTCCGAATTCCGATAAATAAGTAAAAGATTCGGGAGAAAATATGAAACGAATTGCATTTTTGATAATATTCCTTCTGGGCGGCACGGTTTTCGCGGCTGACGGGATAAAGGTGGAGCTCCAGTTCTTCACTCAGACCTACCGTCTGAACGACCCCATTCCCGTGATGGTGAATGTGGTCAATACATCGAAGGAGCAGTTTCATTTCGATGTTTCGTCGCTGATCTACGAGACATTTTTCTTCGAGGTGAAGACGCCGAAGAACGAGGATATTGTGATCAACGACCTTTTCCAGATCGAGATGAAGAACAATTTCTCCTCGAGCGAAGATTACCGGGATATCACCCTCAATAGCGGGGAGTCGTTTTCGAAGACGATAGATATCAACCAGTGGTACTTGGTGAAGGACTCGGGATACTATTTTGTGAAGGGTGTATTTTATCCCAATCCCGACGACAAGAGCAAAAAGATAGAATCGGTTTATTATAAGATTTTGGTCAAGCCGCCGCTCATGATCGAATCGGAGCTTCTCAAGGAAGAGCAGGCGAAGACGTTAAAGCTCCAGCAGGTGAAACTGCTTCCGCCCTACGAAGTAGTGTCGGATATGATCGACGCGAAGATGAAAAAGGACTGGAACAGGTTTCTAGTTCATATCGACGCGGAAAGGCTGATCCAGTCGTTCGACAGTTTCTGGATCGAGTACAAGAACGCCAAGACCGGGCAGTACGCCCTCGAGGTGATCGAAAGGTTTAAGAAATACCTCACGGTCTACTGGCAGGACGTGGTCGAGAGCTACACGATCAAGAAGAGCACGATCGAGGCTGATAAGGCTCAGGTCGAGTGCGATGTGACGTATATCCTGCGCAATGTCAGCTATATCGCGAGATACACGTTTATTCTTTACAAGAACCACAACGGCGAATGGCTGGTGGAAAACTATATTGTTCATATGGTAAAATAGGAATGAGGTTATATCGGGTATCCGGGGATAAAGAGGTACTCGGGCAAACAATCTCCGGTATCGGATGCGATCCGCGTTCCGTCCCTATTTTTAACGGGAAAAGCGAAATCGTTCCGGTCGTGATCCGCGGTGCCAAGCAATCGATCGCGGTGATCGTGAAACAGGAGATGCTTTCAGCGAAGGGCGACGCGGCGATCCACCGTGAAGCGATTACCGCGGGGGTGGAAAGTACGGACATCCTGTTTTTAGGTACGTTGTCCTGCTACGCCGATTTTATCCGGAAGGCGCGGGCGCAGGGATATCCGACCCTGAACGCGATTGCGGACGAATTAGAACACATGATCGCCGGAATGACAAATATCCCGATGGAATGGGAATTCCGGGGAAAGAGTCTCGATCTGACGCGGCCCCGGATTATGGGAATACTGAATACGACGCCCGACTCGTTTTATGACGGCGGGAGTTACAACAACCCGGACAAGGCTTTGGAGCATTGCCGGGAAATGATAGAAAACGGCGCGGATATCATCGATATAGGCGGGGAATCGACCCGTCCGGGCGCCGACCCGGTTCTGTCAGACGAGGAACTGGAAAGAGTGATTCCGGTAATAGAACGGATCAGACGGGAACACGATATTCCGGTTTCCGTCGATACCTATAAGTCCGAAGTCGCGCGTAAGGCGCTCGAAGCCGGGGCTGATATCGTCAACGATATCAGCGGATTGGGTTTCGATCCGGGGATGCCCGGGGTAGTAGCGGAATTCGACGCCGGAGCGGTGATTATGCATATCGCGGGCACACCCCGAGACATGCAGGCGGACCCGGTCTACGGCGACGTGATCGGCGAAATCGGCGATTACTTCCGCGAACGGATCGCGCTTGCGGTGAACAGCGGGATTAAGAGGTCGAGGCTGGTGATCGACCCCGGAATCGGTTTCGGGAAGACGCTCGAGCACAACAGGGAGATCATTGTCAATCTCGAGGCGTTTACCGTTTTCGGATTGCCTGTTTTAATCGGCGCGTCGCGGAAATCGATGATCGGGAAAATGCTGGATCGCGAGCCGAAGGACAGGCTATACGGCGGTCTTGGGATACATGCTTACAGTTATCTTCATGGTGCAAAGTTAATAAGAACACATGATGTTAAAGAAAGTAAGGATATGTTAGATGTTCTGTATAAATTAAAGAATTTCGGCTAAATTGTTTATTAAGATAGGGGATTTTCCGATATAAAAATAGGGTTAGGTTATTCGAGGGGATACGAATGAAGGATTATAAGAATTTCGCGAAACGACTGAACAGCCTGAAAAAAGAGATCGAGACATCTCTTGACAGGATACAGAATAAGGAAAAAAAATACGAGGCGCCGGTATCACGGAGGCCATATCAGGTTTTCGCCAACAGAAAAAAGAAATTCTCGTTTTCCCTGCAGGGCGGATTTTTCAGCAAAATTAAATCGTTCTTTTCTTTTTCTTTTTTAAAAAATATCAAATTTCAGCTTCCCCGTCTTCCAAAAATCAACTTTTCCGGTATCCGTGTTCCCGATCTCCACATCGCGCGTAAGGCTGTCGTGCCTACTATCGCCGTCGTAGTCCTCTTCATCGCGTTCCTCGGCGTCAGGTCGGTGATATTCAGCGCCGCGCCCTCGACTGCCGCCGCTTCGATACAGAGCGTTTCGTTTATCGGCGACATGAAGCTCAAGGAAGAATTCAAGAGCATGGAGAATACGATCGGGCTCGGCGGTAACGACCTTTCCGCATACAGCAAGGACGACCCGGAACTGCGGTTCTTTTTCTACAAGGTCAAACAGGGTGAATCAATTTCTTCGATAGCGAAAAAGATGGGTGTAAGTCAGGATACGATCGTCAGTATGAACAGTATGGGCAGCGGGCATAACGTCGCCGCCGGGAATAAAATCCTTGTCCCGAATATGAAGGGTATTCTCTATACAGTGAAGTCGGGCGATACATTTGAAAAAGTCGCTAAAATATATAAAATCAACGCACAGGATATAGTCGACGCGAACGACCTTCAGGGGAAAACGCTTCAGCAGGGCGATATTCTTTTCCTCCCCGGCGCTTCATTGACCGAACTGGAAAAAGCAAAAATATTCGGTTATCTCTTTATCAAGCCTCTTCACGGACGTTTTACTTCGCACTTCGGGATGCGTAAAGACCCGTTCACCGGGAAGCCGAAGTTCCACGCCGGGATCGATATTGCCGCCGGTTACGGAACCGCGATAGTCGCGGCCAAGGAAGGGAAGGTCACGTTCGCGGGATGGAAGAGCGGCTACGGTAACGCGATTATTATCGAGCACCAATTCGGATACACGACGCTCTACGGACATATGTCGAAACTGTTGGTGAAAACAGGGCAGTATGTCAAGGGCGGACAGGTGATCGGTAAGGTCGGAAGCACGGGAAAATCCACCGGCCCGCACCTTCACTTCGAAGTGCATAAGTTCGGTGTGCCGACCGATCCGCTGAGTCACCAGGGGCTGAAAAAAGCGCCCGGTAAGTGGTATTAAAAAAACAATCCGAGGGATAGGCGACTATCCCTCGTTTTTTTGCGAGAGTGTTTATGCCAAACGTTCTTTCCGAACTGATCAATTCATTTCTTGAAAATCCGGATCAATACCTGTCCGGCGAGATGATCGGCGCCCTCTTGGGTATATCCCGCGCGGCGGTCTGGAAACAGATCGAGGGGTTGAAAGAAAAGGGATTTCAGATCGAGGCGAGTCCGAAAAAGGGACACAGGCTGGTGAAGCTTCCCGAAAACCGTCTCATTCCCGAACTCATCCAGTTCGGGATACGAAGCCTCAACCTGAAAACGCCCGCGCCCGAACTGGTCTACCTCGAGTCGCTGACGTCGACAAATACATACGCTAAGGAACTTTTGCTTGTTCAGAAACTCGACTCGTTCGTAGTACTGACCGACTTCCAGAGCAGCGGCCGCGGACGGCTCGACAGGGTTTGGAAGGCCGCGCCCGGCGAGGATATCACGGTCACTATCGTAAACTCGCCCGGAGTCGACACCCGCAAGTTTTACCGTTTCACGATGATCGCTTCGCTCGCCGTGTACGAGATCGTCTCCCGTTACGTGCAGGATGTAAGGATTAAGTGGCCGAACGACATCTATATCGGGAAAAAGAAAATATGCGGTATCCTCTCAGAGATGATCACCGAGGAGAACAGAATCAAGAATATTATTATCGGGGTAGGGATCAATGTCAACTCGGATCACGACGATGAAACGTCTACGTCCCTCAAGACCCTGACCGGTAAAACACATGACCGGAATATCATTATCGCGGAACTGCTCTCAAGATATGAGTACTATTACAGATCGATAGAGACCGAACGTTTCATGGATATCTACGGGGCGTGGAAGAAAAATCTCGCATGGATCAACCAGCATGTCAGGATCGATACCGGGAAAAATATCATCGCGGGTGTCCTAAAAGACGTTTCGCCGGAAGGCGAGGTGATTCTCGAGATCGAGGGAAAACGGCATTCCTTTTACTCTGGCGACCTGATGGGGCTTACTTAAGATCGCTGATGGAATACCCGCCGGAGAAGGTCAGTTTATAGTACATCTTATTCTTCGCCAATATCACGAAATCCGCGCCGATCCGCACGACACGTTCACCCAATATCTCATCTCCTTCGTATACCGTGTAGCTCTTTCCCCCGCTTCCGCTATTGACCGAACTGTCCCATTTGTAGGAATAGGGTGTCGAGCTGTCCGAGGAACCGTAGTGCGACGACTCTTCGATGGTCGCGACATATTTATCGTTGATTTTCGAGATACCTTTCAGTTTGAAGCGTGAGACGAACGTATTCTGAACCGTCCCCTTGTTGGGCGGATAGCCGGAGGAGTTCTGATTACCCTGGTTCTTTACGGTATCGGAAGGCTTATTCTGCTTGGAGCCCGAGCCCTTATCGAACTCCTTGGGAATACCGCCGGGAAGCGTGAACGGGTCTCTCAACTGTTTGAAATCGATATGCCCGACATTTTCCTTTTTAGCCGCGGAAGAATCGATGACGGGGAGGTTTAACGTCTGAGATTCGCCGCCGATGATCGCCTGCGAGATATTTGAAATATTCGGCACGATGAACGCGACCCAGACCACTGCGTTTACCGCCAGCAGCAGAATCGTCATCATCCGTTTCTTTTTTTCATCCATCTTATTCCTCGATCACTTTTTTATAAAGTTTCACTTCTAAAACGGAATTCAGATTATTGTTCGCGTACTCCATCTGAGCCTTGGAAATCTGGATTGGGAAACCCGACATCTCGAGCGCATCGACGAAGTTCGCGACCTCGGGAAACCCGGAGACCGTCGTCAGGAGGAGTTCTGTTACTTCATATTGCTCTTCGACACGGTTGCCCTTGTTTTCGACATTGAGTTTCAGTATCCCGGAAAGCTCTGCGATTTTCGGTAGCGAGGCGATGAACTCCGACGAGGATTTCTTCGCGAACGCCGTCTGGCCGAGGCTGTCGTATTCGATCTGGAGGCTTTGCAGGGATTTCTCGTAGTACTTCTTATTCTCCACGTCGTTGATGATCTGCTGGAGTTCGTTCAGTTCGACATTGATCGTCTGGTAATTAATAAAACTGTAGAGGAAGAAGGCGATCCAGAGCGCCGAAAAGACGATGATAATCAGAGGGATATTTATTTTTTTCATTGGCTTGCCCCGAATGTCACGGAGAATTTGATCAGCGTGCTGTTTTTTGTCTTGATGAGGTCGGCGTTCTTGAGGACGATATTCCGGATAACATGCGAGTTCACGAGCGCGAAGACGAAATTCTCAAGTCCTTCGCTTGTCAGCGAGTAGCCGTTGATTTCACCCGAGTTATTCTGAACAACGACTTTTTTCAGCCAGACGTCGCCGGGGATCTTGCGGCAAAGCTCGTTCAGCACGATCTTCAGCGATGACGAGATGATGCCGGTATTCTTGATATCGTTGATCCTGTGGACAAGGTCTTCGTGCTTATCCTTGAGCGACTTTATCTCCTGCATCTCTTTCAGCTTCTCGGCCATCTCGCGGACATCCGCTTCCTGAATTTCTTCGATCGGAAGCGTAGATTCCTTCGCTATTTTTATCAGGTTGAACTTTTGCTGGGAGATGAGGATACTCGGAAATAGCAACACCGAGAGGCCGTCGAGAACAAGGAAGACGATGAAGATGACCCGGACAGCGACGTCCATCGTGTGCATCGAACGGACTTTCTGGCTCGTAATCTGGAGATTGATATAGCTTTTGTTCGCGAAGGCGATCAGGTCGTAGATCGATTTTTCAAATGTCGGGTTGTCGAAAACGGAGATAAAATCGTCGTGCGTGGCGGGAAGGGTGAAGATATTGAGCGAGTCGAAAAGCGATTCGCTGATATCGGAACTGACCCCTTCGTGCTTCGAGATCACGATGATCCTTTCGAGGAACGAGATACGCTTCTTGATAAACGTCGCGAAGTAATCGACGATATTCCTCAATGTGATCTGATTGATATTCTGGAAGTCGCCGATATAATGCGCGAAGTTGATAATCTTGTTTTTCAGGATGATGATGAGCTCTATCGAATGATCGCAGATATAGACATATCCGACAGAGTTCTCGCTTCCGCCCTGCTTGATCGCGCCGAGGATGTTGATCGGAAGGTAGGAGATATCCTCGACAATGATCCCGAGGTTCCGGAACGTGTTCAGGTACTTATCGATCTCGTCTTTCTTCGCGATGACCGCCATGATATTCCAGACGTTTTTGCCGTCTTCCATGACGTTGGAGATCATCTTATAGGAGTAGTAGGCTTCTTCGAGAGGTAACGGGATATTCCGCTCGATTTCCCAAAGGACGGCCGATTCGATCTTGGTCTTCGGGATACCAGGGAAGGAGAAAAAGAGCGGGATGATCGATGTGCTGGAAAGAGTCAGGTTGATCCTACGGATTTTATGCGTGGTGTTCTTTTCAAGGAAACGCTCGATAATAAATGAAAACTGGTCGACGTCATAGACTTTTTCGCTCTTGATGGAAATAATCCGGAAATAAACGAGAAACTTGATCGCCTCGATAATCCTGATCTCTTCATTGCCGATATCGATGATGACCTTCAGTATCCCCATATATTCGAGTATCATGCGAATCAATTTTCTCAGCATATTTCGTCCTAAGTTTTCTTTTTATACCCCAGAATAAAAACCCGGTTGATCGTGCCATTGGGAAACTCGATAGTCAGCTTGAAACCCTTCCGCCCGCCGGTTTCGAGGATACTCGACTGGAAGCTCTTCGCGCTGTCGATCTGGAATACACGGGTATTTATCATCTTTCCCTGCTGGTAATCCGCGAGATAGAACATCTTGTCCTTCTGCACGAGTTTCAGGGTTTTCTGATCGAATAATTCTATTATATACGTCTGATTCGTTTCGCTCGTGATATTATAAGCATTTTTAAAAGTATTATCAAGTACTTTTATCAATAGCACGGCCGATGTCTTGGAATTGTCCCCGCCCGTGATCCTTTCCATAATCTTGAGACTGCCTGTCAGCAGGTTGACGATTGTGACCATCGACAGCGAGAACACGGTGAGAGTGACAAGCATTTCGATCAGGGTAAAACCCTTCCGCCTTTTTTTCATCATTTGACTTTATCCATATAAACTTCGGAGAAGGCGGTCTCTATCCAATAAGACTTCGGCGGCTGGTTCGTGCCTTGCCGTACTATCAGCATCTCGATACCGACATAGACAAGCAACGGATCGTACCGTTCGACCTTTTTATTCACGAGCATCTTGATGTTTTCGTCGATAGGATATTCCTTCGCCCGGAACTTCAACGGGTATACCGAAGTCACCGTGAGGTTTGACATCTCGCTTGCGTCGAAAAGGGCTGTCTTGAGATCGGGCGCGAGATAGACTCCCGCGAGGTAGTTGTGCGCTTCGCTGATCGCCTTCTCGGTGGTACGGTCGTAATTAAGCAGGTTGGTCATACTTGAATAGATGGTGAGCACGGTTACGATCGTCGTCGATATGATCGAGAGCGATATGATCACCTCGATCAGAGTAAATCCGCGAAAGCGTTTTTTCTTAGATATTTCCTTCAAGGATTACATCGTCCTGGGTTTTTATCTTTTTATCAGGTCCGGCGGAAACGATCTTGACGGTATAGCTCCCGGGCTGGTATTCCAGCACATAGGGAGTACCCCAGATATCGTTCATCAGTTCTTTCTGAATGATATTTGCCCGGTAAAGGTCTTCGACAGTCGCGGGAAGCGAACCGGTATCCGCCTTGAACGTCACGATCCCGACGACGATATTATTCATCTCGAGCTGGACGTTTTTCTTATTCGCGGTATCCTGTATATTGCTATAAGTCACCATACCCACTGCCATCAGGATACCGATGATTGTGAGAACGATCAGCATTTCCAACAAGGTGAACGCGTCAAAACGATGCGCCATAATCTTTTGCTTCATCTTTATCCTCCATCATGAATTCAGTATATTATAACATTTTTCGGGAAAAATACCATCAATTTTTTCAATTATTCCATCTTTATTCGGCATCCGCCGTCATCCTGATCCAGCCGAAAGATGACGGGTAGAGCGGTAAGGATGACGGGTATAGTAATAACATATAAGAATGACCTGCACCGTGGTATATTTGTAGGGCGGTTCTAAAAACTTTATATCAATCACCTAAAAATGGAATTTTAAGAACAAAATGTAGTATGAGTATGTCACTGCGAGGAACTGAGTGACCTGTCTCCTTCTCCTGCGAAGGAGAAGGCAGGCGAAGCAGTCTGTATAATTTATTATACGACAGTAAAATAGATTGCTTGGCTTACGCTCGCAATGACAAGGTAAATTTATTAACTTTGAATTATCTCCATTATTGCCGAGTTTTTAGAAGCGCTCTGTAATATATTCAGTCAGGTTTAAGACAATTTTCCCCTCGGCAGGGTAAATTGTTTCAGAGAAATGATAGAGAATATGAACCGTCCTATGACAATGACAAATATGAACCGTCCTATTGACAAAACCGGGTAAATAGTGGAAAATATGAAACCGGGGGAAATCCGTGAAGAAAACGCTCTCATCCATCTTTTTTATCGTACTATTCAATATTTGTCTGTACACACAGACCGTAGATATCGACTACGGCTTCAAGATCAAGCATTATGCGATCGAGATTACAATCCTGACAAACGGCGTCCTCGATATTCACGAGGCAATCCAAGTTTCGGTTTCGAAGAATATCAACGGGATAGTGAGAATCCTTCCGCTGAAGGGCGAATGGAAGACGATTGTCGATGGCAGCGATATCTCGTTCCCGTGGAAACTCGTCATAGACGAGATCGGCTCGGAACAGAAAATAAAAAAGTACATTTTCGAGAATAAGCTTTTTATTCAGCTTTTAGGATATATGCACGGTACCTACGAAACGAACAGGACGTTCGAACTGAATTACACTGTCGACGGGGCGATCAATTACCAGAACCAGAACTATGACGAACTGATATGGAGCCTTGCGGGCGACCTATGGCCGGTCGGGATCGAGAAGGTCACGCTTCTGGTTACCCTGCCGGGATTTAAAACCAGCCCCATGATGATCGACCAGTCGGTGATGTATCTCGACGGAGGTAAGCTCAAGCAGTCGAAGGGTTTCCTCACCGGCAACGAGCTTCATTACTACCATGAACTCGAACTCGGCGCGCACCAGAAGCTTCTGCTGTACCTGAAATGGAAAAAGGGTATCCTGAAGAATTGACAGAGTAATTCTTTCTGGGAGTGTTGACGCGTGAAATTTCTTGCGCCTGCGGCTCGGCGGGATTTCTTGAGATATATTCAAAATGAATTTAGTATATTTCGATTGATTATGGAGGCTAAGATGAAGAAATTCTTCATACTGATGATGTTATCGATACCCGCGTTCCTTTTCGCGGATCCCGGATTCAATATTAAAGACTATCATGTCGACGTCGATGTGCATGATAACGGGACAATCGACGTGCATGAAAAGATACTGGCCCATTTCTACGACGAGAAACAGGGTATAATGCGGAAAATGCCGTACAAGGGCAACTCGCAAATCCAGATTAACGGCGAATGGAAGACCTACTATTGGGACTTGGAATACTCCGGAATCCACGCAAATAAAGAGATCAAAGTCTGGAACGAGGACGGCTATACGATTATCCGTCTGGGGACGGCCGGGCAATACATCTCAGGCGACGTCGAGTACGATATCTATTACCGTGTCTTCGGCGCGTTCATCACCGAGAATAAAGAGTATGACGAACTTTACTGGAACGTGATCGGTACGGAATGGGACGTGAAAATCCGCAACGCGTCGTTCACAATCCATTTCCCGGATAAAGTCACAGACCTCGAGAATATCGATTACCGGATCTACTACGGACCCGAAGGGAGTCCCGAGGGCGGAGTGGGCGGACGCGATATCGAAGGGGTGATCGATGGGCAGAACCTGACCTATACCCACGACTATTCCCTCAATGCCTACGAAGGGATCACATTCCAAGTACGGCTGAAAAAGGGTTTTATCGCTCTCAGCCAATGGCAGCAGTTCCTCCGTTTCCTGAAAAACTACTGGCACTATATCCTAAGCGCCTTCGTTTTCCTTGCCTCCCTGTTGATCTGGGCGAAATGGGGCAAGGACAAACGTGTGACGGTGATGACGGAGTTTTTCCCGCCGAAGGAAATCACGCCGTCCGAGGCGAGTTCTATCCTGCTCCAGAATGAAAAGTTCGACATCTCCCCGACATTGGTCGATCTGGCCCGCAGGGGGTATATCGTAATCGGGAAAGAAAGCAATAAGACATACGTCCAAATAGTGAAAGAGCCGGACGATCGATGCAGAAGCTATGAAAAAACGCTTTTAACATCGCTCGCGGATTACGCGAACGCGGATAACAAAGTCTACACTACCGACCTCGAGCAGACGTTCTACTCGGACGCCGCGAAGGTCGAGTCGATGTACGGCACGCAATTCCGGAGCAAGGGGTTTTTCGAGGCCACCGGGAACATGTGGCGGAATATCTATATTTTCATCAGCGCGGCCGCGATCTTCTTCCTTGTCTACGCGCTCTTCACATACGACGACCCGTCAAAGCCGATCATCTTCTCTATCTTCACTCTCGTGGACAGTCTCGTCTTCGCGGGGATCATGCCGAAGAAAACCGGAAAAGGCCTCGATATGTATCAGAAGATCAAGGGTTTCCGCGAGTTCATGAGCCGCGCCGAGAAGGATAAAATCGAGCGGCTTTGTCACGACTTCCCGACCTATTTCGACGACACCATTCCCTACGCGATGGTATTCGGCCTCGCGGGGCGATGGGGCAATATGTTCGACGGACTGATGAAGGAGCCCCCGAACTGGTACCGCAGCGATTACTACCACGATCATCATTTCCGCACAACCGACTTTATTTATCACCTTCAAAGCAGTGTCGGTAAGATCAGCCATTCGTCATACTCGACACCGCCGTCGAGTTCCGGCGGGTCGTCGGGCGGCTCCGGATGGAGCGGCGGTGGCGGAAGCTGGGGCGGATCGTCGGGCGGCGGCTTCGGCGGCGGCGGCGGATCGAGCTGGTAGAACACTGACAAGTGAAAAGTAGAAAGTTAAAAGTGATCAATTGAGTCTCTTTATGCCGCATTGCTCGATATCCGTGTTTCGAGGAGTGCACGGGAGAGGGATTTTATCTGTGTCAATCTGCGTAATCCGCGGAATCCGTGCGGAATTGGGGTCGAACATTATATCCCAATTTATCGCGGATAAACACGGATGAAAAAGTGAAAGAGAGGGGGTTAAAAAAGGATAGGGTATGAAAGAGAAATATTCCGCCGGGACTATCGCCGAGTATATCGCGGGGCTTCCCGAAAAAGACCGCGCCGCGCTCGATGCGGTTTACGCGATCATCAAACGGATCGCTCCCGAGGCTGAAGGGCGGATCAGCTACGGCATCCCGACATTCTGGCTGAACGGCCCCCTGATCGGTTTCTCGGCCGCGTCGAAACACCTGAGCCTGCATATCATGAGCCCGACGCTTACTGTGCGCCTGAAGGACGAACTCGCCCCTTATGACAAAACGACCTCGACCGTCCATTTCACCCCGGAGAAGCCGTTGCCGAAGGAGCTGATCGCGAAAATCATCAAGATGAAGATGGACGACAACGCCACGGGGAAGGGGAAAAAGTAATAATAGGGTTCATTATGTCTCTCTACATCGCGTTTCTACGGGGCATCAATGTCGGCGGACGGAATATGATCAAAATGGCCGATCTGAGGAAACTCTTCGACGAACTGGGGTTTTCCGGTGTCGAGACGTATATCCAGAGCGGCAACATCCTTTTTTACTCGGACAGTACTGAGAGCGTTATCAGGGAAAAAGCCGAATTGGAAATCCGGCGGGTATTCGGTTTCCCGGTTCCTGTCGTACTGAGGACTCTTGACGAACTCACAGCGGTTATCCGGAATTGCCCGTTCTCCGGCGAAGCGATCGCCGAAGCCGAAAGCGTCAACGATTCCGAAAGTATGTATATCGTGTTACTTTCACAAATCCCATCGGGCGATCAGCTCGCCCGGCTGAATGCATATTTGTCAGGGGGCGAAGAGTTCCATCTTGTCGGCCGTGACGGGTACCTCCTGATTCGGCACAGTATCCGTGTGTCTAAACTCGCCGGGCATTTTCAAATCCTAGACAAATCCGCGACCGTGCGGAACTGGAAGACGATAAACAAGCTCGTCGAACTCGCGCGCGTGAAGGGTAACGATAAAGTATAACAATAACAAAATGATGAGGGATAAGCAAATAGGGATATTACGACGGAGCCGTGTTCTAAGCCTTGAATTCCTTGATCCGCGCGTTGACTATCGACTTGGCGGTGCCGATATTCGGCTCGACCGTGTTCGCCTTTTCATACGCGGAAATCGCCTGCTTGTAGCTCCGTGCCTCTTCGTAGGTACGTCCGACCTTGTTGTAGTAGGCGGCCATTTCCTGGAGGTGCTCACGGGTCATAGCGGCGGGCATATTGAGGCCTTTATAGGCAGGGGCTTTGAAATTGACTTTAGCGGTTTCCTGAACGGCGGAGGCAGCGGTCGGTTTGGGATTCTGACGCGGAACGGCCGATCGCGTATTGCCGCGTAACGGAATATTCGTATCAATCTTCATGCTGAACCTCCTTTCTTTTATTCTGAACATTGGAGGCGGCGGGAATCGAACCCGCGTCCTGAAACCAGAAAATTAAAACCTTATCCACAGGCTTGGTTCTCTCTTTAAGGTGTCGGGAACTTAGGGAAGAAAAAACAAACCCTGTATTCCCCGAGCCGAAGTGTTTCGCTCCGGTTTATCGGCGTCGAAGGAGCTATCTCCCATTGTTTTTAACCCGTTTGACATCCCGGGAGAAGGGACGTCATCCGAGTTGCCGCGTTACGCGGCTAATGCGTAACTTTCGTTCGCAGTTATAGTTTTGAGCCTTTGAAGGGTTACTCAGCCCTGCCTGAAGTCCTAATCCTCTGCTGTCCCAGTCGAAAGCCTGTCGCCCCCATTAGTTTATTTTAACATAGTTCCGTAACAAATTCAAATCCGGTTTAGAATTTCTCCTATCAAGATTATCGGCAGACCCTTGTATTTTCTTTAGCTTTTTTTAGAAAAAAATCGTTCTTCTACATTATTGAATATTTTTGATTTCCGAATTAAAATATACCTAATACTTTTCAAGGATGCCCGCAATGATAAACCAACTAAACGTGTTGAAAAATATCGATCCCGAAATATATGACGCGATAAAGAAAGAGGAAAGCCGTCAGGAGAAAAACCTCGAGCTGATTGCGTCCGAGAACGCGGTTTCCGAAGCCGTACTCGAAGCTCAGGGAAGCCTGATGACCAACAAGTACGCCGAAGGACTTCCGGGCAAGCGTTACTACGGCGGATGCGAATTTGTCGACGTCGCGGAGACATTGGCCATCGAACGCGCCAAGTCGCTTTTCGGAGCAGGGCATGCCAATGTCCAGCCCCATTCGGGAAGTCAGGCGAATATGGGTGTGTATTTCAGCGTCCTGACACCGGGGGATACTTTCCTCGCGATGGACCTTTCCCACGGCGGCCACCTGACTCACGGTTCGCCAGTGAACTTTTCCGGCAAGCTGTTCAATCCCATTTTCTACGGACTCAATCCCGATACCGGGATGATCGACCTCGAGATTGTCCGCAAGCTCGCTCTCGAACATAAACCCAAACTGATCCTCGCCGGCGCCTCGGCTTACTCGAGAACTATCGATTTCGCCGGATTCAGGAAGATCGCCGACGAAATAGGGGCTTATTTTATGGTGGATATGGCGCATATCGCGGGCCTCGTGGCCGGCGGCGCGCACCCTTCTCCCATTCCGCATACACATTTTACGACGACGACGACACATAAAACTCTCCGCGGGCCGCGCGGCGGATTGATCCTCTGTCAGGAAGAATTCGCGAAGGATGTGGATAAGACTACGTTCCCGTTCATGCAGGGCGGGCCGCTCATGCATGTCATCGCGGCGAAAGCGGTCGCGCTTAAAGAAGCAGCCGCGCCCGAATTCAAGACCTATCAGCAGCAGGTTGTAAAGAACTCGAAGGCCTTATGCAAAGCGGTCGCCGGCCATGGCTTCTTTATCGTTTCCGGCGGCACCGATAATCATCTCTTCCTTGTCGATCTTTCAAAGAACGCTAAGACGAAAGATGTCGACGGATACCTCGCACAGAAGTCGCTCGAGAAGGCCGGTGTGACTGTCAGCCGTACGACCGTACCCGGCGAAACACGCAAACCGTACTATGGAAGCGGAGTACGTATCGGTACTCCTACCGTCACGACGCGCGGGATGAAGGAAAAAGAGATGGCTATTATAGGCGAATATGTCGCCGAAGCTCTTTTTAACGTAAACGATGAAAAAATACTTAATTCTATTCGAGAAAAGGTCGAAAATCTATGTAGGGATTTCCCTTTATACAATAAGTAGATTTTTACCTTAAATCGGAGTCATTATGTCTGACGACGTAAAGTTCGGGGTAGCGAGTTTTCGAAAAGGCGCTTATATTTTCATCGAAGATCAGCCGGAGAGTAACGAGTTCTATATTATCCGGCAGGGAAGCGTTGTCGAGAACCGTTCCACGGCGCAGATCTTAGGCGAGCAGGGCACGATCACCAGACAGGGCGACTTCTTCGGGGTATTATCCTGTATGTCAAGACGTCCGAGGATCGGATCGGTTCAGGCGCTCGAGGACGTATCGTGCATTGTAGTAAAGGGTGAGCAGTTCGGGGCGTTGATTCAGAAAATGGCGCCGATCGCGCTGAAGATCATCCGTTACTTCTCGAAACAGCTCCGCCATTACGACGCTATCCTGACAAAGATGACA
>MIBE01000076.1:16694-19368 GCA_001829415.1 Spirochaetes bacterium GWF1_51_8
GAGGAAAATCCGTGCAACCTTTTCCGTATCGGCGAATACTATTTCTCCAAGCAGAACTACATACAGGCCGCGCACGCTTACGTGCATTATATCAAATTCTGTCCCGACGGCGGTTTCGTCCCGCAGGCCAAAATGAAGCTCGCGAAGATCAACCCCAAGCCCGAAGACCTCATCCCGAAAAAAGAAAACTTCTACTACATCTACGAAGACAATAAGATTATATTCCTCGAGCACGAACCCGGCAACGAACTGTATATTATCCAGGAAGGCAAGGTCAAGATCACGAAACTGGTGGACGACAACGAGGTAATGCTCGCGGTACTCAAGAAGGGCGACATCTTCGGCGAAATGGCGATCCTCGAGAACAAACCCAGAAGCGCGAGCGCGATAGCCTACGGCCCCGTCAAGCTGATGGGAGTCACCAAGGCGAATTTCGAGCCGATGGTGCAGGCGCATCCCGAGATCGCGAAACGCATCATCGAACTCCTCAGCGAACGTATCTGGCTGATCTATAAACAGATTTCGAACATCCTGATCAACGACCCCGCCGGTAAAATATACGATTCTCTCTATACTCAGCTCCAGAAGAACCGTGTGACGATAGCGGAAGGGAATTCGTTCATGTTCGATTTCGGGCCGGAAGACGTGCTGAAATTTGTCGGGCTGAACAACAACGACGGCAAACTCGCATTGAAGAAAATCCTCGACAACGATAAAACGATGATGGTCACCGACGGCAAACTGATGTGTAAGGATGTCACGAATATCCAGAAGGCGATCAATGTCATCAAGCGCAACCAGGAACTCGAGCGCAAGAAGCAGGAAAACGCCATCAATCCTTCCTCTCCTTCATTCTATTAAAGGACAAGTCATGCTTTTATTCGTTTACGGCTCGTTAATGAAGCACGCACCCAACCATTATGTGATCGCCCAACAGGCGAAGTTTGTCGCGCAGGGCACGATCAGAGCCGTTTTGTACGATCTCGGCATCGGTTTTCCCGGGGCTATCGAGGATAAGAACGCGGAGGGGGTTTACGGCGAGGTGTACGAGCTTCCCGACTCCGAACTGGAAGGCCTCGATCAATTCGAAGGGTGCGATCCCGTCGATAAGGCAAACAGTCTCTACTATCGCAAGATTACGGAAGTGACGACATTCAAGAAAGAGACGCTGAAAGCGTGGGTCTACTTTCTCGTGCCGTCCCGCCTGAAAACCTTCACGAGCGAAAAAATCACCGGCGGCCGCTGGCAATAACACTCATTCTCTTTGATTTTCCCGGTGATGTAGGTTATAATAAGGGCAGTTCCGATAGGTCCGCTTTTTCTGACAAAACAAGATAGTATTAGAAATGAAACGCCCTATGGTCACTTCCTTTAATCTGTATTAAAAAGTGACCATAACTGAGTTCGATAAAGAGGCTGTTATGAAACAAATCCTGTTTGCATTCCTTACGATCACACTCGCCGGGGCGTCGTTAAACGCGGCGGAAACCAATACACCCGCGTTCGGGGTTTCGCTGAATCTGATGGGCGCGTTCCTCGGGATGTACGGCGGGCAGTTCGAGATCAAGCTCCTGCCGTGGATGACGCTTGCCGCGGATTTGTTCTATAACGGCCAGTATATCGGCGACGACGGGTATTCGATGTTCTATATCGGGGCGATGCCGAGATTCTACATGATCGGCGGGGACCTGAACGGGTTATGGGCGGGAATGGGCGCGGGGGTCAAGTTTGTTACGATCCGTCAGAACGGCGCGGACTATCCCGGAACCGTCCCGATGCTCAATATCGCGGGCGGTTACAAGATCGTCTTCGGCAATTTCTTTGTCGAGCCGTACGGCGGGTATTCGTTCGCGCTGGGTTCTATCGACAGCCAGCCGTCCTATAAAGGTTCCGCGTCGATCTACGGCGCGAACATGGGCTTCCTCTTCTAATTCGTCGCGATACTCGCCGTCTCAGCTTTCTCATCCTTTTTCGGCAGCAGTGCCGCAATCGCCAAATCGAATTTATAGGTGATTCTCAATCCTACCACATAGATATATTTTGGGGCGGTATCCGCCGCCGGATCGAAGAGATACTCATATTCCGGAAGCACGTTCCAATGATAGCTGTAATGGTCGTTCCCGGCGGGATTGATGAGAAGCTGGAAGTCCGGCGAAATTTCAAATATGCCGAGCATCGTCGTCCGGAAGAAGAACTCGAAGACCTGCTCCGGCATGCTCGAAGTGAAAACCTTCAAAAGACTATATGCCACACCGAACCCGAAGTCCTTTGTCTGGAACGCGAACCCGACCGCGAAATGTTCGGCGAACGGAGAAAACTCCTTGGCGACCTTATAGTTATCGTTGAAGTTGGTCGGCGGGGTGCGGAACGTGGTGATATCGGGATAGACGATGCCGTACTTCACGAAGAACGCAAGCGGCTTCATCGTGTCCGATGCGAAATAGAGCGGCCTGATCTCGAAAAGTCCCGAGACCGACGGGGAGACCTTATGGGTCAGCGAGCTGTCGGCATCGACAAAACCCGCCTGAAGGCTGATATGAAGCCAGTCGTTGTGGAAGCTCAGTTCGACCGGGAAAGAGTTCCGCACAAAAAGATGCTCCCATGCCTTGCCGAAAGTCACTCCCGCGCGGAGAGTCAGGTTTTCGGTAAAATCGACTTTCAGGATCATCGCGGG
>MIBE01000077.1:0-4581 GCA_001829415.1 Spirochaetes bacterium GWF1_51_8
GTAATATGCTCGGGATTTGAAAATATTTTCAGCTTCCTATACAATCTGAGGCTTGTTTAGACTGGAGGTCTCTTGTTTGTTACGCCACCAAAAAATTAGCTATAGTTTTATAGCTATACATCTCTCTCTCCTTCACTCTTCTTATGTAAATATAGCATATTAAGTAATAAAATGCAAACTTTCCCTTAAAAGTGAAACTATTAGATTAATTGATACGTCCCTAAACAATTCACTCCGCTAACCGTTTCAGTAAATTCTTATCTTCCGCGATGATTTTCGCGGAATACTGTTCGAGATTCATATTCTTACGGGTGATGAGAAAATCGGTAAAATCTTTCACCTCGGCAAACACTTCATCCGGCAAGGTTTTAATCGTAGCGATGAAGTTTTCTTTTTCTTTGGTGATATTCATTCTTTTATTCCTCGCTTATTGATTATAGTATTTTCGGATAATGTCTGTCAAGCGTGGATTGGGATGGATTTGCTGAAAATACTCTCCGCGTTCTCCGCCTCTCAGCGGGAAAACTCTTGCTTTGTCATTAAATATCACTTAGCCGATATCGGGGTTAGTGTGCTCAGCACCTTGACTATTCCGCGCGATTCCTTATAATACTACCATGAGAAAAATAACGATAGGGCTCATGCTCCTGTTCGCGGGCGCGGTACTGGAAACCTGCGCGAGCTATGCCTATACATCGCCGATACCCGACGACCCGTTCCTGCGGGCGTACGTCTCCAAGATGACGCCGGAGGAGAAGATCGGCCAACTCTTTATGCTCTGCCTGCCGGGCACCGAACTCACGCCCGAGATGAAGAAATGGATATCCGACCACAAGATCGGCGGGATGGCGATTTTCGGGAAGAATGTCGCCGACGAAGGGCAGTTGATTGCGCTGACCCGTGCGATGCAGACTGCGGCATCGGGCACTTCGCTCGGAATACCGCTTTTTATCGCGACCGACCATGAGCCGGGCGACTCGTTTATGCCGATCAAGCTCGGGAAGACTTTCCCCTATGCCAAGACTCTCGCCGCGAAGAACGACCCCGACGTGATCCGTAAGATGGCCGAGGATATGTCCGCGGATTTGACGAAATGGGGCATCAACATGAACTTTTACCCCGTGGCGGATATCGACCGGCCTGACGGGACGAGCTTTATGAGCACACGGAGCTTCGGTTCCGACCCGAACAAGGTCGCGGAATACACGGGCATCGTTTTCGATGTTTTCGAATCACACCGGATCATTTCCGTGGCGAAACATTTTCCCGGGCACGGGGGCACGGCGAAGGACTCGCATAAAACATTGCCTGTGATCAATAAAACGCTCGAATCGATGAAGTCTGCGGACTTCATCCCGTACTACAACACGATCAAGAAGGGGCTTCCCGCCGTGATGATGGCGCATATCCTCTACCCCAAGCTCGACCCGAAACTTCCCGCGACCCTCTCGAAGATCATTATCCGTAATATCCTGCGCAAGGAACTGGGTTTTCAGGGGCTTGTGGTGAGCGACGAGATGCTGATGGACGCGATTAAGAAGAACTATTCCATCCCGGACGCCTGCCGGATGGCGATCGAGGCGGGGATCGATATTATCCTGATTACACGGCCTCAGTTGATGGAACAGCCGGTCGAGCAGGTGTACCTTGAGCTTGTGAAGGCGCTGAAAAGCGGAAAGCTCAGTTCGGCGATAGTGGACGATTCCGTATGCCGGATCCTGATCGCGAAAAACAAATACCTCGGATTTGAAATCCATCCCCAGTCGGGACAATAATAAGGGTTGTTCAGAGTACCTCGTTTTTCCAACAAATCAAGGTAATATGAGTAATGAAACGCCAGACGGCCGCTCCCTCTATTTAGTATTTAGAAGTGACCATAAGACTATTGACAAATCCGTTTTACGATATTACACTTAATATGCTCGAGGAGGAACACATGAAAGGCTTCCTGAAAAAAATAACTAACGGTCAGAAAGGGCAGGGAATGGTTGAATATATATTGATTATCGCGATCATAGTGGCGGTGATCATCGCGGTGTTCGCGATCCTGAAGCCCCAGATAGAAAAATCGGCAGCGGATGCGACGAACGGCGGCAGTCAGGTCACGAATGTCGTGACACCGGTTCCCACTCTCAAACTCACGAACAAGTAACCGCTCGCGCAGGTTTCGTTAATCTTCCGGGCCGCCCCGGCGGTATCGCATGATTCCAGAATGGCTCGATCTCATGAAACAGGCCGTTTTCATCCTGTTCTGCGCGTTCTGTCTCCTGACGGATCTCCGTTCGGGACGGATTTATAATTATATCACTCTGCCCGTACTCGTTTTCGGATGGCTGGTTTCCGGTTTCGCCGGAACCTTGCCGGATTCGCTACTCGGGACATTGCTCGCGGCGGCGCTGTTCGTGCCGGGAGTGTACATGGACAAGATCGGCGCGGGCGACTTGAAGTTCGCGGCAGTGTCCGGCGCTCTTCTCGGGTGGAAGGGACTGCTTGCCGCGCTCGCGATCGCCGGGGTGATGGCGCTATATGCGGGTATCGGTTCGCGGAAGGAGAGCTATCCGCTCGCGTTATTCCTCGCGCCCGCTTCCGCCGCCGCGCAGGTGCTGACAGGCTATCTCGTTCTCATTTGATAAATGTTTACCGGAGGGGCAATCATGCTGGGAAGCAATAAGAACAAGATTTTCGTCCTCGATACCAATGTCGTCCTGTTCGATTTCAGGAGCATCTACTCGTTCCAGGAGCATAACGTCGTTATCCCGATCACCCTGCTCGAAGAGGTGGATAAGTTCAAGAAGGGAAACGAGATCATCAACTACAACGCGCGCGAGTTTACCCGTGAGCTGGACAGCCTGGCGGAGGACCAGCTCCTGAACCAGGGCGTGGTGCTCGATACGGGCGGTATCCTGATGGTCGATACGAACATCAAGAAGGACGAGTATCTCCGCGAGATATTTTGGGAGGACAGTCCCGATCACAGGATTCTCTCGGTCGCGTACAACCTGGGGATGAAACACGGCAAGGAAAGGGTTTTCCTCGTCTCGAAGGATATCAATCTCAGGATGAAGGCTAAAAGTGTCGGGATATCCGCCGAGGACTACGAGACCGGTAAGATCAAGAATATCGACGACCTGTACACCGGGAAGAACATGCTCGAGGATGTGGACACGAAGCTGATCGACGCGTTCTATAAACTGGGGCAGGTGAGCGTGAAAAAATCCAAGCTCCCGATAGAGCCGATGCCTAACGAGTACTATATCCTGCGTAACGGTAAAAAGGGCGCGATCTGCAAGTATGTGAAGTTCGACGACAGCCTGCATATAGTCGAGAAAAAAGAGGCCTACGGTATCCAGCCGCGCAACGCCGAACAGACGTTTTCCCTCGACGCGCTGACCAACCCGAAAATCCAGCTTGTGACGCTCTCGGGCAAGGCCGGCACCGGGAAGACATTGATGGCGCTTGCGGCTGCGATGGAATGCCTTGGCAAGTACAAGCAAGTCCTGCTTGCCCGTCCGATCATCCCATTGTCCAATAAAGACATCGGCTACCTTCCGGGCGACATCCGCAGTAAGATCGACCCGTATATGCAGCCGTTGTACGACAACCTTTCCGTGATCAAGCACCAGTTCGACGACGGCACGGCGGACTTCCGAAGTATCGACGAGCTGCTCGCGAACGAAACCCTACAAATCATTCCTCTGGCGTATATCCGCGGGCGGAGCCTCTCGAAAGTGTACTTTATCGTGGACGAGGCGCAGAACCTGACCCCGCATGAGGTCAAGACGATCATCACACGCGCGGGCGAGGGCACGAAGATCGTATTCACCGGAGACCCGTACCAAATCGATACGCCGTACTTGGACTCGCGCAGTAACGGCCTCACGATCCTGATCGATAAAATGAAAGGGCAGGAAATCTACGCGCATATCACCCTCGAGCGCGGCGAACGTTCGGAGCTCGCCGAGCTCGCGTCGAACCTGCTGTGATCTACCTCAATAACGCGGCCACGAGCTGGCCCAAGCCGGAAAGCGTCCTGAAAGCGGTCTCGGACTGCCTCGCGAATCCGCCGTCAGACTGGAATCGCGGAACGGGCGATAAAAGCGGGGATATCCTCTCCGAGTGCCGTACACGCGCCGCGCGGTTTTTCGGGATCGGCGATCCGGTTCGGCTTGTTTTCACTTCCGGCGGTACCCATTCGCTCAATCTCGCGATCCGGGGCTTGAACCTTGACGGCGCCCATGTGGTGACTACGGTGACCGAGCACAACTCGGTGATCCGCCCGTTGAAGCATCTGGAACGCGACCGGCATGTGAGACTCACATTCGTGAAATGTAGTTCCGACGGGACTATCGATCCGGGCGACGTCATTTCAGCGATGCACACGGACACGTGCCTTGTCGCGGTCAGCCATATGTCGAATGTCACTGGCGCGGTGCAGGACCTCGCCGCTATCGGGGAAGAGACCCGTCAGCGCGGAATCCCGTTCCTTGTTGACGCGTCGCAGTCCGCAGGGCATGTCCCGATCGATGTCGAGGCGATGAAGATCGACCTGTTGGCGTTCACCGGGCACAAGGGACTGCGCGG
>MIBE01000077.1:4592-16494 GCA_001829415.1 Spirochaetes bacterium GWF1_51_8
GTTAATGACCGGCGGCACAGGGGTAAAAAGCGAAAGCCTGCATCAGCCCGAGGAACTGCCGTTGTACTACGAAGCCGGGACGCTTAACCTGCCGGGTATCGCCGGATTAAACGAGGGGCTGAAACTGCTCGAGGACGGCGCGATGGAGCGTGACGAAGCCCGTACCGCGGAACTCACCCGCCGGCTGACCGGCGGCCTCGCGGGCATCCCGGGGATACATCTGATCGGCGGACGAGGCGGCATCCTGAGCTTCACGCTCGACGGACACGACCCCGAGGAGACCGGGTACCTGCTTTCGGAGATGTACGGGATCTCGGTGCGGACGGGTCTGCACTGCGCGCCGCTGATCCATGAGCATATCGGTACGTCGCCGCGCGGGACGGTGCGTGTGTCGCCGTCGGATAGGAATACCGAAGCGGAGATGGATGCGTTCGTGGAGGCGGTAGGGAAAATCGCAGGGAAATATAAATCCCGCCTATTCGGTGAATAAGCGGGATTGGTAGTTATTTATGTTTTATACCGATAGAGAATATAGAGTAAAAATATTAACACGAAAAAATGGGAGAATACTATGGATAAGAATTCATATATAAAAAGCAGTGGAATTTATTATCCTGCTATCTTGGTTCCAGAGAATAGATCAAAAAATCCTCTCCAACCTTTATATGAAGCAATTACGAATTCGTTTGAGGCAATTAGTCAAAAATCTGAACAAAAGATAAATGAATATATAAAGATTGAATTGTACTATACAAAAGGACTTTTTGATAATAAAATTTTTAATAATATGGTTATTGAAGATTCTGGGATTGGATTTAATCAAGAGAATTTCGAAAGGATTAATAGATATAAAGATACAAGGAAGGGATTTAACAATCGGGGATCCGGAAGAATACAGCTTTTACAATTTTTTAATACATGCGAATACGATAGCGTATTTCAAGAAAAACAAGAGTATAAAAACATAAGATTTATTATGTCAACGAAATTTCTTGATAACGATTCAATTATTTTGTTTTTGGGGGAAGAAGATTCTGTTGAACAAAGAACTTACACTAGGTTAACCGTAAAGGAAGAAATCCCAGAAATTAAAGAATATTTTAACGACTTAAATATTGATTTTTTAAAACAACAAATAATTTCACATTATATATTATATTTTTGTTCGCATAGAGAGACTTTACCAGCTATTTCACTTACATTCTATATCGATGATGCTATTAGTGAAAAAAGAAATGTTGTAGCTAATGATATTCCTAAAATTGATAAACAAGAACCTATAAAGATTTATTACCAGAATTATAATCCTGAAATTAATGAATTTAATATTTGTGAAAAATTTGAAGAGTTTTTTATCAGGTCCTTTATGATACCTAAAGAAAAACTGGATAAAAACGAAATTTTACTTACCAGCAAAGAGGAAATAGTTTATAACATAGATATAAAGCTAAACTGTCTTGCTCAAAAAGATGTAATCGAAAACCATAGATTTTTATTCTTACTATCAAGTGAATATTTAGATAAAAAGGATCATGATATAAGAGGGAATATCAAGCTCATAAAAAAAGAAGATTTCAAAAGAGAAAGTGGATTGTTTTTGGAAGAAGAGATTTTTATTGATGAAATCGAAGGGGGTGTAAACAATATAATTGTAGAAAAGTATCATATAATTAAGGAAAAAATGAATGATTACAACCGGGAAGTTGATAAGTTGAAAGAAATGTTTCTTTTAAATGTGGATATAATTAGTGATATTAAATTCAGTATTAATGATTCGGAGGAAGAAGTCTTAAAAAAAGTATACATCAGTGAGGGTAAAACAATAGCTAAAAAAGATGCAATTATTAAAAAGAGTATTGAATCCCTTGATGAATTGGATCCATCTTCAACAGAGTATGAAAAAGAGTTTAATGAAATAGTATCTGATCTAGTGCGGGCAATACCTTTACAAAATAGAACAGCACTTTCTCATTATATTGCTAGGAGAAAATTAGTATTAGATTTATTTGGAAAAATTATAGAAAAACAGTTAAAGATTCAAAAACAAGGATCGCGAGATATAAACGAAAAACTTTTACATAACCTTATTTTTCAAGAGACTTCAGATAATCCTGAAAATAGTGATCTTTGGTTGATAAATGAAGATTTTATATATTTCCAAGGAATTTCAAATATCCAGTTTTGTGATGTTGAAATTCAAGGAAAAAAACTTTTTAAAAGTGAGTTTTCAGAAAAAGAAAAAGAATATCTGGATTCATTAGGAGAAAAAAGACTTCTAAGAAAGCCAGATATACTATTATTTCCTAATGAAGGAAAATGTATAATTATCGAATTGAAAAATATTGGAGAAAATATATCAAAGCATCTTCATCAAATTAATCAATATGCTTTTCTCATAAAAAACTATGCAAACGAAAGTTTTCATATCGAATCTTTTTATGGATATTTAATAGGGGAAAGTATTGAAAACCTGGATGTTAGAAGTGCGGATGCCGATTTTCTTGAGGCTTATAAATTTGATTATTTATATCGTCCTAATAAACCAGTTTTAGGATTAAATGGTCGTGATGGTTCTTTATATACAGAAGTAGTCAAATATTCCACATTGTTAGAAAGAGCAAAAGCACGAAATGAAATTTTTATTAGAAAGCTAATGAATAATCCCTGATAAATAAAGACTGGATTTCGTCATCCATCTAGTATACTCGATCAAAACAGAGGATGATCAACTCCATGCGGTCAATCGCCGGGAAATAAAAACCCCGCCTATTCGGTGAATAAGCGGGATGAGATTAACTAAATATTACTTACCAGCGGGTGAAATCCAGTGTTACGCCGCCGATGATCTGAAACAAATCATTGTTCAGGAAAAGATAGGAATTCGTGCTGGTTTGGCTGGAGTACATAATAATTTTCTTCGCGCTTTCATCCAGGATATATGTCCCGGTATTTGTCAGAAAAGCCGGACTATTCGTGTCTCCCCTCATTTGGTTGATATATGACTTGTCGGCATTGTATTCCGTGATAGAGGGTGTGGTCACTTTCGTATAGCTATAACCGCTGCCTGTACTTTTTGAGCAATACCATTTACCGACAATCAGCTGGGAATCCGGAGTTTGTGTAACAGCAGGCGCACAGCCATTAAAAACAATCCCGGAAAAAACACCTAAAGCCATGAGAATTAGCAATTTCTTCATCATAAACCCCTTCTTATAGATTTTTATTAGTATACACCGTTTTTAACAATTTTCAAGTAAGATGTTTGAAAATATTCTCAGTTCATCATTTCGTAGAGAAATACCAGAAAAGTGCTAAACTTACCATTTTGAATAATCGATCACGTACATGTTCGATATTTTCTGCCAGAGCTGGCTGTCGATAAAATTAAAATGATTGGTGCAGGTGATGCTCGTGTACATGATCATCAGGTTGTTCACTTCGTCGACAACATACGTCCCGGTGTTTGTTTGAAAAACACCGCTGTTCGTCCGCCCGAGCCATGTGAATGTCATATTAGAATTGAACTCATAGATCGTCAACGTCGTGTCTCTAGTGTAGCTGATTCCGGGAGGCGTCTTTCCCGATAAGAACCATTTCCCAGGGAAAGCTTCGGTTTCCGTGATTGTCTTATAGGCGATAGTGCACCCGAGGAAAAGAACAAATACCGTAAATCCCGCTGGTATTCCTAAAAACGCTTTTTTCATATCATACCCCTTTTTCCCGTTTCGAATAGTTTACCTTAAGATGATGAAAAACAAAAGAAAAAATATCTAATATTCAATGAAATCGCATAGATTATCATCTCCGCGATGAAGGAAATAGCGGACAGGGATAGGGTTAGTCCCTCAGCATCGCCGAGTAACCGTATAAGCGACGAGTTACTTCTGAATGTCTTCCAAGGTTCGGATGAGTTTTATCTTTTCTTTGGCGCAGGGTGAAATGAAATCGGAATCAAGGGAGGCTAAAAATTCTATCCCGGAAGTAATACAATTCGCGAGGATTATCGAATCATTAGGGAGCAATAAGTAATTCCTAATAAACCGGTAACTCAGTTCAACGGTTTCCTCAGATATCTCGGTTACCGAAAAAGCCTTTATCAAATCGAAAGGTTCGTTTTCTTTTACGATAGAGTTGAGTAATTTCGAGTTCTTTAATGTCAGGGGCGATTTCCCGGAGATTATCGAGATATAATGAAACATAAACTCGCTGTAAATGATTGGATTGATAAAAAGTCTGCTCTCAGGTTTATCGATTAATGTTTCTAACAGAATTGTGTTTCCTCCCCTGATGAACTCGATCAGAATGGAGGAATCTATCATTATATTCACTGATAGTACCACTGGTCTTTTTCAATCTTTACGCTATTTTTTGCGATACCCTTATATTTTTTTATAACACTCATTTCATTCTTTTGTGGTAACGGTTTTTTTACTATTCGGACTTCAACCTCGGCTTTTATTTCGGGCGGGTTTTTTTCAATAATCTCGATTTTTCCGTGATCGTATAAACCATGTAAAATTGTCATAAGTTTCCTCTCACAATAAAATTAAACTGAAACCTAAAAAAAAGCAAGATTACGCCGGGTGAACTGACTCATAGCCGAGCTGTCACCGAGCTCCGCGCCTTCCGTAGTAAGGCGGACAGGTAGCCGAGGTGTCACGTCCTCAGCATCACCATGAGCACCTGTATGACCGACGGGCGGATGCCCGGGATGCGCGACGCCTGCCCGAGGTTCGACGGCCTTACCGCGGTGAGCTTTTCGACATCCTCGAGCCGCAATCCCGATATCCCCTCGTAGGCGAAATCGCCTGGGATGCCGATGTCCTCGATATGCCGGAACTGTTCGATCAAACGGACCTCGTCGCGGATATAACCCTCGTACTTGATCCCGATTTCGATCTGCTCCTGCTCGGCGGCGGTAAGCGGGACAGCGGGGGGAAAACGTTCCGCGAGCATGGCGTAGGTCACTTCCGGGCGCTGGAGCACGCTCGCGAGGGTCTGCGGTTTCCTGATCTCGGACGTGCCCATCGCGGATAACGCCGCGAGAGTTTCTGCGGTCGTATTGAGCTTGGCCGCATGCAGACGGGCGATCTCTTCGGCGATCCGTTTCTCCTTGCCGGCCACCTTGGTGTAGATGTCCGACGGGACTATCCCGAGATCGCAGCCGAGCTTGGTCAGCCGGAGGTCGGCGTTGTCCTCGCGCAGCACGAGGCGGTATTCCACGCGCGAGGTGAACATGCGGTAAGGCTCGTTCGTGCCGAGCGTGGTGATGTCGTCGACCAGCACACCGATATAGCCCCGCGAGCGGTCGATGACGAACGGGTCCTGCGACATCACGCGGCGGGCGGCGTTGATCCCGGCGATCATCCCCTGCGCGGCGGCCTCTTCGTACCCGGTCGTGCCGTTGATCTGCCCCGCGAGGAATAGTCCCTTCACACGTTTCGTCTCGAGCCATGGATACAGCTCGGTCGGGTCGACATAGTCGTGCTCGATCGCGTATGCCGGGCGAGTCATCACCGCGTGCTCGAGTCCCGGTATGCTCCGGATCAACGGAATCTGTACCTCGAGCGGGAAACCGTTGGAGATGCCGTTGGGATAGACCTCTCCGGTCGATAGTCCTTCCGGCTCGATGAAAACATGGTGGCGTTCTTTATCGGGAAACTTCATTACTTTATCTTCGATAGACGGACAATAGCGTACTCCGGTCGCCTGTATCTTCCCTGAGTACATCGGAGCGCAGTCGATATTCTCACGGATAATCCGGTGCGTCTCGGGCGAGGTGTGGGTGAGCCAGCACGGGGTCTGCGCACGTTCGATCGTCCCGCTTCTGAACGAGAACGGGCGGATCGGCGTATCGCCATACTGAGGTTCCATGACCGAATAATCGATAGTTCGGGTGTCGAGACGGGCGGGGGTACCGGTCTTGAACCGTCCGACACGGAAGCCGAGTTTCCGCAATGTCTCCGAGAGCGCGACAGCCGGGCCTTCGCCCAAACGCCCCGCCGGGATGGTAGTGAGGCCGATATGGATGACGCCGTTGAGAAAAGTCCCCGGAGTGATTACGACAGTGCCCGCGCGGTAGACTGTCCCGAGCTTATCGGTCACACCCGCGGCGGCGCCGTCCTCGACCATCAGGTCTTCGGCGAGCGCCTGAACCGTGTCGAGGCAGGGCTGGCGCATGACGGCGGCCTGCATATAGGTGCGGTATGCCGCCTTGTCCGCCTGCGCGCGTGACGAACGCACCGCCGGGCCTTTGCGGGTATTGAGGGTGCGGAACTGGATCGCGGTCGCATCCGTAGCCAGCCCGATCTCCCCGCCCAGCGCGTCGGTCTCCTTCACGAGCTGACCCTTGCCGATCCCGCCTACCGACGGATTGCACGGCATCTGCCCGATTAGATCGATGTTGGACGTCATGAGGAGGACGCGGAGCTTGGGGTCCTGCGTGTGAAACATGCGCGCGGCGGCGAGCGCCGCTTCGATCCCGGCGTGCCCGCCCCCGATCACGATCACGTTGTAACGGTTCGGATATTCCATGAATGCCTCGTTTCTGTTCGGCGTATATTATAAAGTGACAAGTCAAAAGTGACAAGTAGAAAGTAGAGGGTTGGAAAGTAACAATAGCTGTTGCGCTTCTGCCCGCCCTTTTGACAGGAAGCGGGCTCCATAATATACTATTTCCTTCGAGGAGTGTCTGTATGCCGCGCGAAGAAAAGTCCGTGAAGGGAATCGGGTTCTATTGCATCATGGCGCTGTTGTCGGCCGCGGCGCCGTTCTGTCTTGCGCTCGCATGGCCGCCGTACGACTTCCCATACCTCATCTGGATCGGTTTCGCGCCGCTGTACTTTGTTCTGAAACGCACCTCCTGGCTTGTCAGCATTTTACTCGTCTTCCTCTCGGGGATTGTGTATTACCTTCTCCTCTTAGACTGGGTCGCCACATTCCACCGGACGTTCGCGCTCCCGTTCATCACCGTCGCATCGACACTCGGGTCGTGGCTTCCGGCACTTCTCCTGTCCAAACCGGTTATCGAGAAGAAACCGCTCGCCGGATTCCTGATTATCCCCGCGATCTGGGTGCTGTTCGAATACCTGAAAATACAGGGATTTTTGGGATTCGCGTTCGGGATCGTCGGTTACGGGCTTTATGAGATGAAGGAGTTGATCCAATTCAGCGAAGCGACCGGAATCTGGGGCGCGTCCTTTTTGATCTGCGCGGTGAGCTACCTCGTTTTTTACCTCACCGACCGGATAGTAATCGAGAAAAAAAGTGTCAAGAAGCCCGCGATATTTATCCCGGCCATGGTTGTCATTATTACGGTCGTTGGGCTGATGATATTCGGCGCGGCGAGGATGAACGGGAAACCGGTGTACAGTCAGTTCGAGGTCGGACTCATCCAGACCGATATCCCCGAAGAATTGAAATGGAACGTCGACCAGGGATTGATCTGGGCGGAAATCGACAATCTGCTAAGCCTGACCGTGCAGTTCAAACCCGCGATCCTGTTCTTGCCGGAAAATACCGTGAAAACCCCTATTTCGATGAATCCGTATGTGAAGGGCGGCGGTATCGAAGAGATTGTCGCGAAATTGTCGAACATGGCTATCACTCAGAAGTCGTATATTCTTCTGGGTTCGGGAGAACTCACCGTTTCCAATTCGACGTTACTGGAACATAACTCCGCCTGCCTGTTTTCACCCGACGGCAGGTTTATCGACGCTTACCGGAAGAACAGGCTTGTTCCGTTCGGCGAATACTTCCCCTATGGGGATACTTTGCCGTTCGTCGAAGAGATACTGAAGGAAACTGGGACGCATATGTTTATTCCCGGAGGCGATGAAAAGAAGACGCTGGCGTTCACTTATTCGAATATGAGTTATCCGTTCGGGGCGTTGATCTGCTTCGAGGGCACGTTCGGATACCTGAGCGCGGGGATGGTTCAGAACGGGGCGAGGTTCCTTGTGAATATTACCTGCGACAGTTGGGCGGGTTCCGATACCGCGATGGAACAGCACGCGGTCTTCGGGGTGTTCCGCGCGATTGAGAACAGGGTTTCGTTTATCAGGGTCGGTAACGGCGGCAAGACCTGCCTGATCGACCCATGGGGCAGAGTGCTCAACTCGCTCGATCTCAATACCTCCTCAGCCGCGGTGACAAGGATCGTTTTCTACCCCGGCGCGGAGCCGACAATGTATAATCTCTATGGGGACTGGTTTGTTTTATTGGCGTTGATAGGGATCGGAGGCTGGGGAATATTCATCGGGATTCGGCTGGTAATAAAAAAAGGGCGGGAAAAACCCGCCCCGAAAGATTAGACTTGATTATTTAGTCCAAGTGTTGGTAAGGATGTAGAAATTCCATCCGGTCTTCATATCGTCTTTGATCTCCTGGTAGAGATAGTTAACACTGGATCCGGGAGCGTAGCCGTTAAATTTGTACATCTGCTTACTACCCGATTTCGACGCGAAAACCGTACTGATTACGGCCATGTCGCTGCTCACTTGTCTCCAGCAAAGTGTGTTCACTTCGGAATTAGTGATATCGTTGTCGCTGGTTGTCGCATCGATCAGGTTCATATTGCTGTCGAGGTTTTTATCAAACCAGACGACGAAATAGAACGCCTTGGAATTGTCCCATGTGTCGATCGTGATCGCATAATCCTTGGTTGTCCCGGTACCGGAAATAGCACCGAAATAGGTCGGTTTGAAGTTATTGGTTGTGTTATCGAGGTTATGCCATAGATAAACCCGGTTCGATGAAATACCGCTGGATGTGGTAGAGAGATCGGATGCGGCGGAACCGTCATCGTTAGTCGGAGCCGCGATCATACCGATCTTGATATTCGTCCAATAGGATACATTCGGAACGGTAATAGTGCCCGAGAGGGTCAAAGGCCCGGCCGGCACATCGGCGGGAGCGCAGGAAACGGCAAACGTACCCGAAATCAACACTACAAACAATAACGCACTCACTCTTTTCATAGGTCCTCCAAAAATAAAAAATTTTTTTAGGAAGGAAGCTAATAAAAACTGTTTTATTCATCATTAGTTTAACATGATGTTGGAAAATATCAATAGTTTGGGGACAAAAAGATTCTTCTCGGGAAAGAATTGAATATTTTAGCCGGTTTATTCGGAAAAAATACATTGTCGGCGATTTGACTGCCGGAGGAATGCCTCATTTCGAACAGGGCTGTATCCTGCATGCGATCACCGGCTTATCAAAATTCAACCTCATCCGTAAATAAAAGCCGTCAATCGATATCGAGGGCGACATTTCCTTTTTTATGTCCTTTTTCGACATAACTATGCGCCTCCGCGATCTGGGTTAACGAATAAGTTCTATCGATAACCGGTCTCAATTTACCGTTCTCGATCAGCTCCTTAAGAAAGATCAGATTTTTCACCTTTTCGCTGATAGATATTGTGCCGATAGCCGCGAACACAGCCCTTTTTCCGTTTTTCCTCGAACTGAACAGCATCCGGAGAAGGACTGACGGCGTAGGCATGGTTGTCAAATAAATCCCGTTTGGCACAAGGGAGCTTTTGCAGCTTGAGAACGAGCTCTTGGCAACGGTATCGAAAATAATATCGTAGGTTTCGCCGTTTTTGGTAAAATCCTCTTTCGTATAATCGATCACCCGACCGGCGCCTATCGATTTCACCATCTCCAAGTTTGAGGTACTGCATACCCCGGTTACTTCCGCCCCGAAATACTTCGCAATCTGTACCGCGAACGTGCCTACCGATCCGGAGGCTCCATAGATCAGCGCCTTCATTCCGCTTTGAATTTCACCTTTATCCCGGAGAAACGGTAATGCGATCAATGCCCCGTCGCAAACCGCGGCGGCTTCGGTATAGGTCATGTTTTCGGGCTTCTGAGCGAGTACGCCGTTCTCAGGGAGACAGATATATTCCGCATGAGCACCGGTATTCATATGTATCGATCCGAACACCCGGTCGCCCTGCTTAAACTGGGTGACGGATTTCCCGGCCGCTTCGATGTCCCCAGCGAGAGCGTCGCCGAAAACCGGATTCCCCGGCCTCGTCAGTCCGGTGAACAACCTGGATATAACAGGTTTGCCCTGTCTGAAAACAGGATCGGTCGCGCCCACAACAGCTCCGCGTATTTTAATCAGAACCTCATTATCCTTCGGCACGGGTTTTTCTATCTCCCGGATTTGGAGAACTTCCGGCGATCCGTACTTCGTGCAAATCACAGCCTTCATATTATTCCTCCGTTTTCATATATTATCTTTCAGTAAGCACATCGAATTCTTAAAAAACCTTCCATACTCCCTTGAAAATTCCTTGATTGTTGTTGTCCCGACTCCGCGGACTGGCGCGGGGAAGATTAACCAATCCACAATTAATCATCAAGCTCTTGCTCATTACGACGAGTGTTTCGAAGATTTATTTCATTTTTATAAAGATATTTTGTATAGTGTTTATACCAAGTCCCGGGACTTTGCGCGGGGGCAGCTCTACCCGCATTCTGCCGTGTACTCTTGAGGGTACAGGCAGAAGAGAAGGCGCCTTTTAACGAAGAAAGAAAGCAGGCAGGCTGTGAGAAAAATAACTTTTAGAGCGATTGTGAGGCTCGCCGCAGGCTAACGCCGGATTTTCCCCACACCTTTGTAATGGGTTTAGCCGTACGCTTTACCTCTTGCGGTTGAGAACAATTAACGGTCGCAGGCTGACTGCTGATAGCTCCTCTCACTTTCGTAATGGGTTTAGCCGTACGCAGTACCTCTTGCGGTTGAGAACAATTAATGGTCGCAGGCTGACTGCTGATAGCTCCTCTCACTTTCGTAATGGGTTTAGCTGTACGCAGTACCTCTTGCGGTTGAGAACAATTAATGGTCGCAGGCTGACTGCTGATAGCTCCTCTCACTTTCGTAATGGGTTTAGCCGTACGCAGTACCTTTACTTTTTCACGGTTTCGCGCTAAAATATCCCTTCACATTCCGGGAGGGATTATGGAACTCAACGACGCTTATATTAACGGTCTGGCTGTCGACGAGGGGCAGATCATCGGACGTATCTCCGGGGAGATCGATGTCTCCGAACGGCAGGTGCGCGCGACGGTCGTACTCATCAAGGAAGGCAACACCATCCCGTTCATCTCGCGTTACCGCAAGGAAGCGACCGGGTCTCTCGACGAGATACAGGTCCGCGATATCTCGCACCTTCTCACTCAATATACCAATCTCGAAACCCGGCGTATCGAAATCCTCCAGAATATTTTCTCGCGCGGTCTCCTTTCCGAGGAGCTTTACGCGAATATCATGAAATGTATGACACTGTCCGAACTCGAAGATATCTACGCGCCGTATAAACAGAAAAAGAAAACCCGCGCGATGATCGCTATCGAGAAGGGGCTCGAACCGCTCGCGGATATGATGGTCACGTTAACCGACCCGGAGCTGGAAAAGGCCTCGCTGCAGTTTGTCGACGCCGAAAAGGGCGTGGAGAACCGCGACGATGCGTTACAGGGCGCGATGGATATTATCGCCGAACGGATCGCGCAGGATATGGATAACCGCGCTTCGTCGAAGAATTTTGTCGTCAAGTACGGACAGGTCGTGATCAACGGACTCAAGAACGCCGAAGAGAGCGTATACAAGATGTACTACGACTATAAAGAGCCGGTGTCGACACTGAAGTCTCACCGTATCCTCGCGATCAACAGGGGCGAACGCGAGGGCGAACTCGCGGTCAAGGTGGACTTCGATATGGAGAACGCCGAGGCCGAGATTCAGAAACGTTATACCGCCCCGAACTTTTACCATAAGAGCGCCGTTTCCGACGGCCTGAAGCGCCTGCTCTTTCCGGCGGTGCTCCGCGATATCCGAGGCACTCAATGGGACGAGGCGGAAGGCGAGAGTATCTCGATCTTTTCGGAA
>MIBE01000077.1:16513-23267 GCA_001829415.1 Spirochaetes bacterium GWF1_51_8
TCCAGCCGCCGATCAAGCGAACCCGTGTGCTCGGGATCGATCCCGGTATCCGCACCGGTACGAAGTGCGCGGCGTTGGACGAGAACGGCAAGTTCCTCTCGTACTTCATGTTCTACCAGCACAAGCCCGAGGAAGCGAAGAAGCTGATGGCGGAAGCGATTAAAAAGTTCGATATCCGGCTGATATCCGTGGGTAACGGAACCGGGTCGCACGAGGTGCAGGAACTGGTCGCGGCGACTATCGCGGAGAACAAGCTCGATGTGGAATATACGGTCGTGGCGGAGGACGGCGCAAGCGTCTATTCGGCGTCGCCGCTCGCGGGCGAGGAATACCCCGAACTCGATCTCACGATCCGGGGCGCGATCTCGATCGGGCACCGTCTGCAGGACCCGCTCGCGGAACTGGTCAAGATCGACCCGCAGTCTATCGGGGTCGGGATGTACCAGCATGACGTGAACCAGAAGTCGCTCGCGGAATCCCTCGACGAAGTGGTCGAGTCCGTGGTCAACAATGTCGGCGTGAATATCAACACGGCATCATGGTCGCTCCTGAAGTACGTCTCCGGGATCAATACGACTATCGCGAAAAATATAGTCCAGTATAGGGATAAGTCCGGCGCGATCAAAAGCCGTGACGAGCTGATGAAAGTCCCGGGAATGGGCCCGAAGACGTTCGAGCAGGCCGCCGGGTTCCTGAAGGTTCCCGAGAGTGAAAATCCCCTGGATAACTCTTGGGTACACCCCGAGAACTATACGATCGCGCTTGAGATCATGAGACTGATCGGCGAGCAGAAGCCGATCGATAAAACGGTGCAGAAGGACTTGATCGGGAAGTTCAATGTGGGCGAGACGACGATCAGGGATATTGTCGAAGAACTCAAGAAGCCGAACCGCGATCCGCGCGAGGGATATCCCGCTCCGATCTTTCAAAAAGGCGTAGTAACGTTCGAAGACCTTAAGCCTGGGATGACGGTGAAGGGCAAGATCAAAAACGTCGTCCCGTTCGGGGCGTTCGTAGACCTCGGGATCAAGGAGACCGCGCTCCTGCATATCTCCGAACTCAGCGACCGTTATGTGAAAGACCCGTCGGAAGTGATTAAGGTCGGCGATGTGGTCGAATGCCGGATTATCGAAATGGACCCTGTGAGGAAACGGATCAGCCTGAGCCGTAAGACTGAAGTGAAGCCCGGTCAACCCAAGCCCGCCGTGAAAAAGGAAGAATCCCCGAAACCGGCTAAAAAGCCCGTCCCCGTGAAGGAAACCGTGACGGCGAAACCGGCGGCGAATGAGCAGGCGGGATTCGGGACACTCGGCGCGTACCTGAAAAATATCAAGATGGACGATATCAAGAAAAAATAGACAAGGAGCGGCCATGAAAAACGCGCTCTGTTTTACGGTGCTGCTGGCGGTACTGTCATGCGGACAGGCCGATAAATCCGCCGCGGCGGCGAACGAATACGGGCGGCTTCTCGGTCAGGCCGGAAAGTCCGCATCGGACGCCATTCTCCTGTTCGAACAGGCGAAAAATAACGCCGATATCCTTTCGATACTTACTTCGGCAAAAGATAAGTTTTCTTCGTTAGAAAAAGCCCTGATACACATCGTCGCGGCTTATCATATGAGCGATCAGGATATTGCGGTGTTATTGAACTCGACTTCGGATGCGCGGAACGACGCATTGGAAAAGCTGGAAGCGTTCGATCAGGCCCAGTCCGCGAATACGTTGAAGTTTATCGATATCACGTCGCCGGCGATGGAAGGCGAGTACATTCCGCTTCTTCAGGATGCGGACGAGCTGAACGCGTCGATGCAGTTGTTGAAAAACGCGATCATGTTCCGTTAAAAAACGAAAAGCCCCGCGTGAGCGAGGCTAGGTAAGACCGATTCCTTTTTTGAATCAACCGCCAATCCAATATCCAGGTAACTCTGCCGGGAAAGTCATTACTAATTAACTCATTTAAATAACCTTTCTTATTTAGAAACCGGTAAATTTCATGAGTGCGTTCCCGGAAAATTTGCCCTTCTGTAAGATATTACTATTCTAACTCCTAAAAAGTGAAATGGTAACGTGAAATATTTTTCCATGGGCGGGGAAATGAAATCTCGCGGAAAACGCCCGCGCTTCCGATAATACTACGGGAGGCTTTTCGATGAATGCTATCGCGGATTTTCTCGCCCATCTCCGTTTCGAACGCCGGTTTTCGGAAAACACGGTACAGGCGTATACCGACGACCTTGAGAACCTCGCGGAATTCCTCGGCGATACTCCTGTCGAAAAGGCCACACGGGAGAACCTGTTCGATTTCATCGTTTCTCTGCACGAGCACGGGCTGACCAGCCGGACGGTCGCGCGGAAGATATCCGGATTGCGCGGGTTTTACCGTTACCTCGAACGGCTCGGGGCGATCGATGAAAATCCCGCGTCGTTGATCGAAACCCCGCAATACCTGAAATCGCTCCCCGAGTTCCTCACTTATGAAGAGATCGAGGCGATGCTGTCTGTGGACAAGGACGACTGGATGGATATCCGGGATACGTGCATCATCGAAATGCTTTACTCGTGCGGTCTGCGGGTCTCGGAGCTTTGCGGACTGACTCTGGGGAATTTGAACTTCGAACGCGGGTTCGTGCTGGTGTTCGGCAAGGGCTCCAAAGAGAGGCTCATCCCTATGGGCGAACGGGCGATGAACGAGCTGAAACGTTATTTGCCGTATAGAGGGATTGTATGCGGGGCGCATAAACGGATCGACCGGGTGTTTATTTCCCGTAACGGCAAAGCGCTGTCGAGAGTGACGGTCTGGGGGATCATCAAGACGCGTGCGCTCAAGGCCGGGATCGCGAAGGATGTCTCGCCCCACACTCTCCGGCATTCGTTCGCGACCCATCTTGTCAATAGCGGGGCGGACCTGCGCTCGGTGCAGGAAATGCTCGGCCATTCGGACATCTCCACGACCCAGATATATACGCATATCACGTCTTCCGTGATGAAAAAAGCGCATTCCAACTTTCATCCCCTCGAAAATAATGATAAAAAACCCGCCGGTTGAAACGGAATTTGTGTTATTCCGTCTAATATGTTAAAATTACCGGCACGAAATTGTTAAGGCAGGGAAATGCTAAAACTCGAAGGCGTCGATAAATTCTATACCATCGCGGGAAAGAAGAAACAAATCCTGCACAGCGTCGATCTTGAGATCAATGAGGGTGAAATAGTCGCGGTGACCGGGAAATCCGGGTGCGGAAAAACCACGATGCTTAATATTATCGCCGGGTTGACCCCGCCATCGCACGGAAAGGTGTCGTTCCAGAAACGCCGGATCATTTACTTCCTCGACCTCATGCCCGCGTGGATCCGCAACCGTAAAATGGGCTTCATCTTCCAGACATTCAAGCTCATCAACGAGGAAACCGTCGCGTCGAATATACTCCTTCCCGCGAGGATTCGCGGCAAGGTCAACAAATCGGTGCATGAACGGATGGATCATTTGCTCGAACGGCTCGGGATGACCGAGCATAAATATATGAAGGCCGGGCTTCTTTCCGGCGGGCAGAAACAGCGTGTCGCGATAGCCCGCGCTCTAATCAACAATCCGCCCCTGATCCTCGCCGACGAACCCACCGCCAATCTCGATAAGGCGACTTCGCTCGAGATATCGCATATCCTCGAAAAGTTCGCCGAGGAAGAGAAAAAGGCTATCCTCATCGTGACCCACCAGGACTACATGCTCCATCGCGCCGACCGCGTTTTCGATATGGTGGACGGACGGCTGATCTCGATCCCGAAGGATAAACTATCGGAGTACTTCGAGAACATGATCACCCGCACCGAACAGCTTGTCACGAAACACGCCAAACCTAAAACGAAGAAGAAGGGGGAAACGGAATGATTCAGCGTTTTCTCCTTACCCTGAAAGAAATAATCAGTCAGCGTTTTATCAGCCTGATCGTCTTCTTTTCTATAATAGTGGCGGTATTCTGTGTGGGAGCGTTCCAGATTGTCGGCGACAGCTTCAATTTCTATATCCATGAGAAGTTCGCCACATCGATCCCGCCGAACTTTATCAAGGTCACTCCCAAACCCGCGGGCGGGATAGGTATGATACAACTGAAGAAACCCGAGGGCAGTGTGCTCTCCGATACCTATCTCGCGAAGATACAGAAGCTCGGCGGTGTGAAGGAGATCCACCCGTACATGTCGGTGCAGGTTCCTGTCCAGGCGATCATCGACCTGTCGAAGCTCTTCCCTCTCTTGAATATCCGTTACCGCACAGACCTCGTATGTGTGGGCGCGCCTTATACGATGATAAAAAACGACATCGCCGGGAAGGCTAACCAGAAGAAATGGCTGGACTGGGCCCCGGGGAAACCGTTGCCGATGCTTGTACCGAATGTTCTTCTCGACGCATATAACCAGAGTATGGCCGACGCCAACGGCCTGCCGAAAATTGATAAAAATCTCCAGAAAATGATGATCGGCGCGCATGCCCAGATTTTCTTCGGGCAGTCGAGTTTCAAGACGATTCCCGGCTTCGCGGTCGAGACAGGCGAACTGGTCGGGTTTACCGATAACGTTCCCAGCCTCGCGCTTGTGATTCCCCTCAACGCGGCGCGTTACTATAACGCCAAGTTCCGGGGTAAAGAGTCGGATAAGGAATACATCTACTGCTTCATCGAGGTCAAGGATCACGACTCGGTGTTGACTGTTTCCGACAAGGTCAAGTCATGGGGATTTTTAGTCGAGACCGAGAAGTCCCTCTCGCTCGAGATACAGGCGCTCCGGGATAACGTCAACAACGTGATCGGGGCATTGCAATGGGTCATCCTCGGGCTGTCGATCATCGCCATCGCGTTCTCGACCGTGATCGCGACACTGAACCGCACCGACTATTACCGGATTCTCCGTATCCTCGGCGCGTCGAAAGCGTTTATCACATTCACAATCGTCATTAAATATGCATTGATCGGTTACCTCGGTTCTTCGCTCGGGATGTTCCTGATCGGGACGTCGATAGACGAGATCGCGAAGATCATGAAGTTTACCGGTTTCGAGTTAAAACTTATCACGGATAAGGCAATGGTCGACCGGTATATAATCGCCGGGACGATCATTCCCGTCATATCCACGTTTCCCGCGTTAATGAAGCTCTATTTTAAGGGCTTGAACCGGGATTAACCTCGCATTATATTTTAGGGCAGGGAAATTATGAAAGTAATCAGAGTATTGCTCACGGCTCTTCTGATAGAGCTGGGGCTTACGATATTGACGTACCGCTACGATTCGGACACGGTGTGTTCGATACCGGGGCATCACTTGCTGGGGTATCCCGCGCCGCAGGGCGAGTCTGAGAAACAAGCCGGGATGAAACAGGCGCTGGTGGAGAAAACTATCGCCATCCTCGAATCGTACAACGAGATGAACGACGCGAAACGCGCGATACTGCCGTCAGTGGTCGACTCGGCGGTCCGCTATTCCGAGACGCATAAGCTCGATCCGGAACTGGTGCTCGCTGTCATTTTCGCCGAGAGCCGTTTCGTTCCCGATGTAGTCAGTTCGGCGGGTGCTAAGGGTTTGATGCAGGTGCTTAATCCCGATTTCGACCATCTCCCCGACGAAGTCCTGTTCGATATCGACCGCAATATCGAAATGGGCGTGATCGAACTCGCGGGCTATTTTGAAAAGCTCGGCAGCGTGATGAAGGCGCTGTACCGTTACAACGGCATGAAGATGAAGACGTACCCGAAGTCGGTGCAGATCAGCAAGGAAAGCTATTTCTACGCGATCCAGGTGATGGATATCTATTACGATTACAAGAACGGGTAGAGGCGGCATCCCGGCTTCGTCCGATGACCGCGGAGAACATCCCCGCTCCACCCCACCATAGGACAAGCGGAGAAAGACGCGAAGGGGCGTCCCCATCATTAGGGATAAAAGGGATAGTTTTCGCGGGGATTTTCATGATTTTTATCCTGTTCCGGCGCGTTGGGAGTAACCGCTGCCGTTTCCCGCGCTTCATGGCTATCCGGCGGTATTTCCACACTCTCCGGCTCGGGGCCGTCCTCCGTCTCCGCCGAATCGTTATCCTCCGAAACTTCGTCGGGTTCCCTCAGACCCTCCAAAAACCAGCTGATTCGGTCCTCGACCTCTTCCTTGTTCGATTTCTCCAGCTTTTTGCCGAGGTAGGAAAGAAGGGTTTTCACCGCCGCGAGGTCGGGCGCGATTTCCCGTTCGACGGTAATGATTTTTTCCACACGGCGCGGTTTTTTATCCGGGTTTTCGCACCCGTAGAGTGTGACGATATGCTTTTCGACAGTCGTCTTGTAGCCCAACGCCCGTTTCACGAGCGCATTCTCCGCACGCCCTATCAAAAGTTCCTTCCCATGCGCGATCGCTTCCTCGATCTCGGGATAACGTTTCTTCCACTTCGAGAACGTGTTCGGGTGCACCCCCATCGAGTTCGCGATCTGTGTCTGGTTGTACCCGCCGGAAATATAGGCGATCACCGTATCGAGCAGGTGCTCCTTTGCGTATTGCGGTTTGCGCCCGGGCGTCTCCTTGTACCATTTGGCATCGGCGTTATACATAAAAACCTCCTTGCTTCTATATATAAGCCAATCGAGAAGGCGGATTTTTTACGAAATTATTATTTACTTCACAACTCTTTATCCCATTACGAATTAGGATTTTAAATAAATTGTTGAATTTCACGGAAATAATCGTTATAATTATTAAGTAATTGTATAAATAAAGGATAATT